>CAVSNL010000061.1:0-50024 GCA_963729285.1 uncultured Acidobacteriota bacterium
GCACAGACACCCCTGTCTATGCACACGTGAACATGCGCAACGCTGCCCACGAAGCGGCAAATCCGCCGCAATTTGACGGACTCGAGTAGAGTGATTTGAAAAACCGACCCCACGAAACAAACTGTCATCCTGAGCGAAGCGAAGGACCTCAACCGACCCGCCCGCCGCTCGCCCCCCGAGCGAGCGCAATTCCCCGTCCTCGAGATAGAGTGATTTGAAAAACCAACCCCACAAAACAACCTGTCATCCTGAGCGAAGCGAAGGACCTCAACCGACGCGCCCAGCACCACCCCCCAAGCGAGCGTAATTTCCCGTACTCGAGAAAGAGTGATTTGAAAAACCAACCCCACAAAACAACCTGTCATCCTGAGCGAAGCGAAGGACCTCAACCGACGCGCCCGCCACTCACTTCCCGAGCGAGCGCAATTTCCCGTACTCAAGAGAGTGATTTGAAAAACCGCCCGCACGAAACAAACTGTCATCCTGAGCGAAGCGAAGGACCTCAACCGACCCGCCCAGCACTCGCCCCCCGAGCGAGCGCAATTTGACGGACTCGAGAGCGTGATTTGAAAAACCGACCCCACGAAACAAACTGTCATCCTGAGCGAAGCGAAGGACCTCAACCGACGCGCCCGGCACCCGCCCCCCGAGCGAGCGCAATTCCCCGTTCACGATCGACCCAGACCTGACGCCATAGCCAATGGGCATCCTCCTCTTCATCTCCGTCCTCCTGGTAGCCGCCTGCGGCCTGATCTATGAGCTGGTAGCCGGCACGCTAGCCAGCTACCTCCTCGGCGACAGTGTCCTCCAATTCTCCACCGTAATCGGCACTTACCTCTTCGCCATGGGCCTGGGCAGCGCCCTCTCCCGCTACCTGAATCGCGGCCTCGTATATCAAATCGTCCTCGTCGAACTCCTCCTCGGCGTAATCGGTGGCTTCTCCTCCGCCCTCCTGATGCTGGCCTTCGCCTTCACCCAAGGCTTCGAGCTAATCCTCTACGCCCTGGTCATCGTCATGGGCGTTCTCGTAGGCCTGGAAATCCCGCTGCTCATGCGCATCGTGAAAGACCGCTACGATTTCCGAGACGTAATCGCCCACGTCCTGACCTTCGACTACCTCGGCGCGCTGGGAGCCTCCCTCCTCTTTCCGATCCTCCTCGTCCCGCGCCTCGGCCTGGTGCGTTCAGCGATGCTGTTCGGCATCATCAACGCCGCAGTCGCGCTATGGAGCACGTTCCTGTTCGCCGAGCAGCTTCCCACCGCCCGTGCCTTGCGCGTAGCCTGCGTAGTCGTCCTCTGCGGCCTCGGCATCGGCATGGCCCAAGCCAAAAAAATCACCGCCACCGCCGAAGAAAATATATACGCCGACGAAATCATTTTCGCCCGCGACTCCCGCTACCAGCATCTAGTCCTCACGCGTTTCAAAGACGACCTCCGCCTCTTCCTCAACAGCCACCTGCAATTCAGCTCCCGCGACGAATACCGCTACCACGAAGCGCTGATTCATCCCGGCCTCGCCAGCATCCCCGCCCCGCGCCGCGTCCTCGTGCTAGGTGGTGGCGACGGCCTGGCCGTCCGCGAAATCCTGAAATATCCCCAGATCGAAAGCATCACCCTCGTGGACCTCGATCCCGAAATGACCCGCATTTTCTCAACCAACGCGATGCTCACGCAGCTGAATCAAAAATCGCTGCTCTCCCCAAAACTTCACATCATCAACGCCGATGCCTTCCCCTGGGTCGATTCCAACACCGACAGCTTCGATTTCATCGTCATCGATTTCCCCGACCCCACAAATTATTCCCTCGGCAAGCTCTACACCACCGCGTTCTACCGAGCCGTAGCACGCCATCTAAGCGTCCAGGGCTAATCGTGGTCCAGAGCACCTCACCGATGTTCGCCCGCGATTCCTTCTGGTGCATCGCCGCAACACTAAATCAAGCGGGCTTGCGCACCTACCCCTACCACGTCTACGTCCCCTCGTTCGGCGAATGGGGATTCGTGCTAGCCTCCACCCACGAATACACGCCGCCAACTTCCCTGCCGTCAGGCCTGCGATTCGTCGATGTAAAAGGCATCCCGCTGATGTTTCAATTCCCCCCAGACATGGCCCCCATGCAAGTCCCTCCCAACCAACTCAACGACCAGGTTCTAGTCCGCCTCTACGACCAAGACTGGAAAGACATCAGCCACTAAAAGGTTTGTGGCACAGCCATTCCTATCTGTGTTCGCCATCCATGCAAACATCTCAGCCCAAACACAAGAACACGAATGGCCCACCCTGTAGCCGCGGTCTCCAAGACCGCGGGGTTTAGATGAAAGTGTCACCCATGCCCACACCATGCCCACGACTGCGGCATTCTGCGGGTCCCCGAGCCCGATCAATACATCCGGACCGTGCTTTTTTCGTGGACAGTCCACTATCGATCCTCCGTGGAAACGGGAGGGCACGGCTTCAGCCGTGCCGTAACGCAGCCAAACCTCTCGGCTTTAGCCGCTGAGGAGTAGATCAACAAAGCGCGGGCCCGGGTGCCGCACCTTTGTGCATTTCAAAGGGCGGGGTAGGTCCAACTTCAATCGAGTCCGACCAACACGCGCCGGGAGGGCACGGCTTCAGCCGTGCCGTAACGCAACCACACCTATCGGCTTTAGCCGCTGAGGGAGTCGATCAACTAAGCGCGGGTGCGGGTTTAGATCCAACTTCAACCGAGCCTCATGGCCGCACGGATGGTGAGCCCAAAAGAAAATTCTCATCATTCACTCCGCCGTCATGAGAACGTGTAGAGAAAATGGATCGCCGCCAATTCCTAGGACTCAGCAGCGCCGCCCTAATCGGTCTCTCCCAAAAAAGTGATCGTCCGATCGCAGGCTCATTCGTAAACGATTCATTCCAAGCCGGACATCTCCTACGCGATCACGCAAGCTTCCCCGCTCCGAAGCGAGACGAGAGAGTCGGAGTCGTCATCGTAGGCGGCGGCATCGCCGGCCTGAGCGCCGCCTGGCGCCTGCGTAAACGAGGCTTCACCGATTTCGTTCTTCTGGAAATGAACGAGGCCGCAGGCGGAAACGCCCGCTGGGGAGAAAACGAAATCACCGCATATCCATGGGCCGCGCACTACGTGCCAGTGCCAGGTCCAAAAGCAATCTACGTGCGCGAACTATTCGAAGATTTAGGTGTTTTAAAAAACGGACAGTGGAACGAGCGCTATCTCTGCTTCTCGCCGCAAGAGCGCCTCTTCCTCTACGGCCGATGGCAGGAAGGCATCGAACCCGCCATCGGACTAAAACCAAAAGACCGCGAACAATTTCAGCGCCTGGAAGAGATTTTCACCAAATATAGAAGCAGCGGCGAATTCACCATCCCGCTCGAACTAGGCCGTTCAAGCCGTTTCGCCGATCTAGATCGCATCTCGTTTTCCGAGTGGCTCCGCCAACAAAATATCGATTCCCCGCTCGTAAACTGGTACATGAACTACGCCTGCCGCGACGATTACGGCGCGCTGGCCAAAGACACATCCGCGTGGGCCGGCATCCACTATTTCTCCTCGCGTGAAGCCGAAGAAAAAGGTCCGCTCACCTGGCCCGAAGGCAACGGCTGGATCACCCGTCGTCTCCTTGAACGCGTCGGCGAAAACGTCCGCACCAACCAAATGGTGCATCGCATCACTCCAAATCCGCGAGGAGTCACCGTCGAAACCGGCGACACGCAATTCCAATCCGAATTCGTAATCTTCGCCGCGCCCACGTTCCTCGCTCCTTATCTTGTCGAGAAGTTTCTCCCGTGCACGATTTCGTTTACTCGCCGTGGCTCACCGCAAACTTAACGCTCGATCGGTTGCCCGACGCACGTGGCGCCGAGCCAACATGGGACACGGTCTTCCTCGACTCACCCTCGCTCGGCTACGTGGACGCCACGCACCAGAGCATTCGCTCGCACATCGACAAGACGGTTTGGACCTTCTACTGGGCGCTGGCCGAAGGCGATCCCGCACAAAATCGGCGATTCCTGCTCGAGAAGGATTGGGCGTACTGGAAGGAGGCCATTCTTCACGATCTGGAAAGAGTCCACTCCGACATCCGGAAGTGCGTTTCGCGCATCGACATCATGCGCATGGGCCATGCCATGGTCCGGCCCGTTCCGGGATCGATTTTCTCAGCCGAACGCCAGCGCCTGACAAAACGCCAAGACCGACTCTTGTTTGCAAATTCCGACCTAAGCGGGATTTCGATCTTCGAGGAAGCGCAATACCGCGGCGTGAAATCCGCGCAAGAAATACTGCAACTCATCGAAGGAAAAAAGTAGATCTATTAAGTTATGCGAAGTTCTGAGCAGCGCCACGCTCGGCGACCCTGTCCTGGGATGCCGATCACGTGGGGTGCCTCGCATGTCATCCTGAGCCTATCCGATAAGGATAGGTGAAGGATCTCAACACCCGCACGATCGCCAAACCAGCTCGACTTCAATACTCAGAGCGGCCGGGCGCTCTCCGGCGGTCCTGGCGCTGCCGGTGAACAAGTGAACCATCAACGAAATCACGGCAAAAATCAGCAACAGGTGAATCATGAATCCGGCGACGTGAAAAAATACAAATCCGCCGGCCCAAAAAATCACAAGAAGTATCGCTAAACCCAGAAAAGGTCCAAATCGCATAATCGCTCTCCTTGACGCCGCGAGGCTCAGTCTCGAGACGGCCAGCGCGCACTCATCTAATAGATAATATTCCGAGAGCGGCAATACAGGGAAAGGTGTAGCGCGGCGGAAAAAGTAGATTACCCGACCCCGCGCGTCGGCAGGCTCTCGGCCCCCGCGCTATTACTGGAGTCCTTCTGGGCACAGGCAAACCGCTTTGAAGCGTTTCATTTCTGGCTGCCTCACCCCTGGCTCGAGGTCAGGCTTGGGCTCGTTGGCAGCGACTGCAGCAGCCCCTCGGCGTACAAAGCGCCTTCGGCCGTATCTTCGTGTTTGAAGTAGACGAACACGTCGCCGCTTTTGGCGAGCTCTGCGACCTTGTCGTGAGCGCCTTGCGGGCGTTGGCGGAATAATCTTCCTTGCGCAGGCGCAGGTACGCGAAATCAGCGGTCTGCACGTCGGGCGTTTCCAGCTTCTCGCTCTCGGCTTGACACAGCGCCACGTTGGCTTCCCGCAGAACCTCGTAGACTTCCTCGCTGAACCAGGACGCGTGTCGAAACTCAAAGGCGCCCCGCAAGCATCGCGGAAGTCCGGCCAGAAAATCCTTAAGCAGCGCCAGGTCGCATTTCAAAAATGGCGGCAATTGGAACAGCACCGGGCCCAGCTTTTTCTCCGCGTCGAGAGGCTGCAACGAGGCGACGAACTCGGAAGTGAAGTCCGCCGACGTCGCTCAGCCGCTTGATGTGCGTGATTTTCTGATTGGCTTTGATGGCGAATTTGAAGTCCGGCAGGCGTGGCTTCCATCCAGCCGCGCAGTAGTTTCTCGGTGGGGAAACGCCGGAAGGTATAATTCACCTCCACGGTGTTCAGCCGCGAGGAGTAGTGATAAGGAACTTCGCCGAAGCTAGCTTCGCCGGATAGAAGTCCGGCTTCCAAGTCGCGTAAGCCCAACCGGATGTGCCTGCATAGATCTTCCCCATAGAGTCACCTGAATCGACGGAGTCGAAACCAATCGCCAGGCCCATGCCAGAGGCTGCCCATCGACAAGCCGAGATAACCAAGCGACGCACAAACTTTTCATTACGCAAAAAACCGGTCGGCATCTCGGCGAAAGCCGGGCCGAAATGCCCGCGCCTATTTGCCTTTGCCAGCAGCTCTTCCAGCGCGCCCAAGCTTCGGTGCGGGCTTTGCGGTTGGCGTCGCTCGCGTCGGGGGCTTCGCCGGCGCGCATGAAGCCGTGGCCGGCGCCTTCGTA
Source organism: uncultured Acidobacteriota bacterium (assembly GCA_963729285.1). Classification (GTDB taxonomy): domain Bacteria; phylum Acidobacteriota; class Terriglobia; order Acidiferrales; family UBA7541; genus Acidiferrum. Next base: position 5,886 of record CAVSNL010000061.1, read on the forward strand.
GGTCACCGGTTCGTAGGTCTTGCCGGCGGCTTTCATCGTTTCGATCGTGCCGGGAACAGTGGCGCCGATTCGCGCGTCTTCTCCGGCGTAAAAGCCGTAAACGGGAGCCTTGATGCGCGCCATCGCGTCTTTATCTGGCGGCGGGCCGTAGAAAACAAACGCGGCCGCTAGGTCGGCGCGATTGGTCGCGAAGCGGAACGATTGCCCTCCGCCCCAACAAAATCCGGCGACAAACAGCTTGCCATTAGACGCCGGAAACTTCAGGCCGTAGTCCGCAGCGGCGTTGAGATCCGCGGTGACCTGATCGGGATTGAGATGGCTTACCGCTTCGTTGGTCTTGCCTTCGGCGAAAGACGAACTGCGCCCGCCGTTGGGTCCCATGCCGGAGAGCAGATCAGGTGCGACCGCAATGTAACCCGCTTCGGCCACCTGATCGGCCAGATCTTGCACCCAATCGGTCATGCCGAAGATTTCATGGATGACCAGCACGACCGGGCTTTTGTCCTTCGACTCGGGGTAGACCACGAAGGTCTCGACCGAGCGGCCGTCGTGCTTCACGGTGACCCATTCGCTGTGGCGCGGCGACTTGGCAAGCTGGGCCTTGGCCCAGTCCTGCGCTGCCGCCGGCAGCGCGGCAAGAAGAAAAGCAACGAAAACCGCGAGGCTCGTTTCATCATTCCCTCGCAAGATCGGCGTGTAGAAGCCGTCTCGGCTGGCCGGGCTAAAGCCCGGCGCCTGCATTTTGCTCTTCGACTGCGTATGCAGCCGGCTGGACGCTTTGCTTGCACCGCGAACCGCCAGAATCATATGCGCCACCCAGGCTCGAGAGCAAGCGGATGCGCTCCCGAGATAGTTCCTCAGCTGCTAAAGCCGGATTGACGGCCAATGTCTTACGGCCTGGCTGAAGCCGGGTCGTGCCGTTGCCACACATACTCTGCGCCTCTGGCGTCCAGAAGCGAGGGCTTGTTGCGTGGCCTGAAATTGACGGGCTGGTCTGGCAATCCGTTACCGTGACGCGCATATGTTGACCGCCTCGGAGGTTCACGCGATGCCTCTTTCATTGGTTCTCGTCGCTGACCTCTCGTTTCCCGCGTGGAAGCCTCACTTCAGTTTCCTGAGCGATCGGTCCCCAACGAATTCATCGCGCTGCGCTGGCTGCACTTCATCTTCGGCATTATCTGGATCGGGCTGCTGTATTTCTTCAATCTCGTTGGCAGCCCACGATGAAGAACCTGGAGCCGCCGGTGCGGGTAAAGGTTTATCCGGCGCTGATGTCGCGGGCGATGGCGTGGTTCCGCTGGTCCGCGCTGGTGACGGTGGTCGTGGGTATGCGGTATTTTTTCACCTGCTTTCCAGTGACGCCCACAACGCCGGCGATCCCTCGCTGACCTTGCGATGGTTCGGCTGGTGGCTGCTGGTGTGGGTCGTGCGTACGCGCTGATCTACGCGTTGCAGCTTCCTGCGAAAGGGATCCTCGACAGCCCCTGGGTGCGGACCATCGGAATTGCCTCGTTGTGGTGGCCGCGTCGTGGATCGTGCTGGCCCTCAACGGCGGGCCAGACTTCCTCGAACCAACATCTGGCGATCAGCGTCGGTGGCGGACTCGGACTGGTGATGCTGCTCAATACCTGGGGCGTGGTGTGGCGCGTGCAAAAACGGCTGATCGCTGGACGCGAGCGGCGGCCGAGCAGGGCACGCCGATGCCTCCCGAAGCGGAGCGCATGATGCGCTGGGGATTTCTAGCGCGCGCAGTCGTTCTGGCTGTCTTTTCCGATGCTGTTCTTCATGGGCGCCGCAAGCCATTACCCGTTTCTTAGCACGGTGGCGCGATAACTTTCTGGTTACCCCTCCCCCTGCCTTTTCTCGTAAGTGTGAATTCTAAAGGAGCTTAAAGTCGTTTGTTTTGATAGACATTCATAAGTATTGATTCTAAAGGACTTCGCGCCAGGGTAGTTTGTGGAGAAAATCACGCACCGCTGAGGGGCGGGAATGCTCGAAGGACGTCGCGAAATTGGCTTGACGTTCACAAAACAGTTTACCATACATGTATATACATGTCAAGGCATTTTTGCACCTTGCTGAAATAGGCAGATCTTGGCGGGCGATCCTCTGGTCGAAAAAAACAAAGGAAAAAGCAGGTTCCTCACCCCGTTCAAAACCGAACGGGGTTCGGAATGACATATTGCGAGTTTTCGTGAACGTGCGGACCAAGTCCTGACAATGAGTGGAACGTGTCCTGACAATATCAAAATCGTGGGCACAAACGAGCATATTTGAGTCGAGGCTATCGATGATCGATAGCCTTATAAAAGTGGGATAAAAAGAAGAGAGGCGGGCCAGGTCGTCCCGCCTCTCGGTTTTCCCCTTTCGGGGAAAGTCCGGCTAGCCTGACGGAGGGCGGCCAGCCGGTCGTGTGTTGGCCTGGGTATGAAACCCCGGAAAGGCGAAAAAAGTTTCGCTCGGATGAAAAAAAATTGAGTAGAATCCGCGGTGCGGCGCAGCCGCTCGTCCGCCCTCGCTCTGCTTATGCCACGTCCCTCACAGTTGAGTTCCGATAACATATTGCGTTTTCTACAAGTTAGAAGAGATCCGGCTTCGACCGACGAGATTGCCCGGGGGTTGCGCTTGAGCAAGGCCGACCGACGGCCGTTAACCAAAATGCTCACCAGCTTGAGAAAGAGGGGGGCGATCAGGGAGCTACCGGGCGGGCGGTACCACCTGGCGGGCTTGAAGCCCGAGCGTGAAGCGCAGAGTCGGATTGGGTCATCGCTCCACGCCGGATCGTCGCTTACGACCTCAACTGGCGGCGTTGACATCCTGCCGAGTGACAGCGCAAAGGCCAAAAAGCAGATCCCTCACCCTGCAAAAACCGCGGGGATTCGGGATGACAACCGTCATGAAAATCGTTCGGGGCAGGAGGGCGCGCCGCGGCGGGACGAGATCGCGGGGCGGCTGGTTTTGCATCATGACGGGTACGGGTTTGTGGTGCCGGACACGCCGATGCCGCAGTTTGCCGGGGACATTTTCATCCCGCGGGATTCGGTCGAGGATGCGATGCACGGCGACCGGGTAGTGGCGAAAATCCTGCGGACGGGTTCCGGGGTGGGGCCGCAGCGGGCTGAGGGGCGCATCGTGCGGGTGCTGGGGCGGGCGCATCCGACGGTGGTGGGACAGTTTCGGTACGGGCCGCGTGGCAACAGCGTGTTGCCGTATGACGCGCGCATGCAGCACGCGATCGAGATTCCTCCTGGGAATGAGCTGACGCCGGAGCTGGCGAAGAAACTGGGCTTGGGACGAACCCCGTACAGGGAGACAGCGGAGGGACGAGGGCAGCGGACGGCGCATATGGAGGTGCTGGACGGGGCCGTCGTTAATGTGGAATTGGTGCGGTATCCGCGCGGCGGGGCGTCGCCGACTGGGCGGGTGATCGAGATTCTGGGGCGGCCCGGGGATCTCGGCGTCGATATCGAGATCATTATTCGCAAACATCATCTACCGCATGTTTTTCCCGGGGAGGTTTTGGAGGAAGCGGAGCGGCGGGCTTTGCCGGTTGCGGATGCGGATCGAGCGGGGCGGGAGGATTTCCGGCATTTGCCGATCGTGACCATTGATGGCGAGACCGCGCGCGATTTTGACGATGCCGTTTACGTGGACCGGCGCGGGGACGGCGGATGGCACCTGCAAGTGCACATTGCGGACGTGGCGCACTACGTGCGGACGGCGATGCCGCTGGACGGTGAGGCGCGGCTGCGGGGGACGTCGGTTTATTTTCCGGATCGGGCGGTGCCCATGCTGCCGGAAGCGCTCTCGAATGGGATGTGTTCGCTGAAGCCGCAGGAAGACCGGCTGGTGATGAGCGCGCTGATGGACTTCGATGCCGCGGGGAATATGCGGGGCGCGCGGATGACGTCGGGCGTCATTCGGTCTGCCGAGCGCATGACTTACACCAACGTCAATAAGGTGATTGAAGGGGATGCCGAAGCCACGGCGCGGTACGCTTCGCTGGCGCCGCATTTTCGCAACATGAAGGAACTGGCGCTGCTGCTGAATGCGCGGCGCAACGAGCATGGGTCGATCGATTTCGATTTGCCGGAACGGGTGATCGAATTCGACGATCAGCAGAAAATGATCAGCATCGGGCGTAGCGAACGCAACATTGCGCACCGGCTGATCGAGGAGTTCATGCTGGCGGCGAATCGCGCGGTGGATGGGTATTTGTTGAAGCGCGGGATCGCTTCGCTGCATCGGGTGCATGAGAAGCCGGATGCGAAGAAGGTTTTGGAGTTTGAGGAGTTGGCGCGGGCGTTTGGGTATTCGCTAGGCGTTGAGAATTTGCACCAGCGGGAGGTGGCGGTGCGGCATGGACGTGTGCCTGCGCCGGCGAAGGCTGGGCGGCCGGATTCCTATGGGCATGGGCGCGAGCGGGGAATGCGCGTGGCTTTGCCGGGCCCATCGGCGGACCTGCGGATAACGCCGCAGCATTACCAGCGGCTGGTGAAGAAGATCGCCGGCAAGCCGGAGGAGCGGATCATTTCGTACTTGATGCTGCGATCGCTGAAGCAGGCGCGGTATGCGGCTGATCCGCTGGGGCATTTTGCGCTGGGATTTGAGGAGTACACGCATTTTACTTCGCCGATTCGGCGGTATCCCGATTTGATTGTGCATCGCACGTTGAAGTGGGCGCTGGAGCATCCTCACGAGGCTGCGCCTGCTGCGCCGAAACGCGCTCCGGATGCTGAGGCTGTTGTGTACTCTCACGGCCAGTTGGAAGAGATTGCGGCGGAGTCATCGGAAGCAGAACGGCGCGCGGCTGGGGCCGAACGCGAATTGATGGATTGGAAGACCGCGCAGTTTATGGAGCAGCATCTTGGCGAGGAATACGACGGGTTGATTATTTCGGTGCAGAAATATGGATGCTTTGTGGAGCTATTTGAAGTTTTCGTGGAAGGGTTATTGCCGATCAATGCGTTGGAAGAGGCGGCGGGGGCGCGGTGCATGTATCGCGAGAAGGATCATGCGATTGTAGCGATGCCGGGCGGAGATGGCCGACGTGGGGGTGGAGGCCGAGGCCAGCAGCGTGGCCGTGGCGCGAAGCCGAAGCAGCTGATTTGGCAGCATGGCGATCGTGTGCGGGTGCGGGCGGAACGGATTGATCCGATGCGGCGGCGGGTGGAGTTCGCGCTGGCAGGCGACACAACATAGCACCCAGGGTAAAAACCTTTGTTCGCCGGGCTAAAGCCCGGCGGCTACAGGTGACTGAGTCTTTGCGGCGATTTTGTGGATTTCGCTGATTCTTCTTTCCTGCTCTTCTGCCGAGAACTGCTGCAACGACGCGTACATAATCTCCGCGACTTTCCTGGCAGCTTTCTTCTGCCGAGCGAGTTTTCTTCGAGCTTTCATCTTTAAATCTCTTGGCGCAGCCTCGATGGCTTCTACGTCAACGATACACCCGGTTGAGAAAACGACTCCACCCAAAGTATCGGTCGTTTCGCGCGGCGACGATGTTTTTCGTACAATCATCTCTGCTATTCTGGAGGGTCGGCAAGCTCTTGCGACGTGGATCTGGGGCTGGCGCGGATATTTCAGAGAAAGGAATTACCCATCGTGAGTTCGACTACTGTTTCGGAGCGGGGCGTCAAGCGCGCCTACAATTTCAATGCGGGGCCGGCGGCTTTGCCGCTTTCGGTGCTGGAGCGCATTCGCGAGGAGTTGCTCGACTGGCGCGGGACCGGCATGTCGGTGATGGAGATGAGCCACCGGTCGCCAGAATTTGAAGGAATCAATGCGGCCGCCGAAGCTGGACTTCGCAAGCATTTGTCGATTCCGGAAGAGTACGCGGTGCTATTCCTGCAGGGTGGCGGGAGTTTGCAATTCGCCATGGCGCCGATGAACCTTGCGCTGGCGGGGAAGCCCGTGGACTTGATCAACACCGGGATGTGGACGGCGAAGGCGCTTGGTGAATTGAAGAAGGGCATCCTGCACACCGTCGCTGCGTCAACGGAAGCCGAGAAGTTCGCGCGCTTGCCGCGTGCGGATGAAATCAAGCTCTCGGCTGAGCCTTCTTACGTGCATATGTGCACGAACAACACGATCGAGGGGACGCAGTGGCATTCGCTGCCGGAAACTGGCGGCGCGCCGTTGGTAGCGGACATGTCGTCTGACATCGCCTCGCGGCCGGTGGACGTGAAAAAGTTTGGGATGATTTTTGCGGGCGCGCAGAAAAATCTTGGACCTAGCGGCGCGACCGTGGTCATCATCCGCAAGGATTTGGCGGAGCGCGCCGATAAGAACCTTCCCACGATTCTGCAATACCGCACGCACATCAAGGAGAAGTCCCTGTATCACACGCCGCCGACGTTCGCGATTTACATCATCGGATTGGTGATGGAGTGGATCGAGGCGGAGGGCGGGATCACTGCGATCGAGAAGCGGAACGAAACGAAAGCCAAGGTGCTGTATGACGCGATCGATTCGAGCAATGGCTACTACGTTTGCCCGGTCGAGAGGGCTGCGCGGTCGCGCATGAACGTGGTGTTTCGGGTGGCCGGCGGCGACGAAGCGAAGGAAAAGAAATTTGGGAAGGATGCGGAAGCTGCCGGGATCGTGGGCACGCCTGGGCATCGGTCTGTCGGTGGCATGCGCGTGTCGCTTTATAATGCGGTCGCGCCTGAGGCGGTGCAGGCGTTGACCAGCTTTATGCGGGAGTTCCAGCGGACAAACGGGTAGGGCAGGAACTCTTGGCGCTTAACAGGTTTCGAAAAAATGCTGTGAGGGTTTTCTTCAGGGGCTAAAGCCCTCGTTAACGAACATTTATGTCGGGGCTGAAGCCCCGACCTCCTAAAGAGCAGACTGTCAGACCGCGGCCGCTGGATGATTGGGGCGCAGCGCTGCCGCGCCCCTGCAGGCCCAGCGACCCTCATGCCAGGTCGAAGAGCAGGACTTCGGCGTCTTTGACTCCGGTTAGCTCGACTGTTTTTTCGGCGGAGATTGCGGCGCCGTCGCCGATGTCGAGCGGTTTGCCGTTTAGTTTGACGGAGCCGCGGGCTACCTGCACGTAGGCGTGACGATCGGGCTTCAGGGTGTGCTTTACGGAAACGCCTTCGCTGAGCACCGTGGCGTACAGCTCGTTGTCCTGGCGGATCTTGACCGAGCCTTCGCGACCATCTGGCGAGGCGATCAGGCAGAGCTTTCCGCGCTTTTCGGCTTCGGTGAAGTTTTTCTGGTCGTAGGCCGGCTTGAGGCCACGCTTTTCCGGCATCATCCAGATCTGGTACAGGTGCACCGCGTTGGTCTTCGACGCGTTGAACTCGCTGTGCGTAACGCCGGTGCCTGCGCTCATGTACTGGATGTCGCCGGGCTTGATCACCGAGCCGTTGCCCATGCTGTCGCGGTGCTCCAGGGCGCCCTCCAGGACGTAGGTCACGATTTCCATATCGCGGTGCGGGTGCATGGGGAAGCCGCCGCCACCGGCGACGCGGTCATCGTTCATTACACGCAGGGTACGAAACTGGACGTGCTCGGGATCGAAATAATCGGCGAACGAAAACGAGAAATGAGTATCCAGCCAGCCGTGGTTGGCGCGTCCGCGGTCGCCGCTCTTACGAATGGTAATCATGTGCTACCTCCAAGGTCGTGAAATCGAACGAAGTGATTATACTCGTTATAACGACTATTGTCAAGAGGTGCATCTAGCGGAGGCCGCCAGCGACCGCCCGGTGGCCGGGGCCGCGCCCTATTCCTTTCGATTCAGGCACTTGTTCGGGCCTGTTCGCGCGGCCATTCCCGGCAGTTCGCCTTTGGTGTAGAGTAGCTACGTAGCGGGGCTTTGGCCTCGGCTGCCCCCAAGGAACGGCTTATGGACTCCTCAACAACCGCAGCGACGCCAGCCCGCAAGGCCGAAACGCCTTCCGTCGGTCGAGAAACACTGACGGTCACCGACAATCGCACCGGGAAGAGCTACGAAATTCCCATCAAGCACGACACCATTCGCGCTATGGATCTGCGCCAGATCAAGGTCGATGGCGCTGATTTCGGCATGATGAGCTACGATCCGGCCTTCAATAACACGGCGTCCTGCGTCAGCAAGGTGACCTACATCGACGGTGACGCGGGAATCCTGCGCTACCGGGGTTACCCGATCGAAGATCTCGCCGAAAAGAGCACGTATCTGGAAACTGCGTATCTCTTGCTGAACGGCGAACTACCCACACCGTCGGAATTGAAGACCTGGACATATAACATCACGCATCACACGTTCATCCATGAGAGCATCAAGAAATTCCTCGACGGCTTCCATTACGACGCCCATCCCATGGGCATGATGATTTCGACGATCGCGGCGCTCTCCACCTACTATCACGATGCCAAAGACATCTTCAGCGTGGAGTCGCGGAAGAAGCAGACCTATCGCTTGATCGGGAAGATGCCGACGATCGCGGCGTTCTCGTATCGGCATTCGTTGGGCATGCCGTTCGTGTATCCGGACAACGAGTTGAGCTATCCCGGAAATTTCCTGAACATGTTGTTTCGCACCACCGAGGCGCGCTACCGGGCAAATCCGACCCTGGAACATGCGCTGGATGTTCTGTTCATTTTGCACGCCGACCACGAGCAGAATTGTTCCACCAATACGATCCGCGGAGTGGGCAGTTCGCATGTCGATCCGTATTCGGCGGCCGCCGCCGCGATTGCCGCGCTTTATGGCCCGCTGCATGGCGGGGCGAACGAAGAAGTTGTGCGCATGCTGATGGAAATCGGATCGGTGCAAAAGGTTCCGGAATTTATCAAGCGCGTAAAGGCCGGCGAAACCAAGCTCATGGGCTTCGGCCATCGGGTGTACAAGAATTACGACCCGCGGGCGCGCATTATCAAGAAGGTCGCTTACGAAGTATTCGACCTGATGGGTAAGAATCCGCTGCTGGAGATCGCGCTGGAGTGCGAGCGCATCGCGCTGGAAGACGATTACTTCGTGAAGCGCAAGCTCTATCCCAACGTGGATTTTTATACCGGGCTGATCTACCAATCGATGGGCTTTCCCTCGACCATGTTTCCGGTGTTGTTCGCGATTCCGCGCACCTCGGGCTGGATCGCGCAGTGGGAAGAGATGCTGCTCGATCCCGAGCAGAAAATCGCGCGGCCGCGGCAAATTTATCTCGGTTACGACACGCGGCACTACGTGCCGATCGACCAGCGCAGCTAGACGAACGGCCTCATTTCACCCCCTTATCATCTTTGGATACCCGACCGCTCGTGCCGCTCGACATTGGACCCTGGCGGGGTATAGTTGAGCTAGGTGAGGTTGGCATGGCGCAAGTCACGAATACGCCGACAAGTACGGGGGCGCGACGCCGGAGTCAGCGCGTGCTGATGCAGGTCCCGGTGCGCATTCGTGGTACCGACGCGCAAGGTAAGCCGGTCGAGGAAGAAACCGAAACACTGGCCATTAACGCCCACGGGGCACTGGTTTTATTGCAATCGCGGCTCACCAGCGGCAGCCTGGTTCAGTTGCAGCATAAAAAGACGCAGGAAGAGCACGAGTGCCATGTGGCTTTTCTGGGGCCGGTACGTTCGGGCAAGGCCGAGATTGGCCTGGAATTTTCTTCGCCGCATCCGACGTTTTGGCGCGTGGCTTTCCCCCCGGAAGATTGGACGCCGAGACACCCCGAAGCGCGAGGGGCCAGCAGAGCTCGGACGGATAACACAGACAAGTAACAAGAAGGCCCGCGAATTCCTCTGACCCTCGCCATTTCCGCTGCAGCGCTTCGGATCTTTGTAAGCTACTCAAATGCCAGAATTGGTTTTAGATGTGACCGCGGTATATGCCACCGCGCCCGACGACGAATTCTCGCCGGGGTCCCGCCAGTAAGGCAGCAACACGAGGAAGCGGACTAGCCAGACGACGAGAAGAACGTAGAGTCCGCCGAGAGCGGGATGTAGATCTGCCGGGTCCGTTGATCGGCTGAGATCATCGAAAAGTGGGAATCCAAGTCCAAAAAGAAGGATTACGCCGGTGGCCAGCACCGTGTTCACAAGGAAATCATGGGCGAGAAATTGGCCACGAACCAGGGTTTGCGGCGACATGCCGGTTACCTGGCCGAAAGCTGGGGGGCCTAGTTTCTCTCCTGGAGCGCTTTCCGCCGCAAAGACCGGATTCGTCGAAGAGAGCGAGTTGTGAAGCCAAGCTTGGAGGTCGCGGACGAGGAGCAGAGTCTTGCGAGACATCTCGCGCATGGAGCGAACGCTCAACGGGCGCAGATTGAACGTGCCGTGCCGCCCGGCTGAATCGGCCCAGGACACATACAATGAGGGAGTTCGAAACCAGCCCGCGGGTCCAGGCCCGATCCAAACAGAAGTGATTTCATCCCGCCTAAGGACGAAGCGCGCTTCCTCCCCGAGGTAGGAAAGTCGCCCATCGGTGATGGAAAGAAATCCGAGATCCCAGCTCCAGTTTCCCTCGTAGACGCGCGGTCCAGAATCAGGTGCGAGACTCACAAAAATGCCGCCGCTGCCGGCTGCAGAGGCGCGCTCCACGCGAAATTTCTCGCGAAGTATGTGCTCGAGCTTCCCGACGCCGAGCATCGGCAGAAAGTTGAGCAACACGAAATTGGCGACGATTGTAAGAAAAACCCCTAGAGCGTAGACCGCCCAGCAAATTGAGCCCTCCAGGTGCGCCCAGTGAGCGAAGCCCGCGACGACGGCGGGGACCAAGGTCGTAGTGAGTATTACCGCCCACGCGATCCTCTGCGAAAGTTGTCTTTTGTACTGTGTGGAGAACAATTTGCCGGTGGGTAACGCGGTGGGCGGAATAGCGTAGGTTTCCGCCGGCGGTACAAGGGATTGGCCGAGTAGGTCAGCAATACGAGCTTCGGAAATGCCTGCCTGATGCGCAATACGTCTGATGCGTCGCAGGGTCGAAGGATGGGTTAGCAATTTCTCGTCAAGCTTGCTCCATTGCAGCGGGACGGTATTTAGACGCGTCAGCCTCGCCAGGGCGGTGATCATTGCTTCGGCATCTCCGGTCAGCTTCACGGAGCCGGCGTCGGCAGCAAATTCGTTGCGACGCGAAAGAAAAAAACTCACCAAGAGCAAGATCGCGTAGCAAATGGGGCCATTTGGCAACCCCGCCGGAAGCCAGTACTCCAGGAAACCGGCGCCGAAAGCAAGGCCGAAAACGGCGAGGAAGATTACCGTCATCCGGCGTCCCAGGTGTTTGTGCTGGAGGTGCGCGATCTCGTGACCGACCACGGCGTCCACTTCAGCCTTGCTCAGATGCTTCACCAAGTAGTCGGTCAGAAAGATGTTCTGGGCCGCATGAGCAAAAGCATTGGCCATGCGCAGGCGTTCGGCAGGCAGGACGTATAACTGATGCAGAGTTGTGCCGGCCCGTTGGGCCAAGGAGAAAGCGCGGTCGCGGAGTTCGCCGGAAGTCAGGGCATGGAGTTCGATGCCATGCGCGCGAGCGATCTTGCGATTGGCAATCTTGCCGGCAACGACGCCTGCCGCGAGGAGTAGCACGCCAAGGCGAGCGGAGTGAAACATCTCCATCGTGCCGAGGCCGATCAACGAAACGGGAAACACGAATCGGCCCACGGCCCAAAAAGACTGATGCAAGAGCTGTCTTTGCGTGTCCTGGGTTCCGCGCAAGGCCCGCATCGGCAAGGAAAGAGCGAGGCACAAGAAATAAACGACCACCGGAGGAATCCACAACAATACCCAGGGAAAGATCACACCAAAGGAAGCATCGCTCCGCGGTCCGACGGGAAACAAAAATGAAATGAAGTCCGCGGCTTTCAACAAGTCGGCGGCGGCCCACCAGACGAGCAGGCCGAGGAGTGCGGTCCAGGTAAGAAATCGGCGATAGGCAAATGATACGGCAGGCTTGGCCTCGTCTGGAGCGGTCACGGCCCGGCGGCGGAACCAGAATGTCAGTGCAATCGGGATGAAGAGCAGAGATCCCAGAATGCCGGTCAAGCGCAGCACTTGTGCCCGGCCATAACCAAATTCCGGACGAAGAGTAGCCGGCGAGTTACGAGCGTTGTTCAGCGAATAGAGGCAGGTTGCACTTTCTGATGTCCGAAGCAGATGCTCAGGCTCGGGGTTGCAGCGCAGAAAGTCCTGGCGCGTGATCCATAGAGTGACCGCGAAAGGAATATTTGGCTCGGCCTTCTGAATATCCTTGAGCGGCTGAAGGTCAATGTTTCCGGTCTCCACAAGACGAGAGCGATGCAAAGGAAGAATGCACCGCGCGCTAAGCAACTCGGATTGATCAAAGTCTGAGGGGGATAGGTTTGCGTCCGTCAGCGGGCAGCCGAGAACGTTGGAGAGGACCGTTCCGAAGTTGTATTTCCCACGGAGAGCCAATGGGTATTCGAAGGTAACCTTCGTACAGCGATCGCAATGCACCTCCAGCATGAGATCAACAAAGGGCTTTTCCTCCGCGCTGGTGGCGTCGTCATCGACTTGCGTTTGCTGTTTGGGAAACGCGTGAGCACGGGGGGCGGGGGTGGCTAGCGGCGTCAGGAAAAGCACGAGACCAAAGAAAACGCAGACGCGGCGATTGGCAGTTTTCATGTGGTCCTCGCCTTCCGTCTGACCAAGCCTAAACAATCCGCGTCAGTAACTCACGCGTTTGTACTTGACTGAGCCGACAACAAGTTACCGGTCGTTGGTACAGTAAGCGAACGTCGTCCGTTACAAGGTCTTATCTCGGATTGTGATTGTGGAGAGTGAGCTCACGGAGCCGGCCGAGATCTGCCCCAGCACGGTAATCAATACAAGTGGAAGTAGCCTTCTTGCCGGCCGATTTGCACGCGCACGCCAAAGAGGTCGCTCAGGCTCGCCGCGGTCAGGATTTCGTCCTTCGGGCCGTCGGCGACAATGTGACCTTCCCGCAAAAGCACGACTCGCTCGATCTCTGGAATGATTTCGGCCACATGATGCGTCACCAGCAAGATACCCAGCCCCGATTGCGCGAGCTCGCGCATGGTGTCGCGTAGTTGCACTTGCGCGCCGATGTCCAGAGCGTTGCTGGGCTCATCGAAGAGCAGCGCCTGTGGATCGTGCACCAGAGCGCGGGCGATCAGGGTGCGCTTGGCCTCGCCCGAGGACATGTGGGCGACGGAGCGATCCTCGAGGTGCGCGATGCCCAGCCGCCGCAGAGCGGCATCGCTGCGTACCAATAATTCAGGATTCGGCGCGTGGTGGGGAAAGATGCGCGTGCTGCTGAAAAACCCCGACAGCACGACGTCGCGGCCGGTCGCGTCGGTGGTGCAGGAAGCCAGCAAGTCTGGCGAAACGATGCCGAGCAGCGATCTCAATTCAAAGATGTTCCAGCGCTCACGGCCGAGAATGGAGATCGACGAGCCCTCGTTCGCCAGCGGGTAGCACTCGCGCGTGATGGTCTTGATCAGAGTGGATTTTCCGCATCCGTTGGGGCCAAGAATGCAGATATGTTCGCCGGCGCCAATGCGCAGCGTAACGTCGGCAAGCGCGGCGCGTTCACCGCGGATGACCGTGACGCGGTTCAGCGACAACAACGGGGGTTTGCCGGTCTCCAAAGGCATCGGCCGAGGCCCTCCAAGGAGCAAGTTCACATTTTAGCCGACGCCCTGTGCAGGCTCCCAGTCATTGCTTCCAGCGAACTCCACCAAAGAAGACTTGAAGTTGAAATAAGGAACGGCCCGTTGGTTCTTACTTGCTCGTATGGATAAGCAAAAGTCGATGCGTGAGTGCGAGATCAATCAAAAGGAGGTGAAAACCGAGGTTCTCACCTCCCGGGGTGGTGGGGTGATACAGGCCAAACCCTCAGCGGCCTGCAGCCTGCCCTGCCAGGCAGGTCTGCTGCCTCACTCGCGTGATGCGCCGCATCGTGGTAAGAGACTTACCACCAGAGGGCATTACTCGCGGTTTTTAGCACCTCGAACTGTGCGTGTCAACGCGAAAACTCTGGTTCACGATTTCGCTATTCGCGGCCTCCCTGCGGAGTTCAGACGATGCTGCATGAACCAACTCGACTGCAAAAAAGAAGAGGCGGGACACCGTGTCCCGCCTCTTGCATCTGCAACTATCTGACTGCGACCTTACTTACCGGTGGAAGCCTCCGCCGCCGTGGAATCCGCCACCGGAAAAGCCGCCTCCGCTAAACCCATGTGGCGCAGATCCCCCACGAAAGCCAGAAGCTCCCGCCGCTGGCCGTGCTCCGTAGCGCACTCCATTTCCATAGCGGTATGGCAACCCGTAGTGATATCCCGGACCCCAAGCGTGGTAGTCGCCGGCGAAGTGGTGGAAATAGTGTCCGCCATAAAAGAACGGAGCACCCCAGACGAATCCCGGCGAATAGAATCCCCAGCCAAACGGGCTGTAGAAGATTCCATCGCCCGGAATGAACGTGTAGCCGCTGAACCACGGATCCCAATACCATCCATCGCCAAACCATCCAGGACCGCCCACAACGTAGTTTCGGGCTGCGTCGACGTTGGCTTCGGCTAAATACGAGGACCGTAAACTCGTCCAGCGGTACAGATCGGACGACTCAAAACTCTTTTTGTCGAACTTTTGAGTCTTGAGCGGCTCGTCGTTAAAGCTGACTTCGTGCCCTCCCTTGATCTTGACCTGCTTGTTGCCATCTTGAATGACCGCCTGGCCGTCGAATACGCGGACTTGATCATGATCCGCGTCAAAATCATACAGCCCGTCCTTGACGAGTTGTGTGGACTTGCCATCTTCGATGACTCGAAAGTTGTTCTCGCGGTACAGATCGGTCACTTCCACGAGCGCGTTGCCGTGAACTAGCTCGACTTCGGTGTCAGTCAGATTCGGGGAAATCATCCTCGCGGAACTGTTGTCCCCAACGCGGAAGAAGACTCCTGGAGTAAGCAGCAACTCCGCCTTACCGATGCCGGTCACGAGGGATTGTCCCGGCTCCAGCTCCACGGAGCCGATCGATTTTGCGCCTACCGGCTGATTCGCAACCGATACTTGCCCTTCCACATAGTTCAACGAACCCGGACGTGCTGTCTGAGCAGCCCAAGCGGGCGCCGCGGACAGCAACGCCGTCAAAAGCAAACCTGCGATTACTGCGTATTGTTTCTTCATGGCCCTTTAGCCTCACTCTGTTAGATGTCTGAGGATGGGCCACGATGCCCCCGCAACATGCGGATAAATAAGGGGATAATTAGGCTTCGACGCTGACGTAGGAGTAGGACTAGGCTAGCGGTCGGTTTCAGTGCCACGCGGAGGCATATTTCTGGTATGGAATACCGGAAGTGAGGGACGACTCAAGTCTCAATCTCCGGAGGCGTAGCCGGTCATGGTGCGGAGCGGAAGGAAACCTGAATTGTCTTTTTCGGTAGCTCGGCCGCGTCTTCGAGCCGCAGAGGCGCTTCCATCGACACGCTGCTTCTTGGGCCGCAACGCGTCTTCCAATTTCTCGCGCAGCCTTCGACGAGCACGGAACAAGCGAAGGCGGACGGCCACCACAGAAATCTGCAGCCGGTCGGCTACTTCCTGCGACGAATAGTGCATTACGTCGCGTAACAAACACGCTTGTCGCAAATCGGCGGGCAGTTGCAGGATCGCCTCGGCCAGCATCCGCCCCATTTCGCGGCGCGCGCAACGCTCTTCGGGATTGTCATCACGAACAGCAATGCCGCTGCCTAGCGTCTCTTCCGCCGAACCGCGGGGCTCTTCCAGCGACAGGAGCTTACCGTCGCGCCGTTGGCGCAAGACGTCGATGGAGGTGTTCCCCGCGATGCGCGCCAACCACGCTCGAAAGTCGTCTCCGTTCTCGTCCTGATTGCCGGAAAATTGTTCCAGGCGGGACCACGCTTTGAGCAAGGCTTCCTGGCTCACATCCTCCGCGTCAGCGGCGTTGCCCGTCAGGCGGCGCGCTCGCTGAGTCATGGTTGGCACAAACGGCGACACCATCTCAGCGAAGGCTTCTGGGTCGCCCTCTCGGGCTCGGAGTAGCAGGCCGCGGTGGGCGGCACCATCGAGCGAGCTCAAGTCTGAGTAAAAGGTAACGGGTGCTGCGCTCATAGCGAAGAGCTAAATCGCAGGCCAATCGCCACCGTATGATCGAACGTATGTATAAGAAAATACATGGCATAGAGGGCACGGCACGAGATCGAGCTCGTGGCAGAATCGACCGCTTATGGGACGCTTTGTCGCGAAAGCGGTCATCTTGGTGAACGTTGCTAGAACTGCCCAGATACCGGCACGCCCGACTCGCTCCCTGTTCGCCCGAAGAAATGCCGCCGCCGCACTCGACTTAGGTTTCGAATCGATCTGCACCTGAGGCCATGCGAAGGCGGAATCGACGGAAATGCAGGTGCTCCGGCAACTATTTGCGGCTCGCGAGAATCGAAGCGCAAGTGGGCAAAATTGCCGCGTAACCCAAACGCGCGCTTCGTGGCTTCCTTGCTTTGCCAAGTCCCCTCTAACCCTTATACTCGCACGCAAGAGTTGTTGTGCCCAATGTTGTGAGGCCCGCCGTTGAGCAGTTGCATGAAGGAGAGTCGTCTTGACACAGAAAAATACCTTACGCGCCGGGGCGTTGGAAGTGGTGGACCGCGCCGACAATTTCGCCGCCGCGTTTTTTGCCCTGAAGAGGATTTTTGCGCCGCACGTGAAGCATCTGAATGTGAACGCGGACACGCGCAGCCGCTTCTATCTGGAGACGAAAGCACCCACGTATAAAGGCAAGCCGCTATTCTTTGGCGCGGTGATCTCTGGCAGGGCGTACGTGAGTTTCCACCTTATGCCGCTGTACTGGGATGCGTCGCTGCGCAAGAAAGTGTCTCCGGAACTCAAGAAGCGCATGCAAGGACTCTCTTGCTTCAACTTCACGGGGCCGGAACCCGCTCTGTTCCGCGAGTTGGCGAAGCTGACCTCCGCGGGCCTTGCGTTGTATCGGCGCAAGAATCTTTTGTAACGCCTGGCTGCGGTAGAGACCAGAGATCACGGTTGCCGTTCCCAAGGCGCCCACGGGTGCCTCGACGTAAATGGAACCAAAAACGGTGGAGACTAAAACGAGTATTGTGCCAGGACTCGTCGGCACAATTTTGCTCGTCGGAGGCATTGCGATCTTCGCTACCGCAGGTCACACCGACGAGCCGCCCCTGAAAGACGCCGTTAAGTAGATTCAAATCTGCGCATTGCACGCGATTTTTCTAAACAGTTCAAGACTTGATCGCTCTATATTGAATTGACAAATCGTGCAACGCTTGCTTCCCCGCAAACATCTGTACGGTGCGATTACAAGCTGCGCCTCCGCTCGCGCAGATCACGCAAAGGAGCACCGTATGACCAAGCACGAAGGAAAAATAGCTGTCGTTACCGGAGGCAACAGCGGCATCGGCTTGGCCACAGCCAAGAGGCTCGCCGACGAAGGCGCCTACGTGTTCATTACCGGCCGGCGCCAGGCCGAACTCGACGCCGCCGTAAAGCAGATCGGCAAGAATGTGACCGCGGTGCGCGGCGATGTCGCCAATCTGGCCGATCTCGATCGTCTCTACGACACGGTCAAGCAGCAAAAAGGCCGCATCGACATTCTCTTCGCCAACGCCGGCGGCGGAGAGTTTGCTCCCCTCGGATCGATCACCGAAGAACATTTCGACAAGACCTTCAACAGCAACGTCAAGGGACTTCTTTTCACAGTGCAAAAAGCCTTGCCGCTGATGAAAGACGGAGCTTCCATCATTCTCAATGCCTCGATTGTTTCGATGAAGGGAATGCCGGCGTTCAGCGTGTACAGCGCGACCAAAGCCGCTGTTCGTTCTTTCGCGCGCTCATGGACTGCGGACCTGAAGGACCGCCACATTCGTGTTAACGCGGTAAGCCCAGGTCCAATCGAGACCCCCGGCGTCAGTGGTCTCGTAAAAAACGCGGAAGAGGAAAAGCAACTCAAAGCCGGCCTCGTCAGCGGCGTACCCATGGGCCGCATGGGCACCAGCGATGAAATTGCCAAAGCCGTCTCCTTCCTGGCTTCCGATGATGCCAGTTACATCGCCGGCATCGAACTGTTCGTCGACGGTGGTTACGCCCAGGTCTAGTTTTTCTATTCGTCGTACCCGCCTTTTTTTGGCCAATTGTCACGATTAATCGGTGGTTGACCGATCCAATCGTCGCCCACTGCTGATTTGCTTTACGGGCCGAGTGGTGTGTAGTAGGCTGCGCGCGCAATCTGCGAATTCTCAGTACCAAGGGGAACTCCATGAAGCGTTCTCTGTACCTTGCCGGACTTCTGCTGCTCTTGGCGGTTAGCACTTCCGCTGCCGATGATCTGTTCGACATCAAGCCGATGGCCGATGGGGTTTACGCCGCCATCGCCAAGCCTGCGTACAAGGTGAACTGCAACGCCGCAATTATTCTGTTCGACGACAGCGTGCTGGTCGTCGACACGCACTCGAAACCGTCGGCTGCACGTGCGCTCATCGAGCAGATCAAAAAACTCACCGACAAGCCCGTACGCTACGTCGTAAACACGCACTTTCACTGGGATCACTATCAAGGCAACCAGGCGTATCCGAGTTCCTGGCCGGCGGGCGTGGAGATTATTTCGTCCGAAGCCACGCGCTTGAATATCGAGCAGCGTGGTATTCCGCGCGTAAAGCATGAGATCACCACCATGCCTCAGGAAATCGAAAAACTGAAAACGGATTTGGCGGCGGCAACCGATCCGAAACAAAAGCAGGAACTGCAGAGCAATTTGTCCCAGGCGCAAGACTATTTCTCCGAACTCAAGAGCATGCAGGTGACCCTGCCGACGCTTACCTTCGACCACAGCCTGATCCTGCACCGCAAATCGCGCACCGTCGAAATGTTCTGGCTGGGCAACGCGCACACCAACGGCGACGTCTTCGTGTATCTGCCGAAGGAAAAAGTCCTGGTGACCGGCGACGCGCTCCACGGCTGGACGCCGTTTATGGGCGACAGTTATCCCTACGATTGGATCACCACGCTGGATAATGCCGAGAAGCTCGATTTTGATCAGGTACTCGGCGGCCACGGAGACGTGATGCGCGGCAAGGAAAAGTTTGAGCTGTGGAAGCAATACTTGCACGACCTGATGGACCAAACTGCTCAAGCCTATTCCAGCGGCGCAAATCTGGAAGAAGCCCAGAAGCAAGTCGCAAAGGTGCTTGTGGCGAAATATGCCGACAAATTCGATCCCGCCTTTCCGAAGAGCGTCACCGCCAACATCACCAAAGCTTACCAGGTCATCGCCTTCGCGAATTAATCGCAAATAAAGATCGGGGTTCGGAGTCGATCCAACGATGATCTGCGTGTATGGAATAATAGAAATTCAACTCTAACTTGGGGGCTTCGAATTGGCTCGATATCTGACGCAACACACATTGGCGTGCCTTACGCGGCAGGGAGCGGAGAATTTGGCGCAGCGCATGATGTGCGGCGGCACCGCGCGTGCCGACCGCGTGCTGGTCAACATGCTGGAGGGCAAGATGTTTGTGGAGTTTCACGCGGAATCGCGAGAAGTGCTGGAAGCTTGGCTCAAAGCTGAAGGTATGCACTTCGACTGGCTGGTGCGCATCGAGTGGGAGACTCGCGCGCAGGACGGCAAGCTCCACATCGCGGAGTGACTCTAACAATCCGTCTTGGCCCGGGCGGCCGCCGCGGGATTTGCCGGGCTGAAGCCCGGCGCCTACAACGAAATCGCAGGGAGCCGCGGCGGGGGTCGGTTCAGTCGTAGCGCAGCGCGACGAGTGGATCGACTTGCAGGGCGCGGCGGGCTGGGATGTAGCAGGCGACCAGCGCGACGACCAGCAGGACCGTGGTCACGCCCAAGAAAGTCCAGGGGTCCATGGCGCTTACGTCGAACAGCAGGCTGGCGAGCAGGCGCGCGAATAAGCCCGAAAGCAGGAGGCCGAGAACGAGACCGGCCACCGCGAGGCGCATGCCCTGCCCCGCTACCAGGCGCATGACGTCGCCTTCCTGTGCGCCGAGCGCGCGGCGTATTCCGATTTCGTGGCGCTGCTGGTTCACCGAATAGGACAGCACACCATAGACTCCGACAGCCGCGAGGACCAGCGCCAACCCGCCGAACAGTGTGAGTAAGGCTGCGCCCATGCGCGGGGCCCACAACGCCTGGTTCATGATTTCGCGAATGGTCTGCACGTTGGTGATCGCGAGATTGGTGTCGAGCGCTTGCACGACGCTGCGCACGGTGCCAACCGCGGCGTCGGGATCGCCCTTTGTGCGCACTTGGACAGTGGCGAACGGCGAATATTCCTGGGTCATCGGCAAGTACGCGACGGGCTGCGGCGGATCGCCGATCTGGCCCTGCACAGTGTTGCCGGACACGCCCACAATTTCGCGCAGTCCGGTATCGCCAAAGAAATGGAAGCGCTTGCCGACCGCGCTTTCGTTGGGCCAGAAGTGTTTCGCCATGGCATCGCTGACGACCGCCACTTGGCGAGTCTCTTTTCGGTCGTTGTCGGTGAATGCGTGACCCTCCAGGATGGGAATGCGAAGCGTGTCGAAATAATTTGGCGCGACGGAGTCGGTCAGCGTTAAGGTGCCGCGATAACCGGAGGCCTCGTCCTGGCCCTCGGGAAAGACAGTGCGGGCAAATCCGCCGCCCATAGGAAAATTGGCGGCGATCGTAGCCGATTGCACTCCGGGCGCCGAGCTGGCGCGCTCGACGACGCTTCGGTAGAACTGTTGAGCTCGGCCTTCCTGGTAGTGCAACGCGCCCAGATCAACGGCCATCATGAAGAGTTTTTCGGACTCGAATCCGGGATCGATTTTTTGTGCATTCTGCTGGCTGCGGATGAACAGGCCCGCGCCAACCAGTGCCACCAGCGCGAGCGCGGTCTCCACAACGACGAGCAGACTGCGCAGTGGATTGTTGCGCCATCCTACCGAGTTGCCGCGGCCACCGGCCTTGAGAGTGTCCGCGAGATCGGGAGAGGAAGCCTTAATGGCCGGTGCCGCGCCGAAAAGTGCGCCGGTTAGCAATGCGATGCCCAGAGTGAAGAGCAAGACATGCGAATCGAGCGCGAGGTCCACATCGTTTTGCTGGATGAACGAAGGGCGATAGGACCACAGCAGGCCGCGTCCCCAATAGGCGAGCACCAAGCCGACGACGGCGCCGGCGAGCGAAAGCAGCGTGCTTTCTGTCAACAACTGGCGGAGGAGGCGTCCGCGGCCGGCTCCCAGCGCCGCTCGCACGGTCATCTCCTTTTCGCGGCGAGCGGCCTGAGCGAGAAGCAGATTGGCCAGGTTGGCGCAGGCAATGAGCAGTACGAGGCCTACGGCGACGAGCATAGTGGCGCCAGCAAGCGCGAACTGGTCGTGCTGATTTACCCCCACGGCGGTTTCGGCCAGCGGCGTCAGCACCACGCTGCGGCCGGCATTGTCTTTCGGGTATTCGCTCTGGAGCCGGGCGGCGATGGTCTGCAGTGAGGCTTCGGCTTGTTTAATGCCGATACCCGGTTTGAGCCGGCCGAACGTGGTCATGGAAAGCAAGCGGCGGTCGTGAAAATTTTCGACGAAGAATCCCGCAAGGACTTGCTCCTCCATGCTGGTGGGAATCCATACTTGTTCACTGCTGCCGATCGAGATGGCGCCTTTGAACCCGCGCGGAGCAATTCCGATGACGGTGTAAGGAGTGGCGTTAAGAATCACGGTTTTCCCGACGACGTTCGGATCCGAGCCGAATTTATTGGTCCATAGAGCGTAGCTGATCACCGCGACGGTGTTGCTGTTCGGCTTAGTGTCTTCGTCGCGAAAGAAAAAACGGCCCGCCGCAGGAACGAGTCCCAGTACGTCAAAATAATTCGCGCTCACTAGCGACGCCTGCACCTGGCGGGGTTCCGCACCGCCGCTCCAGGTGACGGGAAGGGTGAGCCAGGCGACGACATCGGTCAGAACTTCGTTTTGGCGGCGATAGTCCTCAAAATTCGGAAACGACATGCCGAGCTTGTCAAAGTTGGTTTGCGTTACTTTGGTCTTGGTATCGACGGTGTCGAGTTCCACGAGACGCGAAACGTCACGCACCGGCAGCGGGTTCAGCAAGATGGCGTTGACTACCGTAAAGATCGTGGTGTTGAGCCCGAATCCGAGCGCCAACGAAATGACCGCGACCGCGCTGAAACCCCGGTTCTTGAGCAGCATCCGAACGGCAAAGCGCAGGTCCTTGCCAAAATCATCGAACCACCGATAGAGCCACACGCCGCGGCTGTCTTCCTGGGCCAGCGCGACACTCCCAAAGCTGCGGTGCGCTGCGTGACGCGCTTCTTCTGGTTCCATGCCGTCCTCCAGATTTTCCGTCACTTGCATATCGATATGGGCGCGAATTTCGTCGTCGAGGTCGCGAGCGATTTCCTTACGTCGAAAGAGGGCGCCAAACTTGGTAAGGCTTCGCGTCAGACCCATCACGATGCTCCGTTCAAGCCCAACGGCTTCTTACGCGTCCTCTGAAGGAGCTGGACGCAGAATCCGCGCGATCGCTTCGCTAAAGCGCTCCCATTTCGAGTGCTCGGTGGAGAGTTGTTTGCGGCCCGCGGGCGTCAGGCGATAAAAGCGCGCTCGCCGATTGTTAGTGGACGTGCCCCATTCCGCAGCGACCCAGCCCATCTGCAAAAGACGTTGCAGCGCCGGATAGAGGGAGCCATGTTCGATTTTGAAGGTGTCGCCGGAAGATTGCTGGATGAATTTGGCGATTCCGTGGCCGTGCATTGGCCCCCAACGGAGCGTGCGCAGAATGATGAGATCGAGAGTACCCTGCATGATTTCGAGGCGCGAGGCGCTTTGCTTGCGGTTCATGGGTAGGCACTCTACCATACGAAGGGTAGGCGGTCTACTAAAGAAATGGCACGCGCTCCGAACGAAGGAAGAGCGGATTTGCCAGAAGCAACGGAGGCGGGCATGTACTGAGCCATCATATAGCGTTACGAAACCTTTGTTTTGCATCATGACACACGAGTTAAACGTTTCATTCGGCTGCGTCGCTTCCAGAGGTATTGTCAGCCGAAAGGCCGACCAAATTCGGTTGCAGGGGATTTGCCGATGAAAAAGCTGCGTTTGCTCGTTTCGTTGATGACCCGGGAAAACGATTACCAATTGGAGCAGGCGGCATCCGCCCAACAGGCGGGTGCCAGTCTCGGCTGCGACGTACAGGTTATCTTCGCCGATAACGATGCCATCACGCAGGGCACGCAATTGCTCAAGATCATTCAATCCGACCCTGCCACTCGCCCGGATGCGATTATCTGTGAGCCTGTCGGCGGGCCGTGCCTGCCGCAGGTGGCGCGCGCGGCGGTGCAGGCCGGGATTCCCTGGGTGCTGCTGAACCGCGAGGCGGACTATTTGCCGGAAATCCGCAGGTCCGCTCCCAAACTGCCGATCTTCACGATTGGCGCAGATCAAAAAGAAGTGGGGCGCATTCAAGGTTCACAGCTTGCGGCTTTGGTGCGCGATGGCGGCGGAGTTTTGCACATTCAAGGGCCATCGGAAAATTTTGCGGCCAAGGATCGTACGACGGGCATGCAGATGACTTTGCCCCCGAGCATTCCGGTAATCACTCTGAGGGGGCAGTGGACAGAGGATAGCGCTCAGAGAAGCGTGGAGTCGTGGCTGCGCTTGAACACCTCTCAGAAGGTGGTCATCAGCGCGGTCGGCGCGCAAAACGATGCGATGGCGATGGGTGCGCGAAAAGCATTTTCAGGCATGGACAACCTCTCCGAGAGAGACCGGTGGCTGCGGCTCCCTTACGTGGGTTGCGACGGCGTGCCGAAGACCGGTCAGACGTGGGTGCGCACCGGCACGTTAGCGGCGACGGTGGTCATTCCGCCGACCGCGGGTCGCGCGGTAACGATCATGCACCAGGCGTTGCAAACTGGCGTGAAGCCGCCAGAACGGTCATTCACGGCGCCGGAATCGTTTCCACCCGTCGAGCAATTAGGCACGAGATAGGAAGTAGCACAGACACACCAGTCGTGTCCGCTTTTACGCCGGCGTGGCGAATCCGTTTACACTACTCGCCCCAGCATTCTGTCGCGGTCCCTCTTGCGTCTAGGCGGGTGACCCGTTCTGTTCAGGCGTGTGTGCCGGCAGATCGATACCATCTGCCCGTCTAACCGGGTACACCGACAGGAGCGTCTGGGTACTCGGTCGGCGTGCTAGAATCTCGCCTTCTTGGCAACAAAAAATCCAGACTTGAAGCGAGGTAGGTGATGAGTTGCAATCCGGGACGCCTGGCATTCGCGCCGATGGTGATCTTGCTTGGACTGATCCCGGCGCAAAGTGTGGGACAGACTTCCGACGCCGCGCAAAAAATTTTCAAGCACTATTTTGAAACCAAGCTGCAGGACGAACCGGAGTTTGCCACCACGACGGGTCATTACGAAAATGCGGACAAGTGGAACGATTGGTCGAAAGCGGGGCGGGAACTGCGGCGGAAGCATGCAGAGGAAACGCTCAGCGAGCTGGGGAAATTGCCAGCGCAGGAGATTTCGGGCGCGGACGACGTTAGCGTCCGGCTGCTGAAGTACGACCTGCGACTGCAACTCGAAGCCGAGGACCTGGAAACGCACCTGCTTCGGGTAGGCCAACTGTTCGGTTTGCATACGCGGGTCTTTACAACCATCGATCGCATGCCGGCGCGGACCGTTCACGACTACGAGAACCTGCTCGCGCGTTTGCATGGGGTTCCGGTGTATGTGGATCAAAACATCGACATACTGAAGGAATCGATCGCGCGCGGGCTGACGCAACCTCGCCTCGTGGTGGACCTGGTCACCAAACAAATCGCCGCCCAGGTGGCGCAGGATCAGGCGACCACCCCGTTGCTAATCGCCTTCCGCCATTTCCCTTCGAATTTCCCGAAGGAGCAGCAGACAAAACTGCGCGATGAAGCCGTTGCCGCCTACCAGAAAGAATTCGTGCCTGCGTGGAAGAAGCTGCTGGAGTTTCTGCAAACGACATATGCGCCGAAAGCACGCCCCCAGATTGGATTGAGCAGCCTGCCCGGCGGGCGCGAAGAATACGCCATCCTGGTTCGAAGGCTGACCACGACGAACACCAGCCCGGACGAAATTCACAAGATCGGCGAGACGGAGGTGCAGCGCATCGAAACGGAGATGCTCGCAGTCGCGCGCGAGACTGGCTTCACGGGGACCATAAGTGAGTTTGACAAGAAACTAGATAGCGATCCGGCGCAGCATTTTCGCTCCAAGGAAGAGATGCTGATTTTTTGCCGCAACGTGGCAAAAATTATCGAGCCGGAGCTGCCGAATCAATTCAAGCACATCCCCATGATGCTCTATGGCGTGCGGGCTATTCCAGAGGATCGCGAGCAAGCAACAGCCTCCAACGCCGAGGCGCCTGCGCCGGATGGAAGCGTGCCAGGCTGGTTTAATCTGAACACGTATCAGCCGGAGAAGCAGGCGCGGTACGACAAGGAAGCGTTGACGCTCCACGAAGCAGTGCCGGGACACATTTTTCAAGGATCGTTGGCAAGGTCGCAGCAGGGCCTGCCGGAGTTTCGAAGATTCTATAGCAACAGCGCGTATGCAGAGGGTTGGGCACTCTATGCGGAATCGCTCGGTTCACAATTGGGGTTGTATCGCGATCCCTATAGCCGCTACGGCGAACTGGCCAGCGAGAGATTCCGCGCCGTGCGGCTGGTGGTGGACACCGGCATCCATGCGATGGGCTGGACTCGAGAACAGGCTGTCGACTATTTCGGTGCGCATGCGCCGGAAATACCGCGTGGCGGAGATAGACCGCTATATCTCCTGGCCGGGGCAGGCGTTGGCATACAAGACAGGACAGCTCAAGATATTGGAATTGCGAAAAGAGGCGGAGCAAAAGCTCGGGCCGAAATTCGACATTCGCGACTTCCACGACGCGGTCCTGCGCGACGGCAGGTTGCCGCTGGAACTGCTCGAGGAGCAGGTGGGGAAATACATCAACAACGCTAAGTGATTTACTCCCAGCAGAATCCGGTGCGCCTGCACGCAAGAGTTTTCTTAGGAATGAAGAGCGCTGTTTGACAGAGAATTCCTGGCGGGATAGCTTCGATCTTTCCGGTCTCGTGAATACGCCCGCGATCAGGGGGTACTCTCAGACCCTTTTTAGGAGGAGCGAATGCGGCGAACGGCGGCGATCGTTTTGATCTGCGGAGCGATTTTGGCGGCGAGCGTCGCGGCATCCAAAACGCCGAAGGCCGACGAGCGCTTGAAAGGCGCGGTCCGGCACCCCGCGGTGAACGGGTGGACGCACGTGCACCTGGAAGGAACGCCGGCAGAGATCGGGTACCAGCACGGCTATCTGCTGGCAGCCGAGATTCAGGATATGCAGAAGGTTTTTGCGCTGGAACTGACGCACGACAACGGGAAGGACTGGAATTTCTTTCGCGACGCGTCGAAAAACATACTGTGGCCGCACGTGGAACAGGAATATCGCGAAGAGATGCAGGGAATCGCCGACGGATTGAACGCGCAGGGCGTGAAGCTGGATGTGTGGGATGTGGTGACCATGAACGCTTCGCAGGAGTGGAGTTACTACGTCGGTGAATACGACAAAACCCATAAGCTCGCGTCGCTGCCCACGGTGACCGCTCCGGAACATTGCAGCGCGTTTGTGGCCGTCGGGAGCTATACGAAAGACGGGCGAGTGGTGATCGCGCACAATAATTGGACCAACTATCTGGATGGCTCGCGATGGACGATCGCGTTCGACATCACGCCGGCGCACGGGTACCGCTTGCTGATGGACGGACTGCCCGGATTGATTCACAGCGGCGACGATTTCGGACTGAACGCAGCAGGCATGGTGATTACGGAGACGACGATTTCCGGCTTTCGCGGTTTCGATACCAACGGGGTGCCGGAATTCGTGCGCGCGCGAAAGGCTATGCAGTATTCGGCGTCAATCGATGATGTGGCACGGATTTTCAAGGAAGGCAATAACGGCGGATACGCGAACGACTGGCTGATCGCCGACACCAAAAAGAACGAAATCGCGAGCCTGGAACTCGGATTGAAGAACGTGACGCTGGAACGCAAGACCGACGGATATTTCGTAGGCTCCAATTTTCCGATCAATCCAAAATTGGCGGCGGAAGAAACGGACTTCGCGATGACGGACAAAGGCAACAGCGCGAACGCCCGGCACCGGCGGTGGGAACAACTGATGGCGGACAACAAAGGAAAGATCGACGTGCCGATGGCGGAGAAGTTCCTGGCGGACCACGTGGACAGCGTCACAGGAAAAACGGAACCCAGCGAACGGACTTTGTGCGGGCACTTCGAACTTTCCTCACGCGGGTCGGGCGCGGGATCGTGGCAGCCGGCTTACGGCACGGCAGGCGCCGCGCAGAACAAAGCTACCGACGCATCGATGGCATCCAAGATGGAATTTGTTGCGGCGGCGGGACATGCCTGCGGAATGGATTTCCTCGCGGCGAAGCATTTGCGAGAACATCCAGAGCTGGCTTGGGAGAAATCTGAGCTGCGAGACATGAAGGCGTATCCGTGGACCACGATCACGGCAGGAAAGTAAGCGGGATGCGGAACAGGCGACCAGGCCAGGAACGATTGGCCCGGCTCGGCTGGTTGACCGTTTCCCGAAGCCCTCGTCCCTGGCTGTCCCTGTTTCTGTTTTCTACTCGAATCGGCGCCGGCCTTAAAATCGGTTGCCCCCAACCTTTCTAGTCCAGCGCCCGCGCGAAACGGTCGCCCGCAATCTATGCGCCGGCTGCTTTCGCTTTGTGCCCGTGATGCTCAACGTGCAGCTTGGCCGCCTCCGCCGCGTGATGCGTGGCATGGTGCAGATGGCCCTGCGCAGTGTGCGCGTGGTGGGCCGCTGTTTCATGATTGTCAGCTTCGTGATGTGCTGCAGCTTCGCGATGGTGCCGAGCCGCGTGGTCATGATGTTCGGCCGCTTTGTGGTGATGTTCTGCCGCTTGCTTGGACATGAGTCCTCCTCGTTAATTTTGGTCAATGGAGCTGCATTGGGCTGCCACTGGCAGGACGTAGGGTGCTCCCAGGTTCGTTAACGTGGTGTGAGGAGGCTGTGAATGGTGCAAAACGTGGAAATTTCAGAACGGAAAGAAGCAGAAAGCCAGCTCCGAGGACGGGAACTGGCCGGCTAAGCAGCCTAGGCGATAGCGTCTGGTGACGGCTATCTAGATTTCTTCGCGAAAATTCCAGCGCTTGTGGTTCACGGCCACCGAGGCGACATCGTCAGGGGCAAAGGGGACGTCCTTATGACCACGCACGTGGATGACGCAGCCTTCGCTGGCGACCACCTGGTCAAACCGCTTCCCGCTCTTCAGGGTCACGGACACGACGTGATAGCCCATACCGGTTTCGTTCTGACGCCTGAGATTGACTGCCAACTCGCGCGGAAATGGAACCAAGTGTTTCATTAGCCTGCCTCTGTATTTGATTTGGGATATGTAAGTCTAATCGGGCGTTCCGCCCAAGTCTAGTGGGGTCGAACATTTCCACAAGCGTCCACAAGGGCCGGAAGTTCGGTGAGTCGGGTTTCTAGGTAACTCCTTTTATATTAGTTGTTTATAGCCACTAAAGCAGGCCAAGATGCGCGGCGACCGTCGCCAACGGACCCTACGCGGCGCGAGGCGAGACTCACGCGCCTGCCCGGGCCTTCGAGAAATTCGGAACTAGGGTATCGGTTAGCCCGTGTTTCTATTTCCCGCAGATCACGACCCGTGCTCGGGACCCGGACTCGGTGCGGCCACTTTCGTTTCGGTTATCTTCGACAGCCAATATTGCACGGCCGCCAAGCGGGCCTGGTTCGCACCCGGGGACCTCATATACGCGCGCAGTTCGCTGGCGGCTTGCTCCGTGGCGCCTCTATTCAGCAGGACCTGCGCCAAGGGCAATCTTGCGTCGACATTCTCGGCGACGGATTGGCGCAGCAGCTCTTCGGCTTCAGCCGAGCCGCTGCCCTCGGCAGCGAGAATCCGACCAGCGTATATCGGGCGGAGCCGCGTTGCGGACCGAGTTGTAGTGCCTGGCGAGCGGCAATTTCCGCCTCGGGATAGCGGCGCAGAAGGAAGAGCGCGAGACCTAGATTGCGATAACTCTCCTGAAGCTTGGAGTCCAAATCGATCGCTTTCCGGAACTCGGTCACGGCGCTTTCGCATTCATTCAGCTCGATGTAGCTCGCTCCGAGGTTGTTGTGCGCTTGCACAAAATTTGGATCGATCTGAATAGCCTTTCGCAAGTGCTCGGCGGCCGACTGGAAATCACCGGAGTGCACGGCCTTTTCCGAGCGCTGGAATTCCTTAATGGCGCTGCAGGCAGGCGGAGTTCGTGAACAGAGATCGTTCCCGCATGAGCTTTGCGGCAGCAGCAGGAGCCGCCTGCGATTGGATTGCTTCCAGTGTATCGATGCTGGGTGGTTCAGGGTCTGGTCGTGAATTTGCATAGCGACCCCCGGCGGGCACACGGGATGAAGACATTCCCTGCGCGTAGCCAGTGGAAGCGCAGGAGGATAAGAGCGCATGCAGAGGGCAAACCCGATGGTGAACTGCGTAGTCGATTTAATCCTGGGCCTCATGACGAACTCTCTTTCGGTGAACAACTTGGCCCTTGTTCACAGTTTGCAATCCGAAATGGGAGCCTTCTAAAATGAGGCGGGGTTAAATAAGGGAAACGCCCACCCGCAAGGGTGCGTGTGTCTTCTGGAGATCGGAGCTGCTCCGGCGGCCAAACCAGGAAGCAGCTCGATCCGTTTAACCCCTCTCTTCCAAAAATCCCTACTAAGTGAAAGGACGTGGCAGTCAGCGGACGGTCACGACTGCACCGAAAACTTTTCGTCGATTTCTTGAAGGCTCCTTACGGAAAAAATAGGGATCCTGACTCAGGTACGACCCACCCTGAGAAATGTTTCCGATGTCCCGCGAATTATAAGAAGTAACAAGTAACAAGGATGGACGGCGAGTCAGACTTAACCGTTTGCGACAACTAAAGCGGCTCTCAATTTTGTAGCTTTTGTAAGGTTTCCCGGCAGAAACCGTCCCACTTATGGGACGCAGTTGTTTTAGCGATTGTCCGACTTTCCTTGGTCAAGCTGCCGCAGGTTCTCGCGGGCGAGTTCGTGCTTGGGATTGAGCCGGAGAGCTCGCTCGTAATGTAAACGAGCTTCTTTCTCATTTCCCGTCACGGCAAGCGCACTACCGAGGTTCGCCTCGGCATTGGCATCCTCCGGATTCAATCGAACGGCGGCCTGGAACTGCACAAGCGCTCCGGTAAAATCGCCTTGCGACGCCAGCGCGTTGCCCAGATTGTAGTGCGCATCGAAGTAGTCCGGCCGAGCCCTCAGCGCAGCGGACAGATACGGAATTGATTCGGCCGTGCGCCCCTCCGCGAGCAGCGCCGCGCCCAGCCCATTATTGGCCGTGGCGTTTTCGGGACGAATGCGGACCGCTTCCGCGAAGTTCGCTGCAGATTCGGCGAGTACGCCACGAACTTGCAAAAGAGCCGCGAGGTTGTAGTGGGCTTCGAAGTCGTCGGGATTTTTCTGGAGATTGTGCCGCGCGACTGCTTCCTGAATCAGGGCGCGCGGGTCAACTCCGGCTTCAGCCGAATCTCTCGGCAAAACTTGTAGCCACAAATGAGCCATCTCGTCACTGGCCCGATTGCCCGAAACGACGCGCTGCGGCGGATGGTTGGGATTGCGGATGTTTTCGGCCGAATTATCGTACGTAAACCGCATCGAGATCGTCGTGCCCTTCGGCAGCAGCATAGGCTCGGCATAGCGGTAGACCGCCTGCCAGTTCAAGTCCCACCGTGCAATGTGAATCAGCGACTTGGTCGTTCCATCAGGCAGCGTGGCCAAGGCCTGCAAGTCCTTGCCCAGATAGTGCGCGTGCGGATAGATCGCGAGCAGATCCACATCCACCGGCAAAGTGAAATCGTCGCGGACCAGAAAGTCTTGATCGCCCGGAGGGATATCGAGCAGTCGATCATTCTCCATCTGCAGAAGAATCGGGTGCAGCGTAGCTGGCTTCTCCGTAAAATACAGGCCGAGAGTCGGCTGAAGCGTTTCGGTCTTGCCGGAAGGCTGTAGGTGCGTGTTCAGCACCAGGTCCGTGTTTTTGTCGAGGCGAATGGCCATTCCGTCGGGCTCCACATAAGGCGCCGAGCCCGGCTTCCAGAACAAAAAGTGACTGTCCGGATCGAAAACTTCCGACTCAATAATCAGCTCCATGCCGCCGAAGCCAGACCCTGGTTGTTTTTCCTGGAGCCGCGCAGTTTGGCCGCGATCTACGAGAACGTTCGCGTGATGCACCAGGCGCTTATCACCCGGCCGGATTTCGATAGCCTTGAGCCAGCGGGTTCGATCGACAGGAGAGCGAAAGACGAAATTCCAATAGGTGTCCGAGCCACCCGGAGGAAGCGTGAAAGCCTGGGTGGCTTTAACGATGACATCGGGCTTGCCCAGCTGCCACCCTTCGACGAATTGCGGCTTGGGAAGTAGAGCGGACGGGTCGCCCTCGAGGGCGCCTTGCTCGGCCCAGGCTTGGATCAGCGCGATCTCGCCGGCGGACAGCCGCAGGTCGTCCGCAAATTTAGGATCGTCCGGGGAAGGCAGCCACGGCGGCATGATGTGTCGTTCGGTGACCGTGGCGATTTGATGTGCGTGGGTCTTCGCGTCCGCGTAGCTGAGAAGAGAGAACGGTGCGGCCTCTCCGGGACGGTGGCACGGCGTGCAGGAGCGAAAAATGATCGGAGCTATATCACCAGTGAAAGTGACGCGAGTGAAAGTGACTTGTTGCGACGCGTCGCTACATAGTTCGTTGGATGAAGGCGTACGGGCGTGCCGCACCGCCTTCGCGTAGTGTGCCCCGGCCGTAACGGAGATCAGCGCGGAGCAGACCAGGGATACAACGATTCCCTGCGAGTTGCGCGTCATTCGAGGTCCGAGATGTAACAGCCGACGGCTGGAGCGTTCTCGACCGCTAATATTTTGCCGTTGATGGCCGCCACGATCGCGTCGTCGAGCTCGTGAGTGGTAGCCGCAGTCCGCGCCCGGCCAAAATCCTCGTACAAGTTGTCGATGCGCCCGTGATAGACGAGCCGGTGGTTGGCATCGAAAACAGCCGCTTCTGGCGTAATCTGCGCGCGACCTTCCCTGACAAGCACGTGCCGTACGTCGCGAAGAGCCGAAAGCTTGTAGCCAAAATCTTGCTCGTGCTTGCGGATCCCCTCGGGCGATTCTGCCTTGTCTGGATAAACCAGCCAGAACACCGCCTTGCCGCTATACTGCGCGCTGAGCTTCTGGATCGTCGGCGCGTAGCGATTCGAGATCGGACAATCCGTCCGCACGAAAAGTAGCACCACCACCTTGCCGGGCGCTGCCTTCAGCGGATCCGTCGGCGTGCCCGAAAGATCGACGGCATCCG
Organism: uncultured Acidobacteriota bacterium; assembly: GCA_963729285.1. Classification (GTDB taxonomy): domain Bacteria; phylum Acidobacteriota; class Terriglobia; order Acidiferrales; family UBA7541; genus Acidiferrum. The sequence continues at coordinate 38,284 of CAVSNL010000061.1, forward strand.
CTTGGCCAGCGTGGGGGTCCGCCTGTGAAGGCCAAAGCCAAAGAGCGAGAAAAATCGCGATGATCACCGTTCGGATAGCGAAGGAATGAGTGCCGCGGCCCATGCGCGCCCGCACCGTTCGGGCTCAGGAAATGTTACTGCGTGGGTCGATGCTTGTCTATTTGACAGACGAGCGAGTCGTTCAATGCCGCAGGGCACGCGACCGGAGGTTTTGGGTTGCATCGAGGTTGAGCTGGCACGACCAATCGGGAGTTATCCCACCGCCAGCGCGGACAACAATGAATCCTGCAATACTCTCAAACCATTCCTTTTTCAACTCTGTGTGAGTGATCGTATGATCAAGCCACCGCCCGTCAAGCGACCACAGAACAGATCCTGCTATACACTCGCTGACTGGCAAGAGGCGTAATGTCCTATCTAGCTGGTAGTTCTCCAGAGTCATGGGAACTCGAAGAGGAGCGTTTCCTCGGTAGCATAGTGTCGGGCCTGTCCTACGGGCGCAGAATGGCCATCCTCCTGACCGTTGGCATGGTTACCGCCATCGAAATCTCCAACCGCCTCTCCATCAACGTGTTCCTCCCGGACATGCAGGGCAACGTCGGCGCCAGCTCCGATGAAATCAGCTGGGTGATAATTCTTTATAACGTCGGCTATCTCTGCTCCATAGCACTGGCGGCCTGGATGACGCGCGTCATTGGCATGAGGCGTCACCTGCTGTTAAGCATCGCAGTCTATGCCGTGGGAGCGATGGGCTGCGTGCTGAGCACAGGAAGTCTCGCGCAGCTGCTGGCTTCACGCTTGATTATGGGATTCGGCGGCGGCGCGTTTTTGGTGCGCGCCGTCATACTCTCCGGGCTGATGTTTCCCGGGAAAGCGAGGATAGCGGCGGTCACCCGGCTTTACCTCGTTCTTGCTGCTTTTGAAGTCCCGTATCCTGTCGTCATGGGGTGGGTCACCGATACGTTTCACTGGAATTATGCTTTCCTGGTTGATTTTCCCTTTCTGGCGATCGGCGCTTTTCTTATCTGGAAAATTATTCCACCAGGTCGATTGTTTGAGCGCAAGAAAGAGAATCACGTCGATGTGTGGGGCGCGGTTCTGCTGATTGCCTCTCTGGGCTGCCTGGAAACTGCCATCAGCCGCGGCGAGCAGGATCTGTGGCTGCAGTCGAACTGGATTGCTACAGCACTGGTTGCGGCCGCCATTTTCTTTATCGCGTTTCTCTGGTGGGATTACCGGCCAGAGAACCCTTCACCGGTCTTGCACTTGCGCATGATCGTTCGGCACGCTTCCCTGCGCACCTTCTTTCTGGTCATTTTGATCGTGGGAGCGTTCTTCGGCGCCGGCCTTTACGTCGTGCCGCAATACCTTCGCTTCGTCCAGGACTACAGCGCCTTGCAGGCAGGCGGTTTTATTTCGATGTACACGCTCGGCCTGGGGTTGGGTCTGCAGCTCACTTTGCACGTGCTTGTTCCCCGCCTGGGTCCTGTGCGCACGCTGGTCTGCGGATTGCTCCTCTTGGTCGCGACCTACGTCGCGATCTGCTATATCTGGACGCCCACCACCCCCGCCATCGTCTTGGCGCCCGCAATTCTCCTGCAAGGCTTTTGCATCGGGCCCGTTCTCCTCGCCGCCGGAAACGTGGTCAGCTCCAACGCGCCGGTAGCCGACGTCAATGACATTTCCACCACATACTTCTTCGTGCGCCAGCTCGGAAACACATTTGGAGTCACTGCGGCGACCGTCATGTTCGATCGCCGCATGACCCTGCATTCCTCGCGCCTTTTGGACATCTCCAATCGTCTGGACGCCACTACTCGCTCCACCCTCGCGCAATATGCCGATCTGATTCACCGCGACGGCGGCGCTACCAGCGATCCCGCGCTGGGCGCGCTGCAGCTCTTTCAAAATAATGTGATCACCCAGAGCAGGCTGTTCTCCTACATAGACATCTACTTCGGCCTTGCGACGCTAGGCGTGGTCGCCCTGATCTCGATAGCCGTCACCCGAATAAAACTCAAGCGCGGCCCCACCCATTTTCACCCGTGGTGAACGGCGGCTGCTTCGGACCGACACGGATTGTTTCATTCCAAAGGAAACGCTGTTCTCGGCATCGCTCGATGGAAACGTGGTCTTGGACTATCTAGAAAAAGTGCTCACCGCCTGGTAACGCAGTAGTCGGAAGCTGACCAACTACCGACAAGCGGTCAGGGGTGAATTCCGATAATTCGACTGCCAGGGATAGTTCTTCCCGGAAGAGCAGGCGAGGACCGTCTTGTCTTTGCGAATACCGCTCATTGCGCGGCGCCAACTCGCTGCAGCAGTGATTTGGTACCGCGGGTCAGAACGGAGATTGTCCAACCGCAAATCAGCTTTGAGGTTCCAGGGAAGCTCCGCAGATTTCTCCCCGTAAGCTTTCTCCAGGAACTCGGATGTTCTTTCCTTCTCGCCAATCCCAGCGTATATGGTTGCGATCAGGTAGGCGAAGTATAGGCAGTTTTTGATTTGCGCTGTAAATCACGAAGGATGCTCTCGGCTTGGCTTCTTCTGCTCACGGCAGCATAGGCATGCGCCAGCGAAACCATGAACCCTTCATTGCCATTTCGACATCTCAATGGCCTTCTGATACTCGGCGAGGGCCTCCATCAGTTTTCCCGTTCCCTCATATTCGCCGCAGACGCGTTCGCCGCAGATGCGCTAGCGGTGCTCTGGTGCGGTCATCCGGATCCGGGCATACTGACGGCGAAAACCCAGGAATCGCACATCACACGTATCGCAGCGGTAAGGCCATAAAAAAAGGAGCCGGAACACGCCGCGTTCGAGAAATCCTCTTCGATAGGAGCGGCGCACGCGCGAGCTGGCGCATTGCGGGCATTCATTTGTCTTTTTGGCGAACAGCAGTCGCATTGGCATCCCCAGGAACCTCCGAGTCTGGCACGGGGATGCCGAGGCTTCAACGAGCTCAAATTTGGGCGATTCCAAACAGGCAGGAGGGTGACGCGAAAGTTAGGTGCAGCGCTGGATAAGCGCTCAGCGAAGCTGGCCCGGCTCGATTCCACTGGCGCGGGCAGCATCGAGCAGATTGTCGATGGCCGTCTGAATGTTCGTTTTCTTCGTCTGAAGCTGCTTGAGCTGGTCTTCCACCGATGCCGTACTGTATTGATAAGTATTGGTTAAAAGGGTGCCCGTGCCTTTCGCATCCCCTTTGCTAAATCCTTTGAGATCTGTGAGTTGTTGGTCGACCACCGCTAGATCCGCTTGCAGTTTTTGAAGCTGCTGCCGTACCGCCGCCAGAGTCTTGGCATCCACCGTTCCGTCCGCTGGTTTGGGGGAGGTGGATTTCGCTTGACGCGGTTGGGCGGTCTTATTTGTAGCGGAACTCTGCGGATTGCCCACGACGGAAATCGTCCCACCGGCTTCCCCAGATCCTCGTTCGTCCAGACCTTTTTGGGTTTTGGCTTAGATACTGTCGCCGTCGCTGCCGTAGGAGATGGCCCAGAGGCTTGCGTCTGAGATGACACAGCAGGGTCCTGCGCGGAATTTGCCGCCCGAAGCGCACCGACGCAAATAAGGAGAGTTGCAGCAATGGTCAGCGCACGGATCATGATGACTCCACGGCAAACGACGCGGTACGGGCGATTTCTTGCGGATGCCTGAATCAGTACCCGAATCAGTATAAGAGAGGAGAGTTCAAGGGTCGCCGTTTACAGCGGCCGGTTTGCCCAATTCGGCACGGATGGTGGCCAGCGCTTCTTTCGGCGGTCCGATCCGCCGGTACTGCGTATAAAAGGTCCGCTCGTGGATAGAGAAGCTCACAAACAGCCTGCGTCCGTCGAAATCGTACTGAGAATAGGAAGGCAGCCAGAGGCCAGGCGCCATTTCGTAACGTTCTTGCATGAAGTGGCTTCCCTTGTAGACTTTTGCGAGAAAGCCACCGATAGAGATGTCGTCGGTAACTTCCACTTCCACTCGCGCGAGCTGCCCCGCCGCTTCGTCGATCCACGCGTACCCGCGAACCTTGGCAAAGATAGCGGTAGCGCGCGAAGTGGCTTTATACGCGGGATTCGGCTCCATGCGGTACTTGGAGAGCATGCGGTCGCCACGAGGTCTCGCGGTCGACAAAGGTATACAGGAACGCCGACCGGGTAGCGTCGATCATCTCCGAGCGATCTTTCTGTTTCTTGGCAATTTTGTCGTAGGCTTCGCGTTGCGCACGGCCATCCTCGGCGGCCCAGGCCAGTGAGTGCTCGAGTTTCTCGAGTTCCGCGCGATACAGGTTGGCGTCGGTGGGTTTTCCGTCGGGACCCACTGGAATGTGATCGGTTCCGGTTCCCGCCGGCACGGTGCGCGAGATCTTGACCTCAGGAGGGCTTCCCGCAGGTGATTTGCGGATCTCCTTGCGCTCAATGCGCTCGTAAATACTCTCCGCCTCGTCGTTTTTCTTCTGATTGGCGATCACGCGCTCGAGCATGGCCCGCTTTTCGTCTTCACTTTGCGGGGCGGGTAAAGAGGCGTCAGGCGTCTGGGCGGCAGTCGTGGGAGGACGAACCGTCGAAACAAGGAGAAAAAGCGCAACGAGAAACAGCGTGGATGCCCGCATAGTTGACTCGACCGAGGCAATCTCCGTCGCAGTATTGGGTTTAGATTCAGTGTCGGCGCCGATTGTTGCACCCTGGGAATACTGACGAACCTTCGGGTTCAATAGTCATCGCCCGGCGTTTGGCGAAAAAGCTACGGCTTGGGCTTGTCCGCGGATTTTTGCTGCTCTGCCTCCGCAGTCCAGGGAGGAACAATGTCGTTCACTGCGTGCGTAGGCAATCGATTGACCCAGGTGCTCGCCCATATGACCCGTGATCATGAAGAAGGATCCGCGCTGCGTGGTATCGCGTCCAAACATTTTTTGAGGCTTGTCCGCATCCGCGTCGCTCAGAGCAAGGATGGCTTTGCGAAAATGGGCGAAGGAGTCCTTAAGGCCTTGCACCGTTTTGGCTTTGTCTCCCGCCGCGGCGGCAATGGCCTTGAAATCGACCCCAGTAGGCGGCTGCGTACCAAAGGCGCGGGCAATACCATAGTTGGCGGCAACGATGTGGGCGAAGACCTCCCCGATGGACCGCACACCTTGGGCAGGCCGCCAGTTGTACTTGTCTGCAGGAATGGTTTCCGCGAGGTGGATATACCGCTGTTCGTAGAAGGAGATTTCCTCAAGGAACTCCGCCCGTGCGCCAGAGGCGGGTGCGGATGAGGACGAAGCAACAGCGGGTGGCCCATTTTGGGCTCGGCACCGCCGCCGCAGCACAGCCCCAATATGGCAACTCCAACAAAACAAACCAGTTTAGATCGCATCTGCGACTCCTGCTTTGACGTAAAATGCCCAGAAGTGGTCCCGAAATTGATGTCATTTCAACAAAAGGTCTTGGCCACACCGTGACCTGGAGCCAAGGAAGGCTACACCGTGGCCGGGGCAAAACAAAAGGGCGTTCGTGCGTCTAACCCAATAGTCGGAATTCACGAAACGAATTGGTGTCTTTGCTCGTATTAGGTTGTGAAGACCACGGGACGGCGGAGGCTGTCTTTGGGTGTGGCTCCATTTGAGGGTTTGACGAGGATTTCCCCCCTGGTCACAGGCGCCGAGGGGCGGAGACGCCTTTCGCTCGCCGGTTTCCGCGGCAATCTGGTCACGTTGATCGAGACCTTCAAGCTGGCGCTGGATGCGTTGCGCGCTCACAAGCTCCGGAGCTTCCTCACGTTATTGGGCGTGATCCTGGCGGTGCTTACCCTGGTGACGGTTATGAGCGTGGTCGCGGGCCTGAATTTCTACGTCGCCGACCGCGTAGCCAATCTTGGCGCCAATGTCTACGTGGTGGACCGTTTTGGAATCATCACCAGCGAAGACGCATGGATCAAAGCGCAAAAGCGCCCGCTACTGACGCTGGAAGAATTTGAGTGGGTCCGCGACAACATGAAGCTGGCCAGCCGCGTCGCCGCCGCCGGCTGGGTGACCATCGACATCCGCGCCGGGAACACTTTGCTGGAAAACACCCGAGTGGAAGGCGCCACGGCCGATTACGCCGAGCTCCGCAACATCGGCCTCGCCTCCGGGCGCTACCTCACCGAAGCGGACGACCTGCACCATTCGCCGATTTGTTTCATCGGCACCGACGTCGCGAAAAAGTTTTTCCCGAACGTGGATCCGGTCGGAAAAACAATCCGCGCCGGCACGCACACGTACGAAGTCGTGGGCGTCGCGCAATCCATCGGCAGCGCTTTCGGCCAGTCGCAAGACAACTACATGCTCATCCCGCTGGTGACGTACTACAAGGAATGGCATACGCAGCAGGACTGGCTGGCGATTTTCATGCAAGCCCAGAACACCGAGATGATGAGCGCTCGCAGGACGAAGCCCGCATGCTGATGCGCGCGGTGCGTCACCTGGACTACAACGCAAAAGACAATTTCGCCATTCTCGGCTCGGATTCGATCATGGCGCTGTGGAAACAGCTGACGGGCAATTTGTTCGGAGTCGCCATGGCATTGACGGCAGTGTTTCTGGTGGTCGGCGGCATCGTGATCATGAACATCATGCTGGCGAGCGTGACCGAACGAACGCGCGAAATCGGTATTCGCCGCTCGCTGGGCGCCCGAAAAAATCACATCATGCTGCAGTTCATGACCGAGTCGGCGGTGCTCGCCGCTGTTGGCGGCCTCATCGGAATCCTGCTGGCCTATGGAATCGTGGCCCTAGGGCGCGCCGTCACATCCATTCCCATGCGAACACCGATCAGCGCCGTGATTTTGTCCCTCAGCGTTTCTACCGGCGTGGGACTTTTCTTCGGGATCTATCCGGCGATGCGCGCGGCGAAGCTCGATCCCATTGAAGCGTTGCGGTCGGACTAAGGAACTCATGGCCCAGGCACACGGCGAAAATCTGAAACAAGCGATGGATACGCTCCGCGCGCACAAGCTGCGCAGCGCGCTGACCGTGTTTGGGGTGGTGTTGGGCGTCAGCGTGATCATGCTGGTCGCGGCTTTGATCACCGGCTTCGACCAGGCAGATCCAGGAAAACATCAAGCAATCGGCGCGGATACCGCCTTTATCTCGCGCTGGGACCAAGGTCCTCACGACAACACCCGGCCGCTCGAAGAGCGCCTGCGCAAACCCTGACGCTGGAAGATGCCGAGGCCTTGAAGGGGGCTGTCCCGCCGTCAAGAACGTGACCGTCTATATTAACTGGTGGGAAAAGCCGCATACCGTCCGCACCAAAGCCGGCGAAGTGACGGGCATTGACTTTCGCGGCGTGCAGCCTAATTTCGGCGAGGTCTACGCGAATGCCGCCACGCTATCCGGCCGATTTATGAGCGAAGGCGATGATCTGCACCGCGGGAAAGTGGTGATGCTCGGAGAAAACGTGGCGCCGGTGCTGTTTCCTGGCGTCTCGGCCGTCGGCAAAGACGTGATGATCGATGGCGAGGATTTCCAGGTGATCGGCGTGGTGGAAAAACCCAAAGGCGGATTCGGCATCGGCGATGAGGACCGCCGGGTCCTGATTCCGTACAACACCTTCCGCAAAATCTATCCAGGCGCTTACGAAAACAACATTCGCCTCCAGGCTTATCCGAACATGTTGGACCAAGCGGTCGATCAGGCGACCGAAGTACTTCGGCGGCGGCGAACGTGCCTTACAACGCGAAAAATAATTTTTCGATTCAGACCGCCGAGATGCAGGTGCAGGAGTTTCACAACATCGTCGGCATGGTGGCGATCGCCACCGTGGTGCTGAGCTCGATCGGTCTGTTGATCGGCGGCGTGGGCGTGATGAACATCATGCTGGTGAGCGTCACCGAACGCACCCGCGAAATCGGCGTTCGCAAGGCCATCGGCGCGAAACGCAGCGACATTACCTGGCAGTTTTTACTGGAAGCCATGACCCTGACCGGAGCCGGAGGCGTCATCGCGTTGATTCTGGTAAATGGCCTGGTGCTTTTGATTCGCCTGACGCTGGAGTGGAAAGGCAGTGTTCCGCTGTGGGCGGCTGCGGCGGGATTGATTGTCAGCGTCGGCATCGGGTTGATCTTCGGCGTGTGGCCGGCCATGAAAGCCGCCAAGCTGGATCCCGTCGAAGCACTGCGCTACGAATAAACACCTATTCGGGCAGAAGATCCCGGAGCCTTCCCATCTTGTGTTTTATTTCGTCGATGCCGAGAGTTTGGCGGACGTCGCACCGGCGGGTGAACTCGTAGGCGTCACCGCGCTCGGCCACGACACGTCCAGCGATGTTTCGTGACGCACCAGCATTTTCGCCCGCTTGGACACGTGAATGTGCAGCGTGTTCGGGCTATCGGTGTAAATGTCGCCGAGGCCTTCTTTGGCAACCTGCAAACTCTTATCCGCTCGATAAAAGCCACGCGCAGCTGGTGGGGTCCCGCGGGCAAGGCATGTTCCAAACGAACGGGCGCGCCGGCCGTGGTCGCATGCAGATCGGTCGTAAATAGCAACGTCTGATCGGCGAAGATTGCCAAGGCCCCATCGCCTACGGTCGAATCAATTTCGATTTTCAGAGTGGCGTGGTCCCCCGAGAAACCGGACTCGCGAGAGGTAGTGGAGAAAGTTCCGGCGCGGAGGGAACAAAACCGGCAGTCTCATTCTTCGCGGCGGGAATGACACGATGAATCGCCGCGCTCTGAAGCACGCCCGTGTCGGGGCGGCGAATGCGTGACTTCTGCGCAACGGTGGGCGACTCCTCGGCGACATCCGCCACTACGTCCGGGACGGTTGTGACCTGAGAATAGCCGAGCAAATCGTCCGGCGGTGCGGGGGCATTTTTCGCCATCACCGGAGCCGCCGGCAAACGAAAGCGATCGGCCATCGCGCGCGAAACGGGCACACCGCAAATGGCCACAACCGCAAGGGCCGCCACCACCCACAAGTCACCCGGCTGCGTCGGACGCGCTAACCACGATCCTTTGCGGCGCACCGGCGGGTTTGGCGTTCAGTTCTGTTCCCGGGCCCAGCCGCGCGAACGGATACAAAGAGGCGGCGAACGCTTCGGCCGAAGGATACCTGTCGGCGGGGCTCTTCGCCAGGCAGCGCAAGATGACATGATCGAGCCCGGGGGAAGCGCGGGATTTCGCTGCGTCGGTGGAACCGGATCGGCGGCCAAAATTGGGCGCAAACCGCGCTTACGGAACTTCCCTCAAATGGCGGGACGCCGGTAACCATCTGATACAGCACGATGCCCAGCGAAAATAAGTCCGATCTCGTGTTTTGCGGCTCCCCGTGAATTTGTTCCGGTGACAAATAAGCTGGTGTCCCATCAGGCGGCCCGATCCGGACACTTGCGTAGCGAATCGAGCGATTCCGAAATCGCCGAGTTTCACTTTGCCGTCCTCGGTGACCAAGATGTTCGCGGGCTTGACGTCGCCGTGAATGATCCCCGCTCGATGAGCGCGGTTAAGCGCTCCCGCCAGATCAGCGGCCCACGCGCAGGCGCGCGGGAAAGGGACCGGCGCTTCCGACAAAACCTGCTGTAGAGTCTTCCCGGTTACATACTCCATCACCAGGTAGGCGACATTTTCCTCCTCGATGCCGACGTCGTAGAGGTTAATGATGGAGGGATGAGAAAGCTGGCTGACGATCTGCGCTTCGCGCAAGAACTGCTTTTGTTCGGTGGGCGCACCAAACGCGTGCACCAAGGTCTTCAGCGCCACCGTACGCCCCAGTATCGTGTCGCGAGCTTTATCGACACGGCTGGTAGCGCCGCAGCCTAGATTTCCAATGACTTCGTAGCGGTTCTTTGGCATCGTCGGGACAATGACGTCCGCACTAATAGTGGCTTCTCGACCATATTCGGATTCGCGTCCGTCAAAGCAAATGGCCCGTTAGTACAGGTGTGTCCAATCCCGGGTACTACGGGAATCCCCTTAGACATTTCGCACCTTGGGCACGTGACCGATTTCTTATCGCCCGCGACCGCTTACGCCGAGCGCAAGAGTCGCGTCGCGCGGTGACGAAACGACGACGATTGCGGCGCAACCACTTGCGTGGGCACCTTCCGACGCGCAAAGGGATAAAGATCGTCCGCAAGATCCTCCGCTGAAGCGCGGCGCCGAGCCGGGTCCTTCTCCATGCAGGCCAACACCAGCTCGTTGAGACCCGCGGGCAATGACGGATTCGTCTGTGAAGGCGGAAGGGGAGTAGAGGACATGATGCGGGCGCACATACCTTGCAGCGAATCGGCATCGAACGGCCGGTTCCCGGTAATCATTTCGTAGAGCACCACGCCAAGCGAGAAAATATCGGAGCGTGCATCCTGCGGCTTGCCCAGAATTTGCTCCGGGCACCAGTAGGCCGGCGTCCCCAGAAGTGGCGTGTCCTTCATATCGCGGCTGGCGAGGCGCGCCATGCCGAAGTCGGTGAGCTTGATGCGGCCTTCGTCACTGACCAGAATGTTTGCGGGCTTGACGTCTCCGTGAATGATTCCCTTGCGATGTGCTAGGGCTAACGCGGAGGCAACGTCGCCGATCCACGCGCAGGCTCGCGGAAATGGGATGCTTCCCTTGTCCAGCATGCGTTCCAGCGGCTGGCCTTCCACATACTCCATTACCAGATAGGGCGTCGACGACGACTCATCAATACCCATATCGTGCAGCGCGACGATGGAGGGGTGGGATATTTGGCCGACGACGCGCGCTTCCTTGAGGAAACGCGCGCGTGCCCTCGCCATTGGCAAGCGCTGGTGGAAACAGCTTGATAGCCACGGAGCGGCCGATCATCGGATCGAACGCGCGCACGACGCGGCTGTTCGCACCGATGCCGATGGTGTCTAGAATTTGATAGCGGCCAACTTGCACGGACAACTACTTTCTCCCGATCTGGACCGGGTGTTATCCAAGGTAGCGATATGGCCTGCGGGTGGCAACGGTACTGAAGTACTTGAATTATAAGCAGCTAACAAGAAGTACAGGTCGCTATCTCGCTGGATCGGGAGCGCGAATGGCTCTGAATGCAGGGCTGACAGCGAAGTTGGCGGGGAATTCTTTGACGTAGTGCCCCATGACGACCAGATACGTGTGGAAGTGAAAGGAGCGCATCTCGTTATAGGCCTGGTCGGCGGTCCAGTGCTGCTCGGCCATGCGATAGGAAGCGATCATGACACCGGTGCGGTCATCACCGAAATAACAGTGGACAAACATTTTTTGTTTTGGATTGTCACGGATCAGTTTCAGGAAGGTGGCCACCTCGCTGTCGCTCGGACCAAAGAAGGCGCTCGTGGCGATACTCACGTAACGCATTCCCAAGGCTTCCACGGTGCTGCGCTCAGTAGACTTAGGCCCCGTGTTGCGAAGATCCACCACGATGGCAACTCCCAGATCTTTCAGTTGTTGATATCCGAGGGCGCGAGGTTGCGCGCCCCGATAGAGCGTGTCACTTACTTTGCCCGCATTAGGAATGCCTCTCACTTTCAGTTTTTCGCCGAAAGTCAAAACGGATCGAGGGTCCGCAGTTGTTATTGCGGCGGTTTCCTGCGCCGCGTAATTTTGCGGGGCAAGATCTCCGCGAAAAGCAGCGCGAGAATTGTGACTTTCTGCAGACAAGATGAAAACTTCACAACCGAGGAGACCAAAGCATTCCATTCGCAAGAAAATTAGGCGTTTACAAAACTCAACACCAGTTTACGCGCGTTGGAGATCGTGCGCTTGCGGAACTTTTTTGCGTTCGAGTGCCAAACTGGGAATGAAAAATA
>CAVSNL010000062.1:0-23365 GCA_963729285.1 uncultured Acidobacteriota bacterium
CTCATGCGCTGCTGGTACGCGCTTTCGCTCACGGCCACAACGTCGCGCGCGGGAGCCACGGCGTAGACCCATTCGTGGATGGACAGGATTGTGACACGATGCGATGCGCGGGACGTGTGATTCGCACGGTGAATCCATCGCTGTCCACGGCTACACGGGGATACCGCAAACTTCCCGTGCGCACCAGAAGCGGCTGACCCAGGTGTTTGGAACTGGCAGTTGCAAGCCGCCGGGCGGTAAAGCATACCGCTGAACACCCGCGGCAATCGAGGCCACAAGCGCGACGAGAAGCGCGGGAGCGATCAACTTCCAGAGCCGTGGATGCATGGCATTACTCGCGAAGTCTATTCTCTTTGGATTGGCAAAGATTCGACATGCGGAAATTAGCTTTGAACTGAAGCGGCGAGATGTTCGAAGGATTAATTCGCATGCTTCCTGTTCTCCGCAGGCAAGTCGGACGCCGTTCTCGGCAGGTTTCCTGGCTCAGAGGTCGCAGCGATTTGCGAACCGTTTCGCCTTCCCCAGCTTCGCTGAGTGGCACTTCGAAACGGCTTTCCTCGTTACAGTGGCGGGACCGCGCTGGAGTTGCACCAGCTTCCCTATTAAGCCCTTTTGGGCGCCTGAGAACATAAGAGAGTTAACACAGCGCGCAGAGCCCGTCAAATACGGATTGCGGCGAGCATCACGGCGAGCGCGGCCGCCAACAGGCCTGTAGCACCGACTAAGAACTCGGCGCGAGGTACGTCGGAAGCATCTCCCGCTGGCGGATCCGAAGAGTCACCGAGCCATAATTCAGTAACAAGCACGCCCTTTGCCCAGATGGGCCATCAATCGCCGTTGAATTCCGCCGCGGTAGCCGCTTCGCTCCATCCGGAATTCGGTCCGGGAAGTATCGCGTGTTGCTGCCAGCCGACACGAAATGCCTTCCGTGCGGAGCATCCAGGAATACCAGCGACAAGAGAGAAAGTAAAAGCCACGTAAGCCGTGCGGGAATGAAATTCATCAAATCGTCCAGGCGGGCGCCGCACCAGCCAAATTTGAGGTATCGAGGCGTCTTGTAACCAACCATGGAGTCCATCGTGCTGACGACCTTAAAGAGCACGATACCAGGCAGGCCCAAAACCACGTACCACGCGAGCGGACTCACAAAACCGTCGGTGAGATTTTCGCTGAGGCTTTCAATTGCGGCGCGGCGGCACGCAGAGATGTCCATGCGGTCGGTATCTCGCCCGACTAGTCGTGCAATTGCGGTGCGAGCTCCCTCAAGATCGCCGCGGCGAGCCGCGGATTCCACGGCCCATGCGTGTCGCAAGAGATCATGAAGCGCAAGGCAGGAGTATGCGAGGAATAGATGAAAGACAAACGCGGCGTGGTCGTTCCATTTTTGCAGGCCAACTAGAACGGCACCGCTGCCGCCAACCCAAATAATGCTCAATAAGAGAAAAGCGCAATTCCGCCGCCGTAACCGTCCGCACCCAGTTTTCGCAGGCCATTTTCCAGCCAGGTAAGAGTGTTGCCCATCAAGCGAATCGGATGCGCCAGATAGACGGGGTCCCCGATCAACAAGTCGAGCACCACCGCTCCAGCGAGCAGCAACGCGTTGGGACGAAGAAGACTCAGTTCCACTTGGAGGACCAGCCTAGCGCGATCGCTGAAAAGACAGCTCGCATCGGCTGGTCCGGGTCTGCTTCGGCAAGCTGCGCGTAGAAATCCAGCCAGCGATCCGGTTTGGCGGAAAGGTTCGCGGCGAGCGTCGCCACCTGTTGACGAAGGATGTCGCGAGCGGAACTCGGGGATGGTGCCGAAGCGAATGCGGTCGAGCACGGCTGCGATAGCGAACGCCACCGCCGCGACTTTCGGCTCGTAGATCACCGAATTCAGATTCTTCTTCAAGAGTTCCAGCTCTCGCTCGGTCAGTAGCGGAGCTATGCTCGCCATGAAACTAGTCTCCTTTCCTCCATAGCGCCCTAATGCATGAAAGATCGAGCGTGTAGTGCTTGGCTCTAATCCGTTCTGCCAGCGCAGAGCTTCAAGGGTGGCATCTTTCACCGCGACTCCGATCAACTCCCCAAGTTTCGAGTGTGGGCTCGTGCTCGTCATCGCCCGGCCCGCATTGAGCGGCGACGCGACGCAAAATTGGTCCGTGCCTGTCCCGGTCGCGAGTTCCTTCGAATAAAGACTGCTCACCGCCAATTCACGGAGGGCTGCGCTCTTCGCCTCCGTCATGGTGATCACCGCGCGTGCCAAAGCTCCGGCGTCAGAGAGCGATTCACGAGAAGCTCGGTATTGATCGTCCCGCCGACCAGCGCAATCTTCTCCCAACCGTTCTCCGTCTCGCGCCAGGAGGCCGGATCGCCCGCGCATGTCGCATTGCCGTGAACACCGGCGGTCACGACCGCCGTTACCAGCATCGCGTCATCCCGACTCTGAACTACCGCCGCATAATTCATATTTGCAGCCGTCCCCATCATCGCCACTTCGCCAGGATCAAGGCCGATCTCCTTACACGCGGCATCGTGATAGTTCTCACTTCCTTTACCGGTGATAAGAGCGTGGCGCTCGTGGTGGTCCGTGCCTTCACAGCTTTGGTGATTGACGAGGTAGCGCACACTTTCCGTTTGACCGCCATTGCGCACGGAAGTGCTGAGTACGCGATGCGCCGTCAAAAGCTCGGTAATCAGAAAACGCCCGGTTCGCACCAGCCGGTACTCCGGTGTGACAAACAACTCTTCGAGATTTGAGGCAGTCGCCACCATTTCCTCAGGCTCTGTGACGAGGGTCGACTGATTTCCGGTGCCCGACGGAACAGGAAAAGAAAACCAGCGCGGTCCGCGGTGCTCCTTGAGGAGCGCCGTTTGGTTATACCACCCAGCGATGCATCGGGGGAAGCTTGACTCCCTTCAACCGCTTGCCGTATAAATCGTACGACTCGGTTTTTGTATTGGGAATCCGGTGCAAGTCCGGAGCGGCCCCGCCACTGTAAGCGCGGAGGAGCGAAGCGAGTAAGCCACTGGCGCAACCAGCGCTGGGAAGGCAGCTTCCATCCGAAGAAGCGCGAGCCAGGAGACCGACTGAGTTCACGTCGATTCGCATCGACCTCGAAGGAAAGGTCGATAACGATTCCGGAATTAGATCGAACAATCCGTCTCGTTTCTCGAATTACAGGTTGGGCCTCTTCGTCTATCTGCTCTGACGCGGACCCATCCCGTTTTCCCTTCGATTCGATGCGAATTAATTTCATTGCATCAGCGGTAATTCCGAGCGTATGGACCCGCGGACAGGAGGAAAGCAATTTGATTTGGAGTTGACGTGCGAAAAGCAGTTCGCTGGCGAGATGCTCGGGAAGCGCGGTGAAAAGCCGCCACTGCCCTGCAACTGTAAACGGCCGTTTTTCGACTGCACAAGCCACTGCCCGTCACGGGTGGGAAGGCGCAGTCGCCCAGAAGTAGGCCGCGAGTCAGGAGACCGGTCCCGCCAAGCTCACAGTCCGCTCTTTCTAGGGCGAAGGAGGACTCTAAATGTCTAATCCGATGGTGCATCGTTTTCCAATACTTCTGTGCTGCGCGCTTCTGACCACGTTGTGTGCGTTTTCCGCAAAGGGTCAATCCAATGGCAGTCTGCATGGAAGAGTCGTCGACCCGCTGGGTAATGCTGTTCCAAATGCAAAAATCGTGCTCTTGCAAGATGACCGCGAGGTCGTTCAAGGAACTTCCGATGCGGAAGGTGCGTTCAATTTGACGGTTCCCGCCGGCGGCCGCTACGCGCCACGCGTGGAAGCGCCTGGATTCGCCACGGAGAACGTTCCGCCGATCTTCCTGAGCGCCGGAAAAACCGAAGAGCTGACCGTCTCGCTGCGCATCGGTCCTCTGCCTCAAGAGGTTGTTGTTTCAGCAACGGGAACCGCCGTCCCGGAGGCTCAAGTAGGAGCCTCGGTAACTCTCATCGACACCGATCAGATCGCATCGATCAATAAACTCGACGTCCTCGAAAATCTGCGATACGTTCCTGGCGCGCAAATCGTGCAGACCAGCCAGCGCGGCGGTACCACATCTCTGTTCATCCGCGGCGGAGCATCGGACTTCAACAAAGTGCTCATCGACGGCATACCCATAAATTCCATCGGTGGAGGGTTCGATTTCGCGCAACTCTCCAACAACGGTGTCGGCAGTGTTGAAGTGCTACGCGGCGCAAACAGCGTGCTATATGGCAGCGATGCTCTGAGCGGCGTCGTTAACATCACCACCGCCCGCGGCAGTACGTCGATCCCCGAATTGAAATATTCGGTCGACGGCGGAAACTTCGGGACCTTGAATCAGGATGTCTCCCTAAGTGGCGCACTCCATAGGTTCGACTACTTCTCTGAGTTTTCGAGGTTTGACACCCAGGGCAGCTTTCCGAATGATTTTTTCCACAACGCCACGGTTAGTGCGAATTTAGGCTGGGACATTGCTCCCACCACAGGAATCCGCGCCACGGTTCGCCACATAACGACAGCCGTGGGCACGCCGAATGCAATTGACCTCTACGGAATTTCGGATGATTCCACGCAGAGGAATGAGAACACTTACGTTGGTATCACCGCCCAACAACAAACCACCGAACGCTGGCATAACTCAGTACAGTTCGCCTTCGCTCAGTTCAGTTCCCTCTTCACCAATCCTTCGCCAACGGGACAACCTTTCGATCCGTTCGGAACTGGGCAGCCCAACTACTTGGGGAATCTGGTCACCATCCGCGGGGCGAACGGCTTTAGCGTAACCGGTCAGGGCATTCTCGATTTCGCCGGAACCTATCCGCAATCTTTCCCCGATTACGAAGCGCGGCGCTCCGCCTACGCGCAGTCCGACTACCGATTCTTTGGCGATTGGACCGGAGTCGTCGGATTCCGTTACGAGCATGAGGATGGCGAAGGCCTCACACGCAACAATTACAGCTCGTTTCTCGAAGGCCATGGAAGCATCCGCCATCGCTTGTTTCTGACCGGGGGTGTCGGGCTCGAAGGCAATGCCGTTTTTGGTTTTGCCGCTTCCCCGCGCGTTTCGGTCGCCTACTATCTTCGTAGTCCCTCCGCGGCTACTTTTTTCGGCGACACAAAGCTCAAGTTCAATTTCGGCAAGGGAATTAAGGAGCCCAGCACCACCCAACAAGCTTCTGCGCTTATCAACATCCTGACGCCGGCGCAGATCGCGCAATTTGACGTGTCACCTGTTGGTCCTGAGAGGAGCAAAACGTTCGACGGCGGCGTCGAACAAAGACTGTGGAATGGCCGCGCACTCGTGGGAATCACTTACTTCTACAACGATTTTTACGACTTGATTTCGTTCCTCGATCCTTCCTCTCTGGAATCCATCGGCGTCCCAGCGGAAGCAGCGGAAGCCACCGCCATCGGCGGCGGCGCCTACGTGAATGCCACCTCCGAACGTGCGTTGGGAACCGAACTGGAATCTAAGATTGACCTTGGGCACGGATTGCTGTTCCAGGGCGAATACACCTATCTCGATGCGGTCGTGACCAAGGCATTCGGAGTGGCCGCGATTAATCCACTATTCCCGAACATTCCCATTGGCTCTTTCGCTCCGCTGCAAGGAGCGCGGCCGTTTCATCTCGCCCCCCACTCCGGGAGTTTCCTCCTCACATACAACCGCAGGAAATTGAACGCCACCTTCAGCGGCTATCTCGTAAGCCGCCGCGACGACAGCACGTTTCTCCTGGACGGATTCTTTGGAAACACACTGCTCCTCCCGAATCGCAATCTCGCGCCCGGCTACCAAAAGCTGGATATGAGCGTACGCTATGCGGTGACCTCTTACGCGCAAATCTACACCAGCATCGAAAACCTGCTCAGCCAGCACTATCAAGCGGCATTCGGATTTCCGGCGGCGCCATTCACTATTCGAACCGGCGTCACATTCACAATCGGTGGACACGAGGGATGGTGGAAGTAAGTGCTATTCCTTACGCATTCTGGTTGGAGATGCGTTTTAGTTGGACTGCATGGAATTCGTCCCGGCCGCTGCGGCCCAGAGGCCTTCACGTAAAGCGCAACAACAAGGTTGCCTTTTCCGGAGAGCTACGCTACTTCTCCGAATCGGTGTGCCAACCGGGATTAGTCCAATTGCCATTGCGCAGCACGAAAATTTCGGTAACCCGCCCAGAGGTCTGCGAGCGCTTGCCGGCGACTTCGGTTTCGTACACATACTGACTGTACGTCACCGCGACGTCGCCAAAGCGCTGAATCTCCGTGCGCGGGAATTCCAGCCGCACCAATTTTCCGCCCGATGCTTGGAATTGCGCCGCCGATCGCAATATGTCTGCCTGATCCTTCCACTTCTCCTCGCCGGAACTGATGACAATCGTGCCGGGAGGGACCAACTGCTCGAGAGCTTTCGCATCGTTGACAAACCAGGCGCGCCAAACAGATTCGCGTACCTTCAGCAATTCTGCTCGCTCGTCCCGAGCAGCCGCGAAGTGAGATCCCAAAACGATAGCCGCAAGGACAGCTAAAACGGACATGATTCGCAGTACACGACTCACCTTCATTTTCATCCTCCTGGTTTATGAAGAACCTCAACTCACACACGAAATCCGTTCACGAGTGCGCCGCGCCCTTGCGCACCTGATAGATGGCGACCAGGAGTGCCGCCGCGGACGCGGAAAATACCGAATAGTCCAGCGGAGACTTGATCCCGAAAGAAATCGCCATCGCGGTGCCAAACAACACCAGCAGCGCAGAACTTCCGAGGGCCACCCAACGCAGCCACACTCCTAGAACCAGAGCGAGACCCAACGACAATTCCGCCGCTGTGGCTGCCCAAGCAAGAAAGGGAATCGTGGATGCCGGCATGAAAGAGTTGACTTTGGCCGTGTATTGCATGAAACCGTCAAAATTTCCGTAGCCGACATTCCTTCCGGAGTACAGGCCAAAACGGTCGGCGATTCCGGAAAGGAAAGATGCTCCCAGTGCCAAACGCGCATAGAGAATTCCCGCCCGCTGCCAATCGATGTTGCGCAAGGTTGTTGCTGCGGACTTCGCTGTGCTGTTCGCCTTCGTTGTTTCCATCCGTGTCGGCAACGTTTCGGCCATGGCTACTTTCCTCCCACCGCTTCAGGCCCTGGCGCGTCGACGCTGAGCGGTCCCTCGCGATCGCAAACGAAATAGGCGATGAATTTTGCGCGCTCTTGTTGGCTGGCGTTGGCTGAGACCTGATGCAAGCCGTTAGGCGCTTCGTAGAAGCTTTCGCCGGCTTTGTAGATGCGCTCAGGCTCACCCTTCACTTGCGTGCGCAGAGCGCCTTCGAGCATGGTTCCCATCACCGCGCAGGGATGACTATGAGGCGTGGAGGATTCCCCCGGCCCGTAGGTCACCTCAACAATCGTCGCCTTGAGATGCCGGCCATCTAATTCAGGCAAAGCGTGCGAGAAGGCGATCCGAGCCCGCTCGATTTTGTCCGGCGAAGCACTGGCGCCGGTCTGCGGGGATGTAGTGCCGCTCGCCACAAGCGCGAAATACAGTATTCCCGTTCCGAAGCAGGCCCATTTCCCTTGAGAAGTCATGGTTAGCTCCTCCACCCAACCAAGCTAATCAAGAGTGGATCAATCGAACAGGTCCACTTACAATGTTTTGGCTGTACCACTTCTATGGCGAAACGGACGGCAACCCTCGACTTGACGCTTCCGCCTCGCGATTCGCGAACTCCCGTGTATCGCTGGCTCTATACCGCCGTACGTGCCGGAATTCTGGAGGGCCGTCTGCGTCCCGGCGCGCGTCTTCCCGCCACGCGCGATTTCGCCAGTCAGTACGGGGTTTCTCGCGGAACGATCGTCAATGCTTTCGACCAGCTCAAGTCCGAAGGCTACGTGGAAGGCAGCATCGGATCCGGTACCTACGTCAGTAAAATTTTGCCCGACACATTGCTCCAGGTGTCCTACCATGCGCGCTCGCAGCCGCTGGAGCGCAAACGAAATCGGCGCGTTTCGGGCTTCGCCAGCAGGTTGCAGCGATTTCCGAATTTGGAAGCCCGTCCGAGCCGCGCTTTCCGCGCCAATCTGCCGGCGCTGGATTTGTTTCCCACAACGCTGTGGGCGCAAATCGCGGCCCGGCGTTTGCGTCGCGCCTCGGTCAATCTTCTGCTGGGCTGCGACGCGATGGGCTATCTGCCGCTGCGAGAAGCGGTGGCGGATTACCTCAACACCTCACGCGGAGTGAAGTGCGTCGCAGAGCAAATAGCAATCGTGTCCGGAGTGCAGGAAGCGCTCGATCTGGTCGCGCGGATTTTCCTGAATCCAGGCGACCGCGTGTGCATGGAAAACCCCGGATACATCGGCGCAGCAATGATCTTCAAAGCCGTAGGCGCGAGGATTTCCGCGGTGCCCGTGGACGATGAGGGAATGAGATTACAGACGCAAAGCTTGCGCGGCTCACGGCTCGTCTACGTAACTCCCGGTCATCAGTTTCCACTTGGAATTACGATGAGCCTCCCGCGGCGTCTTGCGTTACTTGAGTGGGCCCGGAACTCTGGCGCGCTGATTTTTGAAGACGACTACGACAGCGAATACCGCTATTCCGGACGTCCGGTTCCCGCGATGCAAGGACTCGATCGCCACGGATTAGTGTTGCTCGCTGGAAGCTTCAGCAAAGTATTGTTCCCGTCCCTCCGGCTGGGATACCTGGTGATTCCTCCGGATCTGCAGCACCATTTCGCCGCCAACCTGTCGGTGACCAGCCGGCATGCCCCGCTCCTGGAGCAGGCCGTGTTGTGCGATTTCATCTCCGAGGGCCACTTTGGGCGTCACCTTCGTCGCATGCGACAGATCTATGCCGAGCGCCTATCCGTTCTTCTGGAAAGCGCGCGCCAAGAACTAGCAGGCTTGCTGGAAATTTCCGGCGTTGAAGCTGGATTGCAGACCGTCGGCTGGCTGTGCGGAAAAATCAAAGCCGCATCGGCGACCAAGGCCGCAGCCCTCCGCGGCGTCGAGGTGGTTCCACTGAGCGCGTATCATCACGGGAGGATGGCTCGCGAAGGATTGCAACTAGGCTTTGCCGCCGTGGACGCCAAAGAAATCCGCCGCGGAGTGCGCGACCTCGCGATCGCGCTGGAAACTGAGTCAAAAGCCCTACGAAAAAGAACTTAACAGAAACTGCAGACAGGCTTCATGACCAAGCCCAAGCTGCTCTTCGGCGACGAATAAACAAGACTCATCATTTAGCTGCCCGCTGCTGCACCCTTCGGAACTTTTTTGCCCAGCAAATCCAGCGCACGATCCAGCGTCTGCCGTTTCTTCCAGAAGTCCTTCCACAGATCTCCGACATCTTCGATCCGCTCGTCAAAATTCGTCAGCGTGAAGGTATCCGGCGTAATGTTCTTCGTCAGTTCTTCGGGCGCCAACGGTGTCGAGACCGGCGCCTTCGGTTCCGCTCGCACCGAATACGCGCATGCCAACGGTTTCCCGCTCGCATTCTGCAGGGCGTCGATCAGGATGTGGCCCTTGGGACGCTTGCTTACCGTTCGCTCGAACGTCGTAAGTTTTGGATTTTCCGCCGCGACCAACCGGCCCACGACTTCCGCGAACGTCCGCGTCTGTTCGTAGCTGTACCGCGCTTCCAAAGGAATAAAGATATGAAATCCAGATGCGCCCGACGTCTTCAGGAAACACTGCATGCGGATCGACTTCAACATCTTGTAAATCTCGTACGCGATATACAACACATCCGAAAACGGCGTTCCCGGTGTCGGGTCCAGATCGAAGAAAACGTAGTCCGGTCGGTCCTGGCTTTCCGCCCGGCTCGACCACGGATTGTGATCGATGCAACCCAGATTGGTGAGATAGAGCAATGCCGCCGCGATTGTTGGCAAGGATGTACTGCATCTCGCCGCCGCGCTCCTCTGACTCCACCGTCGCCGTGCCGATCCAGTCCGGCAAAAACGAGGGCGCCTCTTTCTGGAAGAACGCCTTGCCGCCAACCCCGTCCGGATACCTCCGCAACACCATCGGCCGGTCTTTCAAAAACGGCAGAATGTAGTTCGCCATCCGGTAGTAGTAGGCCAGCAGATCGCGCTTCTTCAGCCCAACCTCGGGAAAATAGATCTTGTTCAGGTGCGTCAGATGAACTCGCTGACCATCCGACTCCACGTCGAGCGTTTCCGATCGCCCGGTCCTCAATTCTTTCTCTGTATCGCTTGCCGTCTTCGGAGCGCCAGATTCTGTCGAATGCGATTGCTTCGCCTGCGACTTCGCGGTCACCTGCGGCACAGCCACTTTCATCGCACGGGTTTCCGCTGGTGTCTCCTCTGAAGTGTCCGTTTTCCGCTCCGCTGTTTTCCCTGTCTTGGTTTTCGCCCTCTCGCTCTTCACCGACTTTTCCTTCGGCGCGCTAGCCGCTTCTTCGACCGGTTCAGGTCTTGCGTCCTCGAACGTGCAGTCCTTCGCCTTACGGTCGTTCCGCAAGGAGAGGAATACGGGCGCTCGCAAGTGGTCATCGGTGGTCCAATTGGCATACTTGACCCGTGCCACCAATTCCGGCTTCACCCAATCGACCTTTTCCCGCAGCGCGGGGGCCTTTCCAAAAGGAACGTGGGGCGTTCCCAATTTTTGAAGCTTGTCGAAAATCTGCTTCTGCGTTCCTTCATCAAATCCGGTTCCCGCGCTGCCAATGAATTTCAATTCGCTGCCGTCGTACAACCCCAACACCAACGCGCCAAAATATTTCCGGCTACCGCGGCCTTCCGTATAGCCCGCTACCACCGCGTCCAGCTCGTTCACAATTTTCAACTTCAGCCATGCGGAAGTGCGCGTTCCGGAATAAGCGCTGTCTTTAATTTTGGCGATAAGTCCTTCCAGGCCCTTCGCTCGCGCCGCCTCGAATAGTTCCTCGCCCTTTTCCGCAATATGTTCCGAATAATGGACTTTTTCGTTGCCGATCAGAACCTTTCGCAACAACTCCTTCCGCTCCACCAGTGGTGCCTTTCGCAAGTCATAGCCGTCCGCATACATCAAGTCGAATGCGTAATAATCCAGCGGCACGGACTGCATCAGCTTTTGAGAGGGATTTTGCACGCCCAGCCGGTTCTGCAACTTTTGAAAGTTACTTCGCCCATCTGCATCGAGCGTGACGATCTCTCCATCGACGATCGCATTCTTCACCCGAAACTTTTCCGCCAGATTCTTGAATTCGGGATATTCCTCGGTGACGTCTCGGCCGGAACGCGCCCACAAAGTCGTCTTGCCATCTTTGATCTCCGCGATCGCGCGAACTCCATCCCACTTGATTTCGAAAATCCAGTTCGGATCGGAGAACGGTTTCTCCTTTAATTCCGCCAGCGTGGCGCGAACGCCTCCCGGCATTTTCGGCATGGGCGCTTCCACCGCGCCGTCTAATTCGGAAGCGTCAACCACGCGACGCTCGCGCGAAGCCGGC
This sequence comes from uncultured Acidobacteriota bacterium, assembly GCA_963729285.1. Lineage (GTDB taxonomy): Bacteria > Acidobacteriota > Terriglobia > Acidiferrales > UBA7541 > Acidiferrum. Next base: position 11,417 of record CAVSNL010000062.1, read on the forward strand.
CGTCCCTCCGCGATATCCTCCAGCGTCCGGCCGCTCACCACCGATTCCGCGTGCTGCTCCGCGTCCCACTTGTCGTCCGCAAAAGAATCGCGGTGCTTAATCAGCAGCCATTCATTCTTGGTGCCCGGTTTCCGCAACCGCACGATCACAAAACTTCCACGCAGCTTCTCGCCGTGAAGCTGAAACTTCAATTCGCCACGCGCCAATTGATCTCGCGTGCTCATCTCTCCTTCCGGCGCATAGGTGCCCTCGTCCCAGATGATGACCTCACCGCCGCCGTATTCACCCTTTGGGATCGAGCCTTCGAATTTGCGATATTCAAATGGGTGGTCTTCCACCTGAACCGCCAGCCGCTTGTCGCCGGGATTCATCGATGGCCCTTTCGGCACCGCCCACGATTTCAGGACACCATCAACTTCCAGCCGCAAGTCGTAGTGCAACCGAGTTGCCGCATGCTTTTGCACAACGAACACTCGGTCGCCGCTTCCAACGCGAGCGCCGCCGGCAGGTTCTGAAGTTTTCTTGAAATCACGCTTCTTGCGATATTCGTTGAGCACGCGATTAAGCCGGCTCCTGGCGGCGTCGATTGGATGCGGCAAAGTACTGGCGGGTCTTTAGACCCGTCCGTCGCACGATTGACGGCAAAACCGGCACATCATACCGCTAGTCGACCCGATCAGAGCCAGCGGCGAAGGAAACTGCCCGCCTGCATCTCGCGCCGTCGGTGGATTCGCATTCCGCAGGCAGGCGCCTTCCAAAAACAAAGCCGCCGGCTTGTAGAAAGCCGGCGGCGTCATTCCTTATGCTTATCTATGACTTCGGTTTAGCGATTCGGCCGGTGCTCGGCGTTGTGTTCCTGCGCCGGGTGATCCGTCTTCGCGTTGTGCTTGTCGTTGTAGATCTGCTTGCTCGCGTTGTTCTGCTGATGGTTCACTTGCTCGCGTTCCTGCTGCGTCAAATGGCCGCCGTTGGCCGCTCGGTCGTTGTGCACTTCGTTGTTGATGTGCGCTTCTTTGTTTTCCAGGTGGCTCGTTTCGCGTGGAGTCAGTTGCCCGGACTTCACGCCTTGGGCGATGCGCGCCTGCTGGTTACCTTCGCGGGCGTTGACGCGGCTCATCGCAGCCGTCGCGGGCCTGCCGTGATTTTCGGACGCGAAGTTGGCGCGATTGGTGCTCGCCGTGTGTTCGTGCGCCATCTGCGCCGACGTCGCTTGGATATGCGACTCGTGGCTGGCGCGAAGTTCGTCCGCGTTCGCTGCGCGGTTGATGCCGCCAGGGCCGCCGTTGAAGCTGGTGCGCGTCGTGTTATTTACGATCACCGTCTTGTTGACGTAGGTGTTGTGAATCACGGTGGTGTTTACGTTGACGACCGCGGTGTTATAGGCGAAATGCCCCCCGCGCCATTCACCGCCCACAAAGCCGACGCCGCCGTACCCGAAGCCGTAATTCACTCCGCCGTAGAAGCCAATGTGCGGTCCCCAATACCCGGCGTGCCAGGCGTATACGCCTCCGCCCCAGCCCCAATACCCGGGAGTCCAAAGCACTCCGACCCGCGGGGGAGCGATCCACACGCCCGGAACCCAGTAGTAGCCCGCATCGCCATAAGCCCAATACCCTGGTGTCCACAGGTAGCCCTCAACTGGGCAAGCTGGCTGTACGTACACGGGTATGGCTGGCGGAGCGACATGAACGGATATGCCAACGCCAACGGCGATTTGCGCCTTGGCGGGCGCCGGAGCCAGCGAAACCAAACCAACGAATAAAGCCAGGAATAACGTTCGAACCGAAACTAGTTTGCGTACCACAGGATCCTCCCCACAGGGTCCTTTGCGTCCCCGCTTGGCTTGGGCGCTCGGGGCGTCAATGAACCGACGTTCTGAAGCTGCCGGGGTGTCTTGCTGATTCTCCGGCCTTAGCTATTTCAACCCTAGTTTGCGCTTCGAGTTTCGGTCTGTCGTCCGATTTACGCGGATCGGTGCTCTATGAATCATTATATAGACGACTCATTTAAATAGACTTAGATGGCATTTGGCATTTCTGCTAAAGGGGGTCCTGGTACTCGCTATTTTCTCGCTTCCGCTTCGCGTGTGGCTAGCGCCAACGCCCTCTGAATGTCTTTCCGATCCTTGCGCTACTTCCCCAGACGCAGGACATACATCCGGTAATCCTCGCCCGTGCCGAACCAGTTCTTGTAAGTCTTGCCCATGCGAGCCCCGAATTTCTTGTTCAGCGCCTGGCTGGCTCCGGGGCGTGCATGTCCGTAGATGCGTTTGAAATCGCGCGACACGCTGCCGATAAACGCCGCTTTCAAAATGGCGCCATAACCTTTGCCCTGGTACTTCCGCAGAATCGTGTTCGAGTAGCAGTAAATGGCTTCGGGATCGCGCGGGAAACCCATCATGTCGTCCTTGCCGCTCCACGGCACGCCGTAGGTCTCGCCGACGAGGTTGCCGTCTTCCAACATCCAGATGGTGATCGCGGATTTCAGCAGCTCGCGCTTTTCCGGCAAGGATAGCCGCAGGTTGGGATGATACTCCCGCTCGAACGCCATGGTGCGCTCAATGGGGTAGTGGAAGCGAAACGTGATGGCCACGAGTTGAAGATCCTTTGCGCAGCGTGCGCCGAATTATCCAGGGTTCCCAAGCATGCGGCAAGTGCGGCGCGCGCGGAGTCACGTAAGAACAGTGGCACAGCCATTCCTGTTTACCCTGGAGCCTCGAAGGGGCTGTGTCTTCAGCCCATTGCGGGCAGCTACCCCGCCCCCTGCGCCAGCGCGGGCGCCCCACAGGCACGACCGACTTGCTGCGTCCACGATTGCGGATGCGGCCCGCGACAGGTCAATATCTCCCGTAGCGGATCCATTCCTCAAGCTACGGCTTCGGCGACCAAGGCCGCCAGACAAGCGTGTCTGTGCTACGCGGCGGCGATTACCTCTATTTCAACCAGGGCGTCTTTGGGTAGGCGAACGGCTTGCACGGTGGAGCGTGCGGGCGGGGCGGCAGTGAAGTAGCGAGCGTAGACCTCGTTCATTGCGGCAAATTCATTCATGTCCTTCAGAAAGACCGTAGTTTTCACCACGTGATGGAGATTTGAGCCTGCGGCTTCCAAAATTCCTTTTATGTTTTCGAGCACGCGTTCGGTTTGCTGGCGGATGTCGCCGGCGGACATCTCGTTCGTCTTAGGATCCAGCGCGACCTGGCCGGACAGATAGAGAAAGCCGTTGGTCTTCACGGCCTGCGAGTACGGACCGATGGGTTTGGGTCCGCGGTCGGTAGTGACGATTTCTTTCATGGGGAAGTCTCCTTTGAATTTGAAGCAATCGCGCCGGTCGTGGTTTCGTAGCGGGCGCGGAAGTCTTCGGGAACCCCGGGACGCTTCATCCAGTGGCGCACGAATTCGGCGACGTTCTGATTGGTTTCCTGTTCGAACGCGGCGATCAGATCGTCGAGATCGAAGCCGCCGCCTTGGCGCGCATACAGCATGTGGCTGAGGGCTCTATTGAAAGCATCCTGGCCGTAGCGATCCTGCAACGCGAAAAAGAATAGAAGACTCTTGGCGCGGGTGACGCTGTCGTCTTCCGGTTTGTGGGCATCGGCTTGGCGCGGCACGAGAGCCAGCGTACGGCGAATGGTTTCCATGCGGACTTGCGCTCCCTGAACGGCCTCGCGGCCCCGCGACGCGGCGAATGCCGGCAAAGCGGAGAGCGGCGGATCTTGTTCGAAGAACCCGGGATTCTGGCCGTAACCTAGCCAACTCGAGGCGAGCGAAGGGGCCGCGGCGGCAACGATTTCCGGCGCGCCGGAGCGGAGGTCGACCATCACAGTATCGAGAGAGGCCATTTCCGCGGAAGGCTTGGCACCTGGTTCGGAAATGAGCTGCGCATAGTTCGAGGCTATGCCAGTAAAGCAATTGTCAGCGACAGGACATTCCACAAGCCAGAGTTGATGCATTTTCTGACTGTGTGCGCCAAACATCGCATCGTAAACGTGGCTGGCAGCCATAAGCGAACCGGCTGACTGCCGAAGTGCACTGGTATCCTGGGGCGTCCGGCTCCAGAAATTTATCGTTTCCGGCGGCTCGCTGAATTGAGCGGCAATATAACGGCCGGCGATAATGAACGGATAGCCATCTTTGGCTTGTTGAACGATGCGCAAGGTCTGTTCACTGCGGCTGCGGGAGGGTTTGGGTTTGCGGCCACTGGCGTGAACCAGGAAGCCCTCGGGGACGCGAACTGTGAGGAGCCAATTCGCAGGTGGCACTCCGCCGGTGGCGAAAGCTCCTCGAGCCGGCAGAAGCTGCGGGCTCCAACCCTCGGCGGGCAAAAAGAATGCGTCGGACGCAAAGCTGAAAGGGTGCTCTCCGGGCGACGATGCGGGATGAAATTCAACCGAAAGACGCAATGCGCCTGTGGCGGAAACCGCCCAGGGCTCGGGAAAGTTCAGGAGCACGTTGCGCAGATTATCGGGTGATGTCTCGATCGACAGAGAACGACCGTTCCAGTCAGCGTGGGGATCGGCGAAGTTGAATCTGCGACGGCCCGGCAAACGAAGCTCGATCGAGGAGAGCGGCCGGTTGCCGTCGTTTCGCAGGCGATAAACGGCATCGATGTGGATTACAGGCTGCGGATCCGCGGTGAAGCGGACTTCCATTTCCTGCCTCTCGATGGTATAGCCGGGACCAAACGCTGCGGTGCAGGCAGCAGCGCAAAAGGCCGCAGCCAGGGCGGCGAGGAACAGGAAAACGCGCGAGCGATCGATCGGCGTCAAGGCGTCTCTGATTGTAGCGAGCGAATAGCGCTGAGGCAAAAATGGTTTGTGTGGGTCGCTGACTGGCCGAAGCCCCCCAGCACGGAAAATCGAATAGGCAGAGCTAACGCGGCTTGCCGCCGCGCACTCGGACGAAGTCTGTATGCGAATGATTGCGAACCGCTTCGCGCGATGCCGCTTCCTTTTCGGCTTGCTCCTCGGTCATGCCTTCGTTGATGCGCTCGAGGATCTGCTTTTCCGTCAGGCCGGTGTTTTTCAGCCGGCCGATCGCTGCGGAACTGAGTGTCGGAAGGCCCTGCAGATCGCGCTGAAGCACGACCTGAACAGTGGAATCGGAAAGCCCAATCAGGCGAAGCATGACGGCGTCCCCGCTCACGGCGTCGAGCTTGTCGGCGCGAGCGAAACCCACGATGTCAGACTCGGTATAGCGCGCACCAAGGAGGCTAGCGACGGATTCGGAACTCGTGAAGAGATGATGGTGCGAGTGGGCCATGGAGATCAACACGACGCAGGTGTCGTCGCTGACGCTTGAGTGCTTAAGACTAACTAGTTGCTGAACTTCCGCGTCGGAAATATTGAGCGGCTTGAGTTGCTCGATCGTGCCGGAGCCCATGCCCGCTTGATCGAGCGGCCGGTAATCCATAAGCGGGTGCTGGTGGCAACCGCTGGCTAAGAGTAAAGAAATGCCAAGAATCACACCGGTGGACTTCATATCTTCATTGTAGAGCGGGCAACGAGCAGGAAAGCGCAGTGTGCTGTGGGCGATACCCGGCGAAAGGACAGGTGGTTGAGACCGTCCGTAGCGAGTAGTGGGCACCGCGACACCACCCACTACCCACTACTCACTTCTTCAAGTCTGATATACCCGCTCGACGCCATACACCCCGGTTATTTTGCGAATGCTGGCCAGGATCGATTCCAGTTGGCGCCGGTCGATAATTTCCAGATTGACGTCAATTTGCGCGTTCAAGCGGTCCGGACGGCTTTCGAGGTTCTGAATGTTGCAGCCCGCATTGCTGAAGATCGCGGTGATGTCGGCCAGCAGCCCTGCGCGGTCCTTCGCGCGAACCACCAGATGGACGAGAAATTTGGCTTCGCCAGGCGTGCCCCACTCGACGGCGATGCGGCGCTCTGTTTGATACAGGAGATTCTGCACGTTGGGACACGTGCGCGTGTGTACCGCGACGCCACGCCCGCGCGTGATGTAACCCACAATGTCGTCGCCAGGAATCGGATTGCAGCACTTGGCGCGATAGACGAGCAGGTCGTCGTGGCCCTTCACGATCAGCGGCGCTTCGCCGAATCCCAGCATGCGCTTGACGGTCTTGACCAGCGTGGGCTTGGATTCTTCCGCCTCGGTCTGCGTGCCTTTCTCAGGTTCGCCGAGAACGCGAGTCAGCACCTGCCGCGCTGAATATTTGCCAAAGCCAACGGCAGCGTAGAGATCTTCCAGCTTGGAAAGTCCGTAGTCGGACGCCAGCTTGAGCAGGTCGGCTTCAGGAATTTTCTTCAGGCTGCGGCCGAACTGGCGCGCTTCCTTTTCGAGCAGGCGCGTCCCCATTTCGGTCGCTTCTTCGCGTTCCTGAACGTTGATCCAATGCTTGATCTTGGTTCTGGCGTGCGAGGACTTCACGAAGCTCAACCAGTCGCGGCTGGGTTTGTGGCCCTTTTGCGTCAGAATCTCGACGACGTCGCCGCTGACGATTTCGTGGCGCAGCGCGACCATCTGGCCGTTCACTTTCGCCCCCACGCATTGGTGCCCCACCTCGGTATGCACGGTATAGGCGAAATCGACCGGCGTCGCGCCTCGCGGCAATTCCAGCACGCGGCCCTTCGGCGTAAATGCATACACTTCGACGGGAGCGAGATCCACCTTCAGCGTCGAGAGAAACTCGCCGGGCTCCTCCAACTCCTGCGACCATTCGATCAGCTGCCGCATCCAGGTGATGCGCTGATCGTCTTCCGTGACCGGCTTGTCATCCTTGTATTTCCAGTGCGCCGCGACGCCTTCCTCCGCCGTATGGTGCATTTCCTGCGTCCGTATCTGCACTTCAAACGGCTGGCCATTGTGGATTACCGTGGTGTGCAGAGACCGGTACAAGTTCGGGCGGGGCATGGCGATGTAGTCTTTGAATCGTCCCGGAACCGGCCGCCAGATATGGTGCATCACGCCAAGCGCCGCGTAGCAATTGCGCTCGTTATCCGTAATGACGCGGACCGCCAGCAAATCGTAGACCTGCTCAAGGCTCCGCTCCTGGCGAATGATCTTGCGGTGCAGCGAGTACAAACCCTTCACGCGTGCCGCGAGTTCCGCGGGAATCCCGTTCTCCACTAGCTTGGTACGAATCGTCGACTGCACTTCTTCCAGGAATCGCAGATGCGTCGGAGCCTTGTCGGTGACTTCTTTCTGCAACGACAGGAACGACTCGGGCTCCAGGTAGCGGAACGAGAGATCTTCCAACTCATTGCGGATCAGGCCCATGCCGAGCCGGTGGGCGATGGGGGCGTAAATGTCCAAGGTCTCGCGAGAGATTCGCTGCTGCTTTGCGGACTCCAGATATTCGAGCGTGCGCATGTTGTGCAGGCGGTCGGCGAGTTTCACCAGCACTACGCGGACATCGTGCACCATGGCCAGAACCATCTTGCGAACGTTCTCGGCCTGGCGGGCTTCCGGCGCCATCATGTTCAAACGGCTGATCTTGGTGACGCCTTCGACCAGGTGCGCGACCTCCGCGCCGAAGCGTTCTTCGATGCGGGAGACGGGAAACTCGGTGTCCTCAATGACGTCATGGAGCAGCGCCGCGGTCAGCGTAGTGGCATCCAGGCGCAAGTCCGCGAGGATATGCGCAACCTCTAAGAGGTGAATGAGATAGGGCTCACCCGAGCGGCGAACCTGAGTGCGATGGCGCTCCGCTGCAATCTCATAGGCGCGGCGAACAAGCCAGGGATCTTCCGAGGGTCGGTTCTTACGCAGTTTTGCCAGGAGCTCTTCGAGGCGGGCGTCGAGCTGGCGCTCGGTGCGGTCGCGGTTAAAACTAAGCGGAATGTTCCCTGCAGACGGCATGTTCTAGTATACGCCAGATGCGTGAGAGGCGCGACAGTGGCGAGCCGCACGAGATCTAGAATCGCAGTGAACAATCCGATCGCGCAGCAAAAAGGGGCGCCGCGATGGACGCCCCGGTTGAAACTGTTGTTTGCCACAACGTTGCAGTGCTTGGGAACGGCTTACGACGCCGTTTGCGGCTGGTCAGCGCGCTTCTGCTTGATTTCCTTTACCTTGTCCACGAGATCGTCGGCCTGCTTCAACAGGCTCGCGCGCTCGTCTGGTGTCTCCACCATATCAGCCTTGCGCCGGTACAGCAGGTTCAGATACGCCATGGCGTCATCGTAATCCGGCCGCAGAGAAATCGCCTTCTGCAGATCGGTGATTCCTTCGTCGATGATCGCACCATACTTGCTGGCATATTCGGTGCGGACGGCGGCCGGAAGCGGATCCGTATCCTTCACCTGCTTCTTGATATTGTCTTTGTTGTAGGCGATGCGCATTTCGCCGTTGGCCCGGAAAGCCAGCGTCCAATCGATAACGCCAATCCAGTAGTAAGGCTCAGGATCATCAGGCTTCAATTGAATGTGGCGCTGGTGATACGACTTCGATTCTTCGAATTTCTTGGGATCAAACGGCTGGCCGCCCATCTGAAACAAGATCGAGCCGATACCATCGATCGCCGAGAGATTGTTGGGATCCTTGTCCAGGACTTCCTTGAATTCAGAGACGGCCTGCTGGCCGCGAGCCAGGTTCTCCGCCGACGGAGCGCCCGGAATGTACAAGCTGGCGTAAGCCGTGGCGAGATAGAGGCGCGCGTTCAGCAGGTCGGGATCGGCTTCTTTGGCCTGCTTGAAGTCCTCGATCGCCGCGTCGGACTGGCCGTTCTTAAACGCGGCCACGCCCTTGTTCAGAAGATCGCGGGCCTTGAGCTTGCTGCAACCCGACGCCGCAAGCGCGAGCACCGAGAGAGCAGCAACTGCCGCCGTCCGGCGAGCGATTCGAAGCGATCCATAAGTCATCGATGCATCCATCCCTGCTGTGGCGCGACCTGGAAACGGTCAGCGCTTAGGATTCACGTCCGCCCTGCGAAGGGCAACTCAACCATCTAGTGGCCTTGCTCCAACTGCGGCGTCAACAACCCGACAGAAGATATGCCTGCCGACTGCATGACGTCAATCACTTTAGCGACTATCTGAAACTCTACGGCGGCATTGCCGCGAACGAACGCCGTGTGGTTCGCGCGCGATCGGAATATCTCTTCCAACCGGCTGCGCAGCGCCTCCCACGCAACGGCTTCCTCGTTAATTTTTAAAGAGCCCCCGTCAAGCACCTGAACGACAACGATATCGGGTTCGGGCTGTGGCTGCGAAACCGGCGGCGTCGGCTGCGGTATCTCCGCTTTCAGCCCCGTCTGCCGGTGCGGAATGATCATGAAAATGACCAGAAGCACCAGCAGCACATCAATCAGCGGAACCACGTTCATTTCGGACATGATCCCGCGCTTCGAACCGCCAACCGGGATTCCCATGAGCCACCTCGCCTCGAAACGTTCGCCCCGCGAGGAGGACTCTCACATCACCTTGAGCTTGCGCGACCACTTTCCGAATCGCGCAAAAAAACTTACTGGCCGGCTTCGATTTTCGCCGTGATCAACCCGACTTTGTCGATGCCCGCGCCGCGCATGATGTCGATCGCGCGCGCGACTTCGGCAAACAGTACATCGTTATCGCCTTTGACGAAAGCGATTTTCTCGGCGCGGTCCTTGAAGATCTGTTCGATGCGCGGTCCGAGGCCGTCCCAGGTCGCGTCTTCGTTGTTGATCTTGACTTTATTGCCCGTCAACACCTGCACCACGACGGTCTTATTTTCCAGATCCTGGTTCTGCTGCTGGTTCGGATTGGGCTGCGGCACCAGCGTGTCCATGCCCTTCGGCGTCAGCGGCGTAATGACCATGAAAATAATCAGTAGCACCAGCAAAATGTCGATCAGCGGAACGACGTTCATTTCCGCCATCGCACCGCCTTTATTTTCACCAACACTCATTCCCATGCGACTTCTCCTGTTGGCCTGCCCCTAGCGAGCATTGCAGGCCAGTAAGCCGCGCCGTGTGGGAATCGGCGCGGCCCGTAACTTCTAAATACTCAGCAAACGAATGATGCCAACTTCCGCTTAAGTCATGTACAAAAGCGACTCCGCCCGACTAATCTCCCGTCGGCTGTTGGCCGTTCGGGGGAGGCGGCGGCGCTGCTTTGCCCTGGTTCTTCTCGGTGAGCAAACCAAGCTGATCGACACCCGCAGACCGAATCTCATCGACAACCGCGACAACATCGCCGTACTTCGCTCGAGCATCGCTCTTCACGTAGACGGTCTTGTCGAGGCGATTGGAAATGCGATCCTTGATCTGGCCGGTTAGGTCATCCTTACTGGTCGCCGTATGCCCCAGGTAGATCGCGCCATCGCGTGTAATCGCCACCACGATTGCGTCATCCTTGTCCGCGTCCTGCATATCGCGGGCGGTATCGGTCCTGGCCATGTCCACCGGCATGTTCTTCTGCAACATCGGGGTGACCACCATGAAGATGATCAGCAGAACGAGCATGATGTCGGCCATCGGAATGACGTTGGGCGTTGACATCTGGCTGCCGGCTTGCGGCTTGTAACGCCCTATTTGTCCTATGTGATGTGCCACGGGTTACCTCCTGTTACTTAGTCTTCGCGCCGCGACGCAGAATGAAGTAGTTGATGAGTTCCATCGACGAGTTGTCCATCTCCACGTCGAAAGCTTCCACCTTGTTGGTGAAGTAGTTGTAGGCCCACACCGCCGGAACCGCGACGAGAAGACCGAACGCCGTGGTCACCAACGCTTCCGCGATACCGCCGGCAACCGCCGACAGACCGGTCGCTTTGGACTGCTCGATGCCCTTAAACGCGTTCAAGATGCCGACCACCGTGCCGAACAGTCCGACGAACGGCGCCGTCGAACCAATCGTCGCGAGGGCCGACAAGCCGCGCTTCATTTCAGCGTGGACGATAGCCACTGAGCGCTCGAGACCGCGCTTGGCGGCTTCGATCACGTCGGCATCCGAAACCTGCTGCGAAGCGGACTGGAATTCCGAGAGTCCCGTCGCCACGACCTTGGCGATGTGGCTCTTCTTGTTGCGCTCCGCGATAGCGATCGCTTCGTCCAGCTTGCCGTCCTTGAGGGCCCCGGCAACCTGCTGCACGAACACGCGCGACTGCTTGCGCGCTGCGCTGTACATCAGCGCCCGGTCGATCATCACGCCGAACGAATACACCGACAGCACGAACAGGATGCCGACAACGACTCTCGGCAAAGTGCTCATCGAAGACCACATGCTCCGCAGGTCCCAGGACGTTGCCTGAGACTGCAGGAACAGGGCCGTATATACATACAAAGTGGCTACCATTCGTTTGCTCCTTAAAGTTCTGGTGACACCGGCTGGGCCGGGGCCAACGAGAGAGTTTGCTAAGTTTGCTGCGCGGAACGCTGCGCCGGCCCCACGACTGGCGCAACGATCCGTACTACTGGTTCAGAGAGAAAATCACGTCGATCGTGGTATCGACCTCCACCGGTTCGCCGTTCAACAGTGTTGGCTTGTACTTCCACTGTTGCACGGCATCCATCGCCGCGCGTACGAGCAGCGGATGCCCGGAGAGAACTTCCAGCGACTCCACCTAGCCCTGCTTGGAAATGATGGCGTGCAACCGCACGGTGCCGGAGATGCGCGTCTGGCGCGCGAGCGGCGGATACACCGGCTGTACACGATTGATCAGCAACGCGGCTTGCACGCTTCCGCCCTGACGGATGCGCGAGGCCGTCGGCTTCGGTGGTGGCGGTGCTCCGCCCATGCCACCAATCACGCCGCCGATTACCCCGCCCATGGAGCCGCCGGCAACGCCGCCCGGCACTCCGCCTTGCATACCAGCGTTCATATCGGGCGCGTCTTCCTTAATGATCTTCACATCTTTCGGAATGACTTTCGGCGCAACCAGTTTCCCCGCGTCCATCAAGTGCACTTGCGGCTTGATATGGACAACCTGCGCGGCAACCGGCGGCGGAGGCGGCGGAGGCGGCGGGGGCGGCGCCACCAGAAGCGTTGCCATCATGGTCTTCGGC
>CAVSNL010000063.1:0-24045 GCA_963729285.1 uncultured Acidobacteriota bacterium
GGCGGTAGTAGATGCCGCGTTGGGCTAGCAGTTCCTGATGGGCGCCTTGTTCGCGGAGGCGGCCTTTGTGGAAGACGAGGATGCGGTCGGCGTGTTGGATGGTGCTTAGGCGATGGGCGATGACCAGGGCGGTGCGGCCGCTGAGCAGGCGATCGAGAGCTTCGCGGATTTGGAATTCGGTTTTGGTGTCCACGCTGGAGGTGGCTTCGTCGAGGATCAGGAAGCGCGGATTGTGAGCTAGCGCGCGGGCGAAATTGATGAGTTGGCGCTGGCCTACCGAGAGCGTGGAGCCGCGTTCGTTGACCGAGGAGGCTACTCCTTCGGGAAGGGCGGTAATGAAATCGGCCAGGCCAATTTCTTCGCAGCGCTTGCTCTACCATTTTGCGGTCGATGCCGGGGGAGCCCAGGCGGATGTTCGACTCGATCGTGCCGGTAAAGAGGAACGGATCCTGGAGGACGATGCCGAACATGCGGCGCAGGTCCTGGATATTGATTTTGCGGATGTCGATGCCGTCGAGGAGGATTTGTCCGCGCTGGACGTCGTAGAAGCGGAGGAGCAGCGAGATCAGAGTGGTCTTGCCGGCGCCGGTGTGGCCGACGATGGCGACGGTTTGGCCCGGTGCTACGCGGAAGGAGACATCGCGGAGGACCCAGTCCTCTTCGGAGGGCTCGGGTTTGTTGGCGTAGCTGAACCAGACGTTGCGGAATTCGATTTCGCCGCGGGGGGCTTCGAGGCGGATGGCGTCGGCGGGCGAGACCGCGGGGGCTGGTTCGTCGAGGAGTTTGAAGATGCGCTCGGAGGCGGCCATGGCGGACTGCAGGATGTTGAATTTTTCGCTGAGGTCCTGGATCGGGCGAAAGAAGCGCGTCGCGTACATCGTGAAAGCGGTGAGGACGCCGAGGCTCAGCGTGCTGTTGAGTACGCGATTGCCGCCCGACCAATAGATGAGGGCTATCGCGAAGATGCTGAGGATTTCCACGGCTGGATAAAAGAGCGCGAAGGCGAGGATGGCGTCGCGCCATGCCAGCATGTTGTCGCGATTGCGGCGGCCAAATTCGGCGCGGGCTTTTTGTTCGCGGTTGAAGAGCTGCACGACGCTCATGCCGGAAATGTATTCCTGGAGATAGGAGTTGATGCTGGCAACGGCGGTACGAATGCGGCGGTTGGCGTCGCGCACGAACAGGCGGAAGAAATAGGTGACTACGAGGATGAAGGGGAGGACGGCGAGGGCGTCGAAGGCGAGGCGACGGTCGATGGAAAAAAGCCAGCCGGCGAGGACCGCGAGGAGGAAGAAGTCGTTGATCATGGTGACGACGCCGGCGGCGAAAAGATCGTTGAGGGCGTCGACGTCGGTGGTAACGCGGGTGACCAGGCGGCCGACCGGGTTGCGGTCGAAGTAGCGTCATGGGCAGACGCTGAATGTGGCTGAAGATCGCGGTGCGCATGTCGTACATGGTTTGCTGGCCGACGCGCTGCATGATGCGGATCTGGATGTATTGGGCGAGGAAGTCGAAGACGAGGACGCCGAAGAAAACGATGCTGATGATCAGAACACCGCGCCAGGCTTGGGACTCGTTGATGGCGTGATGCATCCCGGGAACGAGATATTTGTCGATGGCAATCTGGAACAATTTGGGCGGCGCGAGTTCGAGCGGCGTCACGATGGCTACAAGCGCGAGCGCCAGAACCACACGCCAGCGGTACGGGCGCAAATATTGCAGCAGGCGGCGCAAGAGGTGTGCGTCGTAGGCTTTGCCGAGCGCTTCTTCTTCGTGAATGTTGCTCATGCGTTTTCGAGCTCTTCTTCCAGCAACTGCTTGCGGTACAAATCGGCGTAATAGCCCTCACGCGCGAGGAGTTCGTCGTGGGTCCCGCGTTCGATGATGCGGCCGTCGCGCAGGACTACGATCTGGTCGGCGTCCTGCACGGTGGAGGTGCGATGCGAAATCAAGATGGTGGTGCGGCCTTCCATAACGCCGCGGAGACGGGTGAGGATGCGTTCCTCGGTCTGTGTGTCCACGGCGGAAAGGGAATCGTCGAGGATCAGGATGCGCGGATCGCGGACGACGGCGCGAGCGATGGCGCTGCGCTGCTTTTGTCCGCCGGAGAGGGTGACTCCGCGCTCACCGACGACGGTGTCGTATTTTTTGGTGAAGGATTCGACGTCGGAATCGAGGTTGGCAATTTCCGCGGCGGCGCGAACCTGATCGTGGACGTATTCGGGAAGCCCGAAGGCGACGTTGCCGCCGACCGTTTCGGTGAAGAGATAGGTGTCTTGCGGGACGTAGCCGATCGAGCGGCGCAGGCATGCGAGCGGCCATTCGCGAATGGGGCGGCCGTCGATGAGCAACTGGCCGTCGGGCGCTTCCCAGAGGCGTGCGACGAGGGAGGCCAGCGTCGTTTTGCCGCTGCCGGTGGGACCCACGATGGCGAGCGTGGAGCCGGCGGGAACTTTCAGATTGATGTCGCTGAGAACCGCGTGGGCGGCGCCGTTGGATTTGCCCGGTGCGTTGGCGCCGTTGCCGGCGAGATTCGTGGGATACGTGAATGTGAGATTGCGGAATTCGATTTCGCCGGCGATCGGCGTCTCGGGTGGAACTTTGGCGGCGCGGTCGTCGATTTGAGGAGCGGCGCGCAGAATGTAGTTCAGGCGACCGGTGGAGGCGGCGCCACGTTGGAAGATATTGGTTACCCAGCCCAAAGCGATCATGGGCCAGACGAGAACGCCGAGATAGGTGTAGAAGGCGATCAGGGCGCCTAGGGAAATCTTGCCGCTGAGGAGTTGATGGCCGCCTTGCCAGAGAACGATCAAGAACGACGTGCCGATCAGGGCCTGGAGCGAGGGCATGAACATACTCCAGGTGCGGATCAGCTTGATGTTGCGCGAAACGTATTCGCGGTTGGGCTCGTCGAAGCCGCGGATTTCGGCTTCTTCCTGGGCATAGGCGCGAACGACGCGGACTCCGGAAAGATTTTCCTGCACTTTCGCGGAAAGAGAGGCGAGCGAAGCTTGAATTTTTTCGTAGAGCTCGTGGATGAGCTTGCCGAAGTGGCGGACGGCCACGAAGACGACCGGGACCGGCAGGAGAATCCAGAGTGTCAGCGAACCCGACAGCTTCGCCAAGACCAAGAGGGCAAGGACCATAGTGGCCAGCGTTTGGCCGGTGTACATGATGCCGGGGCCGATTACCATGCGGACGTTGTTGAGATCGTTGGTGGCACGAGACATCAGCTCGCCGGTGCGATTGCGGACGTAAAACTCCGGCTCCATCCGCAGGAGGCGATTGAAGAGGTCGCCACGAATGTCGAACTCGATGTCGCGCGAGACGCCGATCAGAACCCAGCGCGTTGCAAAAGAGAGGGCGCCTTTGAGAAGAACGCATACCAGAAGGATCAGACAATAGATGCCGAGCGCGTGACGGCTGTGCGGGGCGTAAAAGGGAATGGAGCGACTCAGCAACGAGCCGGAAAGCAAATGTCCTTGCGAACTGGATTCAAACGGCCGGGAGCTGCCTGCGATGACGTCGGTGATGACGCCGGTCGTAAGCGGGATCACGTTTCCGACCAGGCTGGTCGACACGAGGCAGAGCATGCCGAGCGCGATGGCGCCCGGGTAGCGCTTGAGGTAAGGCACCAAGCCGAGCAAATTCGCCCACGAAGAGGAAGGTTTCTCCGCGGGAGTTTGGGCTGCTGCGTTCGTGGGGGCCGTTTTTGGTTTAGCGCTCATCGTAAGGTTGATTTCGGGGTGCCGGTTAACGTCGCTGATTCGGGCAAGAAACTTTCGTAGTTGTGGTCGAGCGACTGGTATCGCTTGGTCTTGGGATTCCAGCGCACGCCGATGGGCAGCACATGCGCGTCGTCGTCGGTGCCCTTCAGAGGCGTGAAGTAGAGTTGCAGGCCTTTTTCCGGATCTTGCTCGAACTGGATGCGCCAGCCGGTGACAGCGGAGAGTGGGCGTAAGGCCAAGGTAGCCTTTTGCGTTTTTCAAGTGTTCGTCACAGCGGAAGATCTCTGTCCATTGGCCGTCTTCATTTTCAGCGACGACGCCGCGGGTGATGATCGTGCCAGGCAGATTATTTTTCGGCGATTTGGGGACGACATTGGCGGCCAGAAATTGCTGCTTTCCGGTTTTCGCGAGATCCCCGAACAGCAACACCGTTGTTTCCGAGCCGAGCAGAGATTGCGCGGCGGATTGGACGTCATCGGGGACTGCGGGCTCCGCGGGCTTTGGCGCCGGGGCCGGCTCGGATTTCGTCGCGGGCGTCTCATTGCCGCAACCCATGGCGAAGCAGATCGCACACAAGGCGGCTAATTGTAGGGTTCTCAGAAAGAGTCCTCCGGATGTTGCGACTTTGCGGTTTGAGCCCTCTCGCTTACCCCACGAGGTAAAGGACGGCATGGCTATGCGCTTGTTAGCAGCGGCGTGACGACAATCGCTGGTTATGGCGCCGGCTGTGGACTCATTTGTGGCGCTTTGCGTGGGTTTGCTCATTAGAGACTTGGCGCCGCCAGTGTGATCTCTACCACTCGCCCGGGCTTGGCATTCCTCTCCGGCGTGCAGAGTACGGCCATGACTTGCGGCACGTCGGGACCCGCCCAGTCGAAGGCGTAGTACAACAATTCTAACTGTTGGCCGTCTTTGGTGGAAGGACCGCGAGAGCCGGGTTGCCCATAGAGCGCGACCACGCGGGAGCAAGCGTCGCCGATGACCAGGCCGTGGCCCGTAACCCAGCGCGAATGAGACTCGGCCGCGGACGCGCATGGTTCGGTGGAAGCGGAGTTGGCGTTGGAACTGGAGTTGGAATTGGCGTTGGCGTTGGTTTGGGCAACGCGCACTTCCTGAATCGTGCCGTTAGGATCTGGAATGATGGACAACAGTTGATGGCGGCAGGGGTCTTGCCAAATCTTATTGGTGCCATCGTATTTTGTGGCGGAGGGCTTGCGGAACAGGCGCTCCGCCTTGGTCATGTCGTCGCGGCCGGGGCGCAGGCCTGCGAGACTGAGTTCGTCGTTGCGTTGCGTGGCGGCGGTGCTCACGTTGGTTTCTGTTTTGCGCGGGGAATTCAGTTGTTGCTGCGCGAGCGCGTGCGCGGGAATGCAGGCCAGCAGCAGTGTGCTACCTCCGCGCCAGAATGGCGTCCAGCCGCGCTTCAAAGTTTTCTTCTCCCTCGGACCATAGCTCGCTGCGCTCGACAGGAAGGGCACGCTCGATCGCTTCCACCCAGCTGAACAGTTGTTGGATGTTTTCGCGGGTCTTTGCGTGATATTCCTTCAGGTTGTTGGGTACCGCCATCCACTGGCGGAAGGTATGCTCTATCGGATGGTCGGAGGAATCAAATGGATTCGACGCGGCACCCGGGGCGAGCAGGCCGCCGTGGCCGGTGAAGAAATGCTCGAAGCCGAGGTCGGCGGTGAAGTGGCCGGCGGTGAGCGCGAGGCCGTCGTCGTAGTGGAGGCCGTGGCAGGTCAGGATCAGGGGTTGAGGCTCGCGGCGCCAGGTCATCGTTTCGACGTCGAAGTACCAGAGGTCCCAATTCGCGGACGCGATATAGGCGGAATCCGAGTTCAGATTCTGGATGGCGAGAGCGGCGACTTCGGCGGGACCCGAATTGAGAGCGCGGAGATCCCATTCCGCGACCGAGGGCTCGGTCGCATTCACGGGTTGTACGATGAGCTCGGTGAAGTTGCTCTTGGTGGCGGAAAGCGGAGCGGTGGTGAGGAAGCGGGCAAATTCCGCGATCATTGTTGTGTCGGAGAAGTCGCGGGTCCAGACGCGCAGATAGGAGTGATTAGCCATAGGAGAGCAGGGGGTTATTATACCGGGCTCGCCAGTTGGAGGCTAACGGACCGGAATTCTGGACCCTATATAGAACTTACCAGGCAAGTGAAATTCCAATCAGTGAACACTTTCGGGTCGGCACCGTTGCCCAACTATCTATTTGTCGCGGGACTTTCGTTTAGGGCGAATCAATCACAGAGCGTTACAAGGACTATTCGGATTGGGTCCCTTTGTCGCGAGCTCAGTATTTTGCCGTCGCGACCGATGACAAGGAGCGCCGGGGATGCCTTCGACTTGGAATTGCTCATATACCTTATCCTCTGCATCAACTAGAACCGGTAATTCAACAGCAGGATGACAGCATCCCAAACGGGGACCCGACCACACGCCCCCGCGACGCTAGTTGCGGCTTCTTTGGGACGTGATGGTAGGGGACATTGCCGCAGCGATCATTCGCCTAGGCGTTCCGGCGCCTCGTTGCGAAGTCTAAGCACGATCTCGGTTGGCGGCATCAATCCGACGATTGCCCGCCGATTCGGCCACCCCATGGCTGGGACGCCCCTGACGCCGACCTTGTGCCCGTCTTCCATGAAGGCGTCGACCGTTGGAGAAAACCGGCGCTCGTGCCAGGCGGTTTCCACGTCTGAAGCAGAGATTCCGAAGCGTTCAGCGATTGGGACGATGACCTCGCGTTTCGAGATATCGGCGTGTTCGGTGAAAAACGCGCGCGAAACGTTGTGGCAAAAAGCCCCGGCTTCGCCATCGCCTCTTTGGGCGCGCACGAGCTCTGCAGTCTCAAGCGCAAAACGCGAGTTCACGTTACGTTGCGGCGGGTTGATTGGAAGTCCGACTTCTTGAGCTAAACGCTCGAGCCTCGCCCGAACCTGGGGCCACTGCTCCGGCGAAAACGGCTTCGGTGCACCTTCGGGCGGCGTATCCGGATGAATCTCGAAAGGAAGCCAACGCAAATCAGCTTGCAGTTCTCGCGCCGCTTGTTCGGCCCAAACTGAGCCGAGATAGCAAAACGGTCAAATAACGTCAGCCCAGATGTTGATGATGCGATTCATCATCTTTGAGCTACCGCCTAGTGGACAAGATGCTTATCGAAGAACCTGGCCCAGTCGGTGAATACTTCTCTGGATTCAGGCGCATAGGGATTCGGATGAAGTGGATGTGCGACATACCTTCAAAGACGTTCAACTCAGCCTCTACATCGGCTCGGCGTAGCTTGCGATGAGTCAAGACCGTGAGGCTGAGCAACAGGTCCCGTGTTCCGCTAGTGAGGACGGTGGGCGGGAAGCCATGGAAATCGCCGTAAATTGGCGATATATGAGGGTCCTTCAAGTCATTGCCGTTGGCATAAAGTTTTGCCGCGCGGCCCAGATAACCGCGGTAGCTGACGAGAATGTTGTCAAGCCATTCATTCGTTCTATAAGTGTCTCCGGTTTCCGTCAAATCCACCCATGGCGTTCCGATAGCAAGCGCGGCCGGTAACGGTAGGCCTTCTTCTTTGGCCCGCAAGATCATTGCAACCACCATGCCTGCACCAGCGGAGCTGCCGAAGAGCCCCAGCTTTTTCGGATCGTGTGTCTCGGCAATCGCCCTCCACACTTTAATGCAATCGTCCAGGCCAGCGGGATACGGGTGATCGGGCGGCATCCGGTAATCGATTGAGATGACTTGGAAGCCGCCATACGCAGCCATCGAGGTCGGTTCCTCGGCTCCAGCTACGCCTGGATTATAGACGAACCCACCGCCATGAACATTCACGAGAAGCCGGTTCTGGTTCTCTGGCGCAATCTCCTTCGGCGTCAGGACGAAAGCTTTGACGCCATCAATTACGGTTGGCTCCATGATGACGCCGAGTTTGTCCTGCATATCACGAGTTGCGGCTGCGGTCTCGTCGCCGAGTGTGCTGATTAGCGTTTTCCAATCCGCCGCATCTTTTGGATTGGCATCCCACGCGGGGACCCGATATGGAGCAGCAATTGTCTTCTGTAGCGATGGGCTTACGGTGCTGGGCAGTGGAATGCTGCGCCCAGGAACAAAGCGTGGACCCGCCTGCTTATTCGCGGCATTTTGCGTTGCTTCGATCTGATCCCAAGATAACTCTGCGCCAGGCATATAGACCTGCATTAATTGGCTGCTTCTCTCTTGGGCCAGGCAAATTCCATCATACGGAATCGGCTAATTTGTTGTAAATACCTACTCTGGTTAGATCTGGATAGGTCCTGAAAAAAGGCGCTAACCAGGAACTTACCCAGCGCCCGAGTTCTGCCAAATCGTCACATTTGGGTGCCGGATTTCTTAGTTCAGAGAGCCTGCGGCCTGTTCATGCGGCGGTGGGCTTCGGTAACGAGTGCGGCGTTGCCGGGGGCTTGCTTGCCGTTGGGGAGTGTAAGGATGTCTTCGAAGCCGACGCGCGTATCGTAGCCGCGAGCGGCCGCTTCGTCGATCAGATCCCAAGCGGTTTCGTTCAATCCATGGAGGACGCGAGGCAGGTCGATGCCCGCCGCGTCGAGCAAGCCCTCGATTTGTTCAAGCGTTTCTAATGCGGCTTCAGTGGACGTCTCAAACGGTTCCAGAAGTACTCGAAGGCATCGCGAACCAATTCCGGTTGGGAGGAATACGTCGGCTTCGGAAAGCATCATTTCGGCGACGACCTGTTGATGACTTAGCTGGACTCCACTGTCGACGAAGACTTGTGTGCCCTGGACATCGCTAAGGCCAACTTCGACTCCAATGCCGCGACAGAGCAGAAGCTCGGCGAGGGGCAGGGCTCCCTCTTCCTTGAAGTTCACGGAGGCGAAGTCTGGCAACACTTTCCAACGCGAGACAACCTCATGGCGGAGCTGGGCGTCGCGCAAAATCCAGGCGCCGGTGCTGACGCCGACGGGTGTGCCAGGAACGGCGGCGCGGATTGCGTTCAGTGCTTTGGCAACATCGGCGGGATCGAGACTTTCCCGACCATCGGGCCCCCGAACATGAAAGTGAATCGCGCCTGCACCTGCTGCTACGGACTCCTTTGCGGACGCCGCGAGTTCGGCTGGCGTGATGGGAATTGCCGGGTGTTCGGCGCGGGTTCGGCCTCCGTTGAGAGCGGCTTTTATGAGCATAGGCAACTGTCAATTCGTAGATTGCGCCGGGCGGGTTGGGAATCTGAGTTGTTAGATTGTTGAGTGTTCGCCGGGCTAAAGCCCGGCGCCTACACTTTGAGTGCGCTACGCGCCTTGCTTGTTGTCCTCGGACGGAGGAGGGTTCGGCGATGGCGGCTCAAGTCTCGTTGCGATTTGCTGCATGCGATCGCGCAGCGCGTCGCCTATGTCGGCAAACACTTTAGTACAGGTGTCGCGCAGTCTTTCTTCGGCGTTCGCGGCAATGCGGGCTACCGATTCACGCGATTGGTGATCGAGCGAGGTCACTGTCGCCAGCATCCACTGGTTCGAGACGTTGTCCAAGCGTTCGCGATAATGCGCTGCGGCTTCCTCGCCGATGCGCGAGTAGATAGTCTGCATCTCGCGTTGTTGCGCGCCGGTCATCGCTTTCCACGACTCGAGCAGGGGCTCAAATCCGGCTTGCACGCGTTGATGGGCGTCGGCGACTCCTGACTCCATGGCGTTGGTCATGCCGTCCCGGAAGCGCCGCAAAAAGTCTTCCTGTTCCTTGGTGACCTTTTGCGTCAGCTCGGAACGCGCCGCTTCGATCTGCGTCCGCGTTTCCTCGGTGGAGCGCTGGAGTTCGGCCTCGAAGCCGTCGAGATCCTGTCGCGCATGGCGTTGAATTTCGTCGATGAATGCGGCCGAGGTGGTTTCCGCGGCCTCGGCAAAAAGAGCCCTGGCGCGCTCGAAAGCTTCGCTGACGACCTCCGCCATCTGGGTCTGCGCGTAGGTCACAAAGTTGCGGCTCGACTGATCGAGTTCGGTGGCAAATTCGCCGGCGATGTCGGTGGCCCTTTCGCGCAGCTGATCCCCAACCTGTTCGCTTACTTTCTCGGCGGCGCTTTGGGTTTGCGTGAGCGCGCGTTTCTCGTACCATTCGGCGGACTTGACCAGATCGTCGACGGTTTGCTGCTTCAGGGCCTCCACTCGGAGTTCGAAGTCCGACAGGCTTTGCGTTGTGACGGTATCGGCAGTCTGTCGCAACAAATCTTCCACGCTTCCAAGATTGGCGCGGAACTTCACCAGGGCTTCCGCGAAAGATTCTTCGCTGCTGGCACGGATGCGCTCCTGATGCATGGTGAGCGCAGCGTCGAGCAACGACCTGCCGCCCGCCAGGCGTTGCATGGCGTCGGTGGCTTTCTCTACTTGTGGCGTGACGAGCGATTGGATCTCCTGTCCGAAACGCGAGACCGCTTCGCGGCCGGATTCGTCGAAGGCCGTGCGGATTCGCGCGGAAATCTCTTCCAACAAAGTTTCCGACTGGCGATGCAACTCGTTGCGGTGCAAGCTTAAAACATCATCAGCCTGCGACTGAAAGCGGGTGAGGGCGTGCTCTTGCACGGTCTCGAGGCGCGCCGCAAGTTGTTCCAGGCGCTCGGAGGTTTCCGTAGCACGGGTAGATGCGGCTTCGGCGCGCACTGTATGCGTAAGCAATGAATCCTGCAATCCCTGGGCCTGCCGATCCGATTTTTCCAATATTTCGGCCGCGGAGGCGCGGAAATCGCCGCCAATCCGATCTGCTTCTTGCTGAAACGCCGACAATAACGCATTCGCGCGCTCGTTCAACCCGCCCGCCGCGCGTTCCTGAGCCGCCGCAAACGTGCTGTCGACCGAACTCTGCCAACGCGAAAGCGCCGCTTCGGCTTCGCCTGCAAGATAGCTTTGCCACTTCGCCTGGGCCGCCGCGATCGTCTCCGCTGTGTGCTGATGCGCTTCGTTGCCCGCAGCGGAGAGGGACTCGAGACGCGCCGCCAGCCCTTCTTCTCGCTGTCTTGCGGCTTCATCGATGGCTCGCTGGGCCGCCTCCACGCGTGCGGCGGTTTGCAGTTCGATCTGCTCGGCGCCAGTTCGAAGGCGCATGGTGGCTTCTTCCGCCTGCTGGACGACTTCGCTGAGGTTTTCGGCGGCGCTGGTCAATTGCTCTTCATGTTCGGAGCGTTGCGCACGGCCGTGCTCGGAGAGTTGCGTGGTCAGATGGCGCGTGAGCTCTTCGAGCTGTGGAGCGAGTCGTCTTGGCAGATCTTCCTGCAACGCGGCCGCGGCAGCTTCGTGGGCCGCGCGACTCCGCGTCTGCGATTCTTCGTGAATACGCTCGATTGCGACAGAAAGTTCCTTCGACAGCGATTCGCGGGCTTCGGCAACCTTATGTTCCCACTGCTCCGCGCTCATGCGTCGCTCGGCGGAAACGGCCTGCGCCGCGGCTTCGCGTGCCGCAGCCTGAATCTGCTGTCGAGCCTCGGCTAGCAGACGAGTAACGTGACGCGCGAGCTGCAACGAAGCATCGGTCGTGCTTGCGGGCGAAGGAAACACGCGAACATTGTCGGGGCTGGCCGGCGCGGGAGGCTCGGGTTCTGTGAGCGAAACGTGAAACTCCGTGTCCGACGTGTCTGCTGGCATCGGAGGCGGCGTAAGTGGAGGCAGCGGAAGATTCACTTGCGGCGCTCCGTGCGCGGCCGCCGCGGCCTGAGCTTTCTCCGCTTCTGTTGGCGCAAACCAATCCTCGGGGGAAACGCGATGCCCCAGACGTTGCCCGGTGATTCCAACTCGAGCGCTACCTGGAAAAACTGGCGCACCGTGCGCGGACGTTGAATCCATGCGACCCGGCCGCGTACCGTACGCGGTGGCTGATCTGCTTCCGCATGCGGCACTTCCAGCTTGACCCACATGTTCTTGAGGACGTAATGCTTCGACTGGTACCGGCAGCCGTGGCAATTCAGGATCAGGGACGAAGTGCGTTCCATGAACGGCCGTCCGAGCGCGTCCACACCCGTGACCTGCAGCGGAACCGCCTGCACGATGCGCGTGCTGCGGCGCTTTCTCAGTTCGGACGTTGAGTTCACCGCAGTTTCAGGCGCCATCTCCGTTGTTTCATCGGCGAGGTTGCTGCTTCCAAAATCATCCATGGGTTGGGCCGCCATTTCTTGTTGTTAGAAAGCAAATTGCCGATCAATCTCGCTTGGTCTCGGAGCCGTTCGTTGCAGGAGCGTGCTGTGTTCCACTTAGGAACATCCAGATCTCCTTGGCCACCCAGATAGGTCCCACCAGCAGGTAGATCGGTCCCTGGAAGAATGCAGGATGATTTCCCTCGATGCGATGACCCAGAAACAGAAACACCCAGCCGCCCAGGAAGAACACCGCGCCCCAAATCCACTTGGTGAGAATTAACAGGATGATGCCGGCGAAAATCATGGGAATGCCGATGCCATGGAGGACCTTGTTCCAGACGGACGAATGCTCGTGATCATACTGCGCCATATAGCTGGCTAGACCTGGCATAGCAGAACTCCAAGCGTGGGGACGCTGCCTGCGGAAGTACACTTTACCCTGAAACTTCGAAAATGGCTAGACGGCAGAGATGTGGAAAATTTAGCAAAAACTACAAATCGCGACGCCCTTCCATGGCTTTCAGCATGGTGACTTCGTCGGCGTATTCGAGATCGGCGCCTACCGGGATACCAACTCCGATGCGCGTTACTCGCACACCGAGCGGCTTCAGCAATTTGGAGAGGTACATGGCCGTGGCTTCGCCTTCCGCGGTCGGATTCGTCGCCATGATGACTTCTTCGACGGTACCTTCCTTCAGGCGTTCGACCAGGGACTTGATTTTCAATTGGTCCGGTCCACGCCCCTGCAGCGGGGACAGCGCTCCGCCCAGCACGTGATACATCCCGCTGTACATGCGCGTCTTTTCGATCGCGAGAATGTTATGGGCTTCCTCAACGACGCAAATCGTCCGATGGTTCCGCGTTGGACCCACGCAATACAAGCACGGATTGGTGTCGGTGATGTTGTGGCACGTCGAACACTCGCGGACTTTTTCTTTCGCGTCGCGAATCGCGTCGGAAAGCGCAAAGGCGTCTTCAGGCGAGGAGCGAAGCAGATGGAAAGCGAGTCGCTGCGCGGTCTTCTGGCCGATTCCGGGAAGATGTTTCAATGCGTCGATGAGTCGTTCAACGGGAGCGGCAAAATCTGGCATGTTTGATGTGTAGCACAGCCGCGCACTCCGCGCAAACCACGGGCGCGCGAGCCCGGAAATTCGAGTGCGATCTTGGAGGTGCTCAGCGCGGTTCTGTCCACTAGAAGAATGCAACTGCGCCCGCTTCGGAAAGCGGCCGCTACAATGGCAGCTACAACGGCAAAGCCTGCGGCCTACTCTACCGTTACGGATTTGGCCAGGTTGCGGGGCTGGTCTACGTCGCAGCCGCGGCGGATGGCGATGTGATAGGCCAGAAGTTGCAGCGGGACGATTTCGAGTAACGGGGATAGAAGTTCGGGAGCGCTGGGGACTTCCAGGACGTAGTCGGAGGACTTGCGGGCCAGATTGTCGCCTGCGGTTACGATCGAAATCACAATGCCGTCGCGAGCTTTCACTTCTTGAATGTTCGAGACGCTTTTTTCGTAGCGGGTGACGGAATCGGGATCGGATTCATCGTGCGTGGCAAGAACGACGACGGGAAGATTCTCGTCGATCAAGGCGTTCGGCCCGTGCTTCATTTCGCCTGCGGGGTAGCCTTCGGCGTGGATGTAGGAAATTTCCTTGAGCTTGAGCGCGCCTTCGAGCGCGATGGGATAGTGGATGCCGCGGCCGAGATAGAGAAAATCGGTGTGACGGAAAAGCTGGCGGGCGAGACTTTCGTACACGCCGGATTCTTCGGTCTGCAGGACCATCTCGATTTTGTGAGGGATGCGCGTAAATTCCTGCATCAGGGATCGCGAGGCGTCGGCGGTCAATTTTCCGCGGACCTGGCCGAGATGCGCGGCGAGCAGCAGCAGCGCGGTCAATTGCGAGGTGAAGGCTTTTGTCGAGGCGACGCCGATTTCCGGGCCGGCGTGAGTCAGAATCGACCCAGCGGCTTCGCGCGTGACCATCGAGCCCATCACGTTGCAGATGGCGAGTGTGGGTGAGCCTTTGAGTTTGGCCTCGCGTTGCCCGGCGAGCGTGTCCGCGGTTTCCCCGGACTGGCTGATGCAGACCGTGAGCGTTTTCGAGTCGAGAATCGGATCGCGATAGCGAAACTCGCTGCCGTAATCGACTTCGACTGGCAGGCGCGCGAGTCGCTCGATCATGAACTTTCCGGCAAGGCCCGCATGCCAACTGGTGCCGCAGGCCACGATGCGAACATTCTGGAAGTCGCGGAATTGTTGCTCGGTGATTTGCATCTCATCGAGAAAGACTTTGCCGGTGTCCTGCGAGATGCGGCCCAGCAGCGTGTCGCGAACGGCGCGCGGCTGCTCGAAGATCTCCTTTTGCATGAAGTGCTTGTAGCCGCCCTTTTCCGCCATGATGGGGTCCCAGGAGACGTGGTGGGCGGGGCGGCTGACGGGGCGGCCGTCGTGGTCCATGACGCTGACGCCTTTTGGCGTGAGCACAGCGATGTCGCCGTCGGTCAGGAAGAAAATCTCGCGGGTGTGTTCGAGGAGGGCGGGAATATCGCTGGCGACGAAATATTCGCCTTCGCCGAGTCCGATTACCGATGGTGGACCGAAGCGGGCGGCGACGATTTTCTGCGGCTCCTTGGCCGAAAGGAAAACGAGCGAGTAGATGCCGCGGAGCTGCTTCAGGGACTGGCGTACGGCTTCTTCGAGGCAGACGCCGCCTTGGGAATTTTTCTCGACGAGGTGTGCGACGATTTCCGTGTCGGTTTCGGTGACGAACTTGTGGCCTTCGCTCTGGAGTTGCTCTTTCAGCTCGAGATAGTTCTCGATGATGCCATTGTGGACGACGACGATCTGGCCGGTGCAATCGCGGTGGGGGTGGGCATTTTCTTCGGTGGGGCGGCCGTGCGTGGCCCAGCGGGTGTGGCCGATTCCATAGGTGCCTTCGATGGGCGATTCCTGGAGGACTTTTTCGAGATTGCGAAGTTTTCCGGGCGCGCGGCGAACTTCAAGCTTGCCTTCCTTGGTGACGACCGCGATGCCCGCGGAGTCATAGCCGCGGTATTCGAGTTTGCGCAGCCCCTCGATGATGACGGGGACGACCTTTTTGGATCCGATGTAGCCGACAATTCCGCACATGCGGCGGGTCTCCTAACGCTGGAAATCTAGGTTAAAAGCGTAGCATGGTCTCAGGAATCGGCGGCGAGGACGTTGGTACTGTGTGCTCACTTGGCGGGTACTATGGCCGCTTTTTCAAGGTAGTAATGACATGTGCCGGGACGCCGGGCTAAAGCCCAGCGCCTACATTGCCCGTTACATTGCGGGTTCAGGTGAATTGCTGGAGGCGGGGATTAGTCGACGATCTCGAAGCGGTACTCCTCGATAACCGGATTGGTCAGGACTTCCTTCGAGATACGCTCCAGCTGCTGCTGAGCTTCTTCACGGTTCCAGCCGTCCAGATTCAGGACAAAAAACTTGCCTTGGCGGACGTCTTTGACGGCCTCATAACCCAGGCCGGAGAGTGCGTGGTGGATAGTCTGGCCCTGGGGATCGAGGACCGTGCGTTTTGGCATGACCCAAACATGAGCTTTCATGCGGGGAGTATAACATTCGCGGCCGGAGCGACCGAAGGGGCTAAAGGCACGGTGAGCGACGCTAGCAAGCACGCCTCCTAGGTTTCCGGCTACAGTGCGGATTGGGAAGCGCGATGGTCTTCTTTGTTGTGAAAGGCGTGGTCGAAGCTCATTTGGGCCAGGCGCGTGAGTTCGGGTTCGGTTAGGCCCATGCGGCGCGCATTTTCGTATTCATCGAGCAGGGTCGTGTGGAACATGGCGGGGTCGTCGGTGGAGAGGACGACTGGGATGCCGTGGCGGAACAATTTCGGAAGCGGATGGTGCTCGATCCGAGCGTCCTTGCGGCGAAGTTGACCAGCCAGGGCGCCGGTGCGGATATTGCTTTGCGGGCAGATTTCGAGAGGGATGCGGCGGTCCGCCAGGAGGTCCATCAGCGCAGGGTCGTGGACGGCGGCGATGCCGTGGCCGATGCGTTCCGCGCCGAGGAGTTCGACGGCTTCGCGGATTTTTTCCGGGCCGCCGATTTCGCCGGCGTGCATCAGGCGGCGCAGGCCGATCTCGCGCGGCTTTGTCATAGACCGCGCGAAAATCCTTTGTGGGAATGGCAAGCTCGTCGCCGCCGATGCCGAAGGCCACGATGAATTTGGAATTGGCACGCTGGGCGGCCAGGACAACTTGCATGGCCGCTTCCACTCCGAATTGGCGAACGGCGTCGAAGATGAAATTCATGCGCAGGCCGCGCTTGGCGAAGGGCTCGGCGGCCGCCAGCATGGCTTCGAAGTTGGCTTCGGGGACTTGCTTGCGGAGGATCATGATGCCGATCGAGAGCGTGATCTCGGCGTAGACGACGCCTTGCGACAGGAGATGTTCGCCGAGGTCGCGGGTGATGAGGGCGTAGTCCCGCGGTTCGCGCAGGAACGAGGTCACCCATTTGAAGACTTCCAGGAACTCGTTGAAGTTTTCGTAGGCGTACTTTTGGCGAACTTCCGCTTCGGTGAACACTACCCCGTGGGAGCGGGTGAGAGCGCAGACGGTCTTGGGCTGGATGGACCCTTCCAAATGCAGGTGCAATTCGGCTTTGGGAAGGGAGGCGACGGTTTGCGGGGAATGGTCTGCGGCCATGTGAAAGTCTAGCAGGTTGACGAGAAGCGAGAAAGTCTGGCGGGTATTAGTGAGGGAGTTGGGGGCGGCCGGCGTTGATCCAGGCCGTTAGCCAGTAGGAACCGATGTCGGTGGCGGCGTCGGAGAGTTGGCGGATCAGTGTGGCGGCCGTTAAATTGTAGAAGCGGTCGAAATATTCGTCGTCGTAGGATTTGCCCGCGAGGCGGGCGTTGCGGTCCGCTAACAAAATCGTTTCGAGCCAACTGTGGGCATTGAGGCAGGATTCGAAGGCGTGGTCGGTGGGATCGCTGATGAAGGAAGCGTCGTTCGGGCGCATCGGAAAAAAGGAAGAGAAGCGATCGACCAGGGTGATGCCAAAGCGCTCGTTGATGCCGGTTTGGTTGGTGAGGTGGCCGTCGAAATTTTCGGTGGTGTTAAACGGATCGTTGGCTTCGGCGACGTAGCCGGCGAGGATGGCCGCGTCCAGTTTGGCTTCTTCCCAGTGGCCGAGCTTCAGCGCTTCCGTGAGCTTGGCGTTGTAGACGCCGATTTGCCAGGGAAGCAGGCCGTTGGATTCGAGCTTGGACTTGCCGTACTTGCCGACGGCGGCTTTGTAGACCCTGGGAAGGGCGGTGAACGGGAAGCGGCCGTACCGGTCGAGATACAGAACGTGGTTGTGCTTCTCACTCGGCGTTTTGGTCTCGGCGTCGAGCGGGTCGGTTACGTGCAGCACGAGAAAGGCGCGGTTGGCGTCGAAGAAAGGCCGGACATCGAGGGGTAACGTGTCGACCGCTTTGTTGACGACGATTTTCTGGGCGTTGGCGCCCCACGCGGCGGCCTCCCGAGGCCAGAGCGCCAAGGCGGCGGAGGCGCAGAGCAAAGCGATTGCGCGTCCCGACGGCAACTTGGATGACCTCGCCCTCATCGCAGATTCCTCTAGGCCCGATTCGCGGCGCGCAGCGTGCTGCGTTTGCGGCCGTAGTTGTAGTAGAACATGAGACCAATGGCCATCCACACGAAGAATCGAATCCAATTGGTGATCGGCAGGCCCGCCATCAGCAGAAGACAGGTGACGATGGTAACGATGGGGGCCAGCGGACCTCCGGGCGCGCGGAAGGCGCGCCTGCGATTCGGCTCGCGATAGCGAAGGATCAAGACGCCGCCGGCGACCAACGCGAACGCGAACAGCGTGCCAATGTTGGACAGGTCGGCGAGCGTGCCGATGTCAAGAAGCCCCGCCGGAATTCCTACGACGAAGCCCGCCATCCATGTGGAAAAGTCCGGGGTGCAATAGCGCGGATGCACGCGGCTGAAGATTCGCGGCAGCAGGCCGTCGCGCGACATCGCGAACCACACGCGCGCCTGTCCGAGTTGAAAGACCAGCAGAGAAGAGATCATGCCCATCAGTGCGCCAAGCAGCACCACCAGGCGGACGCCCGTGAAGTGAAGTTTTTTCAGCGTGTTGACGACCGGGGCGGCGTCATCGACCAGCGTCTGCCAGGGCACCAGGCCGGTGAGTACGACGACCACTCCGATATACAAAAGCGTGCAAATAATCAGCGTCGCAATGATGCCGATGGGCACATCGCGCTGCGGGTTTTTGCACTCTTCGGCGGCAGTCGAGACGGAATCGAACCCGATGTAGGTGAAGAAGACGATCGAACCGCCGGTGAGAACTCCGGGCCAACCATTGGGCGCGAACGGATGCCAGTTTGCCGGATGAATGAAACGCGACGCAAAGCTGATAAAGACGAGAATGGCCACGATCTTCAACAAGACCATGACGTTATTGGTTTCGGCCGATTCGCGGATGCCGCGCACCAGGATCACCGTGAGGATCATCACGATCACGAAGGCAGGCCAATTGAAGCCGAAGTGCCAGCCCGGACCGTAGAGCATGTTTCCTTCAAGATCCGATAGTCCGCCGGGCAAATACGCGGGGGAGATCCACCGCAGATCGGGATGCAGGCCGAACCAATCCAGCAGGTTGACGATGTGCTGAGAGAAGCCGACGCTGACAGCCATGTTGCTGACCGCGTATTCCAGAATCAGATCCCATCCGATGATCCAGGCGATGAGTTCGCCCATGGTGGCGTAGGTATAGGTGTACGCGCTGCCCGCGATGGGGATCATCGCGGCGAGCTCGGCGTAGCAAACCGAGGCAAAGCCGCAAACAATGGCAACCAGTACGAACGAAAGCGCGATCGCTGGGCCTGCTCCGGGGCGGCCAAAGGATGCGGAGTGGTAGATCAAGTACTCCAACAGGGGTGCGTTCAAAATCGAGGCTACTTGCAGCTTTTGGCCGGCGATCGCGGTGCCGACGATCGTGAAGATTCCCGAGCCGATTACGGCCCCGATGCCCAGGGACGTCAGGCTGATCCAGCCTAGAGATTTCTTTAGCTTAACTTCGGCGTTTTCGGAGTCCGAAAGAAGCTGATCGATACTCTTACAGTTGAAGAGTTGTGATCCCACCCGTAGTCTCCGATCGTACCTCGGCAAACTCGAAGCTTGCCCCCGCCCGATACGCTGTGAATTGCCCGATACGCTGTGAATGAAGGATGAAAGCGCGCCTCAATGTACCTTGAGAGGCTCTGACGCGCAACAGCGGTTGCCCTGGCTCACATCTGGGTGAGCTGCGCGTAACGCTCGATGAATTTCTTGGTGCCGCGGCCGGGGAAAGTCACCGCGAGCTTGCGGTCGTCGTCTTCGCCTTCCACGCCAACGACCGTGCCGACTCCATATTCCGGATGGCGCACCTTTTGGCCGAGAAGTGGATCAGAACTCGCACTGCGTTTCATCCCTTTAAAGGAGACCGCCGGACTGCTGGGGCGGCGCGGCAGTGGCGCCGAAGGAGCTGGCTTGCCTCGCACGCGCCGGAGAAATTCCTCAGGGGAGTAAGAATATTCGGGATCGGGCTCGTAGCGGCGGGTCGCGCCGATTTCCGCCATCGAGCCGCGCACCGTCTCCACCAGCTCACTGGGAATTTCGGTCAGGAACCTCGATGGGAGTGAAGCGCGAAGTTGCTGTTCGTTGCCAAATACGCGCCGGTAGACCGCGCGGGTCAGGGTAAGCGATTTCCGCGCCCGGGTCATGCCCACGTAAACCAGGCGGCGCTCTTCCTCGATGCCTTTGTCGTCATTGAACGAGCGGCTGTGCGGGCAGATGCCCTCTTCCATGCCGGTGAGGAAGACGTGGTCGAACTCCAGGCCCTTCGTGCTGTGCAGAGTGATCAGCGTCACGCCGGGCTTGCCATCGTAGGAGTCTGCGTCGCTGACCAGCGCAGCGGCGTCGAGAAAATCGCTGAATTCCTCGCCGGCTTCGGTGCTTTCAGCGACGGCGCGAACCAGTTCCTCAAGATTTTCGATGCGGGCGACGTCGTCGGGAGTGTTGCGGTCCTTCAGCATCTCCATGTAGCCGGTGTCATCCAGCACACTGCGCAGGAAGTCCGCGGATCCAAGTTTGGCGAGGTTTTCCTGGAGCTTGGCGATGATTTCCTGAAAAGCACGGAGCGGCGCGACCGCGCGCCCGGCCGACGCGCCGGAAACAAACTTCGCGATGGCGTCCCACAGCGAGGAACTATCGAGCCGCGCGGTTTCGCGCAGCGCATCCACGGTCGTCTTACCGATCCCGCGCGGCGGCACATTCAGCACGCGCAATAGCGAAACGTCATCCTCGGGATGCATCGCCAGGCGCACATACGCCAAAGCGTCTTTTACTTCGGCGCGATTGTAGAAGCTGAATCCGCCCACGAGCTTGTAACGAATACCGCGGCGGCGGAAGACTTCTTCGAACGCGCGCGACTGAAAGTTGGTGCGGTACTCAACGGCGCAGGTCTGCGAGGAGTCGTCGTCAAGGATGCGGGTCAGTTCGCCGGCAACGAATTCGGCTTCGGCGTTGGCGTCGCGCCCTTCGAAATATTTCAGGTTGGCGCCGCCGCCATTTTCGGCGCTCAAGGATTTGCCCAGGCGATCGGGATTATTCGCGACGACCGCGCCCGCCGCATCCAGAATGTTCTGCGTCGAGCGGTAGTTCCGCTCCAGCTTGATGACCTGAGCACTCGGGAAGTCGCGCGAAAAGCTCATCAAGATCGATACATCCGCGCCCCGCCAGCGATAGATCGACTGATCTTCGTCGCCCACCACGCAAACGTTTCGCTTCGGGCCGGTGAGCAGGCGCATCAACTCATACTGCACGCGATTGGTATCCTGATATTCATCGACGTGGATATATTGAAAGCGCGCTTGCCACTTTTCGCGGACGCTGGCGGATTCACGCAGCAAACGAGCCGAGCGCAACAATAAATCATCGAAGTCAAGCGCTTTGCTCTGATGCAGCAATTTTTCGTACTCGGCGAAGATATCCGCCACGCGACGCCCATCCTGCCCAATCGCCTCGCTGCGCATTTTTTCCGGCGAGAGCCCGTGATTCTTCGCGTGACTGATCGCGCTCAGCACGTTCCGCGGCGTCAGACTGTCGTCTTCGATAGCCAACTTGGTCATCGCCAGCTTGATCGCGGCCATCTGGTCGTCCGTATCATAAATCGCGAAATCGCGCGGCAATCCCGCGCTGGGAGCTTCGCGGCGGAGCAAGCGCGCGCAAAGCGAATGAAATGTCGAAAGCCACGGCTGCGATGGCGGCACGCCAGCCCGCAAGAGCAAATCCGACACGCGATTGCGCATTTCCTCCGCGGCCTTGTTGGTGAAGGTCACCGCCAGGATGGCTTCGGCGGGCACTCCGTTCGCGATCAGATTCGCCATCCGAAATGTGATCGCGCGCGTCTTGCCGGTACCCGCGCCGGCAAGAATCAACACCGGTCCTTCCGTGGTCTCGGCGGCGCGGCGTTGTTCTGGATTGAGTTGATCGAGAAGATTCAGCATGGGTCCGTTGGGGTCGAGAATTCTTGCTCAGTCATGTTAGCTGACGCGGATGAGTCACGCAAACAAGCGCAATTTTCCCTGCGAAATGATGAACGAAACGCAAAGGCAACGTCGCGTGGCAGTTAAATGTAGCCGCCGGGCTTTAGCCCGGCGGACCATTTGCAAAGAATTACTCTTGCACGCAGCGCGCCAACGAAGGAGCAAGACCCTACTGCGGACCGTGCCGGCTCAAGTCGATGTCGAAAAAGGTCAAGGCGCGACCACTCTGCATCTGCACAAGCTGTGGCACGTAGAGATGTGCGTTCTGTAACAGATCAAACTGGTCTTGCAGATCAAAGTACAGCAAGCCCTGCACGGTGCTGTGCGCCGCCACAACACTGGTCGGCACGCCCGCATTCTGAGCTTCTGTTTGCAGCTCCGCCCAATGCTTGTCACGTCCACCCTTGGAACCGCCGCCCACCGGAATAGGAAGTTTGGGACCGCGGCTCGCAGTCGGGTCTTTCCCCTTGGGTTTCAGCACCGCGTCCGCGAGTTCCTCGGAGTTCAGCGACGGCACTTCCTGCCGATTGTCGTCGCCAAGTTGCACGGTAAGCCGGATGCGTTCGAGATTTATGCGCACGCTTTCATCGGAATCGTTGCGAAACGATACTTCCACGGCGAGCACGCCCCCGGCAAAAGGAGATTTCTTCGGAAACTTCTCCTTGTATTGCGCGGGATCGGTCCATGGGAGAGCCGAGACCGTCAAGCCTTCATGCGACTCCAGTGACGCGGCTTTCAGAGATGCCTGCGGCGCTTGGCCGCCAAGCGCCAAGCCAGCGAGTGCGAGGGCGCACACCACAGGACAGGGAAGTGCGATGACCAGGTTTCGCATCAGGCTATAATAGACTTTTGTCATCTCGACGCCTTCGATTCCTGGGGGACGATCAGGGTTGCCCTGCCCTTCGCGCGGCGGTGCGCGTCGTGGCCGGGTGAAGACCGGAGCCATATTTAGTGTATTTCGTTTATAGCCTGCTCATGGGCCTTGCCGCCCTGCTGCTCTTGCCGTACTGGCTGATTCAGGGGCTGCGCCACGGCAAATATCTTTCGAACCTCAGCGAACGTTTGGGCTTTTCATTTCCCTCACTAAGTAAACTTCCCGCCGATAGGGCTGGAGCGATTTGGATTCACGCGGTTTCCGTGGGAGAGGTTCTCTCCGGCGTGGCGCTCGCTAAAAGTTTGAAGCAAGCCTATCCGGAGCGTCCGCTGATCGTTTCGACAACGACGATGACGGGACAGGCGCTGGCGCGGCAACGCTTGCCTTTTGCCGACGCGGTCATTTATTTCCCCCTGGACTGGGCATTTTGTGTGCGCCGCGCGCTGCAAGCTGTTCAACCGGCGGTCGTGGTCGTACTCGAAACCGAGATTTGGCCCAACTTTCTCCGCGAAGCAGGTCGCCGCAAGATTCCGGTGATTTTTGTCAGCGGGCGGATTTCGGATCGCTCATTTGCCCGCTACCAATCCTATTTTGGCAAGTTCGGATTTTTCCTGCGCCCATTTCTTCGCAGCGCGCTGGGCAATGCCAGCGCCTTCCTGATGCAAAGTCAGAACGATGCCGACCGCATCCGCGCCCTGGGCGCTCCAGCCGACCGCGTCAGCGTCAGCGGCAACATGAAATACGACCAAGCCTTGCCCGCCCCCACGCCGCTTTCAAACTGGCTGGAAGCCGAGGCGCGGCGTCGGGGCGTCATCCAGTTATCGTCGCCGGAAGCGTGGTCGCCAGCGAGGAACCCCTCGCGCTGATTGCCTTCGGCACGCTGCAGGGCGAGTACCCAAACGCGCTGCTGCTCCTGGCTCCGCGCAAGCCGGAACATTTCCAGCAAGCCGCCGATTTCATTCACGAATCGAGACGAAAATTCTTGCGTCGCTCGCAGCTACCGGTACCGAAACCCGGGACCCCCGATGGGCAACCCCCAATGGGCCATCCCCCAATGGCGAAGGTGCGATTTCCAGCGATGTGACCGTAGTGCTGGTCGACAGCATCGGTGAGCTGGCTTCGCTCTACGGAATCGCCGACGGCGCGTTTGTCGGCGGCTCTTTGGTAGAGTCGGGCGGCCACAACATTCTGGAGCCCGCGGCCTTCGGCAGGATTCCGGTGTTCGGTCCGTCGATGGAAAATTTCGCGGAAACTGCATCACGTTTTGTCGCCGCAGGTGCCGCGATTCAGGTGACCAGCCCCGAAGATGCCGGTGTGGCCTGGATCGAGCTTCTACGCGATCCGGAGCGCCAGCGCCGCATGGGCGAAACCGCAAAGCGCCTGGTGGACGAAAGCCGCGGCGCAACCGCCCGCGCAATGGCCGAAATCGCAAAACACTTGGACGGCGCAGCGCGATGAACATTCCGCGTCCGCTCGCCATTGCACTGTGGCCGCTTTCGCTGGTCTACGGTTCGGTGGCAAAGCTGTGCGCCTGGCTGTACAAACAGGGTTGGCTGAAACAAAAGCGTCTGAATCGGCCGGTAATCAGCGTTGGCAACATTACAGTCGGTGGCACCGGCAAGACTCCGATGGTGATCTGGCTAGCCGAAAAGTTGTTAGCCGAAGGAAAACAGGTAGCGATCTTGAGCCGCGGCTATCGCGGCGCCAGTGGCACCAGCGATGAGATCGAATTGATGAAGCACCGCCTGCAGGGACGCGTGCAATTTG
>CAVSNL010000064.1:0-23995 GCA_963729285.1 uncultured Acidobacteriota bacterium
TTCCACCGTGGCACTTTCATTTCTGGCTATGCGCGTCATCGCCCACCAGAAAAACGGCAGCATTGGGCTCGCTGCCAAGTTTAATGACCGTTGCTTTCCCTTTATTATTCCCGTGGTCCGTACGAAGTTGCTACGCCTCACTCCTGGTGTGCGGCACTCCGTTACATCGTACTTCCCGGCTGCGATCCCGAACCCTTGTCGGCGGCCTTTGCAGGCGGACCAGCCGTCGGCGCCGCCTCATACTTGGATGCACACTTCGCCTGAACCTGCTCTGCCACAAAACTTCCGTTCTTCGCGAGACTTCCTTCCACCAAAGCCTGAGACTTATCCACAAACGTATCCGGCAAGGGATCGCTACCGACATAACTCACGGGCAGCGACTGCCCTTCTCCCTGCAGCACGAAATCAACACGCCCAGGCTTCCGGTGGATGCTCCCCGGTTCGACCGTGCCGCCTACCCGCAGACGGTGCCCGCGGGCGTCCCCCTGTAAAGTCGGCAACTCCGCAATCGTGTGGTAATACGTCTTGCTCTCGCCGTAACCAAGCCAAGCCAAAAACGCCATCGACACCACGATCACGCAAATGCCAATCCCGAATTTCGCTCGTCTCTGCACAGGTGCCACTCCGGCGCACGCCCAGTTTCGCGCTTCACGCCCGATTCTATCATAGCTCTAATGCGGCAATAGGGGCCACAAGACCAGATCTCGGCCAGCCCGCCGGACAGGACAGGCTCCCAGCACCATCTAACGGCTCTGAGCAGCAGCAGCCAAAATTTGACGGAGACGCACAGCCGCATCCTCCCGCCCAGCACCGTCCAGAGCGAACGCCTTGCCGTCATCGAGAATGACGGGAAATCCCGCAGCCTCTCTCATCGACGCCAGCAGAGGCTCCAGCAAGCGCGATATCGGTACGATCCGCTTCGGTTTCAACGACCGCCGGATGCGCGCCAGCAGCGCCGGCCGTCGGGCCTCCAGCAACGCCTGCGCCGCCGCCTCACCGACGTCGGAATCGATTGGGCATTCCAACGCATACGTCAGCAGGAATCCGCCGCGCTGAAATTCCGTTAAAGCGGCTTGCCAGGATTTTCCAGCGGGAGCCACACCCGTAGCAGCGAGCACATGCTTCGCTTCGCCCCGAAAGGCGCCTCCCTCCGAATACAGAAACTCACCGTCATCGTGCGGCGCATACGCCCCAAGCAAAACTGTCCCAATGTGGATAGGGCGGTATCGTGTCGTCCATTCCAGTCGCTGCAGCCTCCTGGCAATATGCTCGGAAGAAGCCTCCCGGTCGCACCCATCACATTGTGAGATATCCGTTGGCCTCATCATCATTCGCCTGGAATCGTAGTCGACAACAAGGACGAAGCGCAAACCCGACCGCTCGCGGCGGCCAGAATCCCACGCAGACTCAAACGGAAGCAATAAGATTGGCTAGGTGCTCGAGGAAATAAGGGCGGTTTTGGAGGCGGCTGTACGCCGGGGGTAAATAAGGGTGTTGACGTCGCACAACCGCCGCCACGCGATCGTATGCTCCTTCTAAACACGAAAAGCCCGAAAAAGTTGCGATGGAAAGAGCAGGAAAATGCTTGTAATCAGCGGATTTACGGGCTAACCGGCGCATCCGACGGCAGCTTCGCCCGCAAACACCACTTCAACTCCTGGCTGAGCTCGGTAATTTCCATCCCGGCCATCACGATGAACTTGCAGCTGAGCATCTCCCGCGGCTCATCATCATCCGGCAATTGGCACGAAACCCGGCAATATTGGCATTCCTGGTTCCAGCAGAACCTTCCATACGGAATCGTCTCGGGGCTGATGAATTGGAAGCACCGCAGCAGCGAATTGCTCTCCGGGACCTGAAACTTCTTCCCCTGGATCGTGATCTCCACAAGCTTTTCATACGGACGGAAAGGTTCCGACATGATAAGTCCTGTTCTCCCTGGACCGGCCGCTGCTTCACGGCAGTTCCCTGAACCGACCCACGTTGAATGTGGCTTATCCAGAATAAACCGGCCGAGGAAGGGTCACAACGCAGCCGTCTAGGTCAAAGTAGCCAATGTGCCACGGGTACAAAGAGGGGAGTCAAGAAGGGCGAGCGGACGCCGACCGCTGTCATTCAGCTTCAACTTCCTAGATCGAAGAACTGTCCCATGTTGCGGAATTTCTCATAGCGGGCATCGAGAGATCCTTCGTCGATTCATTCGTCAAGACCATCAGTTGCCGGTCAATCACCGCGTCCAACAACCGCGCCGTGCCTTCGTAAGAAGTGTGCGCCCCACCCTCGGGCTCCGGTACGATCTCATCGACAATACCCAATTCTTTCAAATCATTCGCGGTGATCTTCAGCGCCACCGCTGCGGTTTCCGCCTTCGTCGCATCGCGCCACATAATGGCCGCGCAACCTTCCGGCGAAATCACCGAGTAAAAACTGTTCTCCAGAATGTTCACGCGGTCTCCGACCGCAATGGCCAGCGCGCCTCCGGAGCCGCCTTCGCCGGTCACGGTCACAATAATCGGGACGGCAAGCCGCGCCATCTCTCGCAAGTTCTTGGCAATCGCCTCGGCTTGGCCGCGTTCCTCCGCGTCGATACCCGGGATACGCCCCTTGCGTGTCGATAAAGGTGAAAACCGGCCTGTCAAACTTCGCCGCCAATTCCATAACCCGCAAAGCCTTGCGATAGCCTTCAGGCTTCGGCTGGCCGAAGTTGCGCAGCAGTCGCTGCTTCGTGTCGCGGCCCTTCTGGTGACCAATGACTGCCACCGGCCGGCCGTGAAATTTCGCCAGGCCCGCCACGATCGCCTTGTCGTCCCCGTAGGCCCGGTCGCCGTGCAGCTCCATAAACTCGGTGAACAACAGCCCGATAAAATCTTGCGTATACGGCCGCTGTGGATGCCGCGCGATCTGCGCCCGCTGCCAAGCTCCCAGGTGAGAATAGAACTCGTGCCGAAGTTCAGCCACTTGTTGTCGAATTCGCTCAAGTTCTGCTTCGGCGGTCGGGCTGTTGGCGAGATGCCGCAACTCCTCGACATCCTTCTCCAGGCGATCAATCTCGCGCTGCCGGTCACCCGGTTCGTGAACCACGCGTATTTTGTCTTTGGCGGCCATCACATCACCAGATCGATCGACTCGCCGCCACAAACTTCGCGGATCGCTGTCACCAGCTCCGCCGAAAGCTGAACCCGCCGTTGGACTTCCATCTGTGCCACCGTTCCATCCGGGCTAAGCAGATCGAAGATTACCGGATTACGCCCTGGAAAGGACGCGAATATATCTTGAAGGCGATCGACCAGATCTTCGGGGCAATTCTCCAAATTCATACGGATGCGCACACTCGAGGCCGCTTGCGACTCCCCAAGCCCTTCCAGCTCGCGGGCCTCCTGCAACGAGAGGCGCGTTCCCGACTCCTCCACCTGCACCCGCGCCTTCATCAGCAACGGCACCCGCGGCTTCAGAGTGTTCTCCAGTTTGCCGAACGCCTCGGGAAACGCCAAAAGCTCCTGAATACCAGTCATGTCCTGAATCGTATAAATGGCCCACCGGGCGCCCTTCTTGGAACGCATCGGCCGCACGCCGACAATCAACGCCGCCACGGTGATCTCTTTGCCGTTGCGCTGCCCCTCCACTTCCCCGAGCGATACCGTCTTCAGCTCCTGCAGCCGCGACGCGTACTTGGCCAAAGGATGCCCGGAAACGTAAAAGCCCAGCATCGCGTACTCGCTCCCCAGCCGCTCTTCCTCACTCCAGGGCGCGGCGTCGCGCATCTCAAACGCCACCGGTGCCGGCGCGGCTGCGGTCCCAAACAATCCATGTTGCCCCGATTCACGAATGCGCGTCGCTCGCTGTAGCGCCGCAACCGCGTCGTCCACCGATGCCAACATGCTTTCTCGCGCGCCCAGCGAATCCATCGCGCCAGACTTGATCAAGCTCTCGAACACGCGCTTGTTCAGGAAGCGCGACTCGATGCGCTCGCAAAAGTCATATAGCGAGCGAAACTCCCCCTGACTCAACCGCGATTCGCGTATTGCCTTGGCCGTGTTCTCGCCTACGTTTTTGATTGCCGCCAGCCCGAACCGTATCGCTTCCCCGACTGGTGTAAAGTACAAATCGCTCTCGTTCACGTCCGGCGGCAAAATCGAAATGCTCATTCCCCGCGCTTCATTGATGTATTTCACGGCCTTGTCGGCATTGCCCGTTTCCGACGTAAGCAGTGCCGCCATAAACTCGACGGGATAATGGGTCTTCAAGTAGGCCGTCTGGTAGGCCAGCAGCGCATACGCGCAGGAATGCGACTTGTTAAATCCATAGCCCGCAAACTCTTCCATCAAATTGAAAATCCG
Source organism: uncultured Acidobacteriota bacterium (assembly GCA_963729285.1). Taxonomy (GTDB): domain Bacteria; phylum Acidobacteriota; class Terriglobia; order Acidiferrales; family UBA7541; genus Acidiferrum. The sequence continues at coordinate 4,338 of CAVSNL010000064.1, forward strand.
GTCGGCCTTCTTCTCGGGAATCTTGTTCGTCGCGCAGCCCGCCATGAATTTGGCTCGCTGCGCCGCCATTTCTTCCTTCTTCTTCTTCCCCATCGCGCGGCGAAGGATGTCGGCTTCTCCCAGGGAAAAGCTGGCCAGCCGGTTGGCGATCTGCATCACCTGTTCCTGATACAGAATCACGCCGTAGGTTTCTTCCAAAATGTCTTTCAGCTGCGGAAGCTCGTAACTCACCTTCGTCTTCCCATGCTTCCGGTTGATGAAGTCGTCGATCATGCCGCCCTGAATCGGCCCGGGACGATAAAGCGCGTTAAGCGCTGTCAGATCTTCAATTCTCGTCGGCTGATAGCGGCGCAGAATGTCGCGCATCCCATGCGACTCAAACTGAAAGATCGCGGTTGTGTCCCCGCGGGTAAAAAGCTTGTACGTGTCGGCATCGTCCAGCAACAGGCTGTCAAGATCGACCTTCACTCCACGGTTCTGCTCGATCATCCGCACCGTATCGTGCAGCACGGTCAGCGTCGTCAATCCGAGGAAATCCATCTTCAGCAGGCCGATGCGCTCCAGCGCATTCATGTCGTACTGCGTCGTGATTTCATCCCGGTTCGTCTTGTAAACAGGCACGACATCCGTAAGCGGCCGAGGCGAAATAACCACGCCAGCCGCATGCGTCGAAGCATGCCGCGAAAGTCCCTCAAGCCGCAGCGCCACGGCCATCAAATCTTTCAGCCGCTCGTCGCTGTTGACGGCCGCCTTCAATTGCGGCGCCTGCGACAAGCGCGTCCTCCAGCTCGATTCCCAGCGTCGTGGGAATCAGCTTCGCGAGCCGGTCCACTTCCCCGTACGGAATATCCATCGCGCGGCCCACATCTTTGACCGCCGCTTTCGCCGCCATCGTTCCGAACGTAATAATCTGCGCCACATTTTCGCGCCCATACTTCTGCGTCACATATTCGATCAATTCGCCACGCCGCCGCATGCAGAAGTCGATATCGATGTCAGGCATGGACACGCGCTCGGGATTGAGAAATCGTTCAAACAGCAGGTTGTATTGCAGCGGGTCAACGTCCGTAATCCGCAGCGCATAGCTCACCAGGCTCCCCGCCGCCGACCCGCGCCCAGGTCCAACGGGCACATCCTGCGTGCGCGCGTAGTGAATGAAGTCCCAGACAATCAGGAAATAGCCCTCATAGCGCATCTGCTGGATCATTTGAATTTCAGAAGTCAGCCGCCGCTCGTATTCCGAAAGCGGATTGTGCAAAACGCCCTGCTGCGCCAGTCGTTCCAGGCTCGGCACCCGCGCCGCAAACCCTTCCCGCACGACTTTCTCAAAATAACTGCCCGCCGTATGGCCCGCGGGCACCTTAAATTCCGGGAAGGGATTCGGAATACGCTCGATCTTCACGTTGCACCGATGCGCGACGTCCACCGTTCGACTCAGCGCATCGGGTACTTCGCGAAACACCTTCGCCATCTCTTCCGCGCTCTTGAAATAAAACTGATCGGTGGCGAATTTCATGCGATGCGCATCGCTCATGGTCTTGCCCGTTTGAATGCAGAGCAGTACCTCCTGCGCATGCGCGTCTTCATGATGCAGGTAGTGGCAGTCGTTCGTCGCGATCAGGGGAATCCCAGTCTCTTTGGAAAGGCGAACCAGCTCCCGATTTACGCCCTTCTCAATCTCCAGCCCCTGATCCTGAATCTCAAGGAAAAAATTGTTTTTGCCAAAAACATCCCGCAGCCGGTACGCATTCTCACGCGCCAGATCCAACTTCTCTTCCACGACGGCCTCGGTCACAGGTCCGCGCAGGCACGCGGACAGCGCGATCAATCCCTTACTATGCTTGGAGAGCAGATCGTAGTCGATGCGCGGTTTGTAGTAGAAACCCTCAAGGAAGCCCGCGGACACCAGCTTGATCAGGTTGTGATAACCCTCCAGCGATTCGCACAGCAGCACCAGGTGATTGCTGCCGCGGCCGCCGGAAGGCTCCGCGGCCTCGCCGCGATCCTGACCATTGCCGCCGTTGGCCTTGTCGCCGCCGCGATCGTGCCGGCTGCCTTTCGCAACGTAAACCTCGCACCCGATGATGGGCTTAACGTCGCGCTTGCTCGCCTCATAGAAAAAATTCGCCGCGGCAAACAGATTGCCGTGGTCAGTGATAGCCACCGCGGGCATTTTCTGCCGCGAAGCCTCGTCAAGAAGTTCCGTGGTTTCGCAAGCCCCGTCGAGCAGACTGTAATCGGTGTGAACGTGAAGATGAACGAACTGCGGTTGACCCATGGAACTCGATTGTAAATCTCTCTCAACAGAATTGCGACACGCAATCTGAAGTTTCCCACAGGCATCGGCCACAGGTATCGGAAAGTTGCTGTGAGCCGCGCCGCTACAAACTAATCGCGCTACTTGCGGCCGCTGCTCTTTTTCGACGCAGCCGCACTCTTTCCGTGCGTCGCGGGAGCACTCGCCTTCCCCGCCGCCCCGTGCGCCTTGTGCTGCGCCTTGATGGCCGCCTTGCCCGCCGCGGTGCCGTGGCTTTGTTTCGCCGCGGCCTCAGCAGCCCCGTGTGCCTTCTCGGCGGCCTTCGCCGGCTTCTTCTCTTTCTCTTTTTTCTTCGGAACTTCCTTGATTCCAGAAAGCTTCCGCAAAATCTTTTCCCGCTCCTCGGGCGTCTTGCCGCGTCCCGTCAGTTGAATGGCGAACACCTGCTCGACAATCTGATCAAACTTCTCTCCGCGCGCCATTCCCAGCGCCTCAAGCTCATTCGCCACCATCGGCAAACCGATCCGCACCGGCCTCCACTTGTTCAAGTAAGCCCGGATCTTGGACAACGCCGCCGAATTCGTCGATTCGGCTAGCAAATACGCAATCTGATCCAGCCGCATTTGCTCCAGGAAGCGGTAAGCATCAATCGGCGCATTCATTTTCTTTCCGATCAATTCCTTTTGCGCCTCAAGGGTCTCCTCCGCGAAGCCCAATGCCTTGTCGATTTCCGCCGAACGATACCCAGCCCTGGAAAGCACCGCGCTCTGCTCGCGATCCTTGAGCTTTCCCAGTATCGCCAGCAACATCGGCGCCGCCAACCGCGGACGGAATCCAGCCGTAAACAAGTCCTCGCGCACCTTCATCAACCGCGCGATCGCCTCGTAGTCCGGGTGCCGCTTCGCCAGGTTCGGATTCACGACCTCCAGCAAATCGTGCTGTTCCCAGGCCTTCAAAACCACCGCGGGACGCTCCTCGCGCGCCACGGCCCGCAACTCCCCTCCTGCGTCCTCTGGTGTTATGGTGTGATGCAGATCGCGCTCGATCGCCAGGTCGAACCATTCCTGCGTCCGCCCCTCCGGCTTGAATCCCATCCGCGCGGAAAACCGCAGAAGCCGCAGCAAGCGCACCGGCTGGTTCGTAAAGCTATGGATCGTCAACGCCCGCACTTCTCCGCGTTCGATGTCGGACAACCCGTTCGTAGGATCAAGAAGCAATCCGCGCGAAGCCGGATTCAACGAAATCGCAATCGAGTTCAGCGAAAAGTCCCGCCGCCGCAAGTCCTCCATGATCGTGGACCAGCGAATCTCCGGCCGCGTCCCAGGACGCACGTAGTGATCGTCGCGCGCCGCAGAAATACTGCCCTCCACGTCTCCGGCAAACAGCACTTCGATATGCCGCAACTTCTCGTCTTCCACAAGAATCTTCGCGCCGCCCTTCTCCAATTCCCGCGCGATCTTCGACGGGTTTCCTTCGACGGTAAAATCCAAATCGCGCAGCGACGCTCCGGTGATCAGGTCCCGCACCGTGCCGCCCGTCAGATACAAATTGAATCCCATGGCCGCCGCCAGCTCCTGCACGCGCATCATCACCGCGCGCTGCTCCGGCGACAGCCGGCTTTCCAGCAAAAACATATAGTCTGGCATTGCGCTCCTTCACCTTCAGGTGTCCGTGCCGCTCGTCGCAAGAACGAATGGACATGTCCGTCCGTTCTTTCCGGCCAGCCGCGGCCGCACCCGCTCTGCGTTCCCGGGGTCCAACCCGCTACGCGCGCGGGTGGTGTGCCTTGTAAATCTGCTTCAACCGCTCCTCGACAACGTGCGTATAAATCTGCGTCGTGGATATGTCGGCGTGCCCCAACATCAGCTGTACTGACCGCAAATCCGCGCCGTTTTCCAACAAATGCGTCGCGAAACTGTGCCGCAACATATGCGGCGTCAGTGCCACTCGCAATCCCGCTCGCCGGCCGTAGCCCGATAGGATCTTCCAGACTCCCACTCGGCTCAGCGCAACTCCGCGCTTGTTCACAAACAGCGCCGTGCTGTTCATCGCCCTGGCCTGCCGCAGCAACTCCGGCCGCCCTTCCTGCAAATACTTCTCGACCATCGCCAACGCCTTGCGGCCCACCGGCACGATGCGTTCCTTATCGCCTTTGCCGATGCACCGCACGCACCCAGCCTTGCTGTCCAGATCGCCGACGCGCAGTCCCACTAGTTCCGATACACGCAACCCAGTCGAATACAACACTTCCAGCATCGCCCGGTCACGCAAACCCAGCGCCGTCTTCGAATCCGGCTGAGTCAGCAATCGTTCCACTTCCTCCAGTCGCAAATATCCCGGCAACGACCGCCGGATTTTCGGCGACTCCAGATTCGCCGAAGGGTCCGCCGTAATCAAATCCTGGATCTGCGCATACCGGAAAAAATTCCGCAGCGTCACCAACTGCCGCGCAACGGTTCGGCTCTCCAGCTTCTCCCGGTACAAGCCAGCCAGAAAATCCACCAGATCGTCCCGGCTGACCGCCTTCCAGCGCCAGTTTCCGCTTCTTCGCAAATCCCTCGAACTTCATCAAATCGCGCCGGTACGCGCTCACCGTATTAGCGGACAAACCTTTCTCCACCTTCACGTGCGTCACGAAAGACGTTATGGTGGCCGAAATCTCCATCAAGCCTCCACGTACGCTTCTCCGCCGCGATTTTTTCGCGTCGCGATCCCGTAAATCTCTTCCATTTCACGACACCGGAATACCCAAGCCAATGCCAGGTATAAAGCGGTGGCGCCACTCAGCAATCCCACGAAAACCAATATTTGAATGTAGCCCCTCGAATACATCGTAAATGCCGTGTAACGCGCCCCAAACCAGCAAGCCACCCCCATGACCGCTGAACACAAGAAAACCCTTGCGAACGAGGATAAAATCTCGCGGGTCCCTAAAACGCCATGCCGCAACCGAAAAATAATAAACAGAGCGAAGAAATCGAAATAGCAAGCCAGCGCGGTCGCCAGTGCCGGCCCGCCGTTCAGCACCCGCGCAAACAACGAAGTCTTCAGAAACAAAAAGTTTAGCAGGATGTTGATCACCATCGAGATCGCCGCCACAATCACCGGGGTCCTCGTGTCCTTGGTCGAATAGAATGCCGGCACGATCAGCTTCACCGTCGCCAGTCCAGGCAGTGCTATCGCGTAATAAAGCAGCGCACGCGCCGTTATGCGCGTAGATGCCGCCACGAATTGTCCGTGTTGGAACAGCACGCGGATGATCGGTTCCCGCAGAATCATCAGCCCCAGCATCGCAGGGATCGTGATGAAAGCCACAATCCGCACCGAGAACGTGAGCGTTTTCTTTAAGCCCACGAAGTCGTTCGCCGCCGCTTGATGCGACATCATCGGCAGAATCGCCGTAGCCACCGCGATCGCGTACCCTCCCAATACCAATTCCATGACGCGATCGGCCAAGTACAACGCCGTCAGGCTTCCCTGAGGCATAACCGCCGCCGTCGCGAACCGCGTGTCGACCAGCAGATTGATCTGCCCGATCCCGATCCCGAAAAGCCGTGGAATCATCAATCGCGCCACATTCTTGATCCCGGGGTGCGAAAATGAAATTCCAAACTTAAACGTCATTCCCTTCCGCACCAGCGTCGGCACCTGGATCAGGAACTGCAATACTCCGCCGACTAGAACCCCGACCACGATCGCCGTCGCCGGATTCTTGAAGTGCTTCCATACCACGGCCACCGAAAACAGAATCGCCGCCGCATTCCACACGATGGGTGTCGCCGCAGGCAATCCAAAAATGTGGAAGCAATTCAATATCCCCATGGCCAGCGAGGCCAGCGCCACAAAGAACAGGTACGGGAAAACAACGCGATTCAATTCGATGGCCTGAGCAGCCGCGGGGCTTTTTCCAGCGAACAAGTGCACCACGAACGGCGAAAACACCATTCCCAAAATCGTGATGATTGCCACCAATAAAGCCAGGGTCCAAAACAGCTTATTCGCGAAATCCCAAACTTCCTCCTCCGACTTCTCCCGCATATACGTCGTGAAAACAGGAATAAATGACGCGGTCATCGATCCCTCGGCCACGAGCCGGCGAAAAAGATTGGGTATTCGGAACGCCAGGTTGTAAGCATCCCCGACGTAAGTCGCTCCCAAAAGCATAAAGATCCGCTGATCTCGAACGTAACCGAGAACACGGCTTACAATGGTGACCAGCGAGATGATCGAGGCGGACTTGAGGATCTGTTTTTTTTCGGTCAACGGGCGGCGCTCCGGGGCCCTAACCCTAATGGAAACAAGGAGTTGACAGGAAAATCCCGCTTAACATAACATACATCAGCACGTTTCGCAAACAGGTAAGTCTTGGGCGTACTCTATCTTTGAAAACTCGCTCCCCAGCCTCGACGCACAAGAAAGTGATCGTCGCGTTGTCCGACAGGAAATCCCTGCGCGGCTACCTCAATCCGACGCACTTGGGCCATTCCGACCCCATCGACCTGCTCACCCCCGACGGCGAGCATGAATCCATCCCGCTAGCCAAGGTCCGCTCCATCTATTTCGTCCGCGAGTTCTCCGACGACTACGAGCCCGAGCGCAAAGCCTTCCTAAGCCGCCCCAAACTCGACGGCCTCTGGGTCCGCCTACGCTTCCTGGACGGCGATACCCTCGAAGGTGTAGTCCCCAACGACCTGCTCTCCCTCCTCGACAACGGCCTCCAAATCACGCCCCCCGACCTAAACTCCACCACCGACCGCATCTTCGTCCCTCGCTCAGCCCTCACCGAAGTCACCGTGTTAGGCGTGGTAGGCATAGCCCGCCGCAAACCCCCGGCCCAGCCCGCAGCCGCCCAACCCCGCCTCTTCACCGATTAGATCTCGACCAACTCGACCCATTCGACGCTTTCGACCCATTCCTTGTACGGGTGCAGCACCACAGCGCCCATCTGGGCAAGATGTAATCCGCCGTCCCCATCCTGAATCCTCCGATGTCACATCACGAATTCTCCGTCGCTCCGGCCTCGCCCCCACCCAACACTGTCATTCCGACCGGAGCGGGCCGGTTCCTTCTTCCGCGTTCACTCCTGCGAACGCGCCGGCCCGCGCAGTGGAGGAATCTCTCTTCGATTTCTCCACGCCACCAACCACGGAATCCATTCCGCTGTTCGTCCGGGGTGTTTTCTCCACCGCCGCGCAACCCGCCCTTGTACGGGCGCAGCACTGCTGCGCCCCATCTCGGCTAGATCGTTCCGGTACCTCCCGCGCGGGTTTTCACCAATTTCGCTAGGCCTAGCCCAACTGTACTTCCCTCCCAACGCTATGCGAGACTCGCAACCTGAACAACAGGAGCCGATCGAATGAAACTCGCCGACCTAGCCGAAAAACTATCCTGCCGCCTCGAAGGTCCCCCCGAAACCGAAATCCAAGGCGTAGCCGGCATCGACCAAGCCACCCCCGGCCAAATCACCTTCCTATCCAACAAGCGCTACATCCCTTTGCTAAAAACCACCCAAGCATCCGCAGTCCTGATCGAAGAAGGCGCCCCACTCGACCGCGACCCAAATCTCCCCCCGCTAGCCGCCCTACGCACCCCGAACCCCTACCTGGCCTTTGCCCAGGCGCTGGAACTCTTCTACCAACCACCCCAGTACCAGCCAGGCGTCCACCCGACAGCAGTAATCGCAAGAACGGCCCGAGTCCCGGAGGGCGCCCACATAGGCCCCTACTGCTTCATCGACGAAAATGTAGAAATAGGCCAAAACGCAGTCCTGCACAGTTTCGTAACCATCTACCAAGGCGCCAAAATCGGAGACCATTTCTTCGCCCACGCCCACGCCGTAGTCCGCGAACACTGCCGCATAGGCCACCGCGTAATCCTCCAGCCCGGCGCCATCATCGGCGGCGACGGCCTGGGCTTCGCCAAAAAAAATGACGGCACCTGGCACAAAATGGTCCAATCCGGCCCAGCGGTCCTCGAAGACGACGTCGAAGTCCAATCCAACTCCTGCATCGACCGCGCGACGGTGGGCGAAACCCGCATCGGCCGCGGCACCAAAATCGACGACCTGGTCCTGGTAGGCCACGCCTCCCAACTTGGCGCCAACAACATGATCTGCGGCCAAACCGGCCTGGCCGGCTCCACCAAAATCGGCGACAACTGCATCTTCGCAGGCCAATCCGGCTCCTCAGGCCACCTGACAGTAGGCGACAACGTAATCGTCACCGCCCAAAGCGGCCTACCAAGAGACGTGCCCTCAAACTCAGTGCGTTCCGGCTACCCAGCCGTAGACAACAAGCTCTGGCTAAAATACTCAGCCGCCCTAACCCGCCTCCCCGACCTCCAAAAGCGAGTCCGCGACCTGGAATCCAAACTCAAAAAACAAATGTAGGTGCCGGGCTTCAGCCCGGCGAACCAAAAAGCCACCAGCCCAGAACGCACCCGTCAATCCGGCGCTTCCTGGTCATTCGCTCTTGCAAAACAAACCATTCGAATCACCATAGTTTACCTTGACAATTCAATTACTATCAGCTATCATTCACTCAGTCAAAACCACGTCTCGCCACCGCGAGAAATCCCAAACCATCCAACTTCCAAGTTGCACAGGTCTAAGCCTGCTGCACAGGCAAGTTCATCTGGAGACCACATGTCCACAATCCCTTCCAAGGACCGCGCGTCTTTGTGTCTATTCACCTTCGCCGACGGCCGCCGCTGCCTCACCCCACGCACCTCCGCCCATCCGCACCTGTGCACCTACCACGCCCGCAAAGAATCCCAATCCCAAGCCGCTCAAAAAGTAGGCCGCCACCTCGGAACCTACTTCTCCGGCCACTACCTCTCCGCCTGCGATCTAAGCTCCGCCTTGGGCCACCTCTTCTCCGCCGTAGCCCAAGGCCAAATCAAACCCAAAACCGCCTCCACCCTGGCCTACCTGGCGCAAACCCTCCTCCAATCCATCCACCTAGCCCAACACGAATACATCAACGCCTTCGGCACCACCTCCTGGCGCGAAACCATCCGCGAATCCTTCGACCGCCCCACGCCACCAGTGCCCCCAACTCACCTCGATTCGGAATATGAACCGAACGCAGACACCATCTCCGAATCGGAGGACGCCGTAGCTGAACTCCCAGAAAACGCCGCAAGTTATCTAGAATCAACACTTGCAAAACTGCATCAAAACAAATGACTTCATCTTCCTTTGGAATCAACACTTACAGAAAAACAGGGGGGGTAGCACAGACACTCCTGTTTACGCTGAGCCTCGAAGCGTCTATATCCGCGTCAGCACCAGCACCGATGAATCCGCCGGCGCGTGGTTCTTTGTCTCAAAGAGGCCGCTGGTCCGGCGGCAACCCCGCCGCCAAAGCATCATGCACCCGCCGATTCAACTCGTCCCGTTGCTCAAAGCTGTACGCCGACGCATCAATCGGCTCCAGAAATTCCACCAGGATCTCTCCCGGATGGATCTTCAGCGAGCGCTTCTCCATCACCCGGTGCGCCCCCGAGCACGCCACCGGCACGATCGGCACGCCGGCCTTGATGGCCATCACCACCGCGCCCTTCTTGAAATCCTGCAACCGCCCGTCCGGACTGCGCGTCCCTTCGGGATAAATCAGAAACGATTGCCCCGCCCGCAAAGACTCGATCGCCTTCTCCAAACTCTCCAGCGCCGAGTCCCGCGACTTGCGATCGACCGGAATGAATCGAGCCAAAAGAAACGCCTGCCCCACAATCGGATACTTGAACAGCGATTCCTTCAACAAAATCGCAATCCGCCGGGGAATCGCGCCCACAACCGCCGGCGCATCCGCCGAACTCGTATGATTCGCCACAAACAAACAAGTCCCCGCCGGAATGCGCTCCGTCCCAACGACGCGCACCCGCACGCCGACCGCCCGCACAAAAAACATCACCCCATTGATCCCCGCCCAATACAACGGATTCGGGTTGCGGCTGACCAGCGTATACACCAGCAGCGGCGGCCCGACCAGCAGGATATAAATCGACAGAAAAACCCCAACGAAGAGCGTGCGAAGCATAAGTCCCCAGCAAGCCTTCAAACATGCCGCAATCTAAAATTGCAAATTCCCGGGAAGCCAACCACAAAAGGTCTCAAGCAACGTCTCACCGAAGACGGTTTCAGAGAGAGGGAACGGCCATGTCAGGTCTCCTTCGCTCGCTTCCACCAGCGGCGGTGTTTCAGAGAGAGGGTTTCAGGGGGTCGGAGCTTTAGCTCCGACATTCAGCTCCGAGCAAAACGGGCTTTAGCCCCTGAGGAAACTCTTCTCCCACCGACCCAGATGATCAATGAAACCAGGCCTAACGAATCGAAGCCGTCACCGGCGACGTCACGCCGTGCAGCAGCCCTTCGCGGATATGTTTCGCTCTCTCGTCCGCGTGCCCATCCTCCACAACTCGGTACGCGGTCTCGACAACCTCACCCACGCGAAGCTCAACCGAAATATTCTTCCCGTCGCGGCGCACGCCAAGCCGCAGCAGGCTTCCCTTTTTCTGGCCGTAAACCCAGTGTTCCGGACTCCGCGGCGGCTCCGCACCATTCCAACTCGTGATCACGTCATCCACACGCAAGCCCGCTTGCTCCGCCGCGCCTTCCGAATCGACGCTGCGCACGACCAGCGACCCGCTTTCATCCCGTCGTCCGGAAAAACCAAGCGTCAAACGCCTCCGCTCCTCGGTCCGGAGTTCAAGCCCCGCGCGCGCAAGGATCCGCTGATACGGCAGTGGCTCCGCGCCGGCGACATATCTGTGAAAGAAATCGTCGAACGAGACGCCGGCGATTTTTTCCGCGGTCAATCGAACATCCAAACTGTCACGGTAGCTGCGCCCCTGCTTGGCGAACTCCTCATTCATCGACCGCAGCACGTCGTCCAGGCTCTTCTCGTTCTCCGTAAAGTCGCGAATCAGAATATCGAGCAGGACGCCTAAGACTTGTCCCTTCGTGTAGTACGAGACGCTGTTCGTGCGGCTGATTGTAGAGCGGATATTTTTCAAGCCACGCGTCCAGGCTCGACTGTTCCGCGCTCTGCCACTTGTTCGCAGGACGCCCTTCGAGCTCGCTGATCTGCTCGCCAAGGTCTTCGTAAAACTGGCCTTTGCTCCAAAGCCCGGTTCGCACCAGCGTGTAGGAAGCGTAAGTATTGGTGACGCCTTCGGCAAACCACAACGCGCGCGTGTACTGCTCCTTCGTGTAGTCCACCGGGAAAAGCGTAGCCGGGTGAATCCGCTTCACATTCCACAAGTGAAAGAATTCATGCGCCGCCACATTCGGGAAATCGTCGTCCGACCGCACCGAAATGGCCGTCGAATTGGCGTGTTCCATCCCGCCGCCCACGCCGGTCGCCGCCTTGCCGAAATGCACCATGAACGTGTAGTGCGAATACGGCGCGCCGTCCATCAACTTCACTTCGTAAGCGCAAATCCGCCGCAGATCGTCCTGCACTCGGTTCTTTTTCCAATCGTTGCCGTGCACCATAACTCGCACCGGAGGATTCATCCCCGGCACGTCAAACTCCTCGAACTTCCCAGCTTCAATGGGCGCGTCAGCAAGCTGGTCATAACTCGCAGCCCCAAGTCCGAATTTGCGCGCGCGATCCATTTGTTCAGACCTCTGAAGGGATTCGCTGGCTACCTGCCATTCCAGCGGCACGTCGAACATACCGAGTTCCACGGCCTCGGATCGCCGCTCGGGGACATACATTAAAATCATCGCCGGATTGATGAACGCGTGCTCGCCGTTCAGTTGCGTAGCAAAGGGTCCGCCCTCGTCCCAGTAGGTCGCGTAACGAATCGCAATCGTTCCGGTCCCGGTGACCCGCCACGTTTGCTTATCCAGTTTTTCGATGGGCGCGGATTCATCACCCGCGAAAGCCTCGACCCGCTGCACGTGCGCGCTGAAATCGCGTATCTGGTAGAGCGCGTTCCACGCCGCCATCTGCACGATCACTTCGCCTTTCACGTCGGGGATGTGCATCGTGACGTGGAACAGATGCTGCCCAGGATGGTCGAGCGATACGTCGTAACGGATCGCCGCGTTTGCGGTCGCAGAAAAACCCAGCGCGCAAAGACACAGACAAACCGGAATCGCCGCTCCGAAAACGCGGCGCCCGAACGTAAACAATCTCACCGGCTGGTTGCCTCGGAGGGAACCTCGCTCCCAATCTTCTTCAGCAACTTGTCACACAAGCCGTCGAAGCTGCCGTTCGACATGACCAGCAAGAGGTCGCCGGCCTTGGCTTCGGCGGCGAGATAGTCGGAAATCGCCTCCGCGCCGTCGAACGCCCGCGCGTCCTTGCCCAACTCCCGCACACTTTGCGCGACGCTCTCCGGTGCCAGCCGGTTCTCATCACCCAACTGTTGTGCCCGGAAAACTCCGCCAAGCACGACGCGGTCCGCGAGAGCCAGCGCCTTCGGCAGCGACTCCTGAAACACTTTGCGCCGCATCGAGTTCGAGCGCGGCTCCAGAATCGCCCACAGCCGCCGCTTCGGCCAGCGTCCGCGCGCCGCTTCGATCGTCGCCCGCACCGCCGTCGGGTGATGCGCAAAGTCATCCACAATCAAAATTCCGGCGCGCTCGCCTTTCACATCCATGCGCCGCTTCACGCTGCGAAACGTCGAAAGCGCCTCCGCCAGCGCGTCCACGCCAATTCCGCGCCCGTGCGCCACGGCAATGGCTGCTACCGCATTCAAAACGTTGTGCTGCCCCGTCGCCAAAAGCTGGAAATCCCCGAACATCTTGCCGCGATACGTCAGGCGGAAACGCGAGGTTTCGCCCTCGACGGCAAAATTGCTCGCTATCCAATCGTTCTGCGCGGAAAAGCCATACGTTTCCACCGGGCAAAAAGCCTTGGCCGTCGCCGCGCGCAATTCCGGCCCGGATTGCTCGGTGTCGCCCCACACGACCACACGTCCGCTACGCGGCACCAGATTCACCAGCCGCCGAAACGCCAACTGGTACGTGTCGAAGTCGGGATAGATGTCCGCGTGATCGTACTCCAGCGAAGTGATGATCAGATCGTCCGGATGATAGTGAAAAAACTTCGGTCCGCGATCCCAGAACGCCGTCTCGTACTCGTCGCCCTCCAGAATAAATTCCGCGCCACCTTCCAGCCCGTAGCTCTTGCCGAAATTCTCCGCCACTCCTCCCACCAGAAAATTCGGCCGCTTCCCTGCCACGTGAAAAATCCATGCGAGCATCGCGGTCGTAGTCGTCTTGCCATGCGTGCCGCTAACCACAATCGAATGTCGCCCCGGCAGAAATTCCTCTTCCAGCGTTTCCGGTAGCGAACGATACGGAATTTTGCGGTCGAGCACTTCTTCCAGTTCCGGATTGCCCCGCGCGATGATGTTGCCGACCACAACCAGGTCCGGCGCAGGATTCAGGTTCGCCGCATCGAATTGGTGGAAGAACGAAATGCCCAGGCTCTCCAGCAGCGTCGAGGCTGGCGGATAAACGCCGGCGTCCGATCCGGTCACGCGAAAACCTTTCTCGCGCAGCATGCCCGCCAGCGGAGACATCGCCGATCCGGCGATGCCGATTATATGTATGTGCTTTCCTTTGCTTATGGCCTCGCTCATGGAATCACCGCCGCCTCCAGAATCTCCAGCAAACCCGTTCCCGAAGCACGCAGCCGCGCACGCACGCCGAGCGGAATCGTCAGCATCGGCCGCGCGGTGTGTCCCACCGGCGCGCCAAACACAATCGGAATCCCCAACGGCTTCAGGATTCGCGTGCAGACATCCAGCACTGTCGGGCTTCCCGCCACGGGAGGCTCGCAATCCGGAAAATCTCCCAGCACGATGCCGCGAACGCCGTCAAACTTGCCGGCTTGTCGCAGATGCATCAACGCGCGGTCCACTTGCCACGGTTTCATTCCGCGGTCCTCCAACAAGAGAATGGAGTCGCGGGTATCGAGTTCCCACGGTGTTCCAATTGTGGTTTCCAGCAGGGTCATGCATCCGCCGAGCAGCGTGCCCTCTGATTCTCCTGATGCGAGTGCCTCGCCCTGCAACGAAATTTCCCACGCGCCCTCGGTCGTGCTGATGGCGTTCAGGAAACTCGCCGGTTCATATCCTTTGGGTGCGCCTGCTCCCGCTTCGAGTCCCGCGGCCACCATCGGCCCGTAAATTGAAGTCCATCCGCGGCGCTGCCACAAAAAAATCTGCAGCGAGGTGACGTCGCTGAATCCGATGAGGCATTTTGGAGTGGCGAGTTCCGCGCTCAACTGCTCATCAAGCAAATAGTTGGAACCGTATCCTCCGCGCAGCGCGATCAGCCCATCGATCCGCGGATCGCCTAGCGCGCTGACAAGTTCTTCTCTTCGCTCCGCTGTCGGCGCCGAAAAATAGCCTTCGGAAACTTTTCGGGACTCTGCGTTCCACCGAAAAACCGAGCCGCGCTAACTCCGCCAGAGCCGCGCTCTTCCGCCGCATCGCTTCCCGGCGAAGCCGGAGCAAAGACCGCGAGGCGCGCTCCCGCGCGCAGCGCTTTGGGCTTCCGCGCGGATACACCGGATGAATGCCCGGCCGAGCTCGCCAGCGAAGTCCGGCTCATCCGTTCTGCCTTTCGATCGGCAGCATCTCAAAGGTCACGCCGGGCCGCGTCATCGAGCTAAAAAGTCTCTCCTGCTGTCGGATACTGACGTCGGCATCAAATTGGATCAGGTGCTTGTCTCCCGCCATGGAAACCTGGAAATTGTCCAGCGCGATGCCCAGCTTGGAGAAAATACTGTGCACAACGGGCACAAAGTCTTCGGCTGTGGTGGTGGAAATGCGGAACAGCATGTAGCGCGGCTTCAGATTGAATAGATTTTCGAGGTAAACCAGGACAACCAGCGCAAAAAGGACAATCAAGAACGCCACGCCGGAAACCGCGATAAAAACCGCCGCCAGCGGCCATGCCGATCGCTGCTTCGCCGAAAATCGCCGCCGCCGTGGTCAGTCCGACGACACTGCCACGTTCGCGCAGGATCGCTCCCGCGCCGAGAAAGCCAATCCCCTGGACAATGTTGGAAGCGATGCGCGTCGTGCTGGTGTCGCCGGTCATCGCGGGCGATTTCCACCGACATGATCGTGAACAGAGCCGCGCCCATGCGTGACGCACACGCTCGTGCGCATTCCCGCCGGACGCCTGCGCATGCTGCGCTCGACGCCAATCACCGCACCAAGCAACGCCGCCCACAACAAGCGATAGCAAATCGTAGTCAGTGAAAGCATTTCAGTTTGACGCAAACGCCTGCAATGACTCGATTTTACACACTACAACTTGAACTGCGTCAATTTCGCGAAATGGCGTGCCCTGGCGTGTATCTCGGCGCGCTTCAGCGTTTTCAGGCGGTCCAGGCCAAATTTCTCGACGGTGAAACTGCCCATGACCGAGCCATAGACCATGGCGCGCCGCAGCGAAGCATCACTTTTGTTGCCTGCCCCCGCCAGATAGCCCATGAATCCGCCCGCAAAGCTGTCTCCGGCGCCGGTTGGATCGTGGGGTTCCTCCAGCGGAAATGCGGGAACGCAGAAGACGCCGCGCTTGTCGACCATCATCGCGCCGTATTCGCCGCGCTTGATGACCAGCGTCGACGGGCCCAGCTTGAAGATATGCTTTGCCGCGCGCAGGAGGTTGTGTTCACTGGAAAGTTGGCGCGTTTCCGCGTCGTTGATCATCAGGATATCGACGTGGCGCAGGGTCTCGCGCAAATCTTCGTTGGTGCGCTCGATCCAGTAGTTCATGGTGTCGAGCGCGGCGATTTTCGGTCTTTTCTTCACCTGCTGCAAAACATCGCGCTGCAGGTCTGGAGCGATGTTTGCCAGAAAAACGTATTCGGACGCGCGATAGCGTCTCCGGCAACTTTGGCTTGAAGTCGGCAAAGACGTTGAGTTCCGTCGTCAGGGTCACGCGCTCGTTCAAATTCTCCGAATAGCGCCCGGCCCAGAAAAATGTCTTGCCCGCGGTGCGCTCCAGTCCTTCGCAATCAATGTTGCGCCCGTGAAACATCTTCGCGTCCATGTCCGTGAAATCATCTCCCACGATGGCGACCAGATGCACAGGAGTAAAAAAACTGGCGGCGACCGAGAAATAGGTCGCCGCGCCACCTAACGTGCGCTCCACTTTTCCGTACGGACTTTCCAGCCCATCAAATGCCACCGAACCGACGACGAGTAGGGACACAATGTTCTCCTAAGAAACGTATTTACCGATGATGGCGGCGAGTCTTTTCTTGGTCGCCGGTGGAACCAACTTCAAATCGGTGATCAGGGCGTGCTGCAGCGCTGCGCCACATTTGCAATTGCGTTCCGCGGGCATGGTGCGCACCGCTTCCCGCAAGACGCGCTGGGCGTTCTCCGCATTCTGGCTCAACGTTTCGATGATTTGCGCTCCGGTCACGGATTCATGATCGGGATGCCAGCAGTCGTAGTCCGTGATCATGGCGATGGTCGCGTAACAAAGCTCCGCTTCGCGCGCCAGCTTCGCCTCGGTTACGTTGGTCATGCCGATGACTTCAAATCGCAATTGCCGGTGCACGTGCGCTTCCGCCAGCGTCGAAAACTGCGGCCCTTCGATGCAGACGTAAGTCCCGCGGCGATGCACCTTGACGCCGCAATGGTCGATCGCGTCCGCCAGAACAGCGTATGCTTGCCCACACGTTGGTTTGTCGAACGTCACGTGCGCCACCAATCCGTCGCCAAAGAAAGTGGAAACGCGCTGCTTGGTGCGGTCAAAAAACTGGTCGGGGACAAAGAATTCTCCCGGCCGCAGATCTTCCTGCAATGAACCCACCGCGCTCACGGAAATAATTCGCTGCACGCCGAGTTCCTTCATGCGCATAGATGTTCGCGCGAAAATTAATCTCACTGGGCAAGATCCGATGGCCGCGGCCATGGCGCGCCAGAAACGCCACGCGCTTTCCTTCCAGCGTGCCCAGGACGATGGCGTCCGACGGATCGCCAAAGGGCGTCTTCACGCGAATCTCGCGCGTATCCGTCAAGCCGGCCATGGAGTACAGGCCGCTTCCGCCGATGATTCCGAGCGTGGCCATTGCGGACGGCTTCGCGCGGTGTGCGCTTCTTATCTGGTTCTTCGATATTGCCATTTCACCTCTCCTTGTCGGACGTGCGGAAGTGACGCTCCCGCCGGGTGCTGGCGAAGCCTCGATTCGCCAAAGACCGTGCGCAAGTGCGTGCCCGTCGACGCGTCAACTGGCCGAAACTCGGCCGGTGCCGCGCCTTCGGCGCAACGCCTAACCAGCCGCTTTGCGCAAGATCTCACTTACCGCCGCGAACGGATCTTTCTTTCGCTCCGCCACCTCCGCCGCCAATGCCGTCAGCCGCGCTTCGCCGCCCGCTACCCCCCAGCGCCCGCTGCAGCAGCCGAGATTCCAGCAGATCGATCAGGCGCTGCTTCCAATGCTCCACATGTTTGCGCTGCCGCTCGCCGCTGGCCTCGAAATGCTTGCGAAACTTCGCAATCGTCGCGGCCAGCACATCGATGCCCTTATTCTCGCTCGCCACCGTGCGCACCACCGGAGGATGCCATCCATCCCGCGGCATCACCAGCGAAAGCATCGCGTGCAGTTGTTGCTCCAGCCGGTCCGCGCCTTCGCGGTCGGACTTATTCAGCACAAAAATGTCGCCGATCTCCATCAACCCGGCCTTCATGTTCTGAATGTCGTCGCCCATGCCCGGGAACCAGCATCACCACGACGCAGTCCGCCAGCCGCACGATATCAACTTCGTCCTGCCCCACGCCAACAGTCTCGATGAGGACCTGGTCGTTTCCCGGCGGCGTCCAGCAGCAGCGCCACTTCCGCCGTCGCCCGCGCCAGCCCGCCCAAAAATCCCCGCGTGGCCATCGAGCGGATAAACATGCCCGCATCGCCGGCGTGCCCTTGCATGCGAATGCGGTCGCCCAGAATCGCGCCGCCGGTGTACGGGCTCGTGGGATCCACCGCGATCACTCCCACTTGCTTCGTTTTGGCGGCGATAGATAGCGCCGCCAGCCGATCGACCAGCGTACTCTTGCCGGTTCCCGGCGCGCCGGTCACACCGGTCAGATACGCCTTGCCGGTGCGCGGAAAAACCACGTCGCAGCAATTCCTCCGCTTCCGGCTGATGATTTTCAATCGCCGTGATCGCCCGCGAAATCGCCAGCACGTCCCCGGCACACACGCGCTCCGCCCAATTCTCAATCGGCTGCGGCATAGTTTTCCTGTGGGGCTCTGGGCGAGGCTGGGCGCATCGCCCTATTATTTCTTGCCCAGTAGCTGGCGGGCAATCACCAACTTCTGAATTTCGCTGGTGCCTTCGCCAATGGTGCACAGCTTCACGTCGCGATAATATTTCTCCGCCGGATAGTCCTTGATGAATCCGTAGCCGCCGTGGATCTGCACGCACTCGTTGGCCACGCGCACAGCCACTTCGCTGGCGAATAGCTTCGCCATGCTGGATTCCCGCGTGAAGCGCACGTCCTTCTGGTCGGCCAGCCACGCTGCCTGATAGACCAGCAGCCGCGCCGCTTCCACTTGCGTGGCCATGTCCGCCAGCTTGAACTGGATGGCCTGAAACTCGCTGATGGCCTGCCCAAATTGCTTGCGTTGCTTGGCATATTTCGTCGCCGCTTCCAGCGCGCCTTGCGCCATCCCCAATGCCAGCGCCGCAATCGAAATCCGCCCGCCGTCCAGAATCTTCAAGCTGCCGACGAAATCCTTCGCCCTCGGCTCCCAGCAAGTTTTCGGCCGGCACCCGGCAATCCGAAAAAATCACTTCCGACGTGTCGCTGGCGCGCAAGCCCAGCTTGTTTTCTTTTTTTCCGGGCTTGAATCCCGCCATGCCTTTTTCCAGGATGAAAGCGCTGATCCCATGGGAGTTCTTCGATTTGTCGGTCACCGCCATGGCCACGCACACGTCCGCGTAGTGCCCGTTGGTGGTGAATGTCTTGGCCCCGTTCAGCACCCAATGCTTTCCTCGCGCATCGCCGTCGTCCGCGTCCCGCCCGCGTCCGATCCCGCTTCTGGTTCGGTCAGCGACCAGCGCCAATTTTTTTCCCCTGGGCCAGCGGCGTCAGATACTTTTTCTTCTGCGCTTCGTTCCCAAACTTGAAGATGTGATTGCTGCACAGCGAATTGTGGGCCGCCACGATGATTCCCACCGATCCATCCACCCGCGACAGTTCCTCGATGGCGATCACATACTCGATGTAGCCCAGCCCCGCTCCGCCGTATTCCTCCGGGAAAATCACCCCCAGCAGGCCCATCTCCGCCAGCTTGGGCATGATTTCCACCGGAAAGTGCGACGCCTCGTCCCACTCCATCACGTGCGGCGAGATCTCTCCCTCGGCGAATTCGCGCATCTTCGCCGCAGCTGCTGCTGTTCCTCGGTCAATGAAAAA
>CAVSNL010000065.1:0-40131 GCA_963729285.1 uncultured Acidobacteriota bacterium
CGTGAAAATCGGTGCCGTCGTAGGCGATGGTGAGCTTGAAATAGCGCATGCCGGGAGAGTCAGAAGAGGTTACGCCACGCGGATCGCATCACGTCACGGAGCGAACGAAGCGGCTTCCAGGCTTGACGGCCGCGCTGCCTTCGCGGCATTGCGGACAATCTTCGGGCGCATAGCTGGCGATCGGCAGGTCGAGCAGAGCTTGGGCTTCTACGGGAAACTCGATCTGGCCGCCGCTGCGATCGATCAGCGCGCCCGCGGCCACCACGCGGCCGCCGGCTTCTTCGATAACCTGGATAGTTTCCAGAGTGGAGCCTCCGGTGGTCCACACGTCTTCCACCACCAGCACATGCTGATCGGCGCGCAGGCAGAAACCGCGCCGCAGGGTCAGCGTGCCGCTGGCATCGCGCTCGACGAAAATCGCAGGAACTGCCGCCGCCGGCAGGCTCCGCCTTCAGCTCCGGCAGCGCGCGCGCAACTTCTTGTCCAATGATGACGCCACCGAGCGCCGGTGAAACCACCGCCTCGATGGTCGCGTCGGAAAAAAGCGCCGCCAGCGCGTGACCCAACTTTTCCGCAAAGCGCGGATACTGCAAGAACCTGCGCACATTGCACATAGGTAGCCGCTGTGGAGACCGCTGGACAACTCGAAATGTCCGTGGCGAATGGCGCCCAGCGCCCTCGAACATCCGCAATAGTTCTTCGCGCTTCAGCATGTCTCACCAGGTCGAACGCTCGGGCAGCATCAACGCTCGCTGCAGCGGTCAATCCGGCCAGGCCGCGCTACCCTGGTGCGAAACCTTCGATGGCCATAGCTAAGCGCACCGGTAACCGTCGAATCGTCAGCAGCCTAGCCGCCGCGTGTTGCGTTGTCAAGGAAACGGGCCCCTGCTACAGTGCCAAATTCGTGTTTTCGGTCTGTTTCTCGCTTGTCATTGCCCTGCTTCGGTCGATTTGATGAAACAAAGTGCCTCCGGTGAACGTTGTACAAAGAGTCAGACATGAATGGCCTGCGTTCGGTCGTAGATAAAACTCAAGGAGTGAACGACACCATGAACTTGTTACGGTTGACCGCCAAGCCGTCAACTCGAAACCGTGCGTCCGCTTGGCGACGCCATCCCGCGAGCCAGCGCTGGGCGGCCATCGCAACTGACGCGCTGCTCTGACTGGCCGCCGTGCTCGCGGTCCTACTGGCTGGGTCCGGATCGCCCGTCTTTGCGCAGGATCCTGGTCAAAGCCCGCCACGCTGGTCAACAAACCGAGCATCCGGAATTGCCGACGCCGCAGTCTCCGGAACAGAATCGGCCAGGGCAGGATCCCAATGCCCCTACGCAAGCCGCCCAAGCCGGTGTACGGACCTGGGCCAACGAACCCGCCGATTCCCGTGTCCCTTGGGGTCTCCAAATACAACTACAGTCACGCGCCGCGACCTTTCCCGAATCTGATCAATCCTTACCAAGCAGTGCCTATTCCCGGCGTTCGGCATTGCGAATTCACCGCGCGTCGACCAACTCGATTCACGATGGCAAGCTGGAGATTACCCTGCAAGATGCGGTGGAACTCGCGCTGGAAAACAGCATGGACATCGCCGTTGCGCGGTACAACCCGTGGTTCGGGGATACCGACATTCTCGCGGCGGAGTCGGGGTCGTTGCCGCAGGGTAGTTGCCGGCGCGGAAATTCCCTACTCGACCGCCAACATTCCGTATCTCAACTATGATCCGGTCATCACCTCCTCGACATTCTTCGACGATGTGTCGACGCCGATCAATAACCCGTTTATCTCCGGCACGGGGGTATCGAGCCTGACCGGGTTGATCACCCACACGGCGCAATACAATAACCAATACTCGCAAGGTTTTGCGACGGGTACGACGGTGACCGCAGCATGGGACAACACGCGCTCTTCGTCGAGTTCTCCGGCAAACTTCTTCAATCCGACGGTGCAATCGTCGTTGACGGTGACGTTCCAGCAGCAGCTGTTGAATGGTTTCGGCTTGTTTCAGAACCGGCGTAACATCCTGATTGCGAAAAACAACCGGAAGCTCGCCGACTATGTGTTCGAGCAACAAGCGATCACCACGGTCACGAACACCATCACCGCGTATTGGGAACTCGTTTACGCACGTGAAAACATAAAAGTGCAACAGCAGGCCGTCACCGTATCGAGTAAGCTTTATGGCGACAACAAAAAACAACTGGAAATCGGCACCATGGCTCCGCTGGACGTCACCCGCGCAGAATCCGAGTTGGCTACCGATCGCCAGAACCTGATCGTGGCTCAGACCGTTCAGCTACAGGATGAGCAGATTTTGAAAAACGCCATCACCAAAGATCCCCTGGCGGCGAATCTGATCAACGTCGAAATTGTTCCCACCGACAAACCAAACCCTCCCGAAGCCATCGAGGCCGCCACATTCGAGGATGCCGTCAAGGAAGCGTTCACCAAGCGCCCAGATCTGCTCCAGCAGGACATGAACGTCAAGAACGCGGTCATCAATTCGAAGGCAACGAAGCAGGCTCTGCTGCCAACGGCCACGCTGACGGCGCAATATCACAAGCCAGGGACTAGCCGGCAATTCCCCGATCGTCACGGGCTACGACAACAACGGCCGGGACCGCCCTCGTCGGAGCTAACGGCCAGCCCATGACCGTACTGGACGTGAATAGCATGCCAGTCGAGATTTTCGAGCCGAATACGGGCGAAGTTACCAACGGCAATTCAGCATCAGGGACTGGGAACCGCGCAAAGCCAGATCTTTCACAATGAATTCCCTAACTATCTGGTCGGAATGAATCTGCAGCTTCCGCTCCGAAATCGAGCGGCGCAGGCTACCAACCAGCGCGCCGTTCTGCTCCAGCGGCAGCTCGAAGCGCAGATGCAGCAACTGAAGAACGCCGCGCTGCTGGACGTGCGCAACACCTACATCCCGCTCACACAGGATCGCGCTCAGGTTCAGGCCGCCAGCAAGGCACGCGAACTGCAACAGCAGACCTTCGACGCCGAGCAGAAGAAGTATCAGCTCGGCGCTTCGACTGTGTACAACGTCATTCTGACCCAACGCGACCTGATCAACGCGCAGGGTACCGAACTTCGCGCGCTGGCCAATCTCGTTGAGGCTAAGGCCAACTACGAGCGCGCTGTGGGACGCACGCTCGAGGTCAACCGCGTCACCATCGCGGACGCCAAACACGGCCAGATCGAGCGCGATACTCTGATTCCCGGCACGGTCAACGGCCAGGTCGTCGGCACAGACAAAATCTTCGCCAACGAAGGCCAACGCTAAGCAGTTCTATTGAGCCGGCACCAAACTCCGCGTGCCGGTTCTTTTTTGGAGCCGCTTCTCTCCATATCACGGTTCCGGGGCGCGCACCCTGCGGGCGGAACTACAGGTCCCGGAACCCGCCATCGATTGGTCAGGCGACTCCTAGTTCTATCGCGCGCCCGGCGACGCCGCTATTGCCCCGAACGACGCGATTCGCATAGCATTGATTTTAGCGGGCCTTTCGAGTGTCGGCCGTTTACCGGAACGCCTCGAACGGACAGAAATGTCTATGAGCGATTCCTCCAAGGGCGCCAGCCAAACCGTAGTTCCCGCAGAACTTTCTTCATCCCGCCGCGAGCCTTCCGCCAAAGAGAAAGCCTGGGAGGAGAAGACGCTCGCTCCCACGCTCGAAAAAAGCCCCGAACGACAAGCCGAATTCACCACAATTTCCGACTATCCGATCCACCGCCTCTACACGCCTGCCGATCTAGCCGGTTGGAGCCCCGAGCGCGACCTCGGCTATCCCGGTGAACCGCCCTACACGCGCGGCATTCATTCCACGATGCACCGCGGCCGCCTGTGGACCATGCGCCAATTCGCGGGCTATCGGCACCGCCGAAGACACCAATCAACGCTTCCGCTATCTCCTCGCGCAGGGTCAGACGGGCCTCTCCACGGCGTTCGATCTGCCCACGCTGATGGGTTACGACTCCGACCATCCGCTCTCCGAAGGCGAAGTCGGCAAATGTGGCGTGGCCATCAGTTCGCTGGCGGACATGGAAGTGCTCTTCGATCAAATTCCGCTGGCGGACGTGACCACGTCGATGACCATCAACTCGCCCGCGGCCATGATCTGGGCGATGTATCTGGCGGTCGCGGAAAAGCAAGGCGCCGACTGGAAGAAGATTTCCGGCACGCTGCAGAACGACATCCTGAAGGAATACATCGCGCAAAAGGAATACATCTACCCGCCGGAGCCCTCGATGCGGCTGGTGATCGACACCTTCGAATTCGGCGTGAAGAATACGCCGAAGTTCAACACCATCTCGATCAGCGGCTATCACATTCGAGAAGCGGGCTCGACCGCGATTCAGGAATTGGCGTTTACCTTGCGCGACGGCCTCGAATACGTCGAATGGGGCATGCGCCGCGGCTTGGATGTCGATGAATTCGTGCCGCAGCTCTCTTTTTTCTTCAACGCACACAGCGACTTCTTCGAGGAGATCGCCAAATATCGCGCCGCCCGCCGCATCTGGCACAAGGCGATGGTCGAGCGCTACAAAGCCAAGAATCCGCGCACCTGGGCGCTGCGGTTTCACACCCAGACCGCGGGCTGCTCGCTGACCGCGCAGCAGCCGTACAACAACGTGGTGCGCACCGCGATTCAGGCGCTGGCCGCGGTCCTGGGCGGCACGCAGTCGCTCCACACCAATTCGCTCGATGAAGCCTGGGCGCTGCCCACGGAATTCGCCGCCACGATAGCCCTGCGCACGCAGCAGATCATCGCCCACGAAACCGGCGTCACCAACACGGTCGATCCGCTGGGCGGCTCCTACTTCGTCGAGACGCTCACCAACGAAGTCGAACGCGGCGCTTGGGATTACATCGAGAAGATCGATGCGCTCGGCGGCATGGTCGCGGCCATCGAACGCGGCTACCCGCAACGCGAAATAGCCGAAGCCTCCTACCGCTACCAGGTGGCCCTCGACAAAAAAGAAAAAATCATGGTCGGCGTAAACGACTTCGTCTCCGAAGAAAAGCCGCTGGACACCCTGCAGATCGACGAGACCGTGGCCCACCGCCAAGCCGAACGCCTGGCAAACTCCGCGCCGATCGCTCCAGCGAAGAAGTAGCCCGCCGCCTCGCCGCCCTACGCAAACCCACGGAGGGCAACGCCGCCCTGATGCCCTTCATCTTCGGGGTAGTCCTACGCCACCCTGAGCGACCGTGATTCACCCACGCGCAGATCCTCGGCACCGCAATGGAAATTCACCGCCGCCAGGATGGTTCTTGCCATCCAGTCCATCGAAGCCCATACGAAGATATGATTCGGGAATGCCTACCGCACTTCGCCCATCGACCAGCCGCTAGGTTCAGGACGGCATTCGCGCTTTGTATGGCATGATCAAGATAACGCAGAGACGCTGAGCATGGCAAGGTTCCGTACGAAGGATCGGTGTTCGCCTCACTCTCAATGCTCCTGGACCTCCAGCCATATGGAAAAGCGCGAGTAATGCCGGAGAAGAAAATCAGAGTGTTGATTGCCAAGCCCGGGCTGGACGGTCACGACCGCGGCGCGAAGGTGATCGCTCGCGCGCTGCGCGACGCCGGCATGGAAGTGATCTATACCGGGCTCCGCCAAACGCCCGAGATGATCGCGACCGCCGCCGTGCAGGAGGACGTCGACGTCATCGGCCTCTCCATCCTCTCCGGTGCCCACAACACCATCTGTCCCCAACTCATGAAGTTGCTGCACGACAAAGGCATGACCGACGTCACCGTACTTCTCGGCGGCATTATTCCCGAAGCCGACGTCGCCGACCTCAAGAAAGCCGGCATCGCCGAAATATTTCTCCCCGGCACTTCCACGCAAGACATCGTCGACTTCATCCACAAGCGCGTCCCGCAAAGCTCTTAGGACCAAGCCCGCTCGAATTTCACCCGCGTGTACAGCGCCGAAAAGCCCTGCCGCACCACATTGCGCTGCGAGATGCTTCCCGGCTGAGCGATACACACCGCCAAGTCGCAGTTCTCCGTCCATCGCGCGCCTCAGCCGCTCCTTCAGAAGCGCCGTCTGCACTCCCCGATTCCGAAATGCCGGCAGCGTGCTCGCCCCAAACAATCCGGCCACGCCCTCGCGCAACGCAAGGGTCGCGCCACCCGCCACCGCTCCGTCCACCCGCGCCAGATAGCACTCCACGTTCGCGCCCAGCGCAAACATTTTCATGACCTCCAGAATCTCCTGCGTCACCGGAAAATTCTCCGAGAAGCCCTGCGACACCGTCAGCGTCCACAAATCCATCTGCTCTTTCCCGATTCGCTCCATGGTCACGCCTGCCGCCGGACTCGGCCGTCCGCTGCCGGCGAACTCACTCCGCGCAACGGCAGCGCCATCACGTTAGAAAATTCCGTCACGCGATATCCGCGTTCGCCGAAGTGGCGGACCAGCGACGCGTCCGCCAACGGGCAAGTTTCCACGCGGACGGGCTCTTTCCGGCTGCGATAAAACTCCTCCAACCGATCGAACTCTTCCTCGCTGACCGCGCCATCAAGCCCCAATCCCACGGCCTGCGTAACCGGCGATCCCGCTCCGCAATAAATCGCGAATCCTCCGGCAATCCGCTCTACCGCGCCGACGCCACCCGGCCGCATCCGCTCCAGCGCCTCTGCGCAATCCACGGCCGCGTGCGCTTCGGCCAGCTCAATCCTGCGCGCCAACGCCAAATCCAGAATCAGCGGCGTCATCGCTTGCCTCCGTCGCGTTCGCGCTGCCGATATTTCTCGCGCGCGCCTCGATGCAAACGCGTGATCTTGCTCTTGTATTCGTGCATCGCTGCGGGATCGACTTTGCGCCGCTGAAATTCTTGTTCGCGTTCCAGCTTCTTCAGGCTCTCGACTCGTTCTTCGTCGAGACTGCCCGCCTCCAACGCCTTACGAACCGCGCAACCCGGCTCGCTCTCGTGCCCGCAATCCCGGAAGCGGCAATTCGCCGCAAACTCCTCGATGTCGGCGAACGCCTGCGCGACGCCGGTTTCTGCATCCCATAGAGCGATTTCGCGCAATCCCGGCGTATCAATAATCAGCGCACCGCCTGGCAGTCGCAGCAGTTGCCGGGAGGTCGTCGTGTGCCGCCCTTTGCCGTCCGTTTCGCGCGTCGCCTGCACCGCCTGTACATCCTGCCGCAGCAAACGATTGACCAGTGTCGACTTTCCCACGCCAGACGAACCCAGCAGCACGATCGTCTGGCCGGGTGTGAGAAAGCGATCGAGCTCGTCCATTCCCCGGCCGGTTCGCGCGCTGACCGACAGCACCGGAGCGCTTGCCGCTACGCGCTCCGCATCCGCAACAAACGCAGCAGCGTCGCTACACTCGTCGGCCTTGTTCAACACGATGACCGGTTTCACTTCGGATTCCCAACACTGTGCCAGATAACGTTCCAGTCGTCGTGGACTAAAATCGCCGTCGAGCGACACGACCAGAAACGCGGTGTCGATGTTGGCGGCGATCACCTGCTGCTCGATGCGTTTTCCAGGTGCTTTGCGAGCGAAACGTCCCCGCCGCGGCAAAACCCCCTGAATAAACGCACGCTCCTCGCCGAACAACTCCGCGGCAATCCAGTCTCCGACGGCCGGCCAATCTCCCTGTGCTTCCGCCGCCACACGCAGTTTGCTCGAAGGCTCCGCCCAGCATTCGCCGAAATCGCCGGCGATCCTCCATAGGCCACGCTGTTGCGACACCACTCTTGCCGGCGCCCAGCCACAGTTGTCTTGCTCTGCCCACATCGCCGCGAAATAGGAGTTCCAACCCAATTCCGTAAGAAGCACTTGCGCACCCTCCCGCTGCTCGCAAGCAGCACAGCGCGGTCGTCCACGATGGACGTAACGCGGTTGCGCGCCGGAATGTCCAGTGGACACAACACGATTCCGGACGCAGACTCGACAACTCAAACGGGAAAACTACAAGAAGGGCGTGCTACCTCAAGCCATCGGAAACGCTGAAGGCACACCCGCCCATGGGAACTTCGACCAGGGTGGTCACAGGCGCCTCCAGAGTGAGGATGCGGTGCTTGCAGCAACAGCACCAATGCTCTGCATAGTATCGAGCGCGAACGCGTCAGTCAACATTCCAACACGCCCGGGTAGTGGGTCAGTTTGCGATGACGCGACTTGCCGGGCACTTAGCACTGACGCACGTCAATGCCTTGGGAGAAAGGCATCCGATTGGCGAGACTCTGAACGTCAAAGGATGCTGCGCAAACTGACTTGTTTCAAGATGGCCAACGCGATGAAGTCGACGCTCCCGGTTTTTGAGCTTGTTCACGTAGTCGTGCAGCAATCTGGTATACGGAATCAACTCTGTCGATGTCATCAAAAGTTGGCAGCCGGGGCGGGTTATTCCTGCCCGATCTCCATTCACCTGTTACAGGGCCGCCGAAACAGATACTGCCGATACCATTGCGGCGAACCCACTTGTCAACGATCGTTATGTTCTCGAAGTAGGCACTAGATGTTCTGCGGCCCCTTAGACCATTTTCAACAATGATCGCGCGACGATTAGTGAGCGCGTAATACGTTCGTTGTTTCTTCCAGTAGTTATAAACAAATCGGCCCCAAATCATGTATTGACCGACCAGAACGAATGGAGTACCCCAGATCACGCCGAACCATTGAAAGGTTTTGTCGGGCCGGTTCGTCCAAAAATTAGCTATGCCAGACGCGCCGAGAAGCCAAAAAATTGCAAATCCTCCCCATAACAAGCTGAACGGGATCATTGCCCCGTCTTCTTTGTGAAAAATCACGGCAGCATTCGGACGGCCAGTCCACTGGACGGTTTCACCAGGCAACAATTCGGGAGAAAAGGCATTGAATGGAATGGGCGTCGTCATCGGCATTTGAAGTGTAGTTCGGTTTTAGTCGGCTTCGTGGAGCGGTTCTGTCGATTCGCTACGAATTAATAACGCAGGTCCTGATAACGCGCTAACCGGAAATTGATCCACAACCCACACCCGCGTGTTCTCGCACTATCGGTCGAGAGACCGTATACTGTTCGTTTGTTGCCCTGCTGTTGCGTCACGGTATCTTTCGATGAGCGTTGTACGATTTCGTGCGAGGTTTGCGAGTGTCGGCATCCGTTTTGAAAACCAGCGTCAACAAAAAATCCCCTGAGTTCGAGAAGAACACCCGCAAGGTCATCGACCTCGTCACCCAAATCAAGAACGAAGAAGAGCAGATCAGCCGGGGCGGCGGCGCCAAAGCCATCGAATCGCAACACAAGAAGGGGCGGCTCACGGCGCGCGAGCGCCTCAAGAAGCTGGTAGATCCCGGAACGCACTTTACCGAGCTCGGCATTTTTGCGGCTTACGAAATGTACGAAGAGTGGGGTGGGGCTCCCGCGGCGGGAACGATTACCGGCCTCGCGCGCGTCTGCGGCCGGACGTTCATGATCATCGCCAACGACGCGACCGTGAAAGCCGGTGCGTTTTTTCCGATGACCGCGAAGAAAGTGATTCGCGCGCAAAATATCGCCATCGAAAATCACATCCCGACAATTTATCTGGTGGACTCCGCGGGCGTGTTTCTTCCACTGCAGGAGGACGTGTTCCCGGACACCGACGATTTCGGCCGCGTATTCCGCAACAATGCGGTGATGAGCGCCATGGGCATTCCGCAACTCGCCGCGATCATGGGCATGTGCGTGGCAGGCGGCGCGTATCTTCCGCTGATGTGCGATCACATCCTGATGACCGAAGGCTCCGGCTTGTTTCTGGCGGGCCCCGCGCTGGTGCAGGCGGCCATTGGCCAGGTAACGTCTGCTGAAGATCTTGGCGGCGCGAAAATGCATTCCCAGATCAGCGGCACCGTCGATTTCCGCGAGCCTGACGACGATGCATGCATCAAGCGCATCCGCGCGCTGGCCGACAAGATGGGCGCTCCGAATCCCACGCCTTTCAGTCACGTCGCGTCTCGCGAGCCGCTCTACCCTGGCAGCGAAATCTACGGCGTCTTTTCCAACGATCCCGGCAAGCAATACGACATGCGCGAAATCATCGCCCGCATTGTGGACGGCAGCGAGTTCGAGGAATACCGCGCCGAGTACGGCGAAACGCTGCTGTGCGGCTATGCGCGCATCGGCGGCTGGGCCGTCGGCATCGTCGCGAATCAAAAGAAGCACGTGCAAACTACCGCGCCCGGCTCCGATCAAAAACGCATCGAATTCGGCGGCGTGATTTACACCGAATCCGCCGAGAAAGCCGCCCGCTTCATCATGGACTGCAACCAGGACCGCATCCCGCTGATTTTCCTGCACGACGTGAACGGCTTCATGGTCGGCAAAGACGCCGAATGGAGCGGCATCATCCGCGCGGGCGCAAAAATGGTCAACGCGGTGTCCAACAGTGTGGTGCCCAAGATCGCGGTCATCTGCGGAGGCAGCTTCGGCGCAGGCCACTACGCGATGTGCGGCAAAGCCTACGATCCGCGCTTCATTTTCGCCTGGCCCACCGCGCGTTACGCGGTGATGAGCGGCGACGCCGCCGCGAGCACACTCGCAGAAATCAAGCTCAAGCAGATGGAGCGCGAAGGAAAAAAAGTCGACGAGAAAGCCAAGCAAGAAATGCTGGCATCCGTGAAAGCCACCTACGATACAACAGACCGACCCACGCTACGCCGCCGCCCGCCTCTGGGTCGACGCCATCATCGACCCAGCCCACACCCGCGACGTGCTGATCACCGCCCTCGAAGCCGCCTCCCTGAATCCGGAGATTCGCGAATTCAAGACCGGCGTTTTGCAAACATGAGCGTCGCGACCAACGACCGCGCCGAGGGCGTTGGCGATCGTGTGTTGCTGACCGTCGCGTTCCGGCTCTTGCCGGCGATCGTGGGCATTGCCTGTATGATCTATACCAGGGTCGCAGTTGACACCGGCCCACTCGAGACTTTGGCTGTACTGGTGGCGATTCCGGCCGCTGCGGGACTTTTACTGGCGATTGTCACCGCTGCACGCGCGTCCATCCGCGGGCGCCTCACGGGAGGCTTTCTCATCAGCACCTGGCTGTCGATTGCGGTCGTTGGATTCGCGTGGTGCTATTCGATGTCCCAAATCCGACTTCCATTTTGACGAGTGATGACCAACAGCTTAACAATCATTGAATGCCCGCGTGATGCTTGGCAGGGGCTTGCCGGATTTCATCCCGACGGAGCTCAAGGCGGAATATCTTCGGGAGCTTGTGCTTGCCGGATTCACGCACATCGACGCGGTCAGCTTTGTTTCGCCGAAGCACGTGAAGCAGATGGCGGACAGCGAAGAAGTGATGGCGAAATTCAACGATTCCCTTTCCATCGACATTGACCGGCCCGAAATTATCGGCATCGTTGTGAACGAGAAAGGCCTGGAGCGGGCGCTGGCGACTCCCGGCGTTACCACCATCGGCTATCCTTACTCGATCTCGGCTTATTTCCGGCGCGCGAATGCCAACATGAGCCGCGACGAATCCCGTAAGCTTGTCGAAAAACTGAAGAAAGACGCTGCCGCGGCGAGCCGCGATCTCGTAATTTACATCTCCATGGCCTTCGGGAACCCGTATGATGAGCCTTGGGGGCCGGAGCTTGTGCACGAAACGCTGGAATGGTTGAAGGATATTCGCGTGCGCACTGTCTCGCTCGCCGACACCGTCGGAACCGCCGACGCTAAACTCGTCGGCGATCTCTACCGCGAGGTAAAGGACCATGTCGCGGGCATCGAACTCGGCGTGCACCTGCACAGCCGGCCAGAAAATGCCGAGGAGAAAATTATGGCGGCGTACGAAGCGGGATGCCGCCGCTTTGACAGCGCCCTTACCGGACTCGGGGGCTGCCCGTTTGCCGGAGACAGTCTGGTCGGCAACATCGCCACCGAACAGGTTCTCGCGGCGCTGAAAAAAGCAGGCGCTGATCCGGGGATCGAACCCGAGCGCCTGACAAAGATTCTTGCCATGACCAACGAAATTCGGGCCAAGTATGCCCATGCACCACTTTTAAATTGAGGAGGTGTTTTCGACATGTACTCCACACTTCTTCTCGAATGCCGCGACGCCATCGCCACGATCACGCTGAACCGCCCGGACAAACGCAACGCCGTCACCACGCCGATGATTGCGGATTTACAAACTGCTCTCGATGCCATCGAGAAAAATCATACGACGCGCGTGGTGATCCTGACCGGCGCGGGCAAAGCATTTTGCGCCGGCATGGACCTGGAGATGCTCTCCGCCATCGCCAAGCAATCTCCCACGGAAAACCAGGAAGATTCCCGCCGCATCGCGAAAATGCTGCGCCGCATCTGGAGTTTCCCCAGGCCGATGATCGCCGCCGTCAATGGCGCGGCGTACGCGGGAGGCTGCGGGATCGCCACGCTGTGCGATTTCACGCTGGCGTCCACGGAAGCGAAATTCGGCTACACCGAAGTGAAGATCGGCTTCCTTCCCGCGATCGTTTCCGTTTTTCTGACGCGCCAGATCGGAGAGAAGCGCTGCCGCGATCTTCTTCTGACCGGGCGCATCATCGACGCTGTGGAAGCCAAGGAAATTGGACTGGTGACCGAAGTCGTCCCCGCCGAGCGCCTCCTCGATCGCGCGCACGAACTCGCGGCTGATCTGATTTCCGCGAGTCCCAACAGTCTGACACGCGCGAAGCACTTGCTGACTTCCTCCGCCGCGCCGGGACTCGACCACGATCTCGAGCGCGCGATTCTCGAAAATGCGCGCATCCGCTGTACCCCCGATTTCAAAGAAGGCGTCGCCTCATTCCTGGAGAAGCGCAAGCCGGTGTGGCAGAGTAAGCCGGACTAACCAACGACATGCGAACAATCGAATTTCACGACACGACAGTACGGGTGCGTTACGCCGAGACCGATCAAATGGGCGTGGTGTATCACGCGAATTATTTGATCTGGTTCGAGGTTGGCCGCGTGGAGTTGATGCGCGCAATGGGTTTCGAGTACAAGACCATGGAGACCGAAGACGATTGCCACATCGTCGTGGCCGAAGCGCATTGCCGCTATGAAAGATCGGCGCGCTATGACGAAGTGCTGCGGGTGCGCACGCGAATTATGGAATGGCGCAATCGCATCGTGAAATTCTCGTATGAAATATTTCGCGAAGCCGACGATACCCTGCTGACGACGGGTTACACGACGCACGTAATCTGCGGCAGCAACGGCCGGCCGAAGGCGCTTCCTCCAAAATATCGCGACGTGCTGTTGCATTTGGATGTTCCCAATCCTGACCGGAGCGACGCATGAGCGCGGCCCCAAATTCCTCGCGTCCGATTGAATTGACCGGTAACGATCTGACGTTTGCGCAACTGTACGACGTCGCGTTTCGCGGCGAAAAAGTCTCGCTGGCTCCCGATGCCATCGAGCGCATGAAAGCTTCGCGCGCGGTCGTGGAGCGCGTCGTCGCGTCGGGCGAAACCGCGTATGGCATCAACACCGGATTTGGCAAGCTGGCGTCGGTGCGCATTTCCGCCGAGCAAGTCCGCCAGCTTCAGGTCAATCTGGTGCGCTCTCACTCGTGCGGCGTCGGCCTGCCTCTGAGCGAAGCGGAGACGCGCGCGATGATGCTGTTGCGCGCCAATGCGCTGGCGAAAGGCCTAAGCGGCATTCGCCCGCAAACCGTGGAAACTCTGTGCGCGATGCTGAATGCGA
Organism: uncultured Acidobacteriota bacterium; assembly: GCA_963729285.1. Lineage (GTDB taxonomy): Bacteria > Acidobacteriota > Terriglobia > Acidiferrales > UBA7541 > Acidiferrum. The sequence goes on from CAVSNL010000065.1 coordinate 13,664, forward strand.
AAGTGCACCCGGTAATTCCGTCGCAAGGCTCGGTGGGAGCTTCGGGCGACCTTGCTCCGCTCGCGCATTTGGCGCAGGTGGTGATTGGCGAAGGGCGCGCTTCATTTCAAGGAGAGATTCTGGCGGGCGGCGAGGCCATGCGGCGGGCCGGCATTACACCTGTCGCGCTAGAAGCGAAGGAAGGCCTATCCCTGCTCAACGGCACGCAGGGAATGCTGGCGCTGTTGAGTCTGGCGCTATACGAGGCGGATGTTGCGGCGGATACTGCAGATGTTGCGGCGGCGTTGTCACTGGATGCGCTGCGCGGAAGTCCCGGCGCGTTTGATGCACGAATCATGCACGCGCGAGCATACGCGGGCGCGGCTGTGACGGCGCGGAACCTGGCGCATTTGAATGAGGGCAGCCAGATTCGCGAATCGCATCGCCCCCCGGAGAAAGATCCACGGGTGCAGGACGCGTACAGTCTGCGATGCACGCCGCAGGTGCACGGTGCGGTCCGCGATTCGCTCACCCAGGCTCGCGAAATGGCGGCGGTGGAATTGAATAGTGCGACGGATAACCCGCTCGTGTTTGTGCGCGACGGGTCGGGCGACATCATCAGTGGCGGAAATTTTCATGGGCAGCCGCTGGCGATGGCTGCCGATCAGGTGGCCATCGCGCTCGCCACTCTCGGAGGCATCTCCGAGCGACGCATAGAGCAAATGACCAATCCGCTGACGAGCTTACTGCCGGCGTTTTTGACGCCGGAGCCGGGCCTGAATTCGGGTTTCATGATCGCGCAGGTGACCGCAGCGGCGCTAACCAGCGAGAACAAAGCGCTCGCGACGCCGCATTCGGTCGATTCGATTTCGACTTCCGGCAATCAGGAAGACTACGTGTCGATGGGCATGAGCGGAGCGCGGCGCCTCGAACGAATGCTCGCGAACTTGCGGCACATCCTCGCGATCGAGCTGCTTTGCGCTTGCCAGGGGATTGATCTGCTGGCGCCGCTACAGACCGGGATACTCGCGAGAAAAGCGTACGCGGCGGTGCGGGGAGCGTCGGCGAAAGTCACCGAGGACCGATCCGCTGGCGGCCGAGATTGAGGAGGTCTCGTCGCTGGTCGCCACGGGCATCTTCTCTGCCGTCCTCCAGTGATCTCCGGCAACCGAGTCTCGACGACAACCTTTATCGATATGCCTGGCAGCGTTCGAGCTTTCGATCTGACCGAGCTAGTTAACTGTTCAGACCCCTCCCCCCTCCTTTTTCCGTAAGTGCGGATTCTAAAGAACTTTAAGTCGAATCATTTTGGAAGTGCGGATTCCAAACGGGTTACGGCCGCGTTTTTTGGAAGTGCGGATTCTACGTGGGTTAAGTCGCATTCGCTGGTCGGATTCGGGCCGCGATCAGCAAGGACGCTTGCAAATGAAAATAGCGGCAATGGATTTGCTTGCCGCTGGCCGAAAACTCACAGCTTTCCCTTATGAGTATTTTAACATTCAGTTAAGATTTGTCAAAGGAATTCCTCTCTCGGGCACGCGAGGGACTGTGCGAATTCGCCGGATGGTCGCAGCCCCGCAAAACCGCCCCCCGGCCTGGCCGTGAACGATTAAGAAAGCGAGCCAGGATCGCTCAGAAATGGACTTACAACGATAAGCCCGTCCAGATTTTGTCCTGATTGGAAGTCCTCGGTAAGCAGATATCGGCAAGACAGCAATTTGGCAGCTGCGACGATAAGGGCGTCCCAGAACGAGAGTCGGTAGCGGTCCTGAAACGTCCACGCGCTATTCAAAATATCGGCACTTACCGATACGGGGCGCCACGCGAGGAGGTCGCGAACTTCGTCGCGAGCCTCCTTACGGGCGGAGGGCCATTTGTAGATGACCTTGGCGTAGAATTCTTGCAGAACCTGGAAGCTGATTCGTCCATTCTCACGATTCCAGAGGTCCGAGCGCCAGGCCTGGGCGGCGCGTTGCTTCACGAGATCGGTGGGGTCGAGGGCGTAGATCAAAACATTGGTATCAACGAAGACGGTCGCGTTCATGGACCTCCTCACGTGTGAGGTATGGCCCGTCGGATTTCGGAAAAGAGGGCCGCGCCAGCGCTCGGCGCCTAGCCGCTTTGTAGTGATCCTTTTCGAGCATGTGGTCTTTGAGGAGCGCAGCGATCAAGCGAGAGACGCTGGTGTCGTTTGTGGCCGCCTCGATACGAGCCCAACGGGCTACTTCTTCGTCGAGGGTAATCGTGATGTTACGCAAGGCTCGTGGCTTCATTACACGATTATAGCGTGACACGGATTAAGTGTCAATACCCCGTGACGCTTCGTGGCGGCATGGGCTGGGATGCGCCGGGCGTGAAGCCCAGCGCCTACAGGCGTGCAGGATATCCGCAGGTATGTGCGTGCCACCAATGGAGTTGTGGAGCCAAACACTAGCCTAGCGCGGAGCGGAGGAAGGTTAGCATGCGGTAGCCGGCGATGTGGCTGAAGGGGGGGAGTTCGAGGGAGTAGTGGCCGCAGTGGAGTTCCAGCGTGCGGAGATTCGCGTGGTGTTGGCGGAGGGCGGCTAGCATTTGGGCGGTTAACTCCGGGAGGAAGGTGGGGTCGTATTTGCCGTAGACCATGAAGGCGTTTTTGTTTGCGCCCAACCCGCGCTGTACGTAGGGCATGGGGCTTACGGGGGCCCAGTAGTCGCGGAGTTCGTCTACCGTGACGTGGTGGCGGAGGCTTTCCCAGACGTGAGTCGTGGTCATGCCTTGGCTTACTACGTCGGCGAAATAGGTGGAGACGTGAAAGAAGCCGCCGGCGCGGAGGGCTTCGTCGTGGACCATGGTGATGTAGCCGACCGAGGAACCGATGCTGGTGCCCAGGATGCCTAGGCGGGTGAAGCCTTGCTGTTCGAGCCATCGCAGGCAGCGGCGCGTGTCTTGCACGGCTTGGCGGTTGGCTTGGAGCGTCAGGCCTATGTTCGGGCCTACCAGTTGGTCGGCGCGCTCGTGGCCTTTGGCCATGCGGCGGTCGTGGTAAGGGAGGCTGAGGCGGAGCACGGTAATGCCTATGCGCTGGAGCCAATCGCAGAGGCCGCGCTGGCCGTGCCATTTGGCGTTCCAGTTGGGGAGAAGGACGACCGCGGGCATGGCTTCGCGTGCTTGGCCGGCGGCGGCAGCGGATTTTGAGGGGAAGAATTGGGCGCAGACGGTGTTGTTTTCGGGCCAGGGCGACACGATGGAACTGGTGAAGGTTAGGACATTTTCAGCGTCGAGGCTGTAATCGGTGGCTGGTGTGGTGGCGAACCAGGCCGCACTGTTTTCGATGGCTTGTTTGGCGAATTGACGGACGTAGGCGGCGGGATTGGAATCAGCGGGGTCGCCGCCGATGTGCTCGAGGCCCCAATGAAAAGGTTGGACGCGACGGTTGTCGTCGGTGGTCCAGCGGCGGTGCTCGTAACGGCGGATGCGGCGTTCGAACCAGTGCATGGAGGAAGTCGACCGTTGACAGTTTACCGTTCAAAGTCGGCTGGGACAAATTCGGGAAGGCATGAGTCACCTGGACGGTAACGAGCGGAGAGCAGATTCTGGCCGGAGGGGACGGGACAGAGCCAAGGACGGAACAAGCGCGGAAAGGGATAACACAGAGACGCAGAGGTCGCAGAGTTACGCGGAGGACGTGGGTATCACACTACTTCGGCGGGTTCATGAGCGTGGACCGAGATCTGTACTACCTAATGCGACACGGGGGCCGGGCAGTTTGTTGGTTCGACAGGGGTTGTGTGGCAAATTCGAGATGTGGTCATCGCGTTCTTTTTTCTCTTTGGGATTGTTATCGGGAGCTTCCTGAACGTCTGCATCACGCGGATTCCGGAAGGAGTGTCGATTGTTGCGCCGGGCTCGCGGTGCCCGCGCTGCGAGACGCCGATCAAGGCGTATGACAACGTGCCGATATTTGCGTGGCTATGGCTGCGCGGGAAATGCAGGTCTTGCGGGTATCCGATTTCGCCGATGTATCCGCTGGTGGAATTATTGACCGGGCTGTTTTTTGTGGCGTGTTACGTCGATTTTGGGTTGACGCAGCAGACGGTGAAGTGGCTGTTTTTCACGTGTTTAGTGATCGTCTTGACGATTACCGATCTTCGTGTGCGTCTGCTTCCTGACGTCGTGAACTGGCCGGGTTTTGTGGCTGGATTGTTCTTCTCGATGTGGGTGCCGTCGAACGACGGCACGGCGTTCCTGCTTGTCGTCTCAGTTTTCCATCGGGCGCCTCCTCCCTACCTGCTTGGTTTGCTGGACGGGCTGATCGGAGCGAGCATTTGGAAGCGTGCTGCTATGGGGGGTGGCCGCGCTGTACAAGGCCGTGCGGCACCGCGATGGCATGGGGATGGGCGACGTGAAAATGATGGCCATGGTCGGCGCATTTATGGGATTGCGAGGCACGTTTCTTACGATCTTGTTGGGCACTCTCCTAGGGAGCATCGTGGGCGGTGCGATCATTCTGGGACTTTATTTATCCGGATGGCAGCGCGCCTTGGCGGAACGCGCCAGCCGGCGGAACCTGGGAACCGTAACCAGTTTGCGCTGGATGCTGGCCAGCCAATACCAACTGCCCCTGGGAACGTTCCTCGGCATCGCTGCACTGCTGTTGACCTACCTTCAGGGCCCAGCGGCTTTGCGTTATTTACTCAAAGGAATTTTCATTTGACGCCGGCGATGCTGCAAAGCGGAGTCTTTCCGAACCCGCGGGCGCTGGCGGTGGGATTGGTGTTGTTGCTTGTGGCGGTCGCTTGGCTGATCCTGTCGCTGGTCAGAAAGTTTTTTAAGGACACCCGCGACGCTCGCAAAAACGAGATGAACGCGGCGCCGCGCATCGAAAACAGCGCGGCGTTCATGACCGCGTCGATGCAAGGCGTGATCCAGAAATTGCGGACGCAGGAGAAGGAACTCGAGCGGCTCCATCGCATTGAGAAGGAGCGTGCGGAGCATACGGAGCGGCTAAGCGAAGAAGTTACGCGAAATATGCCAGCGGGCTTCCTGATGGTGAACGCGGTGGGAATTATTTCCGGGGCTAACCCCGCGGCGGAGCAGGCGCTGGGAATCCGCGGATTGAATTACCGGCGCTACAGCGAAGTACTGGGGGAAAACTCGGAACTGACCAAGCTGGTGTCGGAGTGCCTGGGGGAAGGCAAGATTTTCCGGCGGGAACAGGTGAGCCACATTTCGCCGGCTGGTGATGAGCGGCGGCTGGGTGTGACGATTTCGCCGGTACGCCGCGGGAACGAGAAGGTGAGCGGGACCATCTGTCTGTTGAGCGATTTGACGGAATTGGCGGCGTTGCAGCAGCAGATCGAGCTAAAGAAGCATCTGGCGGCGCTTGGCGAGCTGTCGGCGGGGATTGCGCACGAATTCAAGAATGCCCTCGCGACGATTTCGGGGTACGCGCAGATGATTCGCGCGGAGTCCGCGGACGGCGAAATTTTAGATCATGCGGAACGCATCCTGGAGCAGACCCGGAACATCACACATGTGGTGACGGAATTCTTGAAGTATGCGCGGCCGTTGGAGATTTCGGACGAGGTTGTGGAGCTGGAGGGCGTGGTGGAGCGGGTGGTAACGGAGATCCGCGGGGCGGCGCCGAACGTGGCGGTGAGTTGCGAGGGAGAGTTTGGCAGTGCGGCCGGCGATGAGGGCTTGCTCCGACAGGCGCTGCTGAATTTGGCGCGGAACGCGACGGAGGCTTGTGCGGAAGCAAAAGGCGGGCGCGTCACCGTGCGAGGCGAGATCGTGCGCGGCGGAGAGACTGGTTTTCAGCGGATTACGATCTCCGACAATGGTCCGGGGATCGCGAGTGACGCGCTGCCTAATCTGTTTCATCCGTTTTTCACGACCAAGCCGCAGGGAACGGGATTGGGCCTGGCGGTGGTGCAGAAGATCATCGTGCAGCACGGAGGCCAGGTGGAGGCGCGGAATCAACCGGGCGGCGGGGCCGCGTTTATCGTTACGCTACCGGAGTGGCGCGGTGGTGGCGTGGAAGCGGTAGAATCGAACAAAGACGTCATACAGATATAGAACTGCGTGATTGCGGGTCAACTCGGGCGCCGGGAAGGCGGGTCCTTATGCGTGCAATAACTTGGCGAAAAACGGGAGTATACGTGCTGGTGGTGCTGCCGGTATTGGGTCTTGTGGGGATCGCGGCGATTGCGCAGCAACAAGCTACTTCGCAGCAAGGCACGTCGCAAGAAGGCGGCGTTGATCCGGTGGCAGAGGCGGCTCGCAAAGCTCGGGAGCAGAAGAAGGCGGAGCCAAAACCCAAGAAGGTTTTTACGAATGATGATTTGGGCAGCGCTGCGCCCGCTCCCGCGGCGGCGACACCCGCGACAGCCACGGCATCTGGTAACGCGGACACCAAGGAGAACGCAGAGGGTACAGCAAACGGCGACAAGGATGCTGCCGCCGACAAGTCCGTTGGGGCGAATAAAAACGGCGAGGAAGCATGGCGCAAGCGTTTCCGCGAAGCGCGCGACAAACTGGCGCAGGCGGAGCAGGAACTCGACATTTTGCAGCGAGAGGCGCAGAAGTCGCAGGTGCAGTACTATACCGATCCGCAAAAAGCGCTGAGCGAGCAGTACAGTCGCAAGGAAATCAGCGACAAAGACACGAAGATCGACGCCAAGAAGCAGGAAATTGCGCAAATGAAGCAGCATATCGCCGATCTGGAAGATGACCTTCGGAAGTCGGGCGGCGATCCGGGCTGGGCGAGATAACAAAGAAGAAGAAGTAATGAAGTAACGAAGTAACGAAGTAACGACCGGGAGATGGTGTGCTCGCGCGTGGCCTTGCTGTTGCATTTCGTTACGTCGTTACTTCGTTACGTCTTTACTTCCTTACTTCTGCTTTCCTCCTGGTCTGCTGCTTCCCTTCTCCGCACAGGCTCTGCGGGTTCCCGTAAGAGACTGATGAATTCGTGGTAAAAACGGAACACATGGAATCCCTTCTGCTGGTTGAAGATAAGAACGAATTGCGCGCGATGCTGCGCAAGGCGCTGGAACGTGCCGGTTATACCGTGGACGAAGCGCCGGATGGCACGTCGGCGATTCAGAAGATTCGCGCGCGGCGATACTTGCTGGTGGTTACGGACCTGAAGCTGCCGGGGGCGTCCGGGCTAGACGTTTTGCGGGCGTCGAAGAGCGCGGACGCGACGATTCCGGTGCTTCTGTTGACGGCGTTCGGGTCGGTGGAAGAAGCGGTTACGGCCATGAAGGAAGGGGCTTTCGATTTTCTGCAGAAGCCGGTGGACCTGGACCACCTGAAGCTTCTGGTGCAGCGGGCGGCGCAGCAACAGGAAATGATGCGCGAGAATATTTTGCTGCGCGAGGAGTATGCGGCGCGGTATGGCTTTCCGCGGATCGTTGGGGAGCACAGTTCGATTCGCGAGGTCAGCCAGCAGATTCAGCGCGTGGCGGCGACGGATTCGACGGCGCTGCTGCTCGGGGAGAGCGGGACCGGCAAAGAGCTTTTCGCTCGCGCTATTCATCATTTGTCGCCGCGGCGCGAGCAGCCGTTTGTGGCTTTGAATTGCGCGGCGATCCCGGAGGGGTTGGTTGAGAATGAGTTGTTTGGGCATGAGAAGGGGGCGTTCACCGGGGCGGGGGCGCGCAAGGTCGGGAAGATGGACCTGGCGCATCGGGGGACGCTGTTTCTGGATGAGATTGGGGAGTTGCCGCTGGCGATTCAGGCGAAGCTGTTGCGCGTGTTGGAAGAGAGGCGGTTTGAGCGGGTGGGCGGGACGCAGTCGATCGACGTGGATGTGCGGATCGTGGTGGCTACGAATCGCGATTTGCGGAAATTGATCGAGCGAGAAATTGTTTCGCGAGGATTTGTATTTTCGGATTGCGGCGGTGCCCATGACGATTCCGCCATTGCGCGAGCGCGGCGAGGATGTGCTGATGCTGGCGCAACATTTTCTGGAGAAATTCAGCCGCGAGTTTGCGAAGCCCGGGCTGGAGCTTTCGGAGGGAGCGAAGGAGAGATTGCTGAGCTACCGCTGGCCGGGGAATGTACGCGAATTGCAGAATACTTTGGAGCGGGCGGTGATCTTGGCGGACGGGTTGAGCATTCATGCGGATGAGTTGCAGTTGCCGTCGGCGCGGCCGGATGTTGATAGTTTGCCGGCGGGGATGTTGCCGGAAAGTTTCCGTTGGGACGGGTCGCTGGAGGAGGTTAGCGGGCGGGCTGTGGCGCATGTGGAGCGCGTGGTGCTGGAGGGGGCTTTGCGGGAGTCGAAGTGGAACAAGACCCGGGCGGCGGAGAAGCTTGGGGTTTCGCCGAAGACTTTGCTGGCGAAGTTGCGGGCCGTGGGGTTGGAAGAGTAGCGAAGGAAGCCGTTTGGAGTGCGGCGGCTCGCCGCCTTTTACACGCGATCCCGCCTACCAAAGATCCGTGATGTTCGTTTGCGCTTGGGTTCAGTTGCGTCTAAATCCCGCCGTCTCGGAGACGGCGGCTACAGGGACTTGATGGCAGTGTGGAGGGCTACTGTGCCGACCGTCCAGACGCGGTACTCGACGGATCGGTAGCCCACTGCTGTGATTAGCGATGCTAGTTCCGCGGGGCGGAAAAAGCGGGAGACCGAAGCGGGTAGGTAACGGTAGGCGGCGCGGTCGCCGGAGAGAAGACTGCCGATGCGGGGCAGCACGTTTCGGAAATACCAGCGATACAGGTCCCCTAACAATCCAGCCGGCGGCTCCGTGAATTCTAGGATGGCTAGCGTGCCGCCGGGTTTCAGCAGGCGATGGATTTCGTGTAGGCCGGCTTCGTAGTTGGCTAGATTGCGGAAGCCAAAGGCCGTGGTGATCAGATCGAAGGATGCGTCGGCAAAGGGTAGGCGCAGGGCGTCGGCTTCGAAGAATGGCATGGGGCTGGCGGGGATGGCACTCGATCGAGCGAGGAGCGACTGGCTCTTTGCGCGCGCACGGACCAGCATCGCGTGAGAGAAATCGGCGCCGATGATTCGGGCGGGCGCGGAGCGAGAGAGGGAGAAGGCAAGATCTCCCGTGCCGCAGCATAGATCGAGAACCAACGCGTCGGGCCGCATTAGGATTGGACGGAGGCGGCGGGCTACACGGGCGCGCCAGACGCGGTCGAGTTGCATCGAGAGCAAATGATTCAGCAGGTCGTAGCGCGGTGCGATCTGCGTGAACATCTCGCGGACTTGGCGAGAAGCATCGTCTTCCGAGCGCGCGCCTTCGGGGCGGGTCCCTTTCGGCGGGGCGGCGAGGGCTTCAGACATGGGTATCCGATTCATTTCGAGAGCGATCTCGTGCAAAACTGTGGCGCGAAATGCAGGACGCGCAGCACGGCGTCGAGCGGCACGTCGTCGTAAGAGCCGGCTTTGCCGAGGCGCGGCGATAGGACGAAGCGGAGCTTGCCGAATCGCGCTTTTTTGTCCGAGCGCATGGCTTCGATCAGCGATTTCGTGGGTACGCGCGGCCATGGTGGCAGCGGGCCGATGCGGCGGACGAGCGCGACGATGCGCGAAACGTAATCCGCGCGTACACAGACTTATTTCGTGAGCCAACAGGGCTGCGGCCATCATGCCCCAGGCGACCGCTTCGCCGTGCTGATAGCGGCGGTACTTCGTCGTGCTTTCGAGTGCGTGGGCGAAAGTGTGTCCGAAGTTCAAGATTTCTCGCAAGCCGGACTCGCGCTCGTCCTTGGTGACCACGCGCGCTTTGATGGCTGCGTTGCGGGGGATTAAGTATTCCAGTGCGCCGCGATCGCGCCGCAACACTTTCGTCATATTCTTTTCGAGATACGCGAACATTTCCGGGTCGGCGACGATGCTGTGCTTGATCACCTCGGCGAGGCCGCCGCGGAATTCGCGATCGGGCAACGTGCGAAGGACCGCGGGGTCGGTGAGGATGAGCCTCGGCGGATAGAAGGCACCGACGAGGTTTTTCCCCTCGGGCAGATTCACTCCCGTTTTGCCGCCGATCGAGCTGTCCACCTGAGCGACAAGAGTGGTGGGCACGTGCAGCAAGGCTACTCCACGGAGATAGGAAGCCGCGACAAATCCGGCTACGTCACCCACTACTCCGCCGCCGACGGCAACCAGCAGCGACTTTCTATCGGCTCCCGAATGAACGAGTTTGCGGCAAATCGATTCCACCGTGCGTACATTCTTTCGCGTTTCGGCATCGTTCATTAAGTGCACGGTGCTTCGATGGCGGGAATCGAAATTGCCGTGGACACCTTTTCCGACGGCGCGCCAGACCTTGGGAGAAGATACGATCTCGACGCTGGAAAACTTTCCGAGATGCGCGATTTCTTTCGGAGCACGATGGAGGACGCCGGTGCCGCACACTATGGTGTACTTGCCGGCGGAAGAGTTTACAGAAATTCGTTTTGGCCTCATTGAGCGGATCTTGGAAATGTAACACAGTGCTTTGAATTGGCTACGTTGGATGGTGATGGTGACTCTGGCCGCCCTTTGCCTACAGTGAAGCGATTGCTGTGTTTTTTATTTGTCAGCGCTCGGGAAGATCTGTGGTAGGGACTATCCAGTCGGGATGCGCCTCGGCGGGGGGTTGCGTTGGCACCGGCAGGAGTGCCTGTGCTACCTTGAGGGCAATTCCGTTCGTGCTACCATGTTGCGGCAAACTCTCGATCGCCTCTCATGACGCATCCCCCGAAATCCCATCGCGCGGACTATGTTGTCGTCGGGTCTGGAGTTGCCGGCTTGCGCGCTGCCATTGAGCTTAGCGATAAGGGCAGCGTGCTGGTGATGGCCAAGTCGGATCTGAGTGATTCCACGACGTCCTGGGCGCAGGGCGGCATCGCCGTGGCTCTCAGCGACGAAGATGAAATCAGCCTGCACGAGCAGGACACCATCAAGGCGGGCGACGGGCTGTGCCGCGCCGACGCGGTTGCGCTACTCGTGGAAGAAGGGCCGAAGTACATCACGCAGTTGATCGAGTGGGGCACGGAGTTCGATCGCACCGGAACGAAGTTGGCATTCACGCGCGAGGCCGCACACAGCAGGTCGCGCATCCTGCACGCCCATGGCGATTCCACGGGGCGCGAAATTAGCCGCGCGCTGCTGGCACGGGCGCATACCATTCCGCATTTGCACCTTCGCGCTCACGCATTCACGACCTCACTGATCGTGGAATCCGGAGCTGTCGTCGGCGTCCGCTTCGTCGATGAACTCGACGGCTCGATTCACGAAGTGCGCGCTGGCGCGGTGTTACTTGCGACGGGAGGCTTGGGACAAATTTATCGAGAGACGACGAACCCAGACGTGGCAACAGGCGACGGTATGGCCATCGCGTACGAAGCGGGAGCGGCGCTGTCCGACATGGAGTTCATGCAGTTTCATCCCACGGCCTTGGCCGTGAAAGGGGCTCCGCGTTTCCTCCTGTCGGAAGCGTTGCGGGGGGAAGGTGGCGTCTTGCGTAACGTGAATCTCGATCGCTTCATGAAAAAGTATAACGAGGCGCAGGAGCTTGCGCCCCGCGACATCGTGGCGCGCGCGATTGTCAGCGAGATGCACCGCACCAACACCGGATATGTGTACCTGGACATGACGAAAAAAACAGAAGAGTTCCTCAAGAAACGTTTCCCACGCATCTATGAGACGTGCTCAAGCTACGGGCTGGACCTGGCCACCGACATGGCGCCGGTCTGCCCCGCTGCTCATTACATGATGGGCGGTGTGAAAACCGATCTTTGGGGGCGTACCTCATTGCCAGGTCTGTACGCCGCGGGCGAAACCGCGGATACGGGCGTACACGGCGCGAATCGTTTAGCGAGCAATTCCCTTCTGGAAGGCTTGGTGTTTGGCGCGCGTAGCGGTCAGGCCATGATGAAAGATGCGCCGGTGACCAAGCGCCATGCCGTGGGTTTGCCCGGAAGCCCCGCGCCGAAGCCGGCAAATTCGATGACCGCGCAGCCAAACGCAAAAAATACTGGTGGACGGCCGCATCCCGCGGCATTCGACAAAATTCGGGACACGATGTGGCGACAAGTAGGAATTATGCGTGATGGAAAAGACTTGGCCGGCACTGTCACGCAACTTCAGGCGATGGAGTTGCCGAAATGCGAAAAACCGGGCCGCGCCGACTGCGAAATGCGCAACTTGCATTCCTTGGCTCTGCTGATGGCGCGTTCTGCGCTGGCCCGCGAAGAGAGTCGCGGCAGCCATTACCGTTCGGACTTCCCTTACCGCGATGATGAGAAATTCGGCAACCATTCGATCGTGCAAAAAGGCAAGGATGTTGGTTTCGAAGTTTAGCGGGCTGTGCGGTTGGCCGGGCTGAAGCCCAGCGCCTACATGGACGCGTCTGCACGGACCGATGGCGTTGGATGCGGCTAAGACGACAACCACTATTTCGCTTGAAGCTGCTTGACGCTTTCCACGAATACATGACCGACAACCGCGAGGCTCTTGGAGCTGATTTTGTCGAGAGTGTCCTGTGGGGTGTGCCAGTAAGGAATTTCCAGATCGATGACGTCAACCGTACGAACGCCGCGGGTCGAAAAGGACTGATGATCGTCTTCGATCGCGGTCGGATCATTCACGAAGACTCCCGAGTAACCCAAGTTTTTCGCGACCGTCCACATCAGATCGGTCAGCATTTTGTCGGAATTGGCGTCCCGCTTGATGCGCAATTCCCGGCTACCGACAATGTCGGCGAGCAGAAACGCGCGGACCTTCGCCAAGTCTCCACTGATCGCCAGCTTCGCCGCCATTTGACGGCTGCCGTAACGATTGTCGGGATCCTTCCACTGCAGATTGACGGCTTCCTCGCCATCAAAAAACGCGATCCAAACCTGATAGCGCCCACGCTGAGCGCATAGCAAACGGGCCAGCTCCAGCATAACGGCAGTCGAAGAGCCCGCATCGTCGGCGCCGACAAAATCGGCGATCTTCTTCGTGTCATAGTGCGTCGCCAGCAGGATCATGCCGGGCCTGTCGCCGGGGATCTTGACCAAGATATTCTTCATGGCGATCTCGCCGGCGGGCGTCTCGGCGGTAAATGCATCGACATCCGGAGTACATCCGTAGCTGGACAACTCCGAGAGGATGTAGTCCTGCACCTGCGCAATGGCTTGCGAGCCAGAAGGACGCGGGCCAAAATCGACCTGCTTGGCCACGTCGGCGAATGCGCGCTTACCATCGAAGCCGCCGGTTTTCTCGGGAGGCGGAGTGTCCTCGTCCGGCATCTGCGCCGCAGCTTTAGGCGCGGCACTGACGACTGGCGCATGCGCTGCCGGGCCGACGGCATCATTGGACTTGCAACCTGCCAGCACCAGCAAAGGCAGCGGTGCCGCCAGCAAGGCGCAAGCCACCAGTAACCGTGCTGCCGGGATCAAGTTCATCAGGTCTTCCCCGCTGCCTCAGCAGCCAGTTGCCGATTCTTCCTTCGCACCGCCACCGCGGACACCGCGATCCCGATGAAATAGAGCCCCAACATCGGAGCCATAAAGATGAGCATGGTCGTGGCGTCCGGCGTGGGCGTAATAATTGCCGCCACAATCGCGATCACCAGAATCGCGTAGCGAACATTCTTCCAGAGAAATTGCGGCGTCACGATTCCGAAGATCGATAGAAAAAAGATCAGCACCGGCAACTCGAACACCAGCCCGAAGCCCAGCAGCACCATCAGCGTCAGGTCAAAATACTCCGTGACGGTGATCATGGGCTCGATGCCCGGAAGGCTTACCACTGTAAATTTGACCAGAAACCTCAGCATGTAAGGCAGGGTCACGAAATATCCAAAAGCGATCCCCGCCAGGAACAGAAACACCGTCGAAAACAGAAATCCACTAATCGCGCCGCGCTCATGCTTATACAGCGCGGGTGCCACGAACAACCAGATTTGGTACAGCACCACCGGCGATGCCAGCACCACGCCGATGTAGACCCCCAAAGTGATGAGCAGATTAAATCCGCCCGCAGGGTGCGTATAGATCAAATGTTGAGGAAGACCCGATGCTTTTAAAGCGGCAAGCATCGGCTCGTTGACGAACCTGATTACGTACTTCGATATGTACACGCCAACGAAGGCCCCAATCCCGATGGCGATCAGCGCATTGATGAGCCGTTTGCGCAGCTCCACCAGGTGCTCGAAGAAGGTCATCTGACCTCCTTCTTCAGGCTCCGGCACCGGGATCGAGGCTAGGGCGTCAGGCTGGCTGCTTGTAGTCATGGGGGGCGTCAAGATCGTGGGGCGCAACGTCTGGCGCAACGTCGACCCCGGGCTTGTTTCCGTTCTCGGGGGCAGTCTCGACGCGGTTAGGAGCAGGTGGCGGCTCTGAAGTGTTCGCTCCAGAAGGATTCGTTTCCGAATGCGTGGAGTCGGGAGATTCCGGAGATCGTGCAACCGATTCCGCCACCGGCGTAATCACGGGAGCCTCCGTCGCTCCTTCGTTGCTCAGCCCGGATGCTATCTCCGATGCTAACGGTGTGGGCCCCGGCTGCGTCTCAGCACCAGAGGGCGTAGCCAGGGTCGCGGGCTGCGGCTGAGCGGTGGGATTGGATGCCAGTAATTCGCGCTTTTTTCGTTCCACCTCCGCGGCCTGACGTTCCAAGTCGCGCATCTCGTTCTCGAAGGCCGACTTGAAGTCGGTCGAGGCTTTGCGAAACTCGGCCATGAGCTTGCCCAAACCGCGGGCCAATTCCGGAAGCTTTTGCGGGCCAAATACGACCAGCACAATTACAAAGATCACAATCATGTGCGGGATGCTAAGCATCGCTCGGAGTCACCAATTTGCGCCCTGTTGGCATCATAGAGAAGGGTGTTCGGAAGTGTCAAACGCCAGTTTTTCATGTGATATAATAGTTCGTTGAAACTCAAGGTGAGGTCCGAATGAAAGCTGAACGCCGCGGGCTGTTCTTAGTCGTAGCGGTATTGCTCGTATCTGCGGTTCTGGGCGGCATTTACGGCCCCAACGTTCGCGCCACCACAGCCTCCGCCGACGACTACCAGACGGCGGTTCACGACTTCACGCGCGTTCTGGACGTGGTTCAGACCAACTACGCCGAGCCAGTCGATGTGGACAAGGCCGTCTATCAGGGCGCCATCCCGGGCATGCTGCGCATGCTCGACCCACACTCGAATTTCTTTGATGCGCGGCAATTTGCGCTTTTGCGCGAAGATCAGCGCGGCAAGTATTACGGCGTCGGAATGGTCGTTGCGCCGCGCGAGAACCACACCGTCGTGATGGCGCCGTATGTAGGCGCGCCTGCGTACAATGCGGGAATTCGACCCGGCGACGTGATCGTCAAGGTCGACGAAAAATCTACCGAAGGCCTGACCACCAGCGACGTCGCCGACATGCTCAAGGGCGCCAAGGGCACCACCGTCAAGATTACGGTGACGCGCGAAGGTTACACTGATCCTCTGATATTTACGGTCGTCCGCGACGAAATTCCCCGCCATTCCGTGGACATCGCTTTCATGCTCAAGCCCGGGATCGGCTACATCCGGCTTTCCGGGTTCAACGAGACCACCGACCGCGAAATCGCCGACGCCCTCAAGAAGCTCAACGCCTCGTCACTGGACGGCCTGGTTCTCGACATGCGCGGCAATCCCGGCGGACTATTAAATGAGGCGGTCGCCGTGAGCGACATGTTCCTCGACCGCAATCAGCTCATCGTGTCGCACCACGGCCGGGCATCCGCCGAACGCAAGTACATGACCGTGCGTGGGAACCAGGGCGTCACCGTGCCCCTGGTCATTCTTGTCAATGGTAATTCCGCGTCGGCCACCGAAATCGTTTCCGGCGCCGTACAAGACCATGATCGTGGCATCATCGTCGGCGAGACCACCTTCGGCAAGGGCCTGGTCCAGACGGTGACTCCGCTGAGCGAAAACACCGGTCTGGCTCTGACCACCGCGCGCTACTACACTCCGAGCGGCCGCCTGATCCAGCGCGACTACAAATCCATTTCGCTCTATGAATATCACTATGAGCGCAAAGTGCCTGAGCATCCGACGGAGGTGAAGCTCACTGATAGCGGCCGCCAGGTCACCGGAGGCGGCGGCATCACTCCAGACGTGATGGTCGCGGCGCCAAAGCTCACCAAATTCCAGGAGACTCTGATCCGCGCCGACGTGTTCTTTCCCTACGAGGCTGGTGTCGGCGGCTTCACGCGCTATTATCTCGGCACCCGGCCGAGCGTGACCAAGGAATTCACGGCCGACGACACGGTGATGAAGGACTTCCGCGAATATCTCGCCAAGAAGAACGTCCGCTACACCGAGCCAGAAATCTCCGAGAATCTTGACTGGATCAAGCGCAAGATCAAGCAGGAAGTCTTCATGTCGGCATATGGCCAGCAGGAAGGTTTCAAAGTGGAGCTCGAAGCGGATCCGCAAGTTCAGAAAGCGGTCGATTCGATTCCGCAAGCGCGGGCTTTGTACGAAAATGCCCGGAGGATTGTCGCGCAGCGCATGGGGAATACGCCGGACCAACCGTAGCGCGGTACGCTGGGCGGGTCTCGCAGCTTCAAGGGATTGGCATTCTTGGGCGTGGCGACTTTTCAGCGTTATGCGTTTCTTTAGCGCTAAGTCCTTAATCTCACCTGTTATTCCTGTGCGTCGGCTTACATCACTATCGCTGCAACTTGGTTGGCAAGCCTCCTAGCCTCTGCTAAAATTTCTCTGCTGCTCATGGGCGAGTAGCTCAGCTGGGAGAGCGCCTCGTTCGCAACGAGGAGGCCGGGGGTTCGAATCCCCTCTCGTCCACCAATTCTTTCAACGACTTACGCTACTCTCGATACCACCTGAAGTTTGCCGGGTTTGCCAACTGAGAAGCCCATCCCGATCCGCTCAGCCCAATCCAAACGATATTGGCGCTCGCCCGAGAAGCTTCGTGTAGCGTTCGGAAACATGTTTCTGTGCGTGGCCGGACCAAAAGTGTTTTAGCGCATCGGGGCATTCTGACTTCTCGAGATGCGTGATCCGGAAACGACGGAAGATGTTGAACCCGCCCTTGACGTGCTCCAGCTTTTTCAGAATGGGATGGAGACTGTCTTGGAGGGTGTTGGCTTGAAGGAGTTGACCGCCCGTCGAGGTTTGGAATAAAAGGCCCGACGTCCGGTTGCCGATGAAGTCTCGCAGCATTTCCGCGAGTACGGGGCAAAGGTCTATTCTTCTCTTCCCCGCTTGTGTTTTGAGGAAGGGTTGGAGTTCGCCGCGCTTCGCTTTCTGGCAGATGGTCAGCGTTCGGCGATCGGCTGATATTTGACTAACGTCCAGACCAAGAGCTTCGCCGGCGCGCATCGGTCCGCATCCCGCAAGAAGGGTGTAGAGAATCCGGTACTGCCCTTGAGCATGATGAAGGATTTGCTCCATTCCTCCAGCGTCAGTGCTTGGCTGATTCTGATCCGCGACGATTGGAGCGTCGATGTACTCTTCATTCCAGTTTCGCGGGAACAGTTCTTCGCCATCCTCGTTGATTGCCGACGCAACGACGCCTTTAACGATGTTGGAGTAGTCGCGGATCGTCGAGGGTGCCAGGTGGCCGATGTGCTCGACGAGTTCCTTCATCGCGCGATTGTTGACATCGGCCAGGCGCCGGCCTTCGAAGAATGGATAGATCCACTTGTCCAGTGCGTACCGACGTGTGTCGATGGTCGTCTGTTCGAGTGGATTGCGTTTTCGTTGGGCAAGGGATCTGAGCCACACCTCCCCTTGCAGTTTGAAGGTGATCGTGGAGGTTGCTTCAATGAAGGTTTGCGTCGAGTTGATACCGAGTTGTTCGAGCTTCTCTGCGGCTCGCCGCTCGGCGATTGTGCGAGTGCGGCATAATCCGAGTGCCACAAACTCGCGCTTCGCTTCAGCCTGCCCGGGTACGTCGCGCCAGAACTGCACGTACGCTGTCGCTTCCGGTAGCCACGGGTCTGATCTGCGTCTGTTTTTCTGAAACACACGTCCCTGCTGCCATTTCCGCCGTGCCAAGGATTTACCCCTTCCCCGGCTCGGTGTTGCAATCGGCGCGAAGTCTATCAGTTGTGCGGCGGTCGTCAATGCTTCTGGCTTCAAGTGTTCATATCAGTCCTTGAAATGAAGGCTCGCACCACCGCGCGGGATGGTCCGCACTTGCGGGTTCCTTTGCAGGACGCTGGCCTCGATTCCTTTCCATTCCCACAACGCTAAGGGAACGTTCATGCGCTACAGCCAATATCGCCCAGGACGCACGAACTGGCACCCGGATGACTCCTGACACCATCCCCGGTATTTTTTGGTGAAAAAACCGCATAAATCGACGTGTTTGTTACGGATAATTTTCCTGGTCTTGGCCTTTGTAGGACAGGTTTGGACCTGTGGCGTGCCTGCTTGCACGCGTCGTCGCAAAAAACAGACCCTCGGCGCTTACCGCGGGGCAACGCCGCCCGGCACTCCCGGCACGTTCCCGGAACATAGGTGTCTTTGCCTCCGCGACATTCCCGGCTGCACCAGACCCCGACGTCCCCCCTACGCGTGAAGCGAACCGCGCCGAGCACGGCCCCGCACTTGTCGCAGATTTCGCGCGCGAAGACACCGTGCATGGCGAGGAGTCTGTAGCTCTGCCGAATGGAGAGCAGCACGGCTATTCCCCCTCCTCGCGTGGCTCCGCTGGATGGCCCCATGCCGCGGCCTTCTGGTCATCGGGCTTCTGGTCAAATCGAAGTTTGTTGACGTTGAACGTTGCCGGTATCGGCCCGGTGCGCCCATCCCGGTTTTTCAGTACCCACAGCACGGCTTCTTTTTGCACGTCATCGAGCGTCTCTTCCCATTTCCGATCTGCGTAAACGACGATGCTCGCGTGCTTGATCTTGGCCCCGCTGCCGTAAAGCCGGCTGAGACTTGGCGGACGCGTGTCCGGTTTGTCGTTTTGGCTATGGCCGTATTCCTTCCGTAGTTGGCTGATGAGGATTACCGCGCAATTCAACTCCATGCCGATGCTTTTAGCCATGCGCACCAGCCGCCGCAATTGTTCGTTTTCATCGCGGCCCGGAGCTTCGATCAGCTCGTCATAATCCAAAATTAGAAGGTCCAATCCGGCGCGGGCTTTCAGTCCTCGGGCTACCCTGCGAATGTGCGTAATCTCCAGTTCGCCGTCGAGGATGCGGCATTTCTTGCACTGGTGCGCCGCCGCCGTGATGAGCGCTTGCATGTCTTCGCTGGTCAGCAAATCATCCCGGCGCATTTTTATCGGCTCCACATCGGCAGCCGCAGCGAGTTCGCGCCTCAAGAGATGCCTTGCCCACATTTCGCCGGAACAAAACAGGGAGTGGTATCCATCGCGGCAGGCGCGCGCACGGGTTTGCTGCGCGAGCAGGGTTTTTCCACTGCCTGTTTCCGCAGTGATGATTACAAGCTCCCCAGGCCGGAAGCCCCCGGTCCACTGGTCCACTGGTCGAGGCGGCCTACGTCCGTGTAAATTTTCGGGCCGGAGTCGCCTCCGAGTTCCGCGAGCGCTTGCCGCGCCGCTTCGAAATGCGTCACGCCCTGTTCGTCCAGTTCATCGGACTTCCGCGCGATCTCGGAAAGCTTTTCAATTGTGCCGTCGATAATTTCTTCCGTCTGGCAGCTCGTCCGCTGCAAGAGCACCATGGCGTTATCGAGTTGCTTGATAGAGTCTCTGGCCATCGAGAGGCGCCGCAATTCCTTGACGGCGTACATGATCTCTTGCGTCTTGTGGGAGTCCTGCCCGAAACTGCCGAGAGATTGGAATAGGTTCTCTCCCTGTAAATCCCCCATGCGCCCAATTTCGTCATAGAGCGTAACGAGGTCGACGGATTCCCCCTTCGTCGCAAGAGTCTGCATGACTTTGAAAATCTTATGGTGGTCAGCGTGGAAAAAATCCTCTTCCGTCAGAGCGTCGAGCGCCTCTCCTGCCTGTTTGTGATGAGAGACAATCGCGCCAAGCACAATCCTTTCGAGCATGTCATCGTGTTTGGTCGGCTCTAGCCCTTTGTCAGGCATTGCCCCACCTTCTTGGTTTGGAACGGCATTTCCGGCAGAGGCTTTATCGGAGCCGGCGGTGGATTCTTTTCCTGCTCCCTGATTCGGTTGGCCGCCTGGACGAACGCCCGCGGGTGCTTTCCTCCTCCGAGTGCCTCCCAGCCGTCCATGCACGCCCCAACAAACTCGGACAACGGCTGCCCGTTCCTGGCCGTGTACAGTTGCTCGCAAAGCTCCCTGAACGCCGGTGGCATTTTCCCTGGAAGGACTCCTATCAGGTTCCAAAGCTCGCTTGAGGTCGCTGCTGCTGTCTTACTGCTTTGTCTAACTGCATTGTCAATAAGGATAGAATCGCCAGTCCGCTCACTTTTGCACTCCAGTCCGCTCACTTTTGCGCGGTCAGACTGCTCACTTTCGAGCGGTCTGGAATTCAGTTCGCTCACTTTTGCGCGGTCTGGATTTGAGGTTCTCGGGCGGATTTTCCGGGAATTGACTACCCCGATGACGAGGCCGTAGCGGGCTTTCTGAGTCACGATATAGCCGCCGTCCTTCAATCGGTCAAGGTTGCGACGTACCGTACTGTCTGCGATCCCCAGGTCTGCCGCGATCCGCTCAATTTTCAATGGTGATTTGCCGTAGACCCACCCGATGCCATCTTGTTCCTCGGTGATGGCGTCAATGAGCCAGAGAAACTCCCAGAGGGCGATCCCGATTTGTTTGTAGTGGTCGAAAATCCCATTCCATACACAGATCGGGTATGAGGGTTTTTCGCCGCGCTTACGCCCGTGATCCGTCATGGTCAGCCTCTCCTAATAGGTTTCAATATCTCGGATTGGAGAGTCATGTGGGTGCTACCAAGTCGAGAGCTCGCGCAAACTCCTCGGCCCTGGCAAGCGCCTCAACCGATACCGGGATGCCTTGCTCGGCTCGCATGCGAAGTATGGTCAATTGTCCACGCAGGATCGTTAGCTGTTCGGGACGGGATAGGCTGCCAGGGTCAAGCGGTTCGATGTGAATGCGCAACTCGATCACGACCGCACCGAGGAATCGAATAGTGGCAGGGCGGTCGATTCTTCCGTTCCGGGCTCTTTAGGTCTAGGTTTGCCCGCAACCTGCAGGTACCAATCGTCAGAAGCGGAAACTAGGACGTAGTGCCAATCGCTGACGCCGTGTGCCTGGCCGGAAATCACAAAGCCATCGTGTCGTAATTCGGAGATGCGGTTGCGCGGTGAACGTCCGTATAGATGGGGTTGATCGTACAGTTCGGAAGCGAGAACGCCTTGTGGGCCGCGTTCGCGGAGCAGGGCGAGAATGGCGTCGTAGTGCGAGCGGGTTCGTGCTGGAGCGCGGTTGCCCGGTGCGGCTGAATCGAGTTGCGAGAAACGCTATGCTGCGCCATCTTTGGAACTTTCTAGGGCCGCATCCACGTTCCTCAAGCGCCGCGGCCCTTGAAATTTCTCATCTGACATCGCAGACATGCGGCGTAAGCTGAAGGGGTAGCTCCACGGATGTTGCCGCTTGCGAGGTGGGCTTGCTTTGTCCGGGCGGATGGACCTACACTGCGTGCGTCTCATAGAAACCCTCTCTCTCGAATCGAAACCGGGGCAGCCTGAACCGCTGCCCCAAACTATTTCTAAGCAACAGCTTCCTGTTGCTGTCCTGCTTTCACACTCGCGCCTCGACGCTGAAGACCTCTGCGCTGTGCCTCCCGTTGTTGGAGACGAGACTCAATCGAACTCGCGGGAATCACCCACCGGTCATTTGTCTTGGTGGCAGCAATCTTCTGCGAATAGAGCAATTCGTATAGCCGTTTCATTCCACACCCGAGAACAACTGCTGCTTCTCTCGGCGTAAGGGTTTTGTCGTGCTTCATGCCTTCCTCCTGGCTTGGGAATTTTTCACTTCGACAGGGTAGGGGGTGGATGAGTAGTATGTCTAATGGCAATGCGCTCACCCTCACAACACCCTCACGTTACAAAGCCTGAAAACCTCTGGATTAGCCTTCCTCTTTTAGTTCGCTGTAGCGCTAAGGAGCGCGATGGTCGCGTGTACCAGTTCGAGAATTTGCCGCCGCAGGTGCGTAGTCATCCAGCACTGCCGATGGGCATCGTGGCTTACGACGTGCGGGTTTTGCCTTTAACGAATTTGTCCGACAACTCGGAGGTACTCGCCAAAGCTGTGGGGCATTTACCTTCGCTTTGGGATGCGCATTACAAGGAATTGATTCGCCTAACCGCGGCCATCGGAGAGACAGACGCCGAAATGGTTGCCAATCTGGTTGAGGCACAAACGGGGGAAGCCCACTACGCCATGAAAGCGAGGGAAAACCCGCGCGGGTGGGTCTCGACCTATTTCAATGGTGGGCTAAACGGAACGCAACTCGTGCTGTGGTCTGAAAAACACGGCGGCAAACTCAAACCTGGCATCATGTGTTGGCAGCCCCGGGCCGTACCCTTTGCGTTGCTAGCGTGCAACGCCGCCTACGCAAAGGGGTTGCGTGTGTGTCGTCGCAATAAATGCAACAAGACCTTCCGGGTCAGTAAGGAACCGCAGGTCTATTGCTCTGGCAAATGCCGCCACGCCGATGAACAACAGCGGTATCGCGACAAGTCGTCTCGTAAGAATCGCGTAACTCGATGAGGTAGCAGCGAGGGCCGTCCTCAATTACGGACACTTTTAGAAACTCCCCACAATCGACAGTTTCGTCTGGTATACGGGCGGTCGGAGGCTTGTTTGCTGAACCCGTTTCTCAGCGTCGAGCGCCGTTGATTCTGTTCGACTCGCGGGTTATGCCTTTGCGGGGTTTTTTGAACCCGATCTCGACGCTCATATGCTGTGGGCCGCGAAAAAGCCCCTCCACGTAGAAAGAACACCGTTGACCAAATCCAGGCAGGTGTACTTAGTGCCGTCATTCAACTCGACGTTAATGCTTGCTTCGCCGGCTCCGTAGCTGCCCTTGCCGTAACGTCCCAGTCCAAAACCACGTGCCGAGCTCGTCGATGCAACCGTTGGGTTGCCGCGACTAAGAGTGAAGTGCTTGCTCGCATTCCAATGTCTCCACAAGTCTTCAGCCAAAGATCGCCGTGGAGACCCTGTATTACGATGCTGTTTTTCGCCCTGAGAGGGACAGAGGGGTCGTTCTTAACCCAATCAATCATGGAATAGCCGGTGATGACAAAATTGAAAAATCGGTCGTTCGTCACTTCATCATCCAGCAGGTCAGCATCGCGCTGAAGCTTAGCGAAAAGATCGCGGACCGACGACATGCCAGGTGTGAGTGTCATTGTCCTCAGAACGATAATCTTCACGCTCGTTTTGCGACACTTTGCTGCACGACCGTTGAAAGTATAAGCCCTGTTCCGACCACGTTCGCATGATTCAAAAAATCCTTTCCCAAGTTTTTGAACCCTTCAGGGCAACGCGATAGATGGTTCCGATCCCAACCCCATTTCGGCGGCGATCCGCTCCAGTCTGATAAACCACTATTGGACGCATCAAAAACAAATCTTTGTGGGCAAGCTGGACGGTGAATTGTGGGCAAGCGAAAAGAACGACTTGCGAGCCGTCATTTCGGCAGGGATTTTGGGCAGGACGCGGCCAGAGGGTCTTTGGGCAACCCCGTTGCCACGGATGCGCGAAGCCAGTTGTCCGGCTTCGGGACTTAGGCGATTACTTCCAGTTTGCTCGTCACGCGGGCAACTGCGGAAACTTTTAAGGGGTCATATTCCAGCCCGACCGACTAACTGGGAATTGCCCGGCTAACGACAAGGGGTCCGGGCGGTCCCCTCTTCGCGTCCGCTCACTCTTTCTGGAATCACGGCTGCGGGATGGCTGTTTTCGGTGCTTAATCCACGTGACATTCGGGCCAAACAGACTAAGCGATTTCCGTTCGAAGGCGGCGCGGTCAGCGAGGCGGCGCTTGCTGAATCTTTGATTGACGCTCGCGCGATCGCTAGCAAGGCCAATGGTCCATTCTCAGGAGGAGTACTGAAGTACTATTGTTGCGATATTTCCTCCGTGGTACGTCCATTCAATGCGAAGAAAATTCTGGCCCTCTTGCCTTCGCCTGCGCAGTCGTTAAGGCGGAACTAAAGTGGAAGCGACGAGACAAGGTGAGCGCTCGATCGTACGCAGACGACCGCAACAACTCGTGTACCTGGATCTCGGGAACGAGAACGGCGGCGTCATGCTGAACCTTTCCGAGCATGGTTGCGGATTCCAGGCCATTACACCGGTGAAGTGCGACGAGACGCGTTTCGGTTTACCGATTAACGGTGGGCGCCGAATAGCGGGCGGCGCTGAGGTGGTATGGGCGGATGACGCTGGCGTCATGGGTGGCTTGCGATTTTTGAATTTACCCCCGGAAGCACGTCGGGAGATTCGTCTGTGGTTAGAGGAAACCAACGCTCCGGTGGTCGACCAGCGAATCCAAGCCACTGGCGAACTGTCATGGACCAACCGGACGAAAACGACTGGAGGCTTGCGATTTACCGGCCTGTCCGCCGAGGCCCGCCAACAAGTTCGTGATTGGACAAGTCAGTCACCACCTGCACTGTCGTTGGACGATGCGTCCTCGCGCCCCGTGCCGACATTACGCGCATTTCCGGGGGACATCGGTGTCCAGCCAGAGAGTAAGGCTGCGCCGCTTGAGGTCGCTCACCAGGTCGAACACGACTGTCATCGTGGAGCGGGTTCTCTGCCGGTTTAGGCGTCGGCGTTCTCGTTTCGGCTCTTGTAGCGGCGGGATTCTCGTTTCACAGCTATCGCCGGCAGTTTGGGGTGGCGATCATCCAGTTTGGAGAACGCGTGGCCGCAAAACCTCAAGCTCAGCCGCAAATGGCATCGCCAGTTGCGCAGCCGGAACTGCCGGCAGCGCTTGCTGTATCGACTCCAGGCGGCCAATTTCGATTGCACAACACTCCGAACCGCTCACGCCGCAGCCTTCCCGAAATGCGCCAGCTCCACAGCCCTTGCCAGCGCCGCCGCAAGCGAAGTCCGAGCCCTTGGTGCCAGACACCGTTTGGCGCGACGCTGTAGGTTCCTCTAGACCCAAGGCGCCTACAGCCAAAGGCTCCAGTCTGACTTCTGAGACACCTCCGCCGGTATCTCTTCCAACCACAATAGTTGCGTCCAGGTCGTACCTAGTTCCGAGTAACTCGGCCCAGCTCCGCCACTCGCACCGGCGAGCGAGCCCAATGTCCACTCGGTGGTTTCCGGAAAAGAAGACGCCGTCTCTCCATCGGAAATGTATCTCGAGGTGGGTAAATTCAAGGATCAGCCCCCCGGCCAATGAGGTGAAGGACAAACTCGCGACACTCGGCTTTCAGACGTTGGTCACGCAAAAGGGCCGTTTTTGGGGAAATTCCTACTATGTGCTTGTGGGTCCTTACGACAACGACCGAGAGGCGAAGGCGGCTCGCAAGAGCCTGACATCTCGCGGTTTTAAGCCGCGAGCTTTCGAGAGGGGCTCCCGAGGCTTTGCGTTTAGCTATGTGCTGACGCTGAACGGTGCGCGCATACCTGTCGGAGACTACTCAATTCGATGGGAATCCTACAGCAGCCTCGTAGTTGTGGAATTTGTCCAAAACAATGAGATCGTCGCCACAGTCGACGGGAAGTGGGCGAAGCGCGATGCGCCATACGACCGAGGTGCGTATGCGTTCACAAGCAATGGCGATGGATCGCGAAATCTGGTTTGGATTCAATTCACGGGCATGAGGCAGACGCTCCTATTTGATAAATCATCCTGAATCTTGATTTTCCAACTTGCTCGGGCTTACTCCGAGTCCGGAGAGTCCGGTGCCGTTGTTTTCAATGCCAGGAGGGTTCGAGCTGAGTGTTGCGTCGACCCATTGAGACCACCCGGGCTCCGGAAAAGTGGCTTTCCGGCCCATCCTGACCCCACCTGCCCAAAACTACGCTATGCGATTTTGGGCAAGCCAGGACGAGACTCTGGCCATAGAGATGGCTCTCTGGACCGTCCCTTTCGTCCAACCCGTCTCTTCGGCGATTTCGCTCCACGACCGGCCAGCGCGCCGAAGCGCCTCAATCCGAGCGGGATTGACGCTGATCTTGGGGCGCCCAAGCCGCTTGCCTTGGCCTTGGCGTTCCGCAGACCCGCCTTCACCCGCTCAACGATCAACCCGCGCTCCAGCTCAGCCACGGCGCCCAAGACGGTAAAAACCATCTTGCCGGCAGGGGTGCTAGTGTCGAGTTGCTCCGAGAACGAAACGAACTCGATGCTTTGCGCTCGGAATGTTTCGAGCGCGCGAAGCAGATGGCTCACCGATCGAGCGAAGCGGTCGAACTTCCAAACCACGACAGCATCAAAGCGCCGGCGGTGCGCGTCAGCCATGAGGCGATCAAGCTCCGGGCGGCTTTCCTTTGTGCCGCTGATTCCTACGTCCACGTATTCCCCGGCGATCTTCCAGCCGCGGCGCTCGGCATACTCCCGGAGTTCGCGTGTTTGCATGGTCGGATCTGCCCGTTGTTGGAGGTACTCACACGCGCGTAAATCGCAACTCTCATTTGCCCCTCCGAATCACGGCC
>CAVSNL010000066.1:0-126389 GCA_963729285.1 uncultured Acidobacteriota bacterium
TTGAATGATGGGAATGCTGGCGCGCTGTGGGGCCACTTCACTATTTTTGGCGCCAACAGTAAGGAGACTTCGGTTTCCATCGTGATCGGGACTGGTTTGGGTGGCGGAATCATTATCGATGGGAATGTGGTGAAAGGACGGATGGGATTCGGCGGAGAGTTGGGGCACGTTCTGATTCCCTATCAGAGTATTCGCGGAATTCCTGGGATGCAGCCGGAATGCAACTGCGGGCGGGTGGGCGATCTGGAGTCGGTGTGCTCGTTGACGGCGATCTGGAAGACGTTTTTGCCTTATTTTCTGGAAAAGTATCCGGGGCACGAGCTCGGGAAATTGGGGGATTTGAAACGCGCGTCGAAGTTAGTGCGCGGGATGGCGGACAAGGGCGATGCCATGTGCCGGGAGATTTTTCGGGTGCAGGCGCATGGGATTGGGATTTTTTTCGATGAAATGATCAATACGTTTGATCCGGATGCGTTGATTATTGGCGGCGGGGCGCTGGAGGCTAGTCTGGAATTTCAGCGGTGGTTTATTGAGGAAGTGCGCGTTGGGATGCCGACGCAGCGGGAGGAGCAGGCGGATATTCCGATTTATGTGATGCCGAATGGGGATACTGCTGGGGCGCGGGGGGCGGCGATTGAGGCTTTGAAATTGGCGCGGGGGAGCGGGTTGGCGTGACGGCCGGCGCATTCACGGCGATTTGCGCGTGTCTTGGTTTGGCGTTGCTGGCCGAAGCGCGGACAACATCCCCGGTATCCAATGCGGCTCAGAAGGAGACGAGTGTGGCAGAACACGCGAAAGGCACATTTGAGGTGAAGGTGACACCTCAGGCGCCGAGGACAAGGATGATCCGAGCCTGGCCGGTTTCTGCTAGACAAACAGTTTCACGGCGAACTCGAGGGGACGAGTAAGGGGCAGATGTTGACGGCGGGGCACGGCAGTGAAGGGATCGGCAGGTTATGTCGCGATTGAGAAAGTCCGGGGACATGTCGTGGACGCGCTGGGACGTTTGTGTTGCAGCACATTGGAATCGATGACGCGCGGGCGCCGGGGATTGTCGGTTGCGGTGGTGCCGGATTCCGGGTCCGGGCAGTTGGCAGGAATCAGTGGGAACATGGATATTATTATCGCGGATGGCAAACATTCTTACGAATTCAATACACGATCCCATAGTCCTCTATGACCAACCTGCGACCCGTCGTTTCCAAACCACTTTCTGGGGCGCTATGAAACAAGCTATCAAGTTTGCGAGAGCCTTCACTGCGTTCGTATTGTCGGCGACCGCCGTTGCGGGACAACAGGCTTTCCCGGTCACCTCCACGGTGGATGAGTCCTCCATTGCCGGACGGCCGGTCGCACTGGATAGCGGAAAGAAGCTCCTGCCATGGCCGATGCCGGAGGAGACCGGATATTCGTATTCCTCTTATTTTCTTTCCCAATGGACCATTGTCTGGGACCAGTACAATCGCCAAAGGCTGCCCTATTTTTTCTGCTGCTTCGATTTCGACCGAACTACCTTTGAGATGATGCCGGATTGGCATTGGGTCAATTCCACGGGCTATTTGCGCGCCATGATGCAGGGTTTTGTCGAGCGCCTCTACCCCTACACGGGTGACCCTCGCACCTTGGAATTCCTGCAAAATTTCGTCGATTACGAGCTCGAAAACGGATTGACCCCGGAAGGTTACGTGTGGGCTCAGGTGCCCTATCCTTCAGCGAATCCGGGTAGCCGCCGTTACACGGGATGGAGCGCGCACGGCGAGGATTTTGTGGAGCCTCATGTGGTCGGCGAAGACGGGTACGCGTATCTCCGGCTGTATGAGATGACTGGAAACACAAAATATCTCCGTGCGGCGATTCGCTGTGCGGAGGCGCTCGCAAAGAACTTCAAGCCTGGCGATGAACGCAATTCGCCATGGCCAAACCGGTGTTTCGCCCGCGATGGCCGCATCGACGGCGGAAAGGGGATGTTCCCGTATTCCGCGAATGTGGTTGAGCCGATCATGTTGTTTGACGAACTGATCCGGTTAGACCAGGGTGACACCGCTTCCTATAAAAGAGTTCGTGAGGGGGCCTGGGCTTGGCTGATGAAATATCCGATGCAGAACAATGTTTGGGTCGGGTATTTCGAGGATGTGAAGGGCAGCATGGAAAATATGAACCAGGTCATTCCTCTTGAATTTGCGCGTTATGTGCTGCTTCATCCGGAAAAAGACCCCGATTGGCGCGAGCATTCCCGCAAGCTGATTGACTGGGTGAAGACGACGCCGAAATGGCCAAAATATATTGTTCACGGCGCGACGGTCACTACCGAACAGGGGAATGGCAAGGAGTTCTGTTGCAATCTGCCGAATCAATGCTGTGACAGCCATAGTTCGAGGCTTGCTGCCGTTGAGGCGCTGTACTACGCAAAGACAGGAGATGCGGCGTACAAGGAGGCGGCGTACCGGACTTACAACTGGGTGACCTATTTTCAGGGCCTGCCGGGAGGCGCACACGCGCCCTTCAGCACGCAGTGGTGGTTTACGGACCAATTTGCGGACGGGCCGCGCAGGATGATGGACGCATTTTGGGCTGTTCCCGAATGGGCGCCCGCTGATGAATCGCATCTTTTGGGTTCGCTTTCCGCAGTTACGAAGATCGCGTATGGCAAGGGATCGGTCACCTATTCAACTTTCGACGAGGAATCCACGGACGTATTGCGGTTGAACTTCATTCCTGACTCGATAACGATTGGGGGTAAAGCCATCAGCCGCCGCAAGGAACTCACGGAGCAGGGCTATACCTTTGATGATTCGACTCACGTGCTGTATATCCGGCACACAAGTTCCAGAGACGTGGACATTCAAGGAAAGAGTGACCGAGTTCCGCCCTCCTACATCACCTTCGACGATCCTCACCTTCCGGCAGGAACGCCTTTGATCGGCCAATATCCTTCCGGTGTCATTGATTGGGGCAAAGGTGATTGGGAGATCGGGACGCCGCGCGGAAAGTTCGCTACCTTTACTCTTGTCTTAGCGGATCCAAAAGCGCGCCAGGCGGATTTTCACTTTTACGTGCCGCTCATCTTTTCCGGCATCGATGTCTACAACGAGGAGACACGGAAGCGACGGTCACGGTTCGTTCGCCCGAAATCCGCGAGATGTCGTTCAGCATCAAGCCAAAAGAGCTTAGGCGCTTGAGGACCGCGTGGCGTGACCCAAGCACCCAGGTGACGTTCGAGGTCACCAACGGTGAAGGACTGCGGTTCGACAATCTTGCCTATATCCGTCCCTAAAATCGTTGCTATGGATTCCGGCGATACCGACGGGAGATACCGCCAGCGGCGGCCATACTCAATCCTGTGCTAAGGGCTAGGATTCTTCGCCGAAGAGTTTGATGTCGGCTGGGCCTTCTTGGACTGGCAGGCGTTGGCGGCCTTGGACTTGTTCGCGGATTTGCTCGACGATGTCGGGGTTGGCTAGCGTGGTGATGTCGCCGGTGTCCATGTGGTTGGAGATGGCGGCCAGGACGCGGCGCATGATTTTGCCGCTGCGCGTTTTGGGCATGTCGGGGACGATGTGGATGGTTTTGGGGCGGGCGATTTTGCCGATCATGGTTTCGATGGTGCTGGTGACTTGGTCTTGGATTTTTTTGGAGGCGAGGACTCCGGGTTTTAGCGAGATGTAGACGACCGGGACGCGGCCTTTGATGTCGTCTACCGCGGGGACCACTGCGGCTTCGGCGATTTCCGGGATGCTGAGGCAGGCGGACTCCACTTCTTTTGTGCCCAGCCGGTGGCCCGCTACGTTGATGACGTCGTCTACGCGGCCGAGGATGCGGTAGTAGCCGTCGGCTGGGAGGACGGCGCCGTCGGCGGCGTAGTAGGGCCAGTCGCGCCAGTCTTTGCTGTTGGGGTCTTTGCAGTATTTTTTGTAGTACTGGGTGATGAAGCGGTCGTCGCTGCCCCAGATGGTTTGCATGATGCCGGGCCAGGGGTTGCGGATGCAGATGTTGCCCGCGGTGCCGGAGCCGGCTTTTACTTCCTTTCCTGTTTCGTCCCAGATGATTGGATAGATGCCTAGCGCGGCGGGACCCGCACTGCCGGGTTTCATGGCGTCCAGGGCGGGCTTGGTGGTGATCAGGAAGCCTCCTGTTTCGGTTTGCCACCAGGTGTCTACGATTACGGCTTCGCCTTTGCCGACTACTTCGTGGTACCAGCGCCAGACATCGGGTTCGATGGGTTCGCCCACCGTGGTCATGTGCTTGAAGTGGTAGTTGTATTTTTTGGGCTCGTCGCCGCCGGCTTTGCGGAGCATGCGGATGGCGGTGGGCGAGGTGTGGAAGATGTTGACGTCGAGGCGCTCGGCGATGCGCCAGGGGCGGCCTGCGTCCGGGAATTGGGGGACTCCTTCGTAGAGGACGCTGGTGGCGCCTAGCGAGAGCGGGCCGTAGACGATGTAGGAATGGCCGGTGATCCAGCCGATGTCGGCCATGCACCAGTAGACGTCGTTGGGATGGATGTCCTGGTAATACTTCGAGGTGCCGGTTACGTAGGCCAGGTAGCCGCCGGTGCGGTGCTGGCAGCCTTTGGGCTTGCCGGTGGTGCCGCTGGTGTACATGAGGAAGAGTGGAGCTTCGGAGTCCTGGGAGACGGGATCGACGAGGTGGTTGTGATAGTCGTGGAGGACGTCTTCGATGAAGTAGTCGCGGCCCATGATCATGGGGGATTCGGAGCGGAAGTGGCCGTGGTAGCGCTTCCAGATCAGGACTTTTTCGATGTGCTGGCCTTCTTTTTCGGCGGTGTCTACGGCGATGTCGGCGCTGGCTTTGTGGTCGACCCATTTGCCGTTGCGGTGGTAGCCGTCGGCGTAGATCAGGACGCGGCTGCCGGAGTCGGCGGCGCGGAGGCCGCAGGCTTCGCCGCTGAATCCGCCGAAGACGACCGAGTGGATTACGCCCAGGCGGGCGCAGGCGAGCATGGTGATGGGGAGCTCCGGGATCATGGGCATGTGGATGGTGACGCGGTCGCCGGTCTTCAGCCCGGCGAAATCGCGAAGGAGGGCGGCGGTTTCGTTTACGCGGCGGTAGAGTTCCTGGTAGGTGATGACGGTGGCGGCTTCGCGTTCGGGCTCGGGCACGAAGATCAGGGCGGCTTTGTTTTTGTGCTGCGCGAGATGGCGGTCGACGCAGTTGTAGCAGGCGTTCAGTTTGCCGCCTACGAACCATTTCCAGAAGGGTGGGTTGGTGGTGTCGAGCGTGGTGTGCCAGTAGTGGTCCCAGTGGAGGAGTTTGGCGTATTCGCCGAAGCATTCGGGGAAGTGCTTTTCGTCGAAGCGGGCGACGAAGTTGGGGTCGTTCAGGTTGGCTTGGCCTATGAATTGGGGCGGTGGGTAGAAGAGGGTCTTCTTCCTTCCAGTGGACGGCGATTTGGGCTTCGTTTTCCTGGGGGAGGGCTTGGGCGCGGAGGTGGGACGCGGTGTGACTTGGAGTTGGGGCTTGGGTGTCGGCTTTTGCTTTGTGTTTTTGTTTCGGGATTTGGCCACGGTGGGGCTCCGTTTGGATTTCGGGAATTATTTTGGCGGAGAAGATGATGCTCCTGCGGAATGGGTGGCGTCAATGCGGTGTCGAGCGCGAAGTCCGTTAGCGATACGTGTTCTGACGTCGGGCGCGGAGCAAGCCCCGCCCGCTACAGCGGAGCATGCGTAGTGAGCGCTGCTGATGGCTGAATCGCTGGGGAGCGCTACAGATCGGCGCGCGATAGGCGGAGTCTTAGCGCATGCCGCCTACTTCGTCCCAGATTTTGGTGCCGTGGGTTTCTTTTAGGAGGATGCTGCCGAAGACTAGCGTTATGGCGGCTACGATCATGGGGTAGTAGAGGCCGGCGTAGATGTTGCCCGTGGCGGCGCACAGGGATAGGCCGATCAGCGGGAGCAGGCCGCCGAAGACTCCGTTGCCGATGTGATAGGGGAGGGAGAGTGAGGTGTAACGGATTTTTGCCGGGAAGGCTTCCACGAGATAGGCGGCGATGGGGCCGTAGATCATGCAGACGTAGAGACCTGGATGAAAACCAGGAGGACGAGTTTAGGGATGTTGGGTGACGGGGCTTCTTTTGCTGGGACTTGCTGGCCGGTGACGGGATCGGTGGTAAGAGGGGTCAAGCCGATGGCGCCGGTCACTTTGTTTTTTGTGGAGTGCAGACCGATTGATGTTGTTGCCTGCCGCGGCTCTGCATGGATTTGTAGATGGGAATGTAGGTGATGATGGACAGGAGGCAGGCGGCCATCATCAGCCACTTGCGACCGATCTTGTCGGAGAGGGCGCCGAAGACGGTGAAGAAAGGCATGGCGCAGAGAAGGGCGATGGCCACGATGATGTTGGAGGTTTTGGGGTTCACTTTTAGAACGGACTGAAGGTAGAAAAGCGCGTAGAACTGGCCGGTGTACCAGATGACGCCCTGTCCCGCGGTGGCGCCGAACAGGGAGATTAATACGCGCTTGAGGTTGTCCCACTTGCCGAAGGCGTCTGTCAGCGGCTGGAGTGAGGTCATGCCCGCGGCTTTGATTTCGGTGAAGATCGGGGATTCTTTCATCTTCAGGCGGATGTAGAGGGAGATGCTGACGAGGATGATGGAAATGAGGAAGGGGATGCGCCAGCCCCAGTCGGCGAAGTCTTCCTTGCTCATGGCATTTTGCGTGAAGAGGATGACGAGCAGGGAGACGAAGAGGCCGAGCGTGGCGGTGATCTGGATGAAGCTGGTGTAGAAGCCGCGCTTGCCGTCGGGGACGTGCTCGGCGACGTAGACCGTGGCGCCGCCGTATTCGCCGCCCAGAGCCAAGCCTTGCAGGACGCGAATCAGGAGCAGAGTGATGGGGGCGAACCAACCGGCGGTTTTGTACGTGGGTAGCAGGCCGATGACGGCGGTGGCGCCGCCCATGATCGACAGGGTCACCAGGAAGGCGTACTTGCGTCCTACGAGATCCCCGATGCGTCCGAAGAAGAGGGCGCCGAACGGACGGACGAGAAAGCCGACGGCGAAGGTGGCGAGATAGGCGATGTACGCGAAAGTGTCGTTGCCCGGCGGATAGAATTTCGGGGAAAGGATGGCGGCGAGGCTGCCGAAGATGTAGAAGTCGTACCACTCGATCATGGTGCCGACGGCGGAGGCGAGGATTACGCGCCAGATGCTGTATTCGGCGCTGCCGCTAACCGGGATTGCGTCTGCTCGACTGGCCATACTTTCTCCTGTAAGACTCGCTCCGTGAAGCGTCACTGCTACCCAGACAAATCAACCTGCAACAGACAGCGAACCTGAGGCTTACAGCGGCGAATGGAGAACGAAGGCACACCAAACGTGAGACTGGTTATCCTATGGATGTTAATGCCGTGTAAATGCGGCCGTTCGCTCTCGTCAGACACGGCTCGCGCGCACAAATCGCTCCTTGGACGGCACGTTCATATATGGGACGAGGGAGGTTGTCAAGAGGGCGATGGTGTGAACGCTGTGGGATGCGCCGGGCCGGTGGAGGAAGGTTGGGGATTCGTGATACAAAGGCTCGCTGATACAAAGGCACGCTTGGACACACGACAGGCCATATTTTTATTCGCCGCCGGGGCGTTGGGCGGGGCGATCAACGCCGTTGCCGGGGGCGGGAGCTTCGTTGCGTTTCCGGCGTTGTTATTTACTGGCGTGGCGCCGGTGGCGGCGAACGCTACCAACACATTGGCGCTGTGGATTGGCGTCACCGCGAGCGGGGGAGCTTATCGGAAGCGATTGAACATTTCGCGACGGGTGATGGTACCGCTGATCGTAACGAGCGTGGTGGGTGGGTTGGCCGGGGCGGTGCTGCTGATCAAAACGCCGGCGCAGACTTTTTTGCGGGTGCTGCCGTGGCTGCTGCTGGGGGCGACGCTTTTGTTTGCGTTTGGCAAGCACCTGACTGGGCGGATTGCGGCGGGGATTTCGCACGAATCGAGCTGACCGGGCAGTGGCCGGAGCGTCGGTCTTCGAATTGATCGTGGCGGTGTACGGTGGATATTTTGGCGGCGGCATCGGGATCATGAATCTGGCTATGCTGGCGGCGATGGGCATGACCGACATTCATGAGATGAATGCGCTGAAAGTGGTTCTGGGCGGTGTGATTAACGGAGTGGCGGCGGTGACATTCGTGATCACGGGGGCTATTGTTTGGCCGCAGGCTCTGGTGATGACCGTGGGAGCGGTGGGCGGCGGATATTTGTCGGCGCACTACGCGCAGAAGTTGCCGCAGTCATGGATACGCGGATTTGTGATTTTCGTGGGGGCGGCGATGACGATTTACTTTTTTGTGCGGGCGTATGGTGGGGCTTGATTTGCTGGGTGGCGCTGCGGTTTACATTTGGGCGCAGGGGTTGAGGTTGAGGTCTTTCGCCTATCCTTATCGGATAGGCTCAAGATGACAGCTGTGGGCAGCGGATTAGCTCAAGATGACAGGGCTGGGCCCCGCGGAAAGCACTGGCGAGGGACCGCTACGGGCGTAGGTTCTAGTGCGCGCACAGCGGTTCGGCGGGTTTTATGATCGCTGATCTGAGGATTACCGATCTAAAGATCGGCCACTACAACTGGGGTTGTGCTGACATACATATTCACCGCTAACCGACATGGTCGATCTCGCCGCGACATTTGAAGAGAATGCAATGGAAGCTGCCGCCATGGTGTGGCGCTGCGAGCGGACGCCGCTGGCGTTGCGCAAAGCTGTGGGATTGGCGGCACATAAAGCGCGCGGCATTGTGCTGAGCGAGCCGGAATTTCTTGGGGATACGCTGATCGCCGGACTGCGCGGTTTGGCGGGCGTTATCGCGCGGCCGGATGACGATCAGTTGGCGACGGCCGACGCCGGGGTGACCGAAGCGTTTGCCGGGGTGGCGAGCACCGGATCGGTTTGCGTGGCGCTGGGGCGCCCGCTGGTGTCGGCGACGAGTTTGCTCATGCCGCTGAATATTGTTTTGCTCGCCAGGGAGCGCATCGTGGCGCGGCCGCGAGATCTGTTCGATCCGGATTGTTTGAAGGGCGAAGGGCTGAAACGCAACCTGGTTTTCATCACCGGCCCCAGCGCGACGGCGGACATGGGGCCGCTAGTGCATGGGGTGCACGGGCCGCATCGTCTGCTGGTTCTTTTGCTAGAGTGAGGCATGGCGGAAACCGAAGCGAAACCGGCGGCGAAGGGCGTGAAGGTTGATTTGCCACGCGATGTGGCCAATAAGAGCGACAAGGACCATTTGCTCCGCGCGATTCGCATGGCATTGGACATCGAAAGCCCGACGGTTCGAAGCAATACACAGCACTTCAATCAGGGCCGCTATCGCGCAGTCGCGGAGTTCCCGGACTACGATGCGCTGAAGGATCAGACGCGGCAGATTAAAGAAAAGTCCATCGCTAACCTCCCGGAACTTGTGCAGATACTCAAGAGCTCCGTTCGCGCGCACGGCGGGCATGTTTTCGTTGCCAACACGGCGGAGGATGCTTGCCGCTACATTCTGGATGTGTGCCACTGGCGGGCCGCGAAGCTGGTGGTGAAAGGGAAGAGCATTACGTCGGAGGAGATTCGCCTCAACCACATTTTGGAGGCGGATGGGATCGAGGTTGTCGAGAGCGATCTCGCGGAGTTTATCCTGCAGCTGGCGGACGAGCAGCCGTCGCACTTTCTGGCGCCCGCGCTGCACTACAGCCGCGAGCGCATCACGGCGCTATTCAAGCGCAAATTCAAGACCGACCTCCCACTGGATACCGGAGAGGCGTTGACGCGGTTCGCGCGCGAACGGCTGCGCGATAAATTCCTGTACGCCGACGTCGGCGTGACCGGCGCGAACTTGATCGCAGCGGATACCGGCACGCTGATGCTGGTGGAAAGCGAAGGCAACATCCGGCTGGCGAGTTTTTTGCCGCCCGTGCACATCGCGATCGCGGGCATTGAAAAAATCATACCGACGCGGCAGGAGATGGCGCCGTTTCTGGATCTGCTGTCGGCCAGCGCCGTCGGCCAGAAAATGTCGGTCTATACGAGTTTTCTGAGTCCGCCGCTGACCGATCCGGCGTTCGCTCTTCCGGGCAAACCGCTCAAGCCGCGCGAGTTTCATCTGGTGCTGATCGACAACGGGCGGATGCGCATGCGGGATGATCCCGTGTTCAAGGAAACGCTCTATTGCATTCGCTGCGGAGCTTGCTTGAATTCGTGCGCGAATTTTCAAACGGTGGGAGGGCATGCGTTCGGCGGCGAGACGTATTCGGGCGGCATCGGGGGATCGTGGGAGGCGGGCACGAGCAAGCTGGAGAACGCGCGATTTTCGGAGCTGTGCACGGGTTGCACACGATGCGTGAATCAGTGCCCGGTGCGCATCGATATACCCTGGCTGAACGTAAACCTCGGCGAGCGGTTGAATCAAAAAGAGGAGCGGTCTGCGCTCGGCAACGCGCTCGGTTCGGTTACCGGAGCTGCGCAAGACGACCGGAGCACGCCCGTCTCGAAGATGTTTTTCGGCAACTACCACTACTTTGCGAGATGGGGCACACGGTTTGCTTCGATTTCGAATGCGCTGGGTGGTGGCGGAGAAGAGAGCGAAGCCGGGCGCCGAGGCGGAGGAAGAAGAAAAGGTGAGTCCGGCGCGCCGGTTGATGGAGCGCTGGGTTGGATTGGACCACCGGCGCGCGCTGCCGCCGTTTCCGAAGCAGACACTGGTGCAAGCGGCTCGGCGCTTAGAGGCTCCTTCGAGCAAAGGGCGGGAGACGAAGGTGGTGCTCTTTGCGGATGTCTTTACGAATTACGGTATGGCCAAGCGCGGATTGGCGACGATTGAGGTTTTGCGGGCGCTCGGGGCCGACGTGGTGGTGAGCGAGTCGGTGCCGGAGGGGCGGGCGGCGTTGTCGCAGGGAATGATTGCCACCGCGAAACAGCATGCGCGGCGCGCGACGATGGAATTGGATCGACATGTCAGCGATGGCCGCGACATTGTAGTGGTCGAGCCCAGTTCCCTTTCGATGTTTCGGCGCGATCTTTCCCATCTGCTGGACAGCAAAGAGCGATTCGAGCGGTTCAGGTCGCGGGCGTTTGACCCCGTGGAGTATGTGACCTTGATGCTGGCGAAGTCGGGTCGCAATCCGCAGGAATTTTTTGACATTTCGAAATCGAAGGTGGGCTTCCGGCTTTTCTTTCACGCGCATTGCCAGCAAAAGACCATTGGTTGCGCCGAGCCCACCGAGACGTTGCTGCGTGAAATCGGCTTTGACGTGGCAACGTCGAATGTGGAGTGCTGCGGGATGGCCGGCAGTTTTGGATACAAGAAAGATTTTTACGAGCTCAGCATGGCTGTCGGAGCGGACCTTTTCGGGCAGGTCGTGCAGCAGGACCGCAACGGCGGAGCGCGGCAGCTCATCGCGAGCGGAACTTCGTGCACGGAGCAACTGCACGCCGGGTTCGATCGCACGGTGTTGCACCCGATCGAGCTTTTGGCGTCGTTGCTGGCGGTTCAGGAGCCTTCCGCCGCGAAAGTCGACGAGGAAGACAAGGAACTCGAATCGGACCTGGAATCGGTCAAGCGGGCGCGGAGAGAAGAATCCAAAAGTTGAATGGTGTGCACGACGGGAATTTTTCGGCCGCTCCTTGCCAACGCGGATTGAAGCTGCAGCAGACAACCGGGATTTCCGGTGGCGATGACATCCACATTCAGAGGCGCGATGAGTTGTGCTTTTCGATCGCCCAAAGCGTTTGCCGCATCCGGCTGCACGAGGTTGTAGATGCCTGCGGAGCCGCAGCAAACCGCCGACTCAGGAATTTCCACTAATTCGATTCCAGGAATATTTGCCAGAAGTGATCGTGGTTGCAGGCGTATGCCTTGCGCGTGTTGCAGGTGGCATGCGTCGTGATAAGCGACGCGCAATTTCAACGGGTTTCTTTGCGCACGCGGCTCGAGTCCCGCCAGGAATTCCGTGACGTCTTTACATTTTGAGGAGAATGCTTTCGCGCGGGCGGCGTACTGCGGGTCGTCGCGCAGGAGATGACCGTACTCCTTCACGTTGGAGCCGCATCCGGCGGCGTTGGTGATGATCGTGTCTACTTTCGCGCTTTCGAAGGCGTCGATGGTTTTGCGCGCCAGCACAACGGCGGAGGCTTCTTCGCCGGCGTGAACCAGGAGTGCGCCGCAGCAGGGTTGATCTTGCGGCGCGACGACCTCGCAGCCTTCTGCCGCAAGCACGCGGACGGTAGCCGCGTTTACTTGAGGAAAGAATTCGCGCTGGACGCAGCCAAGAAGCAGACCGACGCGAGCGCGCTTTGCGCCCTGCGCCGGAGTGACGGCTCGGAATGGGTTCGCCGGCGCCCAGTTGCGGCATCAAAGCTTCCATCGCTCGGAGCTGTTTCGGAAGCAAATTCAGGATGCCAGTGCGGCGCAACAAAGCTTGCGCGCCGGATTTCTGGTAGGCGAGCAATGGAAGCCGTAGCATTCGAAGGCGATCCGGCCTGGTGAACGTGCTGAAGATGAAACGCCGGTAGAGTTTCTCGGCAATGGAGCGGTGGTGTTTGCGTTCGATTTGCGCGCGCGTGGCTTCAATCAGTTTGCCGTAGTCGACGCCCGAAGGACATGCCGTCATGCACGCCATGCAACCGAGACAGGAGTCGAAATGGCTGACCCATTGCGGGTTCATGTCGGACTTGCCGTCAGCCGCGAGTTTCATCAGATAGATGCGGCCACGAGGCGAGTCCATTTCCTCGTTCCAGAGTACGTAGGTTGGGCAGACCGGGAGACAGAATCCGCAGTGGACGCATTGATCGATGATTTCTCTTGATGGCGGGTGATGGGCGTCGAAGGCGCTGGCGACGGGCGGAATCGTTTTGGGATCCGCCATCAGATGCCACCGACGAAACGGCCCGGATTCAGCGTGGATTTCGGATCGAATTGTTTTTTTACCGCGCGCATGAGCGGGAGTGCGTCGCCGGGATCGCCCCAGGCGTCGAGCGCGGGCATGGCGGACGGCCGGTGAGCGATCATCGCCGATCCGCCCATCGCTTCGAGTTTGGTGCGCAGCATTTTTAGAACGTCGGCGAGGGCCGCCGGCGGCGCTTCGAGATGTACCGAGCCAATGCCAGTCGCTTGCATTACGGCATTGCAGCGGGCTCGATTCGCCGCAAGAGCAGAAAGCATTTCGAACGCTTCTGCAATCTGCGCTGGGAGGACGGAAATCTTTGCGAGCGCGGAGCCCGATTCGTTGTCTTTAGCGGCAGAATAGAGTTCCTGCCGGGCGTTCCATACCGCCGGTCCGGGATCGATAACAGCGGATGGAGCGAGAATCAATTTCAGTTGCTCGACCTGGGCGGCGAGGCCGGCTTGCGTGGCCTCGAACAAGATATCCATCTGAGGCTGCATGGATTCGACAAAACGAATCTGTAAAGCGGAGTGCGCAAGCTTGGAGTTCTGGATTGCGAGCACCAGGCGTTGCGCTTCGCGGACGTCACGCGCCAGACAAGAGATCGTGCAGGCTTCTTTCGGCAGCGGATGAAGGCGGAAACGTGGCTTGGTGATGACGCCGAGCGTGCCGAGCGCGCCGGTCGCCAGTTTTGGGAGATCGTAGCCGGCAACGTTTTTGACTACTTTGCCGCCGCTTTTGGCCAGCGTACCGTCGGGCAGAGCGAGGGTCACACCGATGATCAAGTCGCGCAGCGAACCGAAGCGGAGGCGCAGTGCGCCGCTGTCATTCGTGGAAAGGACGCCGCCGACGGTGGCGCGGCTGGGCCAAAGAGGGTCGAGTGCAAGGCGCTGGCCGATTTGGGCGAGTGTCTCGCGTAATTGTTTCATGGTGCAGCCCGCTTCGACGGTAACGGTGAGGTCGGACCAGGCATATTCAAGGACTGCGTTGAGACGCGCGGTCGAGAGAACGATGTCGGCGCGCTGCGGCGGATTGCCCCAGGCAAGCTTTGTTCCGCCGCCCCGGGGAATCACGGCCAAAGCGGCATCGTTCGCGAGTTTCAGTACTTTCGCTAGTTCTTGCTCACTGCCCGGTTCGACGACGAGCTGCGGCTGCACGCCGCCAACGGCATCTCCCACGCTGGCTGTTCGCACATGTTCAGCGGAGACGATCGCGCGGGCGGCGTCCTCGAATGCAGCGATGTTCTGCATGGATCGGGAAGAGACACCCGCGTCCATCG
This sequence comes from uncultured Acidobacteriota bacterium, assembly GCA_963729285.1. GTDB lineage: Bacteria > Acidobacteriota > Terriglobia > Acidiferrales > UBA7541 > Acidiferrum. Next base: position 14,151 of record CAVSNL010000066.1, read on the forward strand.
TTAGAAGCGCTCCGCGATACCGGAGGTCTCGAGCGGATGCGCGACGTATTTGCCGGGTTTCTCTCCGCACAAGCGTGGAGTAGGAAACAGTTTGGTGGGATTCGAGAGTTGCAGGGGATCGAAAGCGCAGCGGACACGTTGCATGGTTTCGCAGGTCAGGCTCGCTGAACATTTTTGACATAGCCCTTTTTTTGTCTTCGCCGACACCGTGTTCGCCGGTGATCGATCCTCCGGCGGCGATGCAAATCTCGAGAATCTTGTAGGAAAGCGCTTCGGCTGCGGCTTCTTGTCCGGCGATGCGCCGATCGTAAAGTACCAGCGGGTGCAAATTGCCGTCGCCTGCGTGGAACACGTTGGCCACGCGCACGCCGGCTTCTTTGCTGAGGCGGTCGATTTCGGTCATGACCTGGGGAAGAGCGGTGCGGGGGATGACGCCGTCCTGCACGATGTAGTTGGGCGAGATGCGTCCCATCGCCGCGAAGGCCGGCTTTGCGACCCTTCCATACGAGCGCGCGCTCGGCTTCGGATTGCGCTACGCGAATCTCCCATGCGCCATTCTTGCGGCAGATTTCGTTGACGTGCGTCATCAAGTATTGGACTTCGGCGACCGGGCCATCGAGTTCCACCAGCAGCAGCGCGCCACAGTCGGGATAATTTGCGTGCACCGCGGCCTCGGCGGCCTGGATCGCCAGATTGTCCATCATTTCGATCGCGGCGGGGAGCATGCCCGCGGCAATGATGTCACTGACCGCTGCGCCGGCTTCGTTGGTGGAGGGGAATGCCGCGAGGAGCGTGTGCACGCACTCTGGACGCTTCACGATGCGCAGGATCACTTTTGTGGCGATTCCCAGCGTGCCTTCGGAGCCGACGAAAACTCCGGCGAGATCGTAGCCCGGCGCGTCCAGGGCTTTCCCGCCAAGATGTACAAGCGTTCCATCGGGGAGCACGACCTCCAGCCCGAGAACATGCGTCGTGGTGAATCCGTATTTCAAGCAATGCGCGCCGCCGGAATTTTCCGCGACGTTGCCGCCGATGCTGCAGACCGATTGCGATGAGGGGTCGGGTGCGTAGAAATATTCCTGCGGCGCTACGCGGCCGGTGATATCGAGGTTGACGACGCCGGGTTCGGCGACTACTCGTGCGTTGGGCAGGTCGATTTCGAGGATGTGGTTCATGCGCGTCAGGCTGATGACGATGCCGTCTTCGACCGGGAGCGCGCCGCCGCTCAAGCCGGTTCCCGAGCCGCGCGCGACAAATGGGATGCGTTCACGATGGCAGACGCGGAGGATCGACTGGACTTGCTCCGTGGATTCGGGGAGCAACACGCCAAGTGGCATGACGCGAAAATTCGTCAGCGCATCGCATTCATAGGTATGGAGTTCTTCGGCAGAGGTAATCAGGCCACGCGGACCGACGATGGCGCGCAATTCTTGAACGATGCGAGCGTCCACGCTGACCTTTCCGGGCTGGGCGGCTGCTCCCCAAGCTATCGATCGAGGAGAAAGAGAAGCTTGCCCCATCGGTTCGGGAAGGTCAAACCGCGGGAACGCAAAGGTCAATCGGCAACGGGCAAGGCGCGACGGTCAATGGATGACCATCTTTGTAAACGGGAAAACGTAAGCCTGCAGGAACACCAGGACACCCACCAGCGAGGCGAGTGCGATGCTGTGGAGGAAGACATAGCGCAGAATGTCCCCTTCGTGGCCGTACCATTCCGTCGCGGTGCTGGCTACGACGATGCTCTGCGCGTCGATCATCTTGCCCATCACGCCGCCGCAACTATTGGCTGCGCACATCAGAATGGGCGAAACTCCAACCTGGGTCGCGGATATTTTCTGCAAGCTGCCAAAGAGCACGTTCGAAGAGGTGTCCGATCCGGTGAGCGCCACGCCCAGCCAGCCCAACAGCGTGCCAAAGAAGGGATAAAGCATACCGGTGCGCGCGAAAGCTAAGCCCATCGTGGCATCCAGGCCGGAATAGCGGGTCATGAATCCAATGGACATCATGGCGGAGATGGTGAGCAGGGAGAACCGAACCTTGTATAAGGTCTTGCCGTACTGTCGCAAGAGCTGCAAAGGGCCGAAACCCATGAGAAAGCCGGAAATAATGGCCGCGATCAGGATGGCGGTCCCGGAAGCGGAAATCCAGTTCAACTGGAAAATCGCTGCCTCCGGAGTAGGTTTCGCGACGACTGGTGGCATGCGCAGGATCAAATTGTGGAGCCCCGCGACGGGAATTTTGAAGATGGAAATTTTGTCGAGGATGGCCTTAACCGAGGGAAGTCCCCATGCGAATACCAGCACGCTCAAGACGGCCCACGGAATCCACGCCTTTACGACTTCGCCGGTGCGATGGCCGTGGGTTCCTCTGGCGGCGCGGTCGGCTTCGTGTCCCTCCAGGCCCCAGATTCTCTTCGGGTGCCATACGAGGAGCAGTATCGTGACGGCCGCCATCGAACAAACCGACGCGGTGACATCCACCAGCCACGGGCCGTGAAAGTTCGAAACCAAAAATTGTGGGATCGCGAAAAACACGCCCGCCACCAACACTGCCGGCCAGACTTCCAGCATTGCGTTGAACCCGGCGAACGTCCAGATCAGCCAGAAGGGCACCAGCACGGAAAAGAACGGCAGGATTCGGCCGGCCATCGCGCTCAGTTGCAGTAGATTCAGTCCGCTCACGCCCGCCAATGCGATCAGCGGAGTTCCGATAGCCCCATAGGCCACGGGAGCGGTGTTGGCGATGAGTGAGAGCCCCGAGGCTTGCAGTGGTTTGAAGCCCAAGCCAATCAGAATGGCTGCGGTTACAGCCACCGGCGTTCCAAATCCAGCGGCACCCTCGAAAAATGCGCCGAACGCAAAGGCAATCAAGACGAGTTGGAGGCGGCGGTCCTGGGTGATGCCCATCAAACTGTCCTGCAAGATCTTGAACCGTCCGGCCTCGCAGTTCAGGTCATACATGAAGATGACATTCAGGATGATCCAGCCGATGGGGAACAAACCGTACAACATGCCGTAGATCCCGGCGATGACCCCCATCTTCGCGGGCATCCCAAACACGCCGACCGCAATCAACAAAGAAGCCGCCAGCCCAAGCAACGCCGCATAGTGCGCCTTGATGCGCAACACTCCCAGCGCCCCGAGCAGCACGAGCACGGGTATGGCCGCCACTAGCGTCGAAAGCCACCAATGTCCAAGCGGGTCATAGACTTGCGTCCAGGTCACGGCCGTCCTCCCGAAGGCAGAAATGGCAAAGCGGATCGCGCGGATTGTCTTGGATGCAGTGGGGTTAGATCAGGACATTGCCACTGTGCTCATCCTGGGCCCCCGAAAAGACCCAAAGTTGCCGATGCTGGATACTGCCTTACGTCCGCGATGTCAAGGGGTATGTCCGCAGTCCCGCCAGAGCAATGCGTGATCATTCGAGGGAGCGCTCGCGTAGAATACAGCATGCGAAGCTATCGGAAGTTAGGACAAAAGGTGCACCGCGTTCGCGCGTCCGGATTCTCGCCCAGGATCCACTGTCGATTCATAGTTATAAACTAGGTAACTAGCCGAATGCCATCGCGAGACGACATTTACGCCGCCTTACAGCGTTACTGGGGTTACGAGTCATTCCGTCCCTTACAGGAGCGCATCGTCGCCAGCCTTCTGGAGGGCCGCGATGCCTGCGTGGTGATGCCTACCGGCGGCGGCAAGTCTCTTTGCTATCAACTGCCCGCTGCGATGTTAACCAGTCAAACGGTCGTTGTCGTTTCTCCTCTCATTGCCTTGATGCAGGACCAGATGGCGCAGCTGACCCACATGGGAATCGCCGCGGCGGTACTCAATAGCTCGATGGCCGCGGACCAGCAGACGAAAATTATGCGCCAAGCAGCGGCCGGAGAATTTCGTCTGCTGTACCTTTCTCCTGAGCGGCTGGCGCGCGCCGACTCGGTGGAGTGGTTGAAGCGCATTCCTATCTCCTTCTTCGCGATCGACGAAGCACATTGCATCTCCGAATGGGGACACGAGTTTCGCCCGGAGTATCGCCAGCTAAGCTCGCTGCGCACGCATTTCCCGGACCGCCCTATTGCCGCATTTACCGCCAGCGCCACAAAGCAGGTCCGCCACGACATCATCGAGCAATTGCGCTTGCGCGAACCCGACAAATACATTGCCAGTTTTCACCGCCCGAATCTCCGCTACATCGTCAAGGAATGCGAACCGCGCACCCAGTCCGAGCTGTTGTTGCGGGCGCTGGGCAATTACGGGGACAGCAACGTGATCGTCTACGCGCCCACCATCAACCGCGTGGAAGAGACCGTGGACTTGCTCGAGGGCCAGGGCATTCCGGCCATCGCCTATCACGGGAAAATGGAAAGCGACGCGCGCAGGCGCAATCAAGAACGCTGGATGTCCGACGAAGTCCGCGTCCTCGTGGGGACGATTGCGTTTGGATTGGGCATCAACAAAGCTGCGGTGCGCGCCGTGATCCACCTGTCGTTGCCTAAGTCGGTCGAGCAGTATTATCAGGAGGCCGGCCGCGCGGGCCGCGACGGGCTTCCCGCCGACTGCCTGCTGCTGTGGCAGAAAAAAGACGTGGGCTTGCTTGCCTATTTCATCGGCCAGATGACCGATCCGGCCGAGAAAGAACGCTCCTGGCAGCGCTATCACGTGGTGAGACGCTTCGTCGAATCGGAAGGCTGCCGGCACCTGCAGATCTGCTCGCACTTCGGGGAAACCGCGAAATGGAAATCGTGCGGCGCTTGCGATGTGTGCGGGGCGACGCCTCCCTGGCTGGCCGAGCCGGTGCAAGCTCAAAAACCGAAACGCCGAGCTGCGGCAGCCGCTGCTGCTGCGGCGGGTTCCAACGGTGTCCCCAGAATCGCGGTTTCGCCGAGGACGGGTAGCACTACGCCCGACGCCGACCGCGAGCTGCACGAGTATCTTCGCGAGTGGCGGCGAACAACCGCGAGGGCGCAGGGCATCGCGGCCTTCATCATCATGCACGACACCTCTCTTGCGGAACTTTGTCGCGTCAAGCCCCGCTCCTTGTCCGAATTAAGACGCGTACCCGGTTTTGGCGAACGCAAAACAGAGTTGTACGGTCAGGACATCCTGGATGCGCTCGGTCGATTTCGTAACGGCGCGCGAGCCGCGGAGGCACCCGGCCAGGCATCCCGCCCCGCGGGCGAAACGCTGAGACTACTGCAGGAAGGTCGTACTCTCGAAGAGATCGCTCAGGCTCGCGGCAGGCAACTGAGCAGCGTTGTCTCCATGGTCGCCGCGATGGTGGAACGGGGCGAAGTGGACTTCGAGCCCGGCTGGATTCACGGCGACCATCAAGAAAAAATCGAGCAAGCCTGCAAGCGCTTGGGCATGGAACGCCTCAAGCCACTCAAGGATGCGCTCCCCGAACAGGTTACCTACGACGAGATTCGCCTGGTCCTCGCTTATCTTCGTCGACAACAAGACAATTCCTGAAAGTTTCTCCGGCACAGAAACGCGATAAACTTCAGGAGTACCGTCGCAAAACAAAACGACGATTTGGATCGTAAGCGGACTCTTTCGTCAGCTCGAATCGTTCCTGCTACTCTCGTAGTGTGAATTGAAAGGCGACAGACCAGCTACACGTGGCCATCTACGCGTGGCGCTTCACTGCGGTTCTAGCCAGCGGGTACCACGAGTATTTAGCGAATCGGTACTATTCGTACTGCCGTGCCACGTTCCAGTAGAATCGGTACCTCTCAACTATGGCTTACGTCCCCGGTGGCCCCGAAAATAACAATGCAGAGATAGAGATGTTCCGGGTTCAACGGAGAATTTCTCCCGCATCTTGGCAAAGCGCTGAGAGGTCTCGCGCACGACTGAAAATTCCGGAGCGGCGATACAGCGCGGACGCCAGGATCGGGAGTGATTGGAAGCTCCAATGCTCGTAATTGTCGGAATGATTTTGTTGTTGACGTGGATCTTCGAGCACGCCTTTCATTTGACTGCGGATTCGCTGGTCAATCTGCTACTAATTTTTGCCAGTATTTCCTTCGCGCTGGACTTTATTCGCGAGCAGGAAATCACGGAACCCCGGCCTGGCTGGGATGACCGCCCGCGGAGACTTCGCTTCGGCTCCGTGGCGCGATGGTTTCGGCGTCGCATGGACGATCCCTCCGCGCCCTTGCCAGCGCCGGCAGAGAAATCAGCCGCGGATAGCAAAGGCACCGCATAACGCTGCGGCTTCAGTTGCAGCGCCCCCACGGGGATCTACTTCCTAATCCTGAACAGCGCGGCGATTCCCTGGCGGTTCACAAGCTGTAGTTGGTTTGGCAGGAAGTGGTCCAACTCCGGCGCTCCCTCGGCGTTGAGCACCAACACGTAGTCGAATTTCTCTTTCCAATACGCAAGATAAGGAAAATGCGCCAACTCTTCCTCCGGCACGTGACTCATGCTGAGGTCGGTGTAGTTGAGCGGAGGGCTGCGGACGGCTTCCAGTTCGCGATATGGTTCTTTGATGGCGATTGGCTGCTGTGATTCTTCGGCAAAGATATTCGGCCAGAAAGCGTGGCGGTCCAGAAGTACAAAGGACGCCAGATGCCAGTAGGTAGGCGCAACCTCAGGCAAGCGCCGGCAGAGCGGCATGTTCGAATACCAGTCTGGGTTGTCAATGTATTTCACGTCGGCAGCCAACACGCGGCTGCCCGGACCCACCGACGCGATGGTCTGGCGAAGATCAGCAAGATCGCGTTGCGAGTCGACCCAAACGTTGGTGATCAGAGCGACTCGAGCAACAAACAGGATGATAAAAAAGCCCACCGATACGGTGCGCTCGCGCGAATTGAGACCTCTGGGCATAAAGCCGGCAAACACCATGAAACCCAACATGACGGGCAAGCGGGTATCCACGAAGTACACGCCCTTGAACGATACCGGTGTCACCAGGTAGATGCACAGCAAGGCCGTGCAGCAGATCAACGCAGCCTTAGAAATGCGGGCCCGGCCGTTTATCACGCAGAAAACCAGGAACGCAACCAATGACGCGGCGATCAACAAATCGAACAGAGACGAATATTCCAGGATGGAGTCAAACGCAATGTACAACTTCCTGGGAAGGGAGACCCACGCGGGAGAGAAACTGACCCTTTCGAGCGGCGAAGCGCTATAGAGAAGCGCCGGGATGACCATAGCCACGCCGAACGTCAAAGCCCGCCTGGCCGCGTACCTCACATCGATCCAAGTTCTCAGGCCTCTCTCGAAAACAACGAAAAATTCGTACGAGCCGACAAGAAGTGCGTAAAAGCAGAATCCAAACAAATGAAAAAAGAAGACAATGGGCGCGAGAACTATTGCCGAAGCGACCGCTGCTGCTACATTCTGCTCCCGATAACGGATCCAAGCAGCGGCTCCCCACATCGCAATTCCGATGGCCAACTCGAAGTTCATGAAGCCCATCAAGAACAGCACGTTAAACGCGGCGAAGCCTGTGGCGATTTGCCACAGCGACCTCCGCCCGAAGTATGCGCGGCTCAAGGCGATCGCGCCGGTCGTCGGGATTAGTAGACAAAATGCAAGCATCACCCGCCCTGCCAGGAGCGGCGGAAACACATGCATCAGCTTCGGCAGGATCAGATCTACGCCGATATTAGGGATGATTTGCCAATGCGCGGAGAACATCGGACGCAGCGCGGGATCGGAACTCCCGAAAGCCAGCAAGTAGCAACGCGCCAGGTGATTCGGATAGTCGGTGAGCGGCGGCACCTCGGTCAAGATGAGTGGTATGAGCAGGCAGCCAAGCATGAGCCCCAGACCAACCCACCAGATGATCGCGCGATCGAGCAGATTCTCTCGGGAAGAATTGGCCGACGGATTTTGGCCGGCAACAGATCTTTCCTGTTCGTCCGGCAGGTACACCAGAGCCACTTCGGAATTTGCGAAGTCGGATCCCATAGTCTCTATGGTCAGTCCACTGATTCAGAGTATTTCGTGAGGGTTGCGCGGGAGGGAGTGAAACACAACACCACGAGTAGCGATTAAAGCGCGGACCGAAGGGGCGCCTCCATACAGGAAACGTGGTAAGGAGATGAAGGAAGAACTGTAAGCAAGAATTACTAAGGTGAGACCAGTGCTATTCTCCGTGGCCGCCGGAAAGTTCGCGCACGATCGAGCCCACAAAGTTCTTGGCGTCGCCGAACAGCATCAGCGTCTTGTCGAGATAGTAGAGCGGGTTGTCGATTCCCGCGAAGCCGGTGGCCATGCTGCGTTTGATGACCATCACCGTGCGCGCTTTATCCACGTCCAGAATGGGCATGCCGTAGATGGGGCTGCTGGGATCGGTGCGTGCGGCTGGATTGGTCACATCGTTCGCGCCGATGATCAGCGCCACGTCGGTCTGCGGCAAATCGCCGTTGACCTGGTCCATCTCCAGCAATTTGTCGTAGGGAATATCGGCTTCGGCCAACAGCACGTTCATGTGGCCGGGCATGCGCCTGCGACCGGGTGAATGCCGAAGGTCACGTCCACGCCGCGCTTGGTCAGCGAATCGTAAAGTTCGCGCACTTTATGTTGCGCTTGCGCCACCGCCATGCCGTAGCCGGGGACGATGACCACTTTACTTGCCGCGGCAAGAATTCCGGCGGCTTCCTCGGGCGTGGCGCTGCGCACCGGCGGCGCTTCCTTCGCGCCCGTGGCGGCCGCTTGAATTTGCCCGAAGCCGCCGAAGAGCACATTCGTGAACGAGCGGTTCATGGCCTTCGACATGATCACCGAAAGGATGAAACCCGATGAGCCATCCAGCGCCCCGGCGATGATCAGCAGCTTGCTGTTGAGCACAAAGCCCATGGCCGCGGCGGAAAGTCCGGCGTAAGAATTCAACAGCGAGATCACCGTCGGCATGTCCGCGCCGCCGATGGGGATGACCAGCATCACGCCAAAGAACAGCGGAATGAGAATCATGGCCGGGAAAAGTCGCGTCTGTTCCGGGTGAATCACCAGAATCACGGCAATCGCCACGGCCAGCCCCAGCATCGCCAAATTGACGAAATTCTGTCCTTTATAGGTGATGGGCCGCTGCGGCAGCACTTCCTGAAGTTTTCCCGCGGCCATCAAACTGCCGGTAAACGTGAGCGAACCGAGGATCACTTCCATCGCCAGCACGGCCATCATGAACGGAGCGATATTGGGCGCGCGCAAATAAAATTCCGCGGTGCCCACCAGCGTGACGCAGAGCGCGCCGAACGCGTGGCTTAATGCGGTCCGCTGCGGCACCGCGGTCATCTGCACTTTGCCGAGCGGTATGCCGATGATCGTCCCGACGACCAGCCCGATGGCGATCAGTTTGTAGTCGACGATGCCTCGGTACAAAAGAGTGCCGCCGACCGCCAGGGCCATGCCCGCTTCGCCGGCGAACACGCCGCGGCGCGCGGTGGCCGGAGAGCTCAGCCATTTCAGCGAAAGAATGAAGAGCGCGGTGGCGATCAGATAGGTGATTTCGATGAGGGTGTCGGTGCCCAGGAAGTTGTTCATTATTTTTTGGGCCCGCTGGATTTGAACATCTTCAGCATGCGGTCGGTGATGATGAAGCCGCCGACGATGTTGGTGGTGGCGGCGACGATCGCAATGGTGCCAAGAATGGCCGCGAGGTTGCTCTTGTGTTCGCCCGCGAGGATGATCGCGCCGACCACAGCGATGGCGTCGAGCGCGTTGGTGAGGGACATCAGCGGCGTGTGCAGCAGCGGCGACACGCGGCGGATCACTTCAAATCCGATGAAGGCCGCCAGCATGAAAACGTAAAGGCTGGTGATCAGGTCCAGCTTCATTTTTGTGCCTCCTCCTGTGGCCACCAAGGCCGGCAGATGGAAAAATTCACGCAGCCGGGCGTTGACGATTTCGCCGCCCTGGGTCAGCAAGCGTTTCGCGGATGATTTCGTCCTTCGGTATTGATTTGCAGCTTTCCTTCTTTCACCAGCAGCAGCAGAAACGTGGTGAGATTTCGCGCATACATCTGGCTGGCGTGGTACGGAACGGTGCTGGCGAGATTGAACCAGCCGATGATGGTGACGCCGTTGCTCGACGATTTTTTCGCCGGCCTGGGTCAGCTCGCAATTTCCGCCGCGCTCGGCGGCCAGATCGACGAGCACCGAGCCCGGCGCCATGCCCGTCGACCATTTCCTTGGTGACCAGCGATCGGGGACTTTCTTCCCGGGAATCACCGCGGCGGTGATGACCACGTCATGTTTCGGCGATCACTTGTCCCGAGCAGCTCGCGTTGCCGCCGGTAGAAGCTTCGTCCTGCGCGGTGGCGTAACCGCGAGCGTCCTGCGCGTCTTTGGCTTCGATGGGCCAAGCTCCACGAAGCGCGCGCCAAGGCTCTGCACTTGTTCTTTCACCGCGGGGCGCAAGTCGTATGCGGAAACGACGGCGCCGAGACGGCGCGCCGTGGCGATCGCTTGCAGGCCGGCGACCCGCAGCCGAGGATCAGCACGCGCGCCGGGGTGATCGTGCCGGCGGCGGTCGTCAGCATCGGAAACAATCTTGGCAGCGTGTCCGCGGCGATGAGCACGGCTTTGTATCCGGAGATGGTGGCCATCGAGGACAGCGCATCCATGCTTTGCGCGCGGGTGGTGCGCGGCATCAGTTCGACCGAAAACGACGTGACGCCTCTTGGCGGCGATGTCCGTGAATGCGTTTCCAGCGAGCCCAGCGGACGCAGGAAATCCCATGAGAATTTGGTCGCGATGGAAAAGAGGAAGGTCGGCTTTGCCGGTTTTGTCGTTGGAGCCGTGAGCAGAGCACTTGCGCAATGATGTCGGCGGCGCGGAAGACTTCGGCGCGCTGCGGGAAGAATCTTGGCGCCTTTGGCGGCATACTCGGCGTCAGGATAGCCGGCCTCCGCGCCCGCGCCCGCTTCCACGACAACTTCGATCCCTGCCTTTGCGAGATTGGGAAGCACCGCGGGCACCAGCGCGACGCGCCGCTCCCCTGGGAAGCTTTCTCGGGGAACACCGACAATCATGGAGAATCCTCCGACAGCTTCTAAAAAAGCGAATTCAGAAATCTCGCGGTTGGCCGTGACCGCGCGGCATTGTACACCGATTGGTGGCCCACGTTGGTTGACGTCGCGATTCTTGGCGACGTTACATCGGCGGCGCGGAGAAACATCCAGCATGCCGCAAAGATTTTAGGGCGGGGCTTGCTCCGCCGGCGTCAACCTGCACAGCGCTGCCGCAAGGAGCTATTGAGCAATCACCTGCCGCACCCGCTTATTCTGATCCAGCGCTACTCGTCTTTCCCCGGAATGAAATAGACCTCTTCAAACGTCGAGCCCTTCGGCCAGCCCGCGCGCGCCAGGATTCCTTGGCCGTTTTCGCACATGCTGGGGTGGCCACAGAGATATCCGGTGGTGTTCTCGGGCCGCAGGTTCCATTCATCCGTATACTTGCGGATCAGGTCATCGACGCGACCGGTCTCGCCCTTCCAGGAGGCATCTTCCCAAGGGCGGCTGATGGTCGCGACGTACTTGAACCAGGGCACTTCGGAAGCCACGCGCTCGAGTTCTTCTCGATAGCCGAACTCCCACGAGCGGCTGCCGCCCTGAAGGCAAAAGAATTTGTGCTCTCCCGGCATCGCGCTGTTGCGGGATTTCCAATCCTGATACAAGGTGCGCACGTAGCTGACAAACGGCGCAATGCCGGTGACCGTTGCCAGCAACAAATGATTGGTCCGGCCGCTGCGCAAATCGAGGGTAAAGCGGCCTTTCGCGATTTTGCGGCAAAACAGCGTGTCACCCTTGTGCAGCTTGTAAAGGTGCGGGGTCAGCTCGCCCTGCGGCACCAGTTCGATGAAAAACTCGAGAAATCCCTCTTCATACGGCGAAGAAACGATCGAATAGGCCCGCTCGATACGTTTATCTTCGTGATCGACGCCCAGCGTTGCGTATTGCCCCGCCTTGAACTGGAAGGGCCCGCCGGGATCAACGCGCACCAGCCACAGATCTTCGGACAGTTCTTTGCGATCGATTACCCGTGCCGTGAAGTGTTTGTCCGTGGGAAGAGCCATCTTCCGTTTTTCCTCCAGTGCCGTTTCCCCGCGCTCGTCCTGCCAAAATAACTGGCAAGGGACTTGCTCCCGTACTATCCGCCAGCGCGGAATTTCCCACCGCGTTCGGACGGTTTCTCCGAGCGCATTCATGCTCAGATTTTAGAATGCGGTACCGCGCAATGTACACCGTGTTGGTGGTTCGGAAGGTGTTTTTGAGGTTTTTCGAAGGAAAAAAGCGCGTATGCGCCGCGTTACCGATAGAGAAAACAGGCCGGCGAATTACAGACTCAGCGTTTCAAAGTACGGAGCTTTGCTGCCGGCCTTTTTCGCTCCGGCCAGCCCCTGATCCACACGCGCGAGAAATTCCTCGGCGCTCTCACCCAATTCGTATTGCTTCCACGCTGCCGTGAACGTCACCGGAATCTTTGCCCCGTTCCAATCCAGCTCAAACGGGCTGAGACGCCCGAGGACGCGCTGTAACTGATCGGACGTGCATTCCGGCAAAAGGATCATGAATTTGTCGGAGTCCAGGCGCACCGCCAAATCGGACCCGCGAATCACTCTGCTCAGCCGGGTGGCAAACGCCTTCAGCGCCTGGTCGCCCGCCTCTCGCGTGCTGCTTTCATTGAGCGGCTTGAAATTCTTCAGGTCCAGCATCACCAGCGCCAGTGGATGCCCCATGCGTTCCGAGCGAGAGACTTCCGCGGCCAGCCGCTGTTCCGCAAATCGCCGGTTGTACAGCCCGGTCAACGGGTCAATCATCGACAGGTTGCGAAGACTGTAGAACTGCCCCTGTTTCTCAGTGAGCTGGTTGCGCAGCTGCTTGATCAGAATTTCCTGCCGGATCGTGTACACGTTGAACAACACGATCAAAGCGATCAAGCCAAAAATCGCCTCCGTAAGTCTGATCTTATAAAAAGGTTCGGCTCCCTGCCGCATCGCCACAACCGCCAGCGCGACGATAGCTCCGACCAGCAGCAGGCTGACGAAAATCGAGTAACGCCCCACCCACGAATCGCGCTTCTGGATGCGCGAAAGCTCTTCGGCGAGTTCGCGCTCGCCCGGGTCTAACGATGGAGGTACCGGAATAATGTTGGAATCACCCATAAATGTCGCAGGAGCAGCACGGCTCCGCTCATCCAAGGTAGGCGTCTGGCCGATACCGGTCAATGGGACTTTGGTTCCGATCTCACCTCTTAGCTATCAGTGAGTTGCAGGGGAGGGGCAAGCCCCTCCCGGCCCCTGTGTCTTGACGGAGCCAGGTGGGACCTTCAGGGGCGAGGCGCGCTCTGAGTGGGCAGCAGGCGAATCGAAACGACGAAGCTGCCATGCTGCTTCCCTATCAACGAAAACTGGGCGATGTTGTCCGCTCCCCCGCTGCTGGAAATGCGCGCGGGATTCCCGCCGGTCAGTTCGGCAATATTGGGAGCCAGATTGTGGGCCTCGAGCGCGACTTTGGCGGTCGTGCCGCGAACGCGGACCGTCAGGGCGCGGTGGTCGCCGGGCGCCAGCGGTGAGGAATTGGCCTCCAATGTAATCTCCACGAATCGAATGTCGAAGCGCTGGGAGTCCTGCTTGTTACATGTGACCACGACTGAGGCATCACCGGGATTCAGCTCCGAAGGCGGAAGAACTACGAGCGATGTCGGCGAGGAGGCCAGCACCAAGGCGGGAAGCCCCGCTATCGTGACCTTGTTTGCGTCGGCATCGCCGCAGAACGAGCGGCCGGCGAGTTCAAACCGGTCGCTGAGTGACGCAACGCGCGGAGCACCAGAAATTTCGATCGAGGGCGAGGAAGCTTCCAGGGGACTAAGGATGGTCGTGTAAATCCGGCCCGGATGCCCCGACAGAGCCGCCGAGATAACCCCGGGATTTAGCGGCGCCACAAAAAGCGCACGGCCAGTCGCGTCGGTGGTCACCCGATCGCCGTTAGAGAAGTCCACGCGCACTCCGGGAGTTAGACGTCCGTTGACATCGAGCACCGCCAGCGTCGAGTGCTCCCCGGAGACGATTTTGCGCGGGAGCAGCAGGATGCGGGCACCGGAGGGCGGGGGTGGTTGTTGAGAGGAGGCTGAAGAGCTTAGGATTAGCGCGACGCCGGAAACAAAGGCGAGAACAGCAGACATGCGGCGGCGGGACATGTTGGGATTGTATCGAAAAATAGCCGGCTTACGAGAGGATGTGGAGGTAGGCCGCGACGCTCTCGTTTGGGCATCCGTTTGGGCATCGATGACCACGCCCGGCCAAGCTGGTGCGCCGCATTGCCGCGCTCCGACATTGCTGCGCCTCTACAATGGCGGTGTTGACCTTGGGGCGCTCATACCCTTTCGCGTCGCGGCGCCATGTGGCCAAACGATGAGTAATTAGTAGGGTTCAGTGCCTTCCGCAGGCTTGCGGGGTCTGCTAGCGTGGAGGCAGGTTGCCAGGCATGGGTGTGGGTAGTCCGTGGGAGCGGCCCGCAAGAAAGCCAGAGGAGCCTCAGTGCAAATTGTAAGCGGCGGCGTGACGAACGTGGGACGCGTCCGCACGAATAATGAGGATTGCTTCCGGATTGTGGAGCCCCTGAATCTGTTTGTCCTATCGGATGGCATGGGTGGCGAGGCACACGGAGAGGTCGCCAGCGCGTTGGCGGTTGAGTCTGTGGTCAAACATTGCCAGGAGACAGAGACTGATCCAGCGATGACGATTTTTGGAGACATGCCCGCGACTTGGAGCGAGAAAACGAAGCGCCTGTCGAGCGCTGTACACATTGCAAACAAGAGCATTTACGATTCGGCGCAAGCGCATCCCACGCAGCGAGGGATGGGAGCGACGCTGACCGCGGCGTGGATCGACGGGGAAAGACTCAGCGTCGCGCACGTGGGTGACAGCCGCGCGTATCTTTTGCGCAGCGGCAATTTGCAGCAATTGACGAGCGATCATTCTCTGGTGGCGGAGCAAGTGCGTCGCGGCATTCTGACGCCGGCGGAAGCCGATCGCAGCGAAATGCAGAGCGTCCTGTTGCGCGCTCTGGGCGCTCATCCCGAGATTGAAGTCGATTGCGAAGAGCACACGCTATTCGGGAATGACGTGTTGCTGCTGTGTTCGGACGGATTGACACGCATGGTGACGGAGCCAGAGATCGCGGGCACCCTGCAGGCGGAGCCCGATCCGGCCAAGGCTGCCCAGCGGCTTGTGGAATTGGCCAACGAGCAAGGCGGCGCGGATAACGTCACTGCGGTGGTCGTGCAGATTGGCGGCGAGTCCAAGGGATGGTTCTCCTGGCTGCGTCGCGGGGCCCAGAAGAAGGCGCACAAGAATGGCTCGGCAGGAGGAAAGTAAATGGCGAAGCTGACGCTGATGTTTGAAGACAAGCTGGTAAAAGAAGTACCCATCGGCAGCCGTCCGGTGGGCATCGGCCGCTCCCCCGACAATGATTTGCCGGTTGACAATCTCGCCGTCTCGAACTATCACGCGCGCGTGTACGTCGAGGCAGGACGCCTGGTGGTGGAAGATCTCGACAGCCTGAACGGAACCTTCGTGAACGACCTGCGCGTGGAACGCGCCACATTGCACGACGGCGATTCCATCTGGGTCGGAAAGCACCACATCAAAGTGGATGCCTCCGGGGACACCACCGCCTTCGGCGATACCGGAAAGAAAGGCACGGCCGCGCCGCGCATCAACGAAACCATGATGCTGGACACCAAAGCGCGGCGCGAGATGCTGCAACAGGCCGCCGCGATGGGAGAGCGCACGCAGTTCGCTGCGAGCCGCGTGAAAGTTCCAACGCTCGTGGTGCTTAGCGGGAACACCGACCAGAAAGAATATGTGCTGACCAACAAGCTCACCGTGATTGGCAAGTCCAAGATGGCCACGGTCAAGTTGAAGGGCTGGTTCAAGCCGCAACTTGCAGCGCAGGTTAATCAACGCGATGACGGGTATTACATCGGGCCGGGAGACAAGGTGCCGGTGGTCAACGGATCCGCCATTTCGGGGCCGTTGCGTTTGAACGACGGCGACATGATCGAAGTTTGTGGTTTGCGCATGAATTTCATTTTTCGCGACTAGCGAATCCCCAGCCGATAGCGACACGCCGACGCATCGGCCGCAATACACCGACGTACTCCCTTCCACGCGTGCACTTGGCCATGCGCGCCCCTTCGCGGTGCGGGCGTTATTCGGTCATATGGCTCCGTCCGTTCGCGAGTCAGCTGCCCAAAATCGACATCGTACCCGCCCACAATGTACCAACCGTCAAAATATGGGCATCCAATTCACGGAATCAAGAGTAGGCGGCTCGATCCAATTCCATGCGCAACTGCCTGATACGATAGGAGTTGCCGGCCTCGCCGTGTGGCATGATATTGGCGTCAGAATTGCCACACCCATTTTGGATCTCGAAGTAGGATCGGGCCTGTGATTCCGTGGCGACTGGTGGCGCCGCGGTTCCGCAAATCGCCGCCGTACCCAAAGAAATGGGTTGGCGAATCTAAAGAAAAGCATCCGATTCTCGCTCGACGGACGGGCGGTTACGTTCTCGAGCGCTAACAGGTTCAGTGTCATCGCAAGTTGAAAAATTATGTGGATAGTCCGATTAGCACTCGCTAGGCCTTATACCTTCATCGTCTTGGCGATGGTCATCGTCCTGCTGACGCCGGTGGTGCTGCTGCGCACGCCTACCGACATTTTTCCCGACATCAACATCCCGGTCATCAGCCTGGTTTGGAAGTATCAGGGCCTGGAACCGCAAGAGATGGAGCAGCGCATCACCTCCAACTCCGAGCGCGCGGTAACCACGCTGGTCAACGACGTCGAACACATCGAGTCGCAATCGCTGAACGGCACGTCGATCGTCAAGATATTCTTCCAGCCCACCGCGAACATTCAGACCGCGCTCGCGCAAACTACGGCGATCGTACAAACCATCCTCTTCACATTGCCGCCGGGAACGACGCCTCCGCTGGTAGCCATCTTCTCGGCGTCAACCGTACCGGTCATCCAGATCGGACTGACCAGCGACACCCTGAGCGAACAGGCGCTATTCGACTACGGGAATAATTTCATTCGCACGCAGCTGGCGACCGTGCAAGGCGCGGCGCTGCCCTTCCCGTACGGCGGCAAACAGCGGCTCGTGTCCGTGGATATCGACTCGCAGGCACTGCAATCCAAGGGTCTTTCGCCAAATGACATCGTGAATGCGGTCAACTCACAGAACCTGATTCTCCCGACGGGTACGGCGAAAATGGGGACCCTGGAGTACACGGTGGAAATGAACGGCAGCCCGCAGACCATCGCGGGCCTGAACGATCTGCCGATCAGGACCGTGAACGGCGCAACGATCTATATGCGCGAAGTAGCCCATATCCGCGACGGTTTTTCTCCGCAGACCAACATCGTCCGCGCGAACGGGCAGCGCGGAGTGCTGATGGCCGCGTACAAGACCGGAAGCGCCTCCACGCTCGACATCGTAAAACGCGTCAAACAAACGCTGCAGGACTACTCCGGATCTTTGCCCGAAGGTCTTCATCTGACGATGTTTTTCGACCAGTCGGTCTATGTGCGCGCGTCGATTCAGGGCGTACTACGCGAAGCTTTGATCGCCGCGTGCTTGACCGCGATCATGATCCTGCTGTTCCTGGGAAACTGGAAAAGCACGCTGATCATCGCCACCTCGATTCCGCTTTCCATCCTGGTCAGCATCCTGTTGCTCAGCGCGCTGCACGAGACCATCAACATCATGACCCTCGGCGGTTTGGCGCTGGCCGTCGGCATCCTGGTGGACGACGCCACCGTCGAGATCGAGAACATCAACCGCAATCTGGCGATGGGCAAGGAAACCGTTCAAGCGATTCTGGACGGCGCGCAGCAGATCGCCGTGCCCGCACTGGTTTCCACGCTGTGCATCTGCATCGTGTTCCTCCCAATGTTTTTCCTGTCCGGGGTAGCGCGGTACCTGTTCGTGCCCCTCGCGGAAGCGGTCTCGTTCGCGATGCTGGCGTCGTATGGGTGGTCGCGCACCATCGTACCGACCATGGCCATGTATTTGTTAAGCGCCGAAGACGAATACATTCCCGAAGAACACCAGGGCGAGAAGCAGGGATTTCTCCGGCGACAACAACAAAGATTCGAGCGCGCTTTTGAGAGATTCCGCGAGGGCTACCGGAACGCACTGGGCTTTGCACTCGAAAAATCGATCGTTTTCTCCGCTTGCTTCCTGGGATTTTGCGTGCTCTCCGGCGGATTGATTTTCGTGCTGGGCCGGGACTTCTTCCCGAAAGTGGACGCGGGCCAGATTCGACTGCATTTCCGAGCGCGCAGCGGATTGCGAATCGAAGAGACCGCGCGCCTCGCGGACCAGATCGACGGCGTAATTCGCCGAACCATTCCCGCCGACGAACTCGACACCATTCTGGACAATCTCGGCGTTCCTTACAGCGGCATCAACCTCAGTTACAGTAACTCCGGCACCTTCGGGACGTCCGACGGCGAGATCCTGGTGCAACTCAGCGAGAAGCGCGGGCGTCCGACCGCCGAATACATCAACGAGTTTCGCGAAAAGCTGCCCCAAGAGTTTCCCGGCGTTCAGTTCTTTTTCCAGCCGGCCGACATCGTGACGCAGATTTTGAACTTCGGATCGCCGGCTCCGATCGATGTCGCGTTGATGGGCAACAATCAAATCGGAAATTTCGCGGTGGCCCAGAAACTGGCCGGGGAGATGCGGCACATCCCCGGGGCGGTCGACGTGCACGTGCAGCAGGCCCTGGATCAGCCGACGCTGCGCATGGATATGGACCGCACTCGCCTGCAAACCGTGGGCCTGCAGGCCAAGGATGTCGCGCAGAATGTGCTGGTTTCGCTGAGCTCCAGTTTCCAGACGGCGCCGGCGTTCTGGCTCGATCCGAAAAACGGCGTGAGTTACAACGTGGCCGTGCAGACCCCGCAATACCGCGTGGACAGCTGGCAGGCCCTGCAGAACACGCCGGTCAACGCGGGCCCCGGAACCACTCCGCAGATTTTGGGCAACCTGGCCACCACGACCACAACCGCGCGCCCGGCGGTCGTTTCGCATTACAACGTGCAGCCCATGATCAACGTGTATGCCACGGTGAACGGCCGCGACCTCGGCGGAGTCTCCGATGACGTAGCCAAGCTGGTCCACAACGTGGAGCCCGAACTGCCCAGGGGGAGCCACATCGTGATCCGCGGCCAGGTGCAAACGATGAAGAGCTCGTTCCAGGGCTTGGGCTTTGGACTGGTCGGCGCGATCGTGCTGGTCTATATGCTGATCGTGGTGAACTTTCAGTCGTGGCTCGATCCGTTCATCATCATCACCGCGCTGCCCGGCGCTTTGGCGGGAATTTGCTGGATGTTGCTGATGACCCGCACGACCCTGAGCGTTCCGTCGCTGACCGGCGCGATCATGTGCGTGGGCGTGGCCACCTCCAACAGCATTCTGATGGTGTCCTTCGCGCGCGAACAACTGAATGAAGGAAAAAGCGCGAGAGACGCGGCGCTGGAAGCGGGTTTCGTGCGCATGCGGCCCGTGATCATGACGGCGCTGGCGATGATCATCGGCATGGTGCCGATGGCCATCGGGCTGGGCGAAGGCGGCGAACAGAACGCGCCGCTGGGACGCGCGGTGATCGGCGGGCTGTTGTTTGCCACGTTCGCGACACTGTTCTTCGTGCCCTGCGTGTTCTCGATCATCCACGGGCGCCGCGAACGCAAGCGCGCCAGCGACGATGGCTCGGGGATGTCGCCGGCCACCGCCTAATCGCGAAAAGATTGTAGTATTGTGGAGCAAACGGAATGACGACGACGGAAGTCAGGCCCCAGGTAGAACCCACTTACGTGGAATATATGCCGGAAAGAGAACCGGAGAAGAAGAGCAGGCTGTTCCTGTTTTTGCTGCTGGGCGCTCTGGCCCTGGTGATTCTGGGAGCCTTCACGCTGCTGCAGCGCCGCACGCAATATCGCGCGCTCGCCAACGAAACCGAGAAAATGGCGGTGCCCACAGTTTCCGTGGTGCACCCAACTCCGGAGCCCGGCCAGGAAGATCTGGTGCTGCCGTCCACGACCCAGGCGTATGTGGAATCGCCGATTTACGCCACGGACCAACGGTTACCTGAAGAAGTGGTACCACGATATCGGCAGCCGCGTGCAGAAAGGCGAGTTGCTGGCGGACATCGACACGCCCGAAGTCGATCAGCAGCTTTCCCAGGCGCGCGCCGATCTGAACACGTCGAAAGCGAACGAAGACCTTTCCAAGATTACGGCCGTCCGCTATCAGGAACTGATCAAGACGGACGGCGTATCGAAGCAGGAAGTGGACAACGCTGTCGGCGATTACGCGGCGAAAAAAGCCACCACGGCATCGGCCGAGGCGAATGTTCGGCGTCTCGAAGATCTCGAATCGTTCAAGCATATTTACGCCCCATTCAGCGGGGTCATCACCCAACGCAACATTGATATCGGAAACCTGATCAACGCCGGAAATGGCGGCACTGCGCAGCAACTCTTCAATCTCGCGCAGACCGATCCGATTCGCGCCTACGTTCGCGTGCCGGAAGTTTACGCGGGGGCGATTCGCGCCGGCTTGGGCGCTTATCTGGAGTTAGTCGCAATACCCAGGGAGAAAAGTTCCAAGGCAAGGTTGCACGCACCGCGGACGCCATCGATTTGGCCAGCCGCACCCTCAACACGGAAGTGGACGTCCCCAACAAGGACGGCCGCTTGCTGCCGGGCGGCTACGCGCAGGTGCATCTGCTCGTAAAGGTCGAGGGCCAGCGTCTGCAGGTGCCCGTCAACGCTCTTCTGTTCCGCTCCGAGGGGCTGCGCGCGGTCACCATCGATGAAAATCACAAGACGCATTTGCAGCCGCTGTCGATTGGCCGCGACTACGGCACCGCGCTCGAAGTGCTGCAGGGGTTGAAAGCCACCGACTGGATCGTGCTGAATCCCCCGGATTCGCTCGAGGAGGGACTCCAGGTCAACGTAAAGGAAATGCCGCGTCCCGCCCCGCTGGTGGGCGTAGGCCAGCCTGCGCAGAGCAATGGCGCGGCACCCGGTGGATCCAACGCAAACGGTAACCCGCCCCCCAGCGGAAATAAGAAGTAATGCGGCGCTGGCCCCAATTTCGCCGAGGCTTCCGGCCTGGGCCGGTGAAGGTCGCGCGCATCTCCGTGACGGCTGTGCTGCTGCTCGCTGGGGCGTTGCTCAGCGGCTGCACCGTCGGACCGAATTACAAGCGACCCGCAGCGACGGCGCCAGCGCAGTGGGATGTCGCGGCTCCGTGGCGCGAAAGCGCGCCTAAAGACAGCTTGCCAAAGGGCGAGTGGTGGGGCGTTTTCAATGACGACGAACTGAACGCCTTCGAGAAACAAGCGCTGGCGGAAAATCAGACCATCAAGATTTCCATCGCGCACCTGGAACAGGCGCGAGCGACCGCCGCGATTCAAGTCGCCACGCTTTTCCCCACGCTCAACACCGGGCCGAGCAGCCTCGGCCCTAACGTCGGACGCCAGCGGCTGTCCGGCAGTCGCCCGACGAATGGCGTGCCGGTGACGCTCCAGCCGGTACAGCAGAACACCTTTATATTGCCGTTCACCGTCAACTACGAAGTGGATTTGTTTGGCCGGCGGCGGCGAAGCATCGAAGCAGCGGAAGCCTCCTATCAAGCGAACGCCGCCGACCTGGAAAATGTCCGCTTGCTGGTGACTTCGCAACTCGCCGGCGATTATTTCAACCTGCGCCAGTTGGATTCCGAGATCGGAATCCTGCGCCGCACCGTGGAAGCGTTGCAAAAAGGATTGGACCTGGTGAATTCGCGGCATCGGGCGGCGTCGCTTCCGGTCTGGACGTCGCCCAGGAAGAAACGCTGCTGCATACCACGCGGACCCAGGCGACTCTACTCGAGCAACAACGCAAACAGTTCGAAGACGCCATCGCCGTTTTGGTGGGGCGTGCGGCTCCGGATTTTCACGTCCCCATCAAGGAGCTGAACGCCGAGCCTCCGCCCGTCAACGCCGGCCTGCCTTCGGATGTGCTGGAGCGCCGCCCGGACATTGCCGAAGCGGAGCGCCAGATGGCGGTGGCCAACGCGCAGATCGGCATCGCGCGAGCGGCATACTATCCTTCTCTGAGTCTGTTCGGCCAGGCCGGCTGGGAGTCGGCCTCCATCTCGAAGCTTGCAAACGTGCAGAGCATATTCTGGGCGGTAGGTGCGAACGTCGCTGAAGATATCTTCACGGGCGGCGCGCGGCGCGCACAGGTCCAGTTTTCCCGCGCCGGGTACGATGCGAACGTGGCGAGCTACCGCGAGACCGTGTTAGGCGCCTTCCAGGAAGTGCAAGACGACCTTACCGGCTTAAGCGTGTTGAACGATGCGCAGCAATCTCAGCAGCAAGCTGTGGACGCTGCTCGCCGCACGCTGGACATCTCCACCGATCGTTACTCGGGAGGCCTGGTGAGCTATCTCGACGTCGTGACCGCGCAACAAAATCTGCTCACGGATGAGCAAGAGCTCGCCATAATCCACGGCCAGCGGCTGGTCACCAGCGTGCTCCTCGTGAAAGCGCTGGGCGGCGGCTGGGACGCTTCAAGCCTCGCCGCGGTGCAAGTGAAGCCTCGAGCAAAAGACATCATCACCCCGTAGGTTTCTTGGACGGAATTGCAGCCACCCAAAACACCCAGTCGCCGTAGTACAGGCATTCAGCCCGAGTTCCGGTGATCCGCACCGCGACGTCGCGAAGACCGCCAAAATCGCGAGTTCGCGAACGGCTCAAAATCACTCAAGATCCATTCTCGAGGTCCAGAATTCGCAGCTGAGTTCCGATACCGGAACTACCCTTACTTCCGTCGGGATTTCCCCCTATATCTAATAGCGTCGCCGACCTGTATCCTCAGTCCCACTATGACGATACAGCCAAAGGCTCCCCTCCGAATTGCCCAAGTTTCACCCTTATACGAAAGCGTTCCTCCGAAGCTTTATGGCGGAACCGAAAGGGTAGTTTCCTATTTGACTGAGGAGTTAGTCGCGCTAGGGCACGATGTCACGCTGTTCGCCAGCGGCGACTCAAAAACTGCTGCCCGCCTCATTCCCTGTTGCCCGATGTCTCTTCGCCTGAACCCGGATTGCATCGACCAACTCGCGCACCACTACGTAATGCTCGAAGAGATCTTTGCGCGCGCTGAAGAATTCGACATCATTCATTTCCATATCGACTATCTCCATTTCCCTATTTCTCGCGTCACCGGGATTCCGCAACTCACGACCCTGCACGGACGGTTGGACATGACTGATCTCCCGCCGCTTTATCACAAGTATCCGGACATGCCGGTGGTCTCGATCTCGCGAGCGCAACGAAAACCGCTGCCCTTTGCCAACTGGGTCGGCAACATTTATCACGGCTTGCCTGCCGGCGCCTTGTCGCTGGGGGATGGTTCCGGAAAGTACCTGGCATTTCTGGGCCGCATCTCCCCGGAAAAACGGGTGGACCGCGCCATTGAAATCGCGCTGAAAGTCGGCATGCCGCTCAAGATCGCCGCGAAGATCGACCGTGTCGACCGCGAATATTTTGAAACGCAGATCAAGCCGCTCCTGAACAATCCCAACATCGAATACATCGGCGAAATCACCGAAGATCAGAAGTCTGAGTTTCTCGGGAACGCCTACGCCTATCTCTTCCCCATCGATTGGCCCGAACCGTTCGGACTGACCATGATCGAAGCCATGGCCTGCGGTACGCCTACGGTCGCCTTCAAATGCGGATCGGTGCCGGAAATCATCGCGCACGGCACGAGCGGTTTCATCGTGGACAGCATCGAGGATGCCATCAGGGCAGTACCGCGGGTGGCCGATCTGGATCGCGCCGCTTGCCGCCAAGCGTTCGAGATGCGCTTCACCGGGTCGAGAATGGCCAAGGACTACGTTAAGCTGTATGAGTCGATGTTGAACATCCGCGCTCTCTCCATCGAGACGTCCGAGGTCGACACGTTTCTGACGCAATAGGCGAAACAGGAAGGTTCGGTTTTTTGACGGACATTGTCCGGGTTGCCGACGAATATTACGTCCGCGCATCCTCCGCATTGGTGGACGACCGGACCCGTGTGCTCAAATGCGGTGACACGTTCGCCGTTCTCAATCGTTACGGCGATATTGAGGATTTGGGATTCTCGCAGTTCGGGCTTTTTCACGCGGAGAGCCGCCACCTGTCGCGTTTCACGATGCGCCTCAATCAGCAGCAACCCCTGCTGCTGGGCTCGACCGTTCGCGAAGACAACGCTTTTCTCTCCGTGGACATCACCAATGTCGATACCGCGCTGAATACCGAGGACAGTTTGCCCCGTGGCACCGTCCACATTTTCCGCTCACAGTTTCTAGGCGCCGCCAGCCACTACGAACACCTGCGCATTCTGAACTACGGCCTGGAGCCGGTGCGCCTTTCGTTGCTCTTCCAATTCGACGCGGACTTCGCCGACATCTTCGAGGTGCGCGGCACCAAGCGCGCGCGCAAGGGCGATCGACTGCCGGATGTCGTCGACGGAAATGCCGCGATACTCGCTTACCGCGGGCTGGACAACGTATTCCGCCGGACGCGCTTGGAATTCTCTCCGACCCCGACATCGCTCACGACGCGCGAAGCTCTCTTTCGCCTCAAGTTGGAACCCAAACAGGAAACCTCCATTTTCACTACGGTTGCCTGCCAACGCGATGCCAGCACGAATGGCGTCGTTCCCTATCAGACCGCGTTCCGTTCGCTGACACGCGAAACCGAACGCGCCCGCAGCGAAGATATCCAGATCACGACTTCCAGCGAGAGCTTCAACGCGATGGCTCAATCGCTCTTCCGCGGACCTTCGGATGCTCATCGAAGGCAATCCCGAGGGCCCGTATCCGTATGCCGGAGTGCCCTGGTTCAGCACCGTGTTCGGCCGCGACGGCATCATCACCGCGCTCGAATGCTTGTGGACTTCGCCGCGGATCGCGCAGAGCGTCCTGAAGTATCTCGCCGAGACGCAAGCTACGCGGGAAATACCCGAACAAGACGCGGAACCCGGAAAAATTTTGCACGAAATGCGCCGCGGCGAAATGGCGGTAACGAAAGAAGTCCCGTTTGGACGCTACTACGGCAGCGTCGATTCCACCCCGCTGTTCGTGATGCTTGCGGGCGCCTACTTCCAGCGCACCGGCGACCAATCTCTGGTGAAAGAGATTTGGCCGAACGTCCAACACGCTTTGCAATGGATCGACACGTACGGCGATCTCGACGGGTCTGGCTTCGTGCAGTATCAGCAACGCGCCTCCAAGGGACTCGTGCAGCAAGGCTGGAAAGATTCGCAGGATTCCGTGTTCCATGCCGACGGCCGCCTGGCCGAACCGCCGATCGCGTTGTGCGAAGTACAAGGCTATGCCTACGCTGCGAAGCGTGCCGGCGCATTGCTAGCCCGCGTGATGAATGAGCCGGAATTTGCGCAAAGGTTGGATTCCGCGGCGGAAAAGCTGCAATCCAAGTTCGAAGAGGCATTCTGGTGCGAGGAATTGGGTATGTACGCGCTCGCGCTGGACGGTCAAAAAAAACAATGCCAGGTGCGTACTTCCAACGCGGGTCAAGTGCTCTTCAGCAAGATCGCCAGCCAAGAACATGCCAGGATCACTGCGGCGTCACTCATGGAAGAGCACTCCTTCTGTGGCTGGGGCGTCCGCACGGTGGCCGCGTGCGAATCTCGCTACAATCCGATGTCTTATCACGACGGATCGGTCTGGCCTCACGACAATGCCATGATCGCCTTGGGATTTTCCTACTACGGCCTGCAAGACTACGTCGCCAAAATTCTTGAAGGCCTGCACGAGGCCAGCCGTCGCGTCGAATTGCACCGATTGCCGGAACTGTTCTGCGGATTTCACAGGCGGCCCGAAGCCGACGGCCCGACGCTCTACCCTGTCGCGTGTTCGCCGCAAGCGTGGGCTGCGGGCTCGGTGTACATGCTCCTGCAGGCATGCTTGGGTCTCAGCGTGCGCGGCCCCGAGCGCCAGATCTGTTTCACCAATCCAAGCCTGCCCGCCAATCTGACCGAAGTGCGCATGCGCAATCTGCGCGTCGGCGATGCCACCGCGGATTTCTTGATTCGCCGCGACGGCGACTCCGTAGCGGTCGAAATCTTGCGGAAGACCGGCAACGTCGAGATCGTCGAATCCCTCTGACCCACCCTTAGCCCATCCATATCTGTCGACAGTAATCGTCGGGTATACTGCCTCCCTACTAACGGCTTCGGTCCGCTCGAGGTCTTTATGAACTACCTTCCGATGAACAAGTTGGGTGCGCTCGAAATATCTCCCAAGATCGTCCAGTTCGGAATTTTCCTGCCTGGGGTCGACTCAGGCAAGGGATACGCCGTTTCGGTCAAAATCATTCACGAAACGGATCAATATCTTCAGGCCGCGCAACCGGCGGTGGTGGCACAGGCTCACTCCGTCGATGCCACCTACGGGGATTACTGGTCTGGCCAGCTCGATCTAAACACCGCGCCTCCGCCGCCGGGGTCATCCACCTTCGGGCAACCCGGCCGCTACGTCTATCGCTATGTCATTCACAGCCCCACGCAGGGTGACATCGACTTCATCATCGACCCGTTCTCTCGCGAAGTCGGCGTCGGGCGCCTGTCGGCAATCACCGTTGGGAGTGTGCCGTATGCGTTCTCCGCCAATGAAACGAAATGGAAAACGCCGCCTCTCAAGGCCGCCATCATCTACGAGTTGATGATCAGCGAATTTCGCAACGACATCGACCGCACCATCAAGCAGCTTCCTTACCTGGCGGATCTCGGAATCAACTGCATCGAAGTCATGCCGGTATCGAACGTGCTGGCCACGATCGACTGGGGATACGACCCGATCGGCTATTTCTGTGTCGCCGAGCGCTTTGGCAAAGCGTCTGATTTTCAGCGTTTCGTTGATCTGTGTCACCAGAATGGAATCGCGGTGGTGGTCGATTCGGTGTACGGCCACACTGGCGGAGATTTTGCGTACACGCAGCTTTATAGCGCCCTGCAGAACGATCTTCCCAATCCGTTCAACGGCGGCAGCGGAGACTACGGCACACTGAACGATTTCTCCAAGCGGCTCACGCAGGACTATTTCTATTCCGCTAACCAGTTTTGGCTGGACACGTTTCACGTGGACGGATTCCGATTCGACGATGTGCCAGAGTATTGGGACTCTCCGACCGGACCTGGCTATGCCAATCTCGTGTATTCCACGTACCAATACGTCAAATCCAAAGCGGGAGCGACGGATCATTATCAGCGATTCTTTGATGCCGCCGGGAACATCAATCTCATCCAGATTGCCGAATATCTTCCGAATCCTCCCGATATTCTGAATGGGAGCTACTCCACAGGCACCTGGCAGGACGGCACACTCTACGCCGCGGCTAGCTGCGCCGCCGGCAACCCCGGCGCCATCGAGCAACTGGGATTACAACTCGGACTAAGCGGATATCCGGCGTCCGTCACGGTAAATGGCGAGACCCTACCCAAGACCGGTCTCCAATACATTGAAAATCACGATCATCAGCGATTCATCTGCAACTTCGGGACAATCCCCGTCGACAACAATCCGGACGACGTATTGCTCCAGCAAGGGAATCGGGACGCGAATTGGCCTAAAGTGCAGCCCTATCTGATTGCGCTGCTGACCACCAAGGGAACGCCGCTACTGTCAGAGGGGCAGGAATTCTGTGAGAACTATTGGATTCCGGATAGCGGCTACGGGCGCGTGATGCTTTATCGGCCAGTGCGCTGGAACTATTTCTATGACAACGACGGCCAGCCGATCATCCGCCTGGTTCGAAAACTGACGAAAATCCGCCGCAGCGGAACGCAGTTCACCGATGGCCAGCATTACTTCTACAATGACTACAACAACTTTAACTCCAAGGGCTTGTTGGCGTTTTCACGGCAGCTTGGCAACACATTCAGCCTGATTGTCGTCAATTTTACGAATCAGCAGCAGTCGACGAGCTTCGCCTTCCCCATCACCGGTAGTTATGTCGAAGAGATCGAGGGCGCGCAGAATCTACCCGGCGTTGTTTCGGGCGCTGCGCAGGCGCTTACTGTTCCGAGCAATTACGGTTGTATCTGGACCGTGAACTAAGGCAAGCCGGGCAAATGTTTACATCCGAGTAGTCGCTGACGGAAAAGGTTTCTGGGGCTCGGGACTGGAGGCTTAATCACATCCCCTGGGAAACGGTGGCTGGTCAAGGTTCGCTTCGCAGGTCTACAGCAACTTCGCGTACTCCGCCTTGGCTTGCTTCAGGATGGGCACATCGGCATCCGCATCCTTCCACAACGCGAAGAAATCCTGGTACGCGGCACGCGCTTTCGTCGTGTCGCCTTGTTGGACGTAGGCGCGCCCGAGTTCCAAGTGCGCAAGCGGATAGAGTACGTTGAACGCGAGTGCTCCGCGATGATCTAAAATCTTCTGAAACTCGGCGGCAGCTTTCGCGCCGTCCTGCATTTGCAGGAAAGCCTGACCCCGGACGTAGATGGGCCAGTATGGTGCCAGGCTACCTGGTGGTGCACCCAGTTCATACTTCCCCGCAGGTTCGAGCGCGGCGATGCTCTCCGCCGGATGATTTCTTTTCAGGTCGGCGAGCGCGCGAATCGTGGGAAGGCCGAAGGCAACGACCAGCGTGTCCTGGGGGAAATCGCGGCCTAAGTCTTCTGCCATTTTTTGAGCCTTCTGCGTATCGCCGATTTGTGCCAGGGCCAATGCCGTCTTTACACTGACATCCCGGTCCTCTGGCTGAGGAAGAACATCCGAGATTTCCTGCCTGGCGACGTCCGAGTAGCCCAGCGCAGCGTCTGTCAACGCCTTGCTGGCCCTAATCCCGGACGCCGACCCTTTCAGGCCGAGTCGTTCTGCCTCCGAGGCGGCACGCTGCCAACTCTCGTGCGCGAGCTTGTCTTTTCCGACGAATACCTCGGTCTGGCCTTTCAGAAACAGAATATTCGGCGTGTCGCTTGGTCTGCGCGCCGCGGCGAGCTCCCTTTGAACACCGGCCTGATCTCCCCGAATGAAGGCTACTTTGAGCGTCGCTATGTGAGTGCCAAGGCTATCGGTCTTCTGAGCCAACGCTTGCTCCGCGAGGTTCTTGGCCTCGTCATAGCGATTCACATTCACGTAAGCGTTCGTCAAGTTCTGATAGGCATAATCGTCCTTGGGGTCTAGCCGTAACACCTCGCTGGACACATGGATTGCCTTCTCGAAAAGACCGACGGCGTTATAATTCAATCCCAGATTGTCGAGCGGAAGCGTATCGCGGGGGTATGTTGCGTTCCACCGTTCGTACACGTCACTTTCCTTGTCAATTTCCCCAGTTGCTTCCCCATAGTAATGCGCCAGAATGTACAGCTTCTCGCGCTCGCTGGCTCGTTCGCGAAGGTCGTAAGCTTTCTTCAGGAGATCGGTGGCAGGTTTCGGTTCGCTTAGGTTGGAGTAGCACACTCCGAGCGTGGCGTACGCGGTCGCGAAATTCGGGTCAAGTTCGATGGCGCGCTTCAAATGAGGAATCGCTTCTTCGTCGTTCGTATCTAAGTGCGCTGCTTCCCCCAGGCTGAATTCTTTGAGAGCTTCAAGCGACGAGGTCGTGGCTTGCTCCAGCGGGGTCGCAAATTGCTGCACCGAAGCGAGCGATTCGCCCAGTTTTTGCCGCAGGCTCGACGCTGCTTTGTCGAGCGACTTGAGGACCTGCTCCTTGCTTTCCGCTTCGATTTGCTCGCGCCCCAGCGAGTCACCCGTCTGCGCGTTGACCGCCCCTATGTTAATCACAAAATGGCTGCCCAAGCTGGCAATCGAGCCGGTCAGCATCGCCTTCACGCCTTCACGCAAACAAATTTCCTTGGCTACGTCGCTGGTAATTCGCTCGTCCGCAGGCCGCCCCATATAACGCAGGCCTTCCTGAATCTTCGATTCGGGCACGAGATTCAGATAGGGCGACTGCTCAAGTTGCACGGCCAACGCCTGCTTGAGCGTGCCGTCAAACACGGGATCGCCTGTGGTGTTCACGAAATCGCTCAGGAGGATCGAATCCTTATCCGTCAGCGCATGCACTTTGGTACCGCGCCAATACAGCAGCCCGACTCCAATGGCAACCACCAGTGCCGCCGCTCCAGCCGTGTATCGCCAGCCGTGCGTTAATCCACGTTTCACTTTTGGGGCAGCCTCCAAGGGAGCTGCTGTGGTTTGTCTCGTAGGGGATTGCGGTGCGGCCGCAACGGTCGCAGCCGAACTAGGCAATGGTGACGCTGGTTCCTCCGCCGCCCTCAGTTGTGCTGTGCGGCCGGAATCGGTGTCGCGCTTTAGACGTTGCAAGTCCGTGCGCACGTCCGCGGCATGTTGATAGCGAAGGTTTCGATCCTTCTCCAGCGCCTTGTTTACGATCTCCTCCAGCTTCTGTGGCAGGTCG
Organism: uncultured Acidobacteriota bacterium; assembly: GCA_963729285.1. GTDB lineage: Bacteria > Acidobacteriota > Terriglobia > Acidiferrales > UBA7541 > Acidiferrum. The sequence goes on from CAVSNL010000066.1 coordinate 44,608, forward strand.
GGATTCAAGCGCACCGGCGCGACCGGCACTTTGTGCAAAATCGAGTCAAACATCGCCGCCGATGTCTCTCCCCGGAAAGGCAGGCTACCCGTGGCCATTTCGTACAAGACCGTACCGAAGGAAAACAAATCCGTGCGCGCGTCCAGTTCCTTCCCCAGCGCCTGCTCTGGTGACATATACGCTACTGTGCCCAGTGCCGTCCCCGGACTCGTAAGATGTTCGTGAGTGACTTCGATCGTTGCTTGCGATGCCCCGAGCGGCATTCCTTGTTCCTGCGTGCTGACCTTCGCTAGCCCAAAATCCAGCACTTTCGCGTGCCCGCGCCGTGTCACAAAGATATTCGCGGGTTTGATGTCCCGATGGATGATGCCTTCCGCGTGCGCGGCGTCCAGCGCATCGGCAATTTCAATGCACGTCGAAATCACCGTCTCCACATCCATCGGCCTGCCCAGGATGGCGTGCTTCAGCGTCATGCCATCGAGGAACTCCATGACGATAAACGCGCGTCCATCCTGCTCGCCAATATCGTGAATCGTGCAAATGTTGGGATGGTTCAGCGCCGACGCGGCCTTTGCTTCACGCCGAAAACGGCTCAAGGCCACCGGGTCTTTGGCGACTTCGTCGGGCAAGAACTTCAGCGCCACAAAGCGGTCTAGTCGCGTGTCTTGGGCCTTATACACGACACCCATCCCACCGCCGCCGAGTTTTTCGATGATGCGGTAGTGGGAGATGGTCTGCCCGAGGAGTGATTGCGAATCTGCCATTGGGCGCACATGTTAGGTTGCGGCGTGGGGCAAGTCAACGAAGCTGCCCGGTTCGCAGACCAAATCCAGCGCCGAACTCGGCTAAGTCCTGGAAGCGCGCCTACTAGAAACCGACTTGCTACTCCGGTTGTCCGTCGCTGGAGTGAATTGCCGAAACGCGCGATAATTGGACTCGTCCGTGCGTATCGACTTCCCGGAGCGCGCTTGTCAGGTATCGCGGGGCAACCCTGGTGCTGTCCCGGAGGTCCAATGCTTTGGGGAACGGCACAGACGAGGAGATCCGGCATGCTCAACATCATCTTTGGAACATCCACTAAACTTCGCCTGGGGGCCACTTCTGGCACGATCGTTTCAGCCGCCGCCCTGGCGTGCACGCTCTCCCTGGCCGCGCAACTCCCCACCCTGGACGTCTCGAAGCAAGCATCCCAGACTTCGAACCCCGCGCCAAAAAACGACCCGTCCAATATTTCGAACAAGCCGCCCGATATTCCCGTTCCGGAAATCGTCAAGAAATTCGGCGATCGCGAACTGGAGTTCAAAAAAGAGCGCGACAACTACACCTACACGCAGACTTTCGTCGTCCAGACGATCGACTTCGACGGGCGTCCCGACGGCGAGTACCGCATGACCAGCGACATTCTCTTCACGCCCGAAGGTAAGCGCTATGAAAAGGTCATCTCCGCCCCGCCGCCAACGCTGCAGCGCATCTCGCTTTCGCAGCAGGACCTGGACGACCTCGAGCACGTCCAGCCTTTCGTGCTGACCGCCGACGAGCTGCCGAAGTATGACGTCAACTACGCCGGCCGCGAACAACTCGACGAACTGGGCACCTACGTCTTCGATGTCAAGCCCAAGAAAATAGAAAAGAATCAGCGCTATTTCCAGGGACGCATCTGGGTGGACGACCGCGACCTGAATATCGTGAAGTCCGACGGAAAAGCGGTCCCGGACATCATCAAGAAGGGCAACGAAAACATTTTCCCGCGTTTTGAAACCTTCCGCGAAAACATCGAGGGCCATTACTGGTTTCCGACCTACACGCGCTCCGACGACGAACTGCACTTCAGCACTGGCTCGGTGCACATGAAGATGACCGTGCGGTACGCCAACTACAAACGGTTCGGCGCCACCATCAAGATCGGCCCCGCGGTCGAGATAAGACAAAGACAAGGAAAAAGACAAAGACAAGCCCAATAACTAGAAGGGTACGCGGTCCAGCGACACGATGAATTGAATGCCTTCGATGCGCTTTCCTTGGAGGCGTCCGTCGTTGGTAATGAATAAGTCGATCTGTGTCGAAGCGGCACTGGCCAGTTGAATAACGTCCGGTGCCCGTAAGGTTCGGTCGCGCCTTATCGTCGCGTAGCGCTTGGCGACGTCCTCGTCAAATGGAATCACGCTGGTCGTGGCCGCAATTGTCTTCTCGTATTTCGTGCACATTTCTGTGTCGCCCATCTCCATGGGTTTTACGAGAATTTCTCCAAGCGTGAGAGCCGAGGTGAATAGGCGATCTCCACGCTCGAGCATTCGGGTCCTGAGACTTGCGGTGAGCGCCGTGAATTGCCCATATTCCTCGAAGAGGTAAATGTATAGATTTGAGTCCCAGAATACCCGGCTCATTCCCAACCTTCGCGCAACCGGCGAATGTATTCGTCGGCGTGTTCGTTGGCCCATAGATGAGTGCCCGATCCGCGCAGCGCCAGGAGCGGATCATTTTGCACAACGTTTCGCGAGGCATCCTCGCTCCATTCGCGATACCAAGGAACGAGTCCCTGATAGCCCGGAGGAAGATCTTCAGGAGCAGGCGTTATTTTTCCACCTTCTCTATCAGGGTGGTATGCGTCTCCTGCGCGGAAGAGACGGCGATGTCCGGCCGCTGTCTCGAAAAGCATGCGGTATCTCGCCGGGTTCGGTGGTCGATTTGCTACGCAATGCTGCACAACATGGACATAGACGCCAGGGCGGAGGGAACCGTAAATGTTCTGGCGTCGCGCCGACTCCATGATTTCCTCGATCGAAAAATCAGAGCGGTCCGAGTGTTGCCGTTGCAAAGAAGCTAAGGCCAGCCAGACTTCGTCAGCGACCTTGATTCTCGCTTTGACCTCGCCTAACATTGTCTAGCTCTATTCTCACTTAAATCTTGGTAATGATGTATAGACAACTATAACCTTGTATCGCTGTATTGTCAAAACACCGCTCCCAATCGCATAGCTAAGTGTTTTTGAATCAGAGGTTATCAAGAAAGAATTGCGTGACACGGTTCATCAGGACCCGCCGAGCTTCCGGGTCGCTAGCCCCGTGCCCGCGACCCGGAAACGCCATAACCTCGACGTACTTCCCTGCTTCGATCAACTCGTTGATCAGCGCCAGCGTGTTCGCGTAGTGCACATTGTCGTCACCGGTTCCATGCGCGATCAGCAGTTTGCCCTTGAGCTTCGCCGCATTCTTGATCGGCGATGACTCCTGGTAGCTCTCCTCGTTTTGCGGCAGCAACCCCAGGTATCGCTCCGTATAAATCGTGTCGTAGTAGTGCCAATCGGTCACCGGCCCGCCGGCAAAGCCCACTTTAAAATCCTGCGGATCCTCGAACACGGCGTGCAGCGTCATGTGTCCGCCGTAGCTCCAACCCCATATCCCGATGCGATTCCCATCGACGTAGGGCAGCGACTTCAGATACGCCGCGCCATCGCGCTGATCGGACAGCTCTTGCGCCCCTAACCGGAAATGGATGGGTTCTTCGAATAAGTGGCCACGGCCAGCAGAGCCGCGATTGTCGACGGCAAAAATGATGTAACCCTTGCGCGCCATTAGCTGGTGCCACAAAAATGTCGAGCCCTCCCATGCATTCAGCACCACCTGCGCATGCGGCCCGCCATACGTATAAACAAGAACGGGATATTTTTTCGCGGCATCGAAATCCGGCGGCTTGATCATCATGGCGTTCAGTTGCATGCCGTCATGCGTTTGCACGGAAAGAAATTCCACCGGCGACAAGTGCAGATCGGCTAGCTCGGCCGATTTGTTTTCGTTTAAGGCGGCGATGCGCGAGCCATCGATCTTCACCAAATCCTGCCGCGGAGGGTTCATGCTGTTGGAATAGGTGTCGACGTACGCCGCGGCGCCGGGCGCAAGATTGATCCCGTGCGTGCCATCCTCTTTGGTGATGCGCGTGAATTGGGAGCCATCCAGCGCCACTCGATACAGATGGCGCTCGAGCGGCGATTTTTCCGCGGCCGTGAAATAGACCAGCCCTTTCGCCTCGTCCACACCTTGCACCGCGGAGACTTCCCAATTCCCTTTCGTCAGCTGCGCGAGCTCTTTTCCCTCCAGGTCATACAAATAAATGTGCCGGTAGCCCGAGCGTTCGCTCGACCACAAGAAGCGCTTGCCGTCCTTCAGAAACGTCAGATCATCGCTGACATTGATCCAGTACAGATCCTTCTCGCTCAATGCGACGCGGGACTTGCCTGAACCAGCGTCAGCAACCAAAAGATCGATCATCGTCTGCGGCCGGTTTAACCGTTGTATCGCGATGTGCCTGGAATCGACGAGCCAGTTCACTCGTGCAATGTAGATGTCCGTGTTCGCACCCGTATCCATCGCGCGCGGCTCGCCTCCGTCCACCTTCCCCACAAAAACCCGCACGACAGGATTGCTACCGCCGGCGACGGGATAGCGCTCGTCGTCCGCCTCGCCGGTATACGAAGCAAAATCCACCAGCGGATATTGCGTCACTTTTCGCTCGTCCATCTCCAGGTAAGCAATCGCGCACGAGTCCGGCGCCCACCAGTACGCCGTAGTGATATCCAACTCTTCGGGGTAAACCCAATCCAGCTCGCCCTTGCGCACTTCTTCGGTTCCTCCCTTTGTGAACGCGCGCTCTTTTGCGTCCGCCACGCGAACCACCCACAAATTGTGGTCGCGAACGAAACTCACATAGCGGCCATCAGGCGAAATTTTCGGGTCGGCGATCGCCTCCTTGCTCGAAACAAGCGGACGCGCAGTCTGCGTCTTCAGGTCGAACCACGCGAGCGAGCTACTCCCTTGGAGCAGCAGTGCACTGCCATCGGGGGCCCACTGATACTGCGCGGGAGCATGTCGCCCCAGTCCGGTCGCCTGCGTTGCGTTTTCCGTTGCCGCCGGAAGCGCCGATTCCAGTTTCTCCGCGGAGACCAGCAATCGGCTCTCGCCCGACGCCGACGTCCATCAACCAAAGCTCTTTGCGATCCCCCTTTCCCGCTCCGGAGGACACTTCTCTTAAAGAAACTCAGATGCTTTGCCGTCCGGAGCCCACGCGATTCCCGGCGTCGGATGCCCACTCAAGCTCGGCTCGCTATAGATGCGGTCCACGCTGAGGCCTTGGTCTGCGGGCTGTTCCGCGGCGGTCCGGCGGGACGTCGCAGATTCCTGCGCTATCGCCGGCTCCGGCTGCATGCCACAGAGGAAATATCCCAGGACCCCGAACAACAACAGCCTGCCATTCAATCTCCGCATGAAGCCTCCGCAAAACCGGCCATATCTTAGCTTGCCCGAAACGTTACTCAAAACTACGGATTAGCTGAGGGAACGTCTCTTTGCGCTTTTCCATCGACCCATCTTCATCACTGTTTTTCGTTGTCACCTGTGGGGACGCGAGCAGGCCCATGAATCAAGCGCATGCTCTCAAGATATTCGTACTGATGGTACTGTCCGGTGAGTCCTAATCATTTTGGTCTTGAGCACCTTCGACGTCGTCGCTACAATTCGCGTACAGCTTGCCGAACGACCAGACTGATTTCAAGACTTGCCCTCGGTTACCGTCCCACACCGAGTATCCGCCGCAGAGGTAAGTAGCGCGTGTTCGTGCAAAAGGCCCTGTGTACTGTCCCGACACGGACCCAAGAATTATCCGTCTTATTGTCGTATAGTAAATAGTAAGTTGGGGGTAATCAGCGATGGTCCGTGTTCAGTCGGTGTGCGTCGGCGTCCGTAAGCGTTTCGCGGAAGGGCGCCGTCGCGTGCGTTTCGTCGGCGGCACCGTTCTCGCCTGTGGATTGCTCCTGTTCTGCGCGGCCGGCGCCTTGGCGCAGAGTGTGGTCACCGAACACTACGACAATGCGCGAACGGGTTTGAACCCCGGCGAAAGCATCCTCAACACCACCAACGTAAACGCGACCTCTTTCGGCAAACTCTTCTCGCAGTCCGTTGACGGGCAAATCTACGCCCAGCCCCTGTACATGGCTGGCCTCGCGATACCCGGAAAAGGAACTCACAACGTTGTGTTCGTCGCCACTGAAAATGACAGCGTTTACGCCTTTGACGCCGACAATAATGGCGGAGCCAACGCCTCGCCGTTATGGCAGATCTCGCTGCTCACTTCCTCCCATGGAGCGGCTTCCGGCGCGACCACGGTTCCAAACGGGGACGTCAGCAGCACCGACATTCAACCGATCATTGGCATTACCGCCACGCCGGTCATCGATCCTTCGACGAATACGATATATGTCGTCGGCGCAACAAAAGAAAATGGCTCCTATTTTCAGCGCTTGCACGCTCTCGACGTCACCACCGGCGCGGAAAAGTTCGGCGGCCCGATCGCACTATCTGGCAGCGTGTCCGGGACTGGCAACGGCAGTTCCGGCGGCACGCTAAATTGGGATCCGAAGTGGGAAGACAACCGCACCGGCTTGCTGCTCCTGAATGGTATCTGTGTACATCGGATTCGGATCGCACGGCGATAACGGCCCCTGGCACGGCTGGATTCTGGCCTACAACGCCGCCACTCTGAAGCAAACCAGCGCATGGTGCGCGTCTGCAAATGGTATCGGCGCCGGGATCTGGATGTCCGGGTCAGGCATCGCCGCCGACACTAATAATCCTACCGGTTCGAGTCCGGGAGGACGCCTCTTCGTGTCCACCGGTAACGGCACCTTCGATGCCACCACGCCGTACACCAACTCGATGGACTACGGCGACAGCATCGTGCGTCTGCATCTGAACAACGGCGTGATGACCGTCGCCGACGATTTCACACCCCTCAACCAGGCCACCCTCAATTCCGAGGATCGCGACGTTGCGGCCGGCGGGGTAATGCTCCTCCCCGATCAAAGCAGCGGCGGACACACCCACTTGCTCGTGCAAGCTGGCAAGGAAGGACGAATTTCCCTGGTTGATCGCGACAACATGGGCGGTTACAGCACCAGCTCCGACAACATCGTGCAAGAGCTTCCCGTCAACAATTCCGGCCAGACCAACCAAAACTTCCCGATCGGCGGCTTATGGGGAACGCCTGGGTTCGGCAACAATACCGTGTACTTCTGGGGCACCTCGGACAGCATGAAATCCTTTCCGCTGACCAGCGGAAAGCTCCCCTCCACTCCGTCGCACACGGCCGCGCAATCGGCCGGGTTCCCTAGCCCGACACCCATCATCACTGCCAACGGGACTTCCAGTCCGATCGTCTGGACCGTCCAGACCGATGGCTATAACTCCGGCGGCTCCGCGGACGTGCGCGCTCACGACGCTACGAACATCACCACCACGTTGTACAGCAGCCTTACCAATTCGGCTCGCGACAATCCTGGCGGTGCGGTCAAGTTCGTGGTTCCTGTCGTCATCAACGGCAAACTTTATGTGGGCACGAACAGCGCCTTGAGCGTGTATGGCCTGCTCAACGGCGCTCAACAAGCTGCAGCTCCCTCGATTACGCCAGGCGCGGAGACTTTCACCGGATCGATCAGCGTCACGATTACCGACTCCACTGCCGGCGCTTCCATTTTCTATTCCACCACCGGCACGGCCACAACATCTTCCACGCCCTATACCGGCCCGATCACTGTCAGCACCACGGAAACTATATCGGCGATCGCCAGCGCTCCCAGCTTCCTGCAAAGTTTGCCGACCAGCGAAACCTACACGCTGCAAACGCAAACCCTCATGCCGACGTTCTCGCCGCTCCCCGGTTCTTACGGTTCCACGCAGACCGTCACGATCTCGGATGCGTCCGCTTCCCCCACGATCTACTACGCCATCAACGCCCCGGCTTCCACGTCTTCCACGCCGTTCTCTGGAAAGGCTACGGTCACGGTGGGCCAGTCCGAGACCATCAATGCCATCGCTACATCCCCCGGCCTCACTGCCAGCCCGCAGGCCAGCGCGACGTATGCGATCGGCGCCGGAACAGGAGCCAGCTTCCCTGTCGGATTCAGTTCCGCCGCCAGCGTGATGACGTTCAACGGCAGCACCGATCTCGATGATACCCGCCTGCAACTTACCGACGGCCTGACGTGGGAGGCGGGCAGCGCCTGGTACAACACTCCGGTCAACATCCAGAACTTCACCAACGATTTCACCTTCCAGTTGAGCAACGCCGACGCGGACGGCATCACCTTCACGATCCAGAACACTGGCCTCACCGCTCTTGGTCCTTACGGTGGCGGACTAGGCTACGGGCCGGATACGCCGGGTGGCACCGGCGGCATTCCAAAGAGTGTGGCCATCAAGTTCGATCTCTACAACAACGATGGCGAGGGCGACGACTCGACAGGTCTTTACACGAACGGCGCGTCACCCACGGTTCCTTTTACGGATCTCAGCAGCACGGGTATTGATCTCCATAGCGGCGACACTTTCTCCGTGCACATGGTCTACAACGGCACCACGCTGACGATGACCATTACCGACGGCGTCACCAACGCGACCTACACCACCAGCTGGACCGTCAACATTCCTTCGATCGTTGGCGGCAACACCGCCTACGTCGGATTCACGGGTGGTACCGGCGGACTCGCGGCCAGCCAGAAGATCGAGACCTGGAATTTCGTTAGCACCGGCACGGCACCGCAGCCGGCGACTCCGCCGATCTTCAGCCCGGTTGCCGGCACTTACACCGGAACGCAGTCCGTCACCATCACCGACACGACCCCCGGCAGCTCCATTTTCTATACTCTCGATAAATCCACTCCGGGAACGACGGCAGGTGGAAGCACCTTCCAATATTCCGCTCCGGTCTCGGTCGCGTCCTCGGAAACAATTACCGCGCTCGCGACCGCGCCCAGCTTCACGACCAGCGCGACCAGCAGCGCCGCCTATGTCATCAACAACACCTTGCCTGTGGCACCTACCCCGATCATCACTCCGGGCACCGGCACCTTTACATCGGCTCAGACCGTCACGATCACCGATCCGGGCACGACGATCTTCTACACCACCAACGGAAATCCTCCCACCACGAGTTCCACCCAATACACCGCACCGTTCGTCGTGAACGCCACCAGCACCGTGCAGGCCATTGCCACCGAAACCGGCTTCACCAACAGCGCGACAGCTCAATCGGTCATCACCATCAGCAGTGGCGGCGGGTCAACCAGCGCCGTGAACTTTGCTTCTGGATTTTCTGCCGCAGGCCTGCAGTTCAACGGGCACACCAAGCTCAACGGCACTCGCCTACAGCTCACCGATACGACCACCACCTATGAAGTCGCGAGCGCCTTCTGGACCACGCCCGTCAACGTGCAAACGTTCACCAACGATTTCACGTTCCAGCTAACCAGCCCAAGCGCTGACGGCTTCACCTTCACCATTCAGAACTCAGGTATCACCGCCATCGGTCCGACCGGCGGTGGACTCGGCTACGGACCCGATTCCCCAGCGGTACCCCCGGGATCCCCAAGAGCGTCGCGATCAAGTTCGACCTCTACAGCAACGTGGGCGAGGGCACGAACTCCACGGGCCTGTACACCAATGGCGCATCTCCCACCACGCCAGCCACAACATTGGGTGGCGGCGTCAATCTCCACAGCGGCGACATCCTGCACGCGCACATGACCTACGACGGCACAACCCTGACCCTGACCATCACCGACACGGTCAACACGGCGCAAACCTTCACCACGTCGTGGCCCATCAACATTCCCTCCACTGTTGGCGGGAATAACGCTTACGTCGGATTCACGGCCGGCACCGGCGGGCTACTGGCGCAACAGGAGATCATCACCTGGACCTACAGCACTTCGGGGGGCGGATCGACCTCGAAGACGCCTATCGTTTATCAGACGGCGAATCTTCCTTCGGCTAGCTCCGGTCCTACGTTCCGCCAATTCACGTTTGCGGGTTTTCCGGACACTACCGGCACGATACTGGACGCGACCGCGGTCGGTGACAACGTCACTCTCACGGTCGACGTTCCGACAGCAGGAATCGCGGACGTAAAAGTTTCCGTGAAGGAATTCGACACGCGCGGAATTTGGCAGCTAACCATCAACGGCACCGCAGTCGGCTCGCCCCAAGACGAGTACCAAAACACCGGCAACGGCACCTACGCGACGTTCGACCTCGGCAATTTCAACTTCGCCGCCGCAGGCAACTACGCCTTCAAGTTCACGGTCACCGGCAAAGACGCCGCCAGCAGCGGCTACTCGATCTCCTTTGACGACATCACCCTGACGCCGCAATAGCGCATTTCCGTGGCAACAACCCGCGCGCACATGGCACGAGCCCTGTAGCCGCGGTCTCCGAGACCGCGGGGTTTAGACGTCAGTGTTACCCATACCCGAGCAACGCCGCCCTGTCGGAGAGGGCAGCGTTTAGCAGCACAGGAATGGCTGTGCCACCCGGAGTCACGTTGTTCTTAAATATCAACCAGCTTCGGCAACGACTCTACAGTCTGCGGAAAGGTCTTTTTCTTCAGGAGGTCGGTGCTTCAGCGCCGACGTAAACTGCGTGCTCTCAATGGGCTAAGGAGTCTGTGTGAGAACTCGGGTTGACGCGTCTCTTATACTGCATGAGAGAGGGGACGCGATGACGAAATTTTTGGAGTACAACCCGGACCAGGCGTATTTGCTGCCGCCGAGCGTGCGGGATGTGTTGGGTTCGGGTCATCTCTGTTTTTTCGTGCGGCGCGTGGTGGCGAAGCTCAACTTGGACGCTTTTAGGAAAGAGTACGGGGAAGAAGGCGGCCCCGCCTACGCGCCGGAGAGGTTGGCTTCGGTTTGGCTGTACGCCTACGCGCTGGGGGTGACCAGTTCGCGAAGGTTGGAACAGCGCATTCGCGAGGATTTGGCGTTTCGCTATTTGGCGGGCGGGGCCGCGCCGGATCACTGGACACTGAACGCGTTTCGGCGGCGGCACGCGAAGGGATTGAACGATTTGTTCACGCAAGTGGTGGAGTTGGCGCGGAAAGCGAAACTGGGCAAGCTCGGCCACGTGGCGATTGACTCGACACGCATCGCGGCAAACGCCTCGCGGAATCGCGTGGACACCGAGCAAGCGCTGCGGGACGCGCGGGCGCGCATTCGGCGGGACATTCGTCGTTGGCAGCAGCAGTGTGATGCGGACGACCCCAACGAAGGTGCGGGCCATGAAGTGGACCGCGAAGTGATCGAGCGGCTGGAACAGCAACTTGCCGGAATTCCTGAGCGGTTGGAGCGGCTGCATAAATCGGGCCTGCACAAGGTGTCGCGGACCGATCCGGACAGCCGTTTTCTGCGCGAGCGCGGCGGATTCACGCTGGGCTACACCGCCACGATGGCGGTCAGCGAGGATCACTTGATTGTGGCGCAGCGGGTGACGCAGGAGACCAACGACAATGAATTGCTGCTGCCCATGGTGGATCTGGTGGAGCAGCAGTGCGGAGAGAAACCGCAACGCGCCAGTGCCGACAGCGGATTCTTCTCGGTGAACAATCTGCATGCTCTGGAGGAGCGCAAGATTGATGCCTATGTTCCAGACTCGAATTTGGCGCGCTGGTTGAATCGCGGGGGCCGGCTGCGGCTGCGGGCCAGCGATCCGGCACATCGCCGCATGCGACGAAAACTGCGGGACCCCGTGGGCGGTATGATTTACGGGCGGCGCAAAGCGATCGTCGAGCCGGTGAACGGAGTGCTGAAAGAGCAGCGGGGGATGCGGCGGTTCCGCCGACGCGGGCTGGAAAAAGTTGCCGTGGAGTGGGCGCTGACAACCACCGCGTTTAACTTGACGCGAATGTGGCGCGCCAACTAAGCGCCCTGCAGCCAGAACTTTAACGAAGTAGTCAGGAGTCATCGTCCTAGGCTCGTATTCGTGGTTCAAAATCAACGGGCCGCTGAGTCTTCACACAGACTCTTCAGCCCCTGAAGTGAGCTTTTTCCTCATTTTGTCGCATTTTCCTGCAGTCAGTCTAGCCGGGAGGCCAGCTAAACTCCCGCCCACCCAGAAGATGCAAATGCAAATGGAACACCGACTGGCCCGCCCCAGCTCCGTTGTTTGCCACGGTCCGGTATCCATCCAGCAGCTTCAACTTGCGCGCCAATTCCGCCGCCACCAGGTGCAATTTCCCGATCACCGCTTGATCTTCCGCGGTAGCTTCATTCAACGAAGCAAAATGTTTGCGAGGGATGATCAGAATGTGCGTCGGCGCCTGCGGACCGATATCTTCAAACGCGAAGACATCGTCATCTTCATAAACAATTTTCGACGGAATCTTCTTCGCCGCGATCTTGCAAAACAGGCAGTCGGCGCTCACAAATTTCCTCCTCCCGGCGCGCTCGTATCCACACGAAAGATCAAAGGTTTCACGCCTTCGCGTTGATGCAACTGCTCGCCCAGCTTCTTGGCCGCATCCTCGCCGGAAACTTTGCCGACGTGAACGCGATAGTACGAGCCGTTGGGCGACTCAAAGGACTGGATGGCCACCGGAGAATACGAGGAACTCAAGCGGTCGCGTAGTCGCTCGGCATTGGCGCGGTCGCGGAAAGCCCCAATCTGCACCGTAAAGAAACCCGCCGTCGGATCGATCGCGGATAAAATCTCCAGCCGCACCGGTACGACGCCCGGACCGACTGACTCGATCTCGCGAGCCGCGGCATACGACAGATCGATGATCCGATTGTCCACAAACGGCCCGCGGTCGGTGATGCGCACGGTCGTTGATTTTCCATTGTTCAGGTTGGTCACCCGCACCATGGTGTTGAAAGGCAGCGTGCGATGCGCGGCGGTGAGCTTGTTCATATCGTAGATCTCACCGTTGGAAGCCTGGCGCCCGTGGAATGGCGCGCCATACCAGGACGCCTTGCCCTCTTCGAACGGCACTCCCACTCGCGGAGTCGGTATCACCGGCGAAGCACCAGCATCGCTCTTCGCGGTCTCCGCCGGAGGCTCCGGGCCAGGTTGCACCGGCGGCGCAGGCTGGCGATTCGCGGCCGGCTGACGCCCGGCGCACCCAACCAGAAAAATCGCCGCCAGGAGAATTGCAACCAGGAAAGATGCCGCCAGTCCTGGAAGTCGCCGAGCAGCCTCGCACCGCTCGCGTGTATCGATCGAGCCAGGCGGTGGGTTTCGGTGCGGTGGTCGGCGCGGCGAAGTTCAACGCGGTGAAGTTCGGCGCGGTAAAGTCCAGCGCGGTAAAGTTCGGCGCGTCCAATGCGCCCCAGTGAATGTCGCGGCAGTCGCCGCCGTGGCCCTTCACAAGCGATCCACGCTCATGGCTTGGGGTCTTCCGGAGGAGGCGGCGGAGTTCGCCGTGACATGCGCGCCTCGAGCTTCGCGGCAAACTCATCGAGCTTGCCGGAAACATCGCGCAGAAAGGTTGCCGTGCGGCGCTCGGTTTCTGGAGCTATTTCTTCGTCAACGTAGCGGCGAAGTCGTTCCATCTCTGCATCAATCCGACGGCCGATCTCTTCAAATTTGTCCATACGTAAAGCCCTTGTTTTTGTGGTGTTAGAGCGTCCCAAGCGCCATAACCAAGCGCTATAGCAGATAGATTGTATACGGTAGGCCGCTTTTGGGTGGGTGTCCACTGCTTTTGCGGACACCTTCTGGCTTGGTGTCCTCTAAATCGCTGTCCCGATCGAGTCTTGTCAGACAACGCGACCTATCAGGAGTTGCAGGACTTAGTGTCGAATCGCTTTACGGAGTTTGTCAGCTTGTTGTTTGAAAGACTGCAACAAGAATTGCATGGTATGGGTGAATTCTTGCGGCGTTTGACCAGTTTGCTGGGTCGCAGTCAGCGCGGTGCGAACGATATAGACCGGGCCAGAGTCGGGCTTGTCACTGAACGCCTGCAGATACTGGTTGCGGTTCCAATTCTGGTCCAGTCCCCGCTGTAATATCGCGGCGGCATCTTCATTCTCGGAGGCGCGCAGAGCGCGGTTGTTGAAGATATTACTTGCCCATTTGGGCGGGCCAAATGATTCGCCGTCAGCCCAGATACCTGCGATTGCTTCTACTTTGTTAGGTAGAGCGTTTCCGGGGGTGGGAGTGAGAGGACGTAAGACCGTCTGACCCGGTTCGATGGGAATGTTACCTTGCACCAGCGCATCCCAGACCATCGTTGCTTTCCTTGCGCCTTGCGACGGATAGGATTGTTCGAAGACGCAGGCGGTTACGGTCTTGGCAGTGAGATTCGTGACGGCGAAACTTGGTCCTTGTCCTTTTTCGCCGGTGGCACGAATCTCGATTTTGAATTTGGGTCGTTCTGGGGTGGTCGATGTTCCCTGAGCTGCTGTTGAGAAAAGCATTCCCGCGCCGAGGACCCAAAAAGCCGTGGCAAGCATCTTCATCGAAATCTCCTTTAGCCAAGCTGATGTGTGCATGCTTCCGGAGTCATTTCTAACATCAAACTGCCGCTAAGCGCATTCACTCCTCGCGGAGCAGTATCGCGGGATCGATTGAAAGGGCGCGTTGCGCTGGAATCCAGGTAGCGAGTAATCCGAGCAAACCCATCGCGAGAACGACAACAGCTAACACCACGGGATCGCGCGAACTGGCCTGATATACGATGGAAGCGAGCACCCGGCTCGCCAGAATTCCGAGGAGCAATCCCGCCGCGGAACCAACGGCTAGCACTTTTACGGCGCGTCCTAACGCCGCCCGCAGCACTTCCTTGCGCTGCGCCCCCAGCGCCATGCGAATCCCCAATTCCCGCAGCCGCTTGCTGACCGAGTACGCCGCCATTCCAAAGATGCCAGTGACGGCCAGCATCGCACCCATAACTCCCAACACACCCAGCGAAAGCGCGGCCGTCCGCGACACAAACAGAGCTCCGTCCAAAGCCTGATTCCATGTTTGCAGGAAAGGAGGCAGCCCGGAGTCCAGCTCCCGCAATTTGGTTCGAATGGCCGCCGCGAGTTGCTGGGGCTTGATGCTTGAGCGCACCACCACATAGGTCTCCGTCGAAGGAGACTGCAGCAGAGGCAGAAACATGGCAGGAGGTAGGGGGTCGGTGAGATTCGGAGAATATTTTCCGTCTTCTACAATGCCCACTACTTGGACGCGTTTTCCTTCGGGCAACTTGAAGTACCGGCCTGTCGCGTTGGGTACCGAGCCAAAAACTCTGCGGGCAAACTCCCGGTTGATCACCGCCACGCGTGGAGCATTCTCGTCGTCGTGCCACGTCAAGTCTCTGCCCGCCAACAAAGCGGTGCCGGCCGTGCGCAGGTATTCAGGAGAGATACTGAACATTACAGGATGGGCGGCGGCCATGGTTGGCCGCAGGTCGGTGGCTTCGTCGGTAAAGACAATCGAGTCGTTACAGCAAGCCGGGTGGAGTGGCGGAACGTCGATGAGCGCCGCGGCGGTCACTTCCGGAATCACCGTCATCGCGTCGATGATGCGCTTTTGCATAGCTGGCACAGCCTCGCTCCGGTAACCGGCCATAGCCAAATCGGTTTCGACCAGCATGGCATTGCGCGGTTCGAAGCCGAAATCGCTGTGCAGCGAGCGTGCCAGTCCGCGCACGGCAACGATGGAAGAAGTGACCAGCACCGCGCAAATGGCCACTTGCAGGGCCAGCAACACGTCCCTGGCGGTGAGCCGGCGTCCCACCATACCGGTTGTTCCCGACTTGATGACCTGGTAGGCATCCGTCCGCAGTATTTGCCTCACTGGGACCGCGCCAAACAGTAGCCCGCTCGCTAAACTCAACAGGAACGCAATGGCATAAACTTTTTCGTCCGGATTCACCGGCATATGTATGGGGTATTGAGGAAATGGCCGCCACGCGCTGAGCCAGTCCAGCAGCAATTCGCTGGCCCACAGTCCCGCGGCGCCTCCCATCAGCGAAATCATCACCGCTTCGGTGAACAGTTGCCGCAAAATCCGTAAGCGCCCCGCGCCCAGTGCCAAGCGCAGAGCGACCTCCCGGGAGCGGTCCGCCGCACGTGCGGCAAACAAGCTGCCCAAATTGGCGCAGGCGGCCAGGAGAATCAACCCCGCCAGCAACATCAGTCCGGTAAGGAAGGCCTCCATGGCGCGGCCAAAGACGTCACCCGGAAGACCTTCGCGCGCCAAGGTAAAGCTCATTTGGGCGTCCTCTTTGGGATAGGTCTTTTCGAGATAAGATCCAATCGAGTTCAGATCGGCGATCGCCTGCGCAGCAGTGACACCCTCCCGCAGCCGTCCTGTCACCGAGAAGAAACGGGTTCCGCGATCGCTCAGGAGATTCGTGCCTTCCACCTGCTCCGGTTTGGCCAGCGGCACAAAAAAATCCGGCGAGAAAATCAAAACGCTGCCGCGGAACTCGGGACGCGTCACACCCACGATCGTAAAAGAACGCTTGTTGAGTTGGACAGAGCGGCCCACCACTCCGCGGTCATCCTGAAAGTGGGTATGCCAATAGGCGTAGGTGAGGACCATATACGGAGCGCTATTCGGGCCGTGCTCATCGGAGGCGTGCAGCACGCGTCCGAGGTAGGGCTGAATTTCCAGCACATCGAAGTAATTCCAGCTGACTTCATACACCCAGGCGCGCGACGAATTCTTGCCGGTGTCCAGCCCTTCCTGAATAATGTTGTAGGCCATCAGGCCATCAAAGCTGCGGTTGCGATCGCGCAGATCGAGATAATCCGGGTACGAGTGATTCAGGGATTTATCGCTTCCGTGCTGGAGAAGGTACAGGCTCTCCGCGTGGGGCACGTTCAACGGGCGCAGGACCAATCCATTCAAGGCGCTAAAGACCACCGCGTTGGCGCCAATCGCGACGGCCAGCGTCAACACCGCGACCCCCGTGAATCCAGGATTCTTCTTCAGCATGCGAATCCCGAACCGCAAATCCTGCCAAATCGTTAGCATGGACGCATTCCTAAGAATCCGGTGCGTTACGGGCACGTATTCTTCCGGCCTTCCTCACCTTTAACTCGCTCTGCTACCTATGTTTAGCGTTTTGTGGGCCGCGGGGACTGTCCACCGGTTGTCCGCTTGCGGGAAGGATCGTCGCGAAATCGGACAGCTATCCACAATTCGATTCCGATTTTTCGCAGCCACCCGTCACTAGTCGTCAAGTCCGATCAACGCATTATAAAAGGGCGCTCCTTTGGGGTAGGTTTTGATCGTTCGCAACATCACCTACTCTGGTTCGATGCAATCAAGTGCCTGATGCAATGGTGCGCCGGACGGAAGTCCGCACGGGATTTGGGTATTATAGAACGCTCGACACACGCTGCGAGGAGGAGTGTTTGGCCCTTCCCTATCAATGGCAATACCGCGTGGAGCGATGGAAGAACTCGCTGCGCGGGCTTTTCGGCGGCGGTAACCAGCAGCCGCGCCCCAAGATTTGTCCCAACTGCGGCTCGTTGGTAGGTATCAACGCGACGCGATGCCATCAGTGCGGCACGAATTTAAGATTTTCGATGGCGGCGGTCAGTAAAGGACTCGCGGAGTTATTCGGCGGGCACGCTCCGGTGACCACCATCCTGCTGATCGTGAATCTGCTGATGTTCGGAGTGGAGTTCATGGCCATGGCAGCCGCTGGTCAAGGAGGCGGGCTCGCCATTCTGTGGGGCATGGGTGGCGAAGCGGCCTATCGGCTGGGGGCGAGTAATCCGTATTCCATTTTCCTTATGCACGAGTGGTATCGCCTGGTGACCGCGATGTACCTCCACGGCGGA
The DNA here is from genome assembly GCA_963729285.1 of uncultured Acidobacteriota bacterium. Lineage (GTDB taxonomy): Bacteria > Acidobacteriota > Terriglobia > Acidiferrales > UBA7541 > Acidiferrum. The sequence continues at coordinate 62,210 of CAVSNL010000066.1, forward strand.
CTGATTCACATCGGCTTCAACATGATGGTGTTGATGGACATCGGTCCGGTGGTGGAGGAACTATACGGTTCGGCGCGATATTTCTTCCTCTACACCGCGACGGGTATGGTTGGATTTCTGTTCAGCGCGTTTTTCGGCAGGCATCCCTCCCTGGGCGCAAGCGCTCCGATTCTGGGACTGATCGGGCTGATGATTGCGGTCACCACCAGGCGCGGCGGCGCGCAGATGGAGCAATTGCGTTCGCGGCTCATTTCCTGGGTCGTATCGATTTTCGTTTTCGGTTTTCTCATGTCCGGCGTCGACAACTGGGCCCACGGCGGCGGATTGGCAGCGGGCTTTTTGCTCGGACGAGTGTTTGCGGACCACGCGCCGATGAACCCGAGCGAACGGAAGACCGCGTATGCATTAGGGTGGGTCGCCGCCGTCATTGTGGTCTCGTGTTTCGTGGTGATGATTTTGCATTATCGTGATCCGCTGCCCGGATCGTAGCCGCTTCCTCCATGCGGCGGCCGCGTGCATTGGCCGATTGCCACGCTGTCAACTCTTTCCGCACGACTTTGCATGCCATATCCATTGGTTCCGTGGAATGCGGTACTCTGATCTCCAGGAAATTCCAGAATCATCATGGAACCACACTCGATCGTCGTCGTTAGCCTGCACACTCCCAAGGAGAAGGTCTGGGGCGAACTGCTGGCGATCAACACGGCGGGCATCACGCTCCGTGGCATCGACCTGAATTCGTTCGATCATTTCATCCGCCAGATCAACGAGCCCGACACCGAACGCATCGGCGTGCCAACGCTGTTTTTTCCGATGACGCGGATCGAACGCATCACCCTCGATGAGCCTTCCGGGTCGATTCCGTCGATGGATGAACTCTTCAGCCGCAAAATAGGCCGGGGATTGATCGACTATCTGGCTCAGTTCGCCTGAACTGCGCTATCCTCATTTCCCAATGCAAGGGCGGATTTTCACCGTACCCAATCAAATTACACTGCTGCGCCTGGGCTTTCTGCCGGTGTTTCTGACGCTGATTTCCTACGAACGGTACCAGTGGGCTTTGCTGGTGCTGGTGGCCGCGGGCCTGAGCGACGGAATCGACGGCCTGCTGGCGCGCAGGCTCAATCAGAAATCGTCGCTGGGCGCGTATCTGGATCCCATTGCCGATAAGCTGCTGCTCTCTTCCTCGTTCGTGATTCTTGCGTTCAAGCACAAGATCGGCTGGTGGCTCGCCATTATCGTTCTCAGCCGCGACACGCTGATTCTAATCGTAGCGGTGGTCATCCTGCTGACCTCGGGCTATCGGCCGTTTCCGCCAAGCATTTTCGGCAAGCTCACAACTTTTTTCGAGATCACTCTGGTCTTTACGGTGGTCCTGACCGCGGCATACCCGGCATTCCATTCGCGACTGCTGCACAACGCGTTGGACGATATCGTCACCGTGTTTGCGATCGGCTCCGCAGTGCACTATTCGTTCCTGATCACCCGCCACGCGCCTCCTGCTTAGCGGAAGCAGCACAGGCATTCCTCAGGCTGCGGGAAAATTCAGCAAAACGAGGAAAAAGCTTCCTTCAGGGGCTGAAGCCCGTTGAGAGCACGCAGTTTACGTCGGCGCTAAAGCACCGACCTCCTAAAGAAAAAGACTTTTCCTGCAACCTGACTCCTTTCTGCGTTCCGCCAAAACCCGGCCCAAGTGCAACCGCGAAGCACCAAATTCTATGTCGCCAACTCGTAAGCCTCTCCCAACCACAACAGCGCATCTCGAAGATCCTCGGACGAATTGATCTCGAAAGAGAGCCATCCCTTGGCCCGCATCTTGGTACCGATCGACACGCGGGAATCGCGGTCCACGCGTTGCGACAAGTCCGGTGGCATGGAATTGAATTTGAAAATGATGGAATTCGGAGCGCCTATCGCGCGGGTCACCGGCAGCGCTGCGAAGATCGTCTTCTTGCGATAGTAGCCGAGCAGACCAAACATCGGACGCGTGGTGACGTGCGGCCAACTTCGCAGCTCGTTTTCCAACATTGCGGACCATTGCTTCATGTCCTCGGTGATTCGGTGCATATTGGGTCGGCGTTTGGTGGTCTTGGTGCTCATATGGATCCATTGCGTTTTGTTGAAGAGGACACCGACCCTTCGTAGCTCGAGGGTAAACAAGAGTGTCTGTGCTACTCCGGCATCTTGATGGACCGCCTGGCGGTAGCAGCAGCTTGGGTTCTGTCAGGGATTGCACCTGCTCGAGGGTCGCGTCGGGCGCGAGTTCGCGGAGGACCAGGCCTTCGGGCGTGACGTCGATCCAGGCGAGTTCGGTCACGATGTGATCGACGACTTCAACGCCGGTCAGCGGAAGCGTGCACTTTTTCAGAATCTTCGGCTTGTTGTCGCGGGTGGCGTGCTCCATGGTGACGAAGACGCGCTTGGCGCCGGCGACCAGATCCATGGCGCCGCCCATGCCCTTCAGCATTTTTCCGGGATCGCCCAATTCGCCAGAGTTCCCTTTTCATCGACTTGCAGCGCGCCTAAGACCGTGAGATCGACGTGGCCGCCGCGAATCATCGCGAAGGAATCGGCGGAGGAAAAATAGGAGGTGCCGCGGAGTTCGCTTACTGTTTCTTTTCCGGCGTTGATCAGGTCGGGATCGACCTCGGAGTCGAGCGGATACGGCCCGACGCCGAGCATTCCGTTTTCGGATTGGAGAATCACCTCCATACCCTTCGGCACGTAGTTGGCGACCAGCGTGGGCATGCCGATGCCGAGATTGACGTAGAAGCCGTCGCGGAGTTCAGAGAGATGCGGCGGGCGATGCGTTCTCGTTTTTGTTCGTCGGTCAGCGGCATGGGAAGTTCACAGTCGACAGTTGACAGTTGAAAGTAAACGTGCCTGAATGAACGATCTCGATTGGGGCTGGCTTTAAACCCGCACCCTTTGAAAATCGCAAAGGGTGCGGCACCCACGAGCGGCAGATTCGAGGTCGCGGCATGGCGGAGCGAACTCGCCAAGTTGGGGCGCAGCTGTGCTGCGCCAGTACAATTCGTGCCGAGTGGCGCACCGTTTGCATGCTTGAGCTCATTTGCGGGTGGTGCGGCGCTCGATGCGCTTTTCATAGTTTTGGCCTTGGAAGATGGCGTTTACGTAGATGCCTGGGGTGTGGACGTTGTCGGGATCGAGTTCGCCTACTTCGACCAGGTGCTCTACTTCGGCGATTACGTAGTCGGCGGCTGTGGCCATCATGGGATTGAAGTTGCGGGCGGTTTTGCGGTAGATGAGGTTGCCCCAGCGATCGCCTTTCCAGGCTTTTACGAAGGCGAAGTGGCCGCGGATGCCGCGTTCCAACACATACTGGCGGCCGTCGAATTCTCGGGTTTCTTTTCCTTCGGCGACCATGGTGCCGTAGCCTGTCGGCGTGTAGAACGCGGGGATGCCCGCGCCGCCCGCGCGAATGCGCTCGGCGAAAGTACCTTGCGGATTCAGCTCCAATTGTAATTCGCCGCTGGCTACTAATTGCTCGAACAGTTTGTTTTCACCTACGTAGGTGGAAACCATCTTTTTGACCTGGCGTTGCTGGAGCAGCAGGCCGATGCCGAAGTCGTCGACGCCGGCGTTGTTGCTGACGATGGTCAGGTCTTTGGTGCCTTTGCGGCGGACCGCGGCGATCAGGTTTTCGGGGATGCCGCAAAGGCCGAAGCCGCCCATCAGGATGGTGGCGCCGTCTTGGAGATTTTCGACGGCGGCGTCGGCTGAGGAGATGCGTTTATCCACGAAGCGCTCCGAAGGTGCGTCGAGAGTTTACTTCAACCCGGTGGTGGACAATAGCGAGCTGTCGGTAGAGCCATAGCCGGGAGGGGCAAGCCCCTCCCCTACAAGCAATTTTGCCCGTATGGGTGCAAGCCCCCGAACCGTGATATGGATCAGGTTGCGTTTGCATAAGGCTGCTGTTGATGGAAAGGTTACCCCTCTCCCCCATGTTTTTTGTAAGTATTCATTCTAAAGCCATTTAAACCTCCTTTAGAATCAACAGTTACGCAAGTATTCATTCTAAAGGGACTTAGGGGCTGACGCTCTCGGCGCGATTTAGTCTACATTCGCGGGCGATGTCTAGAAGTACGGAGCACATTTTCATCTAAAACCTCCCGTGTCGCCTCGATGCTCGGCTAAAGAGAGCGCAGGTGCCGGGCGCGAACGCAAGGTTCGTCGCGGAGTTGGGATGACGGATCTGAAGATCCGCCACTACAACAGCGTGACGCCCGCGCCTCGCATTTATTATCGCTGCGACCAGGGTGCGCGCCAATGATGCAAAGGTACAGAAATTGGACAGGACCTGGGACTGTCTCGCGACTCTAACGATTGCTCCGGCTACGATTTTGTTTGGCAGAAATCATAGGCATCGACATGATAGGCTCATTCGGTTTGTGTGCCGAGGGTGTGGTTCATCTGGTCAGGATGGTCAAAATGAAAATGAATTGGGATTGGTTGACGCGGCACGGGCGTGTCGCGGCGGTGGGAATTTTTGTGTTTATTGGCGTGGTCGCCGGACTAGCGGGATTTGGCGATTCGGTGTTTGCGCAGCACCGGATGCATGGGCAGCAGGAGAAAGTGGATCGGAACCATCCGTGGATGAACGCCAGCCTCTCGCCGGATCAGCGGGCGGAGATGGTTTTGAAGGAGATGACGCTGGACGAGAAGATCGGGCTTGTGCATGGCATGGGGATGCCGGGATGGCCGCGGGATGTGCAAGAGCCGGAGCCGGAATTGGGGAATGGCGGGGCGGGATTTGTCCTGGGTGTGCCGCGACTGGGGATTCCGATTATTCAGATGAGCGATGCGGCTTATGGGGTGCGGAGTAGCGGAGAGAATGGAAGATATTCGACAGCGCTTCCCGCAGCGGTGGGGGCGGCGGCCAGTTGGGATACGCAAGCGGCTTGCGCCTATGGGACTTTGATCGGAAAGGAATTGCGGGCGCAAGGGTACAACATGACGCTCGGCGGCGGCGTGAATGTTACTCGGGAACCTCGGAATGGGAGGACGTTTGAGTATCTGGGCGAAGATCCGATTCTGGCGGGGACGCTGGTGGGAAGCTTGATGAAGTGCGAGCAGGCGCAGAATGTGATTGGGGACATCAAACATTACGCGGCGAACGATCAGGAAAGCGGACGGAACGAAGTGGACGCGATCATTGGGAAACGCGCGCTGCGGGAGAGTGATTTGCTAGCGTTTGAGATTGGGGTAGGGATCGCGCAGCCGGGGGCGGTGATGTGCTCGTATAACGCGGTGAACGGAGTTTTTGCTTGCGAGAACAAATATTTGCTGACTGATATTTTAAAGAAGGAGTGGGGATTTCCGGGCTTCGTGGTGTCGGATTGGGGCGGGACGCATAGCACGGTAAAGGCTTCGGCGGCCGGGCTGGACAATGAGGAGCCTTTGGACGAGTTTTTTGGGGCGAAGTTGAAGGCGGCTGTGGAGGGCGGCAAGGTTTCGACGGCGGAGTTGGATGAGCACGTGCGTCGGGTTTTACGGTCGGAATTTGCTTGCGGGCTTGTCGACCATCCTATGCAGAAGAGCGTTGTGGACGTGCTGGGGGGATTGGAGACGGCGCGGAAAATTGAGGAATCGAGCGCGGTGCTTCTGAAAAATGCGGGCGGCGTGCTGCCTTTGAACGGCCCGGCGCTTAAGTCGATTGCGATTGTCGGGCCGCATGCAGATGCGGAGATGATTTCGGGTGGTGGATCGGCGCAGGTGGATGCTCCCGGCCGGCCGAATGCGGGTTGGCAGGCGCACGTTTGGTTTCCAACTTCGCCGATGAAGGCGGTGAAGGCGCACGCGCCAGGGGCGGATGTGCAATTTGATTCAGGCGAGAATCCTGCAAGCGCGGCGGCGCTGGCGAAGAAGTCGGATGTAGCGATTGTATTTGTGTATCAGTGGATGAGCGAGGGGATGGATTTGGCCTAGTTTGTCGCTGCCGGAGGAGCAGGATGAATTGATTGCGGCGGTGGCGGCGGCGAACCCTAGAACTATCGTCGTGCTGGAGACAGGAACAGCCGCGACGATGCCGTGGGTGGATAAGGTCAGCGGGGTTTTAGAGGCTTGGTATGCGGGTAGCGATGGGGCCAATGCGGTGGCGAATATTTTGTTTGGGGATGTGAATCCCAGCGCGAAATTGCCGATGACCTTTCCGAAGAGTGACGCGGATTTGCCGCATCCGAAATTGATTCAGCCGGGGCCGGGGCAGACTGGTGAGGCCGCGGTGATGAAGACGGGGGAAGCGAAAGCAACGTTCAGCGTGACCTACGACGAGGGCTTGAAGGTTGGTTACAAGTGGTATGACGCGGAGAAGAAGCCGGTGCTGTTTCCGTTTGGTCATGGTCTGTCGTACACCACGTTTGCCTATTCGGGATTGCAGGTGACTTCGGGCAGAGAGACCACCGTCAGCTTCAGCGTGAAAAATACCGGGAGTCGCGACGGAGCGGAGATTGCGCAAGTGTACGCCGCTTTGCCGGCAAGCGCGGGTGAGCCTCCGAAGCGCCTCATCGGATGGAGCAAGGTGTGGTTGAAAGCGGGGGAGAGCAAGGAAGTGAAGGTCAGCGTGGATCCGAAATATTTGTCGATCTATGACGAAGCGAGCGGGTGGAAGCTCCTGCCGGGAGGATACGTGATCATGGTGGGTGGCTCGTCGGCGGAATTGCCGCTTACTCAGAGGAATGAATTGAGGTGATGGGGGATGGTTCCGACGGGTTCCTCGTTGGTGACATCGAAGAGAGATCCCTCCACTTCGCGGGCCGACGCGTTCACCCCGCGACACCCTCCGGGGTAAACAGGAAGTGAACGCGAAAGAAAAGTCGTCCCGCTTCGGTCGGGATGACAGTTTTTGGGTGGGGACGCTAAGAGATGGCTGGGCGCGCTTCTCGACTCAGGACAAACCGGCGCCACGATGAAGGTTGAGATTTTGCCGAGTTGGGGCGCAGCAGTGCTGCGCCCGTACAACGTTGGGATGAGGTCGGGCAACGCGATGAGATTGCGGGTCGCGGCGCGAGGAGCCGGCAGGATGCCGGCGCTACCAGTTATTGCCAAGACGCATTTGGCCGATTGAGCGGACGAAGAGGCTAGAGACTGCGGAGGAGTTTGTAGAGTTCGTTGGCGGCGTCGAAGTCGGCTTCGAGTTCGCGCGAGTCGAGGCGCTCGCGGATATCGTCGAGGCGTCGGGCGAGCAGATCGAGCGACGCAGACAGTACTTCGCGATTGGTGAGTACGATGTCCCGCCAAGTGGAATACGGACTGCCCGCCAGGCGCAGCGTGTCGCGCAGGCCCGGGCCCGCTACGGTGATGGGCAGACCATTTTCATCCAGAGCGATCGTAAAGGAACGAGCCGAGCGCGACGGCCACCAGTTGGGGAAGATGCGAGGCGAGCCCTACGGCGTAATCGTGCTGCTGCGCGCCGAGCCAGAGAGGGCGCGCGCCAATTTTTTCGAGGAGCTTGAGGAACGCGGAGACGCGTGGATCGCGTTCGCGGCGAGGTGCAACGTCGGCGCCAGCCGGGAGATGGGATCAAGGCGTAGGGGGCGGCGCGGAACAGGTCAGCGTCGGCGTGAGCGAAGCCGGCTAGTTCGCGGCCCGCCATGGGATGGCCGGCGAGAAAAAGCGGCGCGGCTGGATCGGCGAAGAGTTCTTCGGCGGCTTGGGTGATGCGGAGTTTCGTGCTGCAGGCGTCGGTGACGAGCGCGTGGCGCGAGGCGGAACGCGCGAGGTCCGGCAGCAAATCCAGGGTTACGCCGATGGGCAGCGCGATGAAGATCAGGTCGGCGGCACGAGGCGGGGGCCAGATCGCCGCTAAACATTTCGTCGAAGGCGCCGCTGGCTTGGGCAGCGCGGGCTACGTCGGGACGGTCCCAGCCGGAGATGTGAAGGTCCGGTAGCGTATTTGCGGAGGGCCGAGAGCGAACGAACCCCCAATCAGGCCCGTGCCGAGAACCGCGACGCGATGGATAAGATGTGTGGTCATCGACAAGAAAGATCAGGCGATGCGGCGGCCAATGGCTGGGGCGATGATGCGGAGTTCGTTCATGAGCTGAGCGAATTGGCCAGGGTTCGAGGGACTGAGCGCCGTCGGATAGGGCGTGGTCCGGATCGTTGTGGACTTCGATCAGCAGGCCGTCCGCGCCGGCAGCCACGGCGGCGCGGGCCATGGGCGCAACTTTGTCGCGCCGGCCAGTGCCGTGCGAGGGATCGCCGAACATGGGGAGATGCGAAAGTTTTTTGATCGAGGGGATAGCGGCGATGTCGAACGTGTTGCGCGTGTAGGTTTCGAACGTGCGGATGCCGCGCTCGCAGAGGATCACGTCCTAGTTGCCGCCGGCCAGGATGTACTCGGCGCTCAGCAGGAGTTCCTCCATGGTGGCGGACATGCCGCGCTTGAGCAGCACCGGCTTGCGGACTTCGCCGAGGGCGCGGAGCAAGATGGTAGTTCTGCATGTTGCGCGCGCCGACCTGGAAGATGTCGACGTAGCCGCCCATCATTTGAACTTGCGAAGGGTCCATCACTTCGCTGACGGTGAAGAGTTGAAATTTTTCGGCGGCTTCGTTCATCAGCTTCAAGCCTTCTTCGCCCATGCCCTGGAAGGCGTACGGTGAAGTGCGCGGTTTGAAGGCGCCGGCGCGGAGAATTTTGGCGCCGGCTTTGGCGACGCTTTCGGCGATGGAGTGGATTTGGTCGCGCGATTCCACGGAGCACGGGCCTGCGGCGATTACCACATCGTTGCCGCCGATGGAAACCCCTCTGCCCAGTTGGACGATCGTGCCTTCAGGTCTGAATTGGCGGCTGGCGAGCTTGAAAGGTTGCGTGATGCGCATGACTTCGCGCACGCCATCGAGAAGTTCGAAATCGCGATGATCGAAGTCGCGGTGGACGCCGACGGCGCCGAGGACGGTGTGCGATTCGCCGGTGGAGCGGTGCACGTTGAAGCCGCTGCCGATCAGGCGATCGATTACGTGTTGGATTTGCGCGTCTGTGGCGCCTTCTTGCATCACGATGACCATTTGCGTTCCCTGAATTCCTTCCCTGTTATGTTCGTGGGTAACTTGGCGAAGAGCGCCCGCCACCGGTCGGCCGGCCGCTACAGATACCTTCATCTATCCTTACCCGAAACGTCGCGTGGCGAATGATCGCTGGGGTGCATGGCTTCGCGCTCGGCCGAGCGCGCTTCGTCGATGATGCGCTCGAAGAGGCGGCGGATCGCGGCGTCGGACAGCGGGCCGGGATTGGAGCGCTCGGCGTTTTCCAGGACTTCGCGCTCGCGGTCGGGCTGATAAAGCGGAAGATTCTGCGCTTGCTTGAGCTTGCCGATTTCCAGCGCGCAACGGGAGCGCTCATTGAGAAGCTCGACGAGTTTGCGGTCGATTTCATCGATGCGGCGCCGCCAATCACTGAGAGGGTCATAGCGCAACCTCGCGGCGGGAAAGGCCGCGGCGCGCAGCTTCTTTCAGCGAGCGAATGCGGGCGGCCAGCGCGGTCGCGGCGGCATCGACCGATTTGGCATTTTCGATTTCGCAGACCAGCGCCGAGCCGACACCGCCGCGTCGGCCAGGCCGCCCAGCACGGAGACATGGCCGGGCAGCGAGATGCCGAAGCCTACGGCGATGGGAAGCTGCGTGACCGCGCGCGCGCGCCGCAGCAGCGCGGGCAGTTCGTCGGGGAGCGCATCCTTTGCGCCGGTTACGCCGGTGCGAGAAATCAGATAAAGAAACCCGGAAGAGACTGCGGCGATTTTCGCAGAGACGCTCGTCGGTGGAGGTGGGCGCGCCGAGAAAAATGGTATCGAGATGATGCGCAGCCAGGATGCGCCGATAGTCGACGGATTCTTCGGGCGTGAGATCGGTGACGAGAACGCCGTCGGCGCCGGCGGAAGATGCCGCGGCAGCGAATTTTTCCAGGCCCATCTGAAAAATCGGATTGTAGTAGCTGAACAGGACGAGCGGAACCTGCGAAGATTGGCGAATGCGACGCACCAGTTCGAGAACGCCCGCCAGCGTGGTGCCGGATTTTAAGGCGCGCTCAGAGGCGCGCTGGATCGTGGGGCCGTCGGCCAGAGGATCGCTGAACGGGATCGCCCAGCTCGATGACGTCGGCGCCTGCTTCAGCCAATGCGAGAACAAATTTGTGCGTGGCGTCGAGCGAGGGATCGCCGGCAGTGATGTACGCGACGATGCCGAGTTCGCCGGACTTACGGAGTTCCGCGAAACGTTTGGAGATGCGGGTCGAGTTGGCGGCTGGCGCGGTCATTCGGATTTAGGTGCTTTCGAGAAGAATAAAGATTAGAGCAGGCGCGAGTAGGTGTCCATGTCCTTGTCGCCGCGGCCGGAGAGATTGAGGATGACGAGGTCGTCTTTGGTCAATTGCGGGGCGCGCTCGATCAGGCCGGCGATGGCGTGGGCGGACTCGAGAGCAGGAATGATCCCTTCGGTGCGCGCGAGCAGCCGCGCAGCCGCGAGCGCGGCATCATCAGAGATGGCGGCGTATTGGGCGCGGCGTTCGTCGGCGAGCCAGGCGTGTTCGGGGCCAATGGCGGGATAGTCGAGGCCCGCGGAAATGGAGTGCGTCGTGGCGATCTGGCCGTCGGCGTTCTGCAGAACGTAGGTGTAGGTGCCTTGGAGCACGCCTGGGCGTGCGCCCGTGTAGCCTTGCATCGCGCCGAGCCGCGCGGCGTGTTCGCCGAGTTCCGTGCCGCGGCCGCCCGCTTCGATGCCGACCATCTTGACGCTCGCGTCGCGCAAAAAAGCGTGGAACAGGCCGATGGCGTTCGAACCACCGCCGACGCACGCGTAGAGATGCGTGGGAAGACGCCGCTCGGCGGCGAGAATTTGCTCGCGAGCTTCGCGGCCGATCACCGACTGAAAATCGCGGACCATCGTGGGATAGGGATGCGCGCCAAGAACGGAACCCAGAAGATAGTGCGTGGTGCGAACGTTGGTAACCCAGTCGCGCATGGCTTCGTTGATGGCGTCCTTAAGCGTGCGGCTGCCGGCATCGACGCCGACAACTTGCGCCCCCAGAAGGCGCATCCGCGCAACGTTGAGCGCCTGCCGCGCCATGTCCTCCGTACCCATGTACACGACGCATTCCAGACCGAGATGCGCCGCGATGGTGGCGGAGGCAACGCCGTGTTGGCCCGCGCCGGTTTCGGCGACGATGCGCGGCTTGCCCATTTTCACCGCGAGCAAACCCTGGCCAATGGCGTTGTTGATTTTGTGCGCGCCGGTGTGCAGCAGGTCTTCGCGCTTCAGATAGATGCGCGGACCGCCAAGATGCTTGGTGAGGCGCGAAGCGAATTGCAACGGCGTCGGGCGTCCCGCGAAATTTTTGAGCAGATTGTGAAATTCGGCCTGAAAGGCAGCGTCGGACTTAGCAAGTTCGTAGGCGCGTTCGAGTTCGAAGAGCGGCACCATGAGCGTTTCGGGCACATAGCGGCCGCCGTAGGGACCGAAGCGCCCGGGAACCGCGGCGGGATTGACGATTTGTGAGCTCATCGATTTGGGGCCTTATTCCTCTTGCGACAGACCGATCTAAAGATCGGCCACTACATAGCCCGTCCGCTATTTCGCGGAATTCTTCAATTCGCGATTGGCGCGTTCGACTTCCGCGAAGAATGCACGGAGCTTGCCATGATCTTTCTTGCCAGGCCGAGATTCGACGCCGCTGGCTACGTCTACCGCATACGGCCGCACGAAACGAATCGCGACGCCCACATTTTCCGGCGTAGGCCGCCTGCAAGAATGATACGGTGCGATTTTGCAGCGCGGCGCGCAACGGCCCAATCAGCGCGTTTTCCAGTACCGCCATATTGGCCTGTTCCCGCAGCGTCCAGCAAAAATGCGGAAGCGGCGCTGTACGAACGAAGGCTTTTGAGCTGGAAGCGAGTTCCAGCCTGGAATGCCTTGGTAACCTGGAAATGTTTCGCGCATTCTCGCACCACACTCGGAGCTTCATCGCCGTGCAACTGGACCGAGTCGAGAGATAACGCCCTGGCCAAAGCAACGATCGCCTCAGCGGACCAATTTACAAAGACGCCTACAGATTCCACATCGTCGCGTTCAACATCATCGCGCAGACGAGAAATAATCTTCCACGCAGCAGCAGGAGAAATAACGCGTTTACTTTTCTCGTAAAAATTGAAACCGAGCGCGGCAGCTCCCAAATCGCATGCAGCCTTAGCGTCCTGCCAGTTGGTGATGCCGCAGATTTTTACGCGGACCATCGAGCCTATTCCGCCGCCGGAGCGCCACGGAGAAGTTCCGTCAGCGCAGCCGCGGGATCGCCGGCAAGCATCAGGTGTTCGCCAATGAGGAAAGCATCGAAGCCCGCACCGCGCAACCGGCGGAGATCGGCATTCGTGGAAAGCCCGGATTCCGCGACGGCGATCCGATCGTCGGGAATAAGGTCGATCAGTTCGAGCGAAGTCTCGACGCGCACATCCAGTGTCCGCAAATCGCGGTTATTCACGCCGATGATGCGGGCCCCCGCGGCAAGAGCGCGGGCGAGTTCCGCCGCGGTATGCACCTCGACCAACGGCTCCATGCCGAGTTCCCGGCCGAGAGACAAAAGCTCGCGCAGCAGAGCATCATCGAGCGCGGCAACGATCAGCAGAAAACTATCCGCATCGTTGGCGCGCGATTCCCACACTTGCCAGGAGTCAAAGATGAAATCCTTGCGAAGCACCGGGGCGGCAATTTCCTTGCGCGCATCCCGCATATTCTTGAGCGACCCCCCGAAAAATTCCGGCTCGGTCAGAACCGAAAGCGCAGCGGCGCCAGCGGCGGCCAGCGACTGAGCCAGCGCCACCGGATCGAAGGGATCGCGGATCACTCCTCGCGAGGGCGAGGCGGGTTTCAGTTCCGCGATGACATTGAGCCCGTCGCGAGAGAGCGCAGCCGCGAAGTCGCGCAGCGGCGAAGCCGCCTTCACTCCGTACTTGAGCGCAGTTTCGGGCAGCACGCGCTTGCGGTGATCCACTGCAGCTCGCCGAGCATCGAGGATGCGGTCGAGCACGGTCCCCGTGTTGGCGTGAGCAGACATTCGCGTAAGTTTGTATGCTATGGGTGGGTGCGCGGAGTGTCAAATGCCTGAGCGCGAGGAGTCCGTGGCCGCGAGTGCAGATGGTTCCAGCCAAGGGAGGCAGTCAGGGTACATGACCAGTTATTCGGAGCGGTACGGGCAGGTGCTAGAAGCCATTGCGAATGAAGCGGATGCGATGGCCATGGAATATTTTCGGAACGCAGCGATGCGTGTAACAAGGAAGCTGGACGGAACAGCGTTGACCGAGGCCGATGGCGCGATCGAGGCGATGGCGCGCGCAAAGGTAGCGGCCAGCGGCGTCGCGCTGGATGTTTTCGGCGAAGAAATGGGCGCGGGCGACAGCAAAGCAGCTTCGAAATCGGCGAACCGAGCGCGCTTGATCATCGATCCAATCGACGGCACCGAAGAATTTTCGCGCGGGATTCCCACCTTCGGGACGCTGCTGGGGGTCGAGGACGAGGGCGAAATCGTTGCGGGAATGGCCAGCGCTCCGGCACTGGGAGCCCGCTGGTGGGCCTATCGCGGCGAAGGCGCCTATCGCAACGGACAGAAGATTCAGGTCTCCAAGACGGCGCGCCTCGACGAGGCCATGGTGTTCACCACCGGCACGGGTCCCAGCAAAGGCAAAGAAGCCCGCGAAAAGATTCGGCGTTTGGCGGACGCGGCACGAAATGGTCGAGCGATCGGCGGATTCTGGCAGCATATGCTGGTAGCGGAAGGTGCGATTGACGCGGCGTTAGACTGGACGTCCAAACCGTGGGACTTAGCCCCGCTGGGAATTATCGTCGAGGAAGCCGGCGGCAGGTCGACGAACGTGCTTGGCGAACGAACCATCTACACTGGCGATCTTCTCAGCACAAACGGACTGATTCACGATGAGGCGCGGGCGCTGCTGCAGTGAACTACGCCACGCAGACGCAAATATCCCGCGAGCGTCAATCTCTGAGGATGAGAGCAAGGAGCTCTCCAAATTGGCCGTTTCAGAATTCACAGCGATCCGTAACCTTGCAGACTTCCGGACCCAACTGGAGCTGACCATGAACATTCAAGCGCAGGCGCACAAAGCGGAGCTGTTGAGAAAGTTACACGCCGGACCACGTATCCTGGTGTTTCCGAATGCGTGGGATGTGGCGAGCGCCCGCATCGTGGAGGAATTAGGCTTCCCCGCCATCGCCACTACCAGCGCCGGCGTCGCGGCGGTGCTGGGTTACCCGGATGGCCAAAGAATCTCGCGCGATGAGATGCTCGACGTAGCGGGACGCATCGCCAGAGCCGTGCGCGTGCCGGTGACGGCGGACCTAGAGGCAGGCTACGGCGACTCGATTCCGGACATGACCGCGACGGTGAAAGCGATGGTCGCCGCAGGCGTCGTCGGGTTGAATCTGGAAGACATAACCGGAAGCGACGAGAGTTCGCAGGTGGATTTGCCGCTCCAGGTCGAGAAAATCCGCGCGATTCGCAAAGGCGGCGAAGCTCTCGGCGTGCCCGTAGTACTGAATGCGCGCACGGATATTTATCTGATGCCCATTGGACCGGAGGAAACCCGCTTCGAGCGCACGGTACAGCGCCTTCGCGCATATCGCGAAGCCGGAGCGGATTGCCTGTTTGTTCCTGGGCTGAAGGACGCGGACACAATTGCGAAGCTGGTGCGCGCGGTGAACGGTCCCTTGAACATTCTGCTGTCCGCCGGTTCGCCGACGCTCCGCGAACTCGAAAAAATGGGCGTCGCCCGCGCCAGCGCAGGTTCCGGCGTAATGCGGGCAACGCTTGGGCTGACGCGACGAATCGCGAAGGAAATGCTGGAAGCCGGAACGTACACCTTGATGCTGGATGGAGCCGTACCTTACACGGAAGTGAACGAGATGCTGGCTCGCGAGAAATCGTAGCGCGATGCCCGACGCCGCCGAGCTACTGCAAATCCTAAACGAAGAGATCGTCGCGTGCCGGAAATGTCCCCGGCTGGTGGCCTACCGCGAGCAGGTGGCGAAGGAAAAGCGCCGCGCCTATCGTGACTGGATTTACTGGGGCAAACCGGTGGCAGGATTCGGCGATCCGAAGGCGCAACTGATGTTAGTCGGACTGGCGCCGGGCGCGCACGGGTCCAACCGCACGGGGCGTCCGTTCACGGGCGACGCCTCGGGAGTGTTCCTGTACAAAGCGCTGTTCGACGCGGGGTTTGCGAACCAGCCGGTCGCGCTGCAACGCGACGACGGCTTGCAACTCCTGAACGCGTATATCACCGCCGCGGCGCGGTGTGCGCCCCCCGACAACAAGCCCCTGCCCGGCGAACTTCTCAACTGCCGCCCGTACCTCGAACGTGAACTGGAAATCCTCAAGCCGCGAGCGGTGCTGGCGCTTGGCAAAATCGGCTGGGATGTCTACCTCACGATCCTGAAGAATCAAGGGCTGATCAACTCGCGTGCAGCGTATCCGTTCGCTCACGGCGCGGAGACGGACATTCCGGCTGCCGACGTCCGATTGTTTGGCGTCTATCATCCCAGCCAGCAAAACACAGCCACCGGCAAAGTAACGCCGGCAATGTACGCCAAAGTCCTGCGAAGAATTAAGAGCTTCCTCAAAAAATAAGCCTGTCGAACCCTCTCCTCGTTCCGGAGACGTCAATCCCCCGTAGGGGCGGGGCTTGCCCCGCCCGGCGTCAGTCAACCCAGGCACGCATTACACCGGAGCGTGACCACTCAGGGCTAGAACGTTGTGTCGGCATTGGCAGCCGATTGACGGAAACGAGCGACAGAAGACCCATTTGCCAACGAAACCGGCTCGACGGTTGCGCTGTAAGTCCCTGTATCAACGACGTTTACCGCATGTAAGAAAAAGCCGACGGTGGAGGTCCGTGTGCTTCCTCAGCAGCGTGCGTCCGGAAAACCGCGAGGAGATTCCCATGAACCGCAACGGCATTCGATCGCTTGGAGCAGGCTGCGCGCTTGCCACAGTGTTTGTTTGGGTGGCCGCCGCAGCAGCGCAAGAGCCTCCGCAGCCACCGCAGGAACCCACGACACCGGAATCCGCGGCACCACCTGCCGAACCCAATCCGCCCGCGCCAAAAATCGCCGACGGTCGCCGCCGCGCCGATTTGCCAATCGAGACCTATGCCGTGGCTCCCGGAACGAAATTCCTGGTGCGATTGGAAGATCAGCTGGATACCGGCGAAACGCGGCAAAACAGCAGATTCAAAGTTCGCACGCTGGAGCCGCTGGAAGCAGGCGACGGAATTTATTTGCCGGCTGGGGCGGAGGTCGTTGGTCATGTAAGCCGCGTGGTATCCGCGGGAATCGCAGGCCGCGCCCGCATCTGGCTGACCTTCGACGACATTCACACAAAGTTCGGCCGGTTGCCGATCGTAGCCGAGGTTGTCGGCGTGCCCGGCGATCACAGCGTAAAGACGCCCCGACGCAGGAGGGCTTGATCGAGGGCGCACCAGCACGCAGCAGGCTGCCGCAGAGGCTGCGGCGGCGGGAGCGGCGCTAGGCGCCGTGAAGGGCGTAAAGGATAAGGACAAAAAGGAAGTCGCCGAGGGAGCCGCAGCAGCCGCACTCGCCGCCTACCTAATGGAATCCGGCCGCGGCCACGAAGTAGATTTGCCGAAAGGCGCGAAACTAGAAATTGAGCTAGAGCGCGCGCTGTATTTAGTAAAAGAATGAACAAGAACATCTTCAGGAAGCACTGACAATATCCGAAACATCGAGATCATCAGATCCCAGAGTCGCCGATCAAGCTAAGACACCGTAAACGTCCTTGATGTCGATGCCGCTCTTCGCAAAACGGTCGTGTGCTTCCGCAATCAAGCGATTTCTCTGGTGTTCGGAAATAACAAAATCCAACGCGCTATCAATGGTCTCGGTTTCGGTATCCGCGTGCAGCACCCGTTGCGCGCGTTTGATCTTGACGGCATCCAAACGGAAGTGTTTGTGCGATCGATTTTTAGCGTTAGCCATGGCCGCTCACTTTCTCCACTGTACTCCATGAACACGCAAGAGTGAATCATGGACATCGCCATCGTACTGCCCATGAAAGTCACCGTCGCGCGGGGCCGGCTCTCCGCCCAGCCGGGCGGCCAGCTCCTTCCGCCTCTTCTCGCTCATACACTTCAACTTCGCTAGCAGGGATCCGATGTGACTGGGCTATTCCACGATTCAGCAGCGCTTGGCAAGTGAGTGTGGGCTTGTTAGAGTCGAATATTAAGCCTGCGCATAATTCGAATCGTGCAGATCATTGACCTGGAGAGAGGCTAGCCGCATGGGCGAAGAGACGAAAACGGCGGTGCGCGCGGTCGAAACCGGCGAGCGCAAAGATCGCGTCCTGATTGTCGAAGATGAAGACAACGCACGGAAAGGCTATGAGCAATTGCTCCAAAAGTGGGGCTACGAAGTGCTCGGCGTTGCGGCTGCCGAAGAGGCGCTGGCGAAATTCGGCAACTTCCAGCCGGATACGCTGATCGCCGACGTCGAATTGCCCGGAATGAACGGGCTGGATTTGCTGAAGCAGCTGGGTTCGGACCTGAACAATGTGCCGGCGATCATCATCACCGGCAAAGGAAGCGACGAACGCGCGGTGGCGGCGATCGAAGCCGGAGCGTTTTGGTACATCGAAAAGCCGATGAAGGCGCCGGTGCTCCGTGCGCTGCTGGATCGCTGCCTGGAAAAGGCGCGCGACACGCGGCAACTGGCGGTTCTGCAGCGCCAACTACGCGAAACCGGCCGCCTGGGTGATCTTGTCGGCGGGTCCAAGGAGATGCAGGAAGTAATGCGCATCGTGGAGATGGCCGCGCCGAGTTCCGCCTCTGTGCTGATCACCGGTGAGACCGGATCGGGAAAAGAGATCGTCGCGCGCAGCATTCACAAGCTGTCGCCGCGTGCTTCCGGTCCATTTGTAGCCATTAATTGCTCGGCGATTCCCGAAACGCTGATGGAGAGCGAGATTTTCGGCCACGAACGCGGGGCCTTTACGGGAGCTGCGGAGCGGCGCATCGGGTGTTTCGAGCTGGCGGACGGGGGCACGCTGTTGCTGGACGAAATTGGCGAAATGCCCGCGCCGACCCAGGCAAAACTGTTGCGCGTTCTGGAAGACCGCAAAGTTCGCCGGCTGGGCAGCAAGAGCGAGACGCCGGTCGATGTGCGCGTATTGGCCGCGACCAACAAAGATCCGGAACAAGCGGTGGGCAATGGGCAGTTGCGGCAGGATCTCTTCTTCCGGCTGAACGTGTTCCACATCCATTTGCCGCCGCTGCGCGATCACAAAGACGATATTCCGCTGCTGGTGGAATACATCCTGCGCGACGTGAACGCCAAGCACGGCAAAAATGTGCGGGGTGTCGGCACCGAGGTCATGGACATTTTCAAGAGCCACACCTGGCCCGGGAATGTCCGCGAGTTGCGCAACGTGCTGGAGCGCTCGACGATCATGTGCGAAAAGGATTTGATCACGCGGAGTTGCCTGCCCGACGAGTTCGGCAAATCGCAAGCGAAAGGTCCGAGCGATTTGTCGACGATCAAGTTTCCAGTCGGCACCACCGTGGACGCCATGGAACGCGAACTGATCCTGCAAACTCTGAACGCCACTGGTAACAATAAGACACGCGCGGCAGACTTGTTGGGAATCAGCCTGAAAACATTGCACAATAAGCTGAAAGAATACGGCGGAGCGAACGCCGAGTCGGAGTAGAGATCCACAATGCAGCTGCGGCTGCGCACAAAACTTACGCTGGTGATGACCGGGCTGGTGCTGCTGGTCGTCATCGTGATTTCCGGCGTGTTCGTTGCACAACTTCTTGAGCAGGTTCTCCAGCAAACCGACAAGCGCGCCCATGAAATCGCACATCAGGTATTCGACCAGGCGCATCGTGCGCTAACCGATGCGGCCAATGAAGGGTTGCGGCCAATTTCCAATAGTCCCGAAGATATCCACGAATATGTCTGGCAGGCTTTCAAGATCGATGAGGGTCTGCGCGCACAATTGAAGGCGGCCAAAGATATACCCTCGATTTATGAAGTTGCGATTACCGATCGCGACGGCATGGTGTTGATTTCAACGGATGAGTCTCTACAGGGAAACTTCCTTCCACGCCGAATGCCGCTGTCGCAACTGACGCAGCGCGGCTCGTTGCATCAAGTAAAAGCGCTGGCTGGGCCCGCGAAGATTTACGAGCTGGATTTTCCGTTTACCAAGGGCGGCCAACCGTTTGGCGAGGTCCGTGTAGCGGTGTCATCTGCTCTGTTGCTCGAAGATATTTTGCCGAACGTCAGGAAGTTCGGGACCATCGTGCTGTTGGCGTTGGTGATCTCGGCCGGCCTCGCGGCCGTTGTGAGCGGCGCGACGCTCGCGCCTTTGCGCGGAATCTCCGACCAACTCGACCGCATCTCCGCTGGGCAATTTGATATGCCTGCCCCGGAAGTACGAGGATTCGTCGGCGGCACCGATGAGCTTGGGCAGGTGAGCCGCAAAATCACGCAGGTAGGGCAACAATTGCGCGGTGTTCACGAGATTTTCAGCACCATGCGCGAAAACATGAATTCCGTCATGGCCGGCATGGAGGATGGCTTGCTCCTGTTTACGCGAGAGGCCCGCGCGGTGATGGTGAGCCCGGCGGCCGAAAAATTTCTGGGTGCGCCCGCCGGAGCGTTTCTGGGCCGGCGCGTGAATGAGATTTTTCCCGCGGGGCACCCATTGCACGATGTGTTGCAAGTGCAAGGCGACGAACTGAGTGAGATTGCGGCGGAAACCGACTTGCAGACGATCGAGGGGCCCCGGCGCGTCAGCGTCAGCGTGCAGGCCATCCAGGAAGACGGAGAACGCATGGGCGCGTTGGTAACGTTGCGCGACCTGGACTCCATCGAGAGCATCAATACGCAGCTGCAGGTCAGCGAGCGCCTGGCTGCGCTGGGCCGCATTACCGCAGGCGTGGCGCACGAAGTGAAAAATCCGCTGAATTCCATGCGGCTATGGCTGGAAAATTTGAAGGAATCTTTGCCCGCCGAAATGGACACCAACGCGCATGCAGGCGGTCCAGGTGCTCGACAAAGAGATCGACCGCCTGGACGCCGTCGTGAAGAGATTCCTCGATTTCACGCGCCCCATGGAGGTGCGCCTGGAGGCCACGCAACTCGCCGACATTTTGCGCGAAGTGGTTGAGGTGGCACAGCCGCAATTGCGCAAGTCGAAAGTGGAAGTGGCTCAGCTCTTGCCAATCGATGTGCCGGAAGTTTACGTGGATCGCGGACTGCTGAAGCAGGCGGTGCTAAATCTGGTGTTGAACGCGCTGGAGGCCATGCCGAGCGGCGGAAAATTGCAGTTGATGTTAACCCGGCGCGGTGAAATGGCGGAAATCAGCGTTGGCGATACGGGAAAAGGAATTCCGCCGGAAAATAAGCAAAAGATCTTTCAGCTTTTTTTCACCACACGGCCAGGCGGAAGTGGAATTGGACTCGCCAGCACCTTCCGAATTGTACAGCTTCACAACGGTTCGATAGACTTTACGTCGGAGGTCGGCCGCGGAACCACGTTCCGGATCGAGTTACCCCTCGCGGCTTGATCATTGATGACGCAGAGATCGACCCAGTCCCGTGCCGTCTCGCGTTGCGCTGCCTTGCGCTTCGGCGTCCTTGGTCTAGGCCTGGCTGTCGTAGTTCTCGGTGGATGCGCCGCCCAAAAGAAAACCAAAGCACAAGCATTTCCGTGGGCCACGGTGAAATCGGTGCGACCCGTGCTGCCGAGTATCGTCATGCCCTCGCCAGATACTGCCGTGTCCGATTTCCTGCCGGAATTTGAGCTCGAAGCGCCTCCACCGCCATCTCCGCTGGCAGAGATTCAAAGTATGCCGCAGCGCCCGCGCGTTGCCGCCGCTCCTCCTGGACCGAACAACCCTGCGCGGCCCGAACCTCCCCAGATTGCGCCACAGTTGACCGCGCAAGAGGCAGCGGCGGCCGAGCAGCAAACCAATGTGAGTTTGAGCATTGCGGAGCGCAACATCGCAGCCTCGCAAGGCAAGTCGCTGAATCCCACGCAATCCGACCTCGCCTCGAAGGTGCGCAGCTTCGTCACCGAAGCGCGCGAGGCAGCTCACTCGGGCGATTGGACACGCGCAAGCAACGCCGCGAAGAAAGCGCAAGTGCTCTCCGAAGAGCTAGCTCGATCGCTATGAAGTTGTACCGGAAGTTGTAGCAGGAAGTTGTAGCGGCCGCTTTCCGAAGCGGGCGCCTTTACAGGCCGCGGAAAGAGTCCTTTTCTTCAGGAGGTCGGTGCTTGAGTTCATCCTGAGCCTCGAAGGGCGCCGACGTAAACTGCGTGCTCTCAATGGGCTTCAAGTCTGTGTGGCTAGCCCCTGAAGGAGGCTTTTTCTTCGCATTGTTGCGTTTTTCCGCAGCCTGTTTAGCGACCCTCTTAATTGCTCGTCGGCCACCTGCAATGGATCTCCCTCCGCGTCTAACCGATGATTTCCCATGTTTATCCTCGTCAGGTTCGGTCGACGCGAAGCAAACGCACCGGATGCGCTAGAATGCCCTCATGAAACACCTTGACGTCGCGATTGCCGGTGGCGGACTGATCGGTAGCCGCAATCGCTCTGGAACTGGCACAAGCCGGCCTGAGCGTTGGTGTATTTGAAAAGGGTGAGCCAGGACGCGAGGCTTCCTGGGCGAGCGCGGGGATTTTGTCCCCGGCGCCGGAAGCACCCGGAATGATTCCGATCGTGCCGCTGGCGAAGGCCAGCATGGGCCTGTATCCGGGTTTCGTCGCGAACGTCGAAGAGATCTCCGGCCAAAGTGTGGGGTTTCGGCCATTCGGGACGATGGACGCGCTGTTTTCACGTGATGCTACGCGCGATTTGAGTACGTTAATCGCACTGCATCACGGCCTGGGATTGCGAGCCGAGCCGCTGCGGCCAGAAGAAGCGCGCGAGCTGGAGCCGGCGCTTAGCCCGGAGGTGGAGGCGGCCGCGCTACGCCCGGAGGAAGCGTCCATCGACAATCGTGCGCTCACGCGGGCGGTGTTGCGGGCAGCACAGAAGAGCGGCGCAGAGATTTTTCCGGATCACGACGTGGAAGCAATATGGCGCGAAAAAGGACGATGCGCGGGATTGAAACTCCGCGACGAGAACGTTTCCGCCAAATGGACCATCATCGCCGCAGGTTGCTTTTCGGCGAATATTGAAGGAGTGGCGGCCTACGCTCCCGTGCGCCCAGCGAAGGGCCAGATGGTTTCGATGCGTGCGGATGAGTTGAAGATTGAGCGCGTGCTTTGGTCCGAGAAGGTTTACCTCGTGCCGAGAAATGATGGGCGCATCCTGGCGGGCGCTTCGGTCGAGTACGTCGGTTTCGATAAGCACGTCACCGCCGGCGCCGTGGAAAAGATTCTGTCCGACGCCATTGAACTGGTCCCGGGATTGGCAAAGGCTCGAATCGAGGAGACTTGGGCGGGCTTGCGGCCGGACTCTCCAGACCACCTGCCGATTTTGGGGCCTACTGACCTCGACGGACTATTGATGGCAACGGGGCATTTTCGCAGCGGGGTGTTGCTCACGCCGGTTACGGCGCGGCTGATGCGCGAGTGGATTACGCAACAGTGGGTAAGCGTCGATTGGGAGCGCTTGAGCCCCATGCGCTTCGCCACCGCCAAAAAACAAACCACCGCCTAGCCGCGTCATGTGGTCCTGTAGCCGCCCTCTCCGAGAGGGCGGGGTTTAGATGAAGCCCAACCCAAGTTTAGATGAAACCCAACCCGAGCCAGCCCGACGAACACCCGGTCGATAATCCGGTGTACCCGCTGAGGGCGATTTTTCGCCCCACGGCAGAATTCCTGTCTACTGCTCCACCCAAAAGAAGGCGATTGCGCAAAAAAAAGTCACCGTTCAGCCCCAGACTCACCGCCGGTAACCTAAATCTCCGGATACATCTCGAAAAACGCCTCGATCGACTGGCGGAAGGTCGCCTCGATCTCTTCCTTGCTTCCTTCAATCAAGTGCATGGTCACCCGTGCCGTCCGGCCGTTTTTCAACACCACGGTCGCGTCTTTGACTTCGCCAAGGTCCTCTTCCGGCAGCAGCCGCATTCCATAGATCAGCGCCAACTTCGCCATGCGTTCCTCCAATTCGTTCCGTACCAGCCTATCTCCGCGATATTCGACGGTCAAACTCTACGTAGCTGTCGCGGCGAGACCCGAGCAGACATAGTCCGGGCAATGGCACAGACGCGACCGATCGATTTCGGTTGACATTAAGTTATAATGATGATATATTAGCACTTAGATATTTCGCGATTCCCGCGGGGAGGAGTCGGAGGGCCAAGCCCACCCAATCTCGCCAATAAAGCCTTTAGAATCAAATCACTGAGCCATTTGAAAGCGTATCCCCTTTATTTTCAAATCACTACACAAAAACCAGGAGGGTGGGGGTCTGCACATCCTTTTTCTCCAAACTCGACGCCGAACCAACCACGTATACTACGAGCATCCGTAATTGTTCCGTACGCATCGCACAGACAGCCCGGAGAATCGCCATGCACGTTGAGCGCACATCGCTATCTCGTAGTCGCCGTACTATTGGTTCTCGGTGTCACTGGCGGCATCGCGCGGGCCCAGGAGCCCGATGGCCCTCAGATATCCGCGCCCGCTCCAGCACCGCGACCCGCGCAACCCGCCGCCCGCACAAGTGGGCCGGCGCAGTCCATCAGCGTTCCCGCCGGGACCCGATTCGCCGTCGTGCTGGAAAACGGCATCTCCACACGCGGTGCGAAACCTGGCGATTCCCTCTATTTCCGTACGTCCTTTCCAATCACCCAAAACAACCGCATCGTTGTGCCGGTAGGCTCTTATCTGCGTGGAGAAATCCTGGAATCCAAGCGCCCCGGAAAGATCAAGGGCCGCGGCGAGTTTCGCATGAAGCTCAACACGCTGATCTTCCCGAATGGGTACACGGTTGACTTGACCGCCGCTCCGCGCAGCGCAGACAGCGGTGGCAAAGAGACCATGGATCCCGAAGGCAAGATAACCGGCCCGGGCGGCAAGGGCAAAGACGTCGGCACGGTAGCCACCACGACGGTCACCGGCGCGGGGATAGGGGCCATCGCGGGCGGTGCGAAGGGTGCAGGCATAGGCGCGGGGGTAGGCGGCCTGGCGGGACTCGGTGCCATCTTGCTCACGCGCGGCCCCGAAGCAGAACTTCCGCGCGGCTCCACGCTCGACGTCGTTCTCGAGCACGAGTTGTCCCTGGACGCCAGCCAGATTCAATATACGAATGTGGGCCAAGCGTCGCCCATTACCCCGCCACCCGCTCATCAGTAAAGCGCGCCCGGGTTGACGCCGGGCGGGGCAAGCCCCGCCCCTACAGGAGATTCGGCGGGTTTCGGGGCACGTTGTCACATAGGTTCAGGGACAGCGACGTTATTGAGAAAGATTTGCTCGATGGGTCCTAGCGGTTGCCGAAGTTTTCGGGGTCGGCGTTGGGGTCGCCTAGCGTGTCGGAGATGAGCACCGTCGATTGGCCGGTTAGCTCGAAGCGTTTGCGGCATTTGTAGCAGGCGACCAGATCGTCCAAGCGCACCATGTAGGAAGCTGCTTTGGCGAATTTCCTGCGGTCTTCTTCGCCGGCGCCGCGGGGTAGTTCCTTTTTTTTCCTGCACACCTTCCAGCGCACGGGAAATTCAAACTCGCCGCGGCAGCTGGGGCACAGGAGCTTGATCTTTCGGGTCTCTTCGCGCTCGGTGTAAAAGGCTCGCTCGTCCATAGTCAGGTTGCGGGAGTATGCACCGCTTGGTCGATTGTAGCAAATTCGAGGCCGAGGTCGCGCCATCGCGGCAGCCAATATTCGAGAGCGGCGAGGGTGCGGGTGCGGTCCCAATTCTGGCCGCGGTGGCTGCCGTCGTGGAGGCACAGGATGTCGCCTGTGCCGGTGGCGGCCGACTGGAGTCGAGCCGCGCGCTCTGCGATCGGGTTCATCCGGGGGATCAGCCACTCGGCTGTGGGGGCGTGCCAGTCGCCCGGTATCAGCGTCCACATGACGGTGCGCAGATCAAGTTCGCGGGCAGCGCTTGCGAGCCATGGATTGCGGAGACCGAAGGGCGGGCGAAACCATTTGGGCGCTGCATTTAGCGCATTGGCAATGGCGTCCTGGCAACGCCGCAATTCTTCCCTGATTTGTGATGGGCCACGCAAGAAAAGATTCGGATGCGTCTCGGTGTGATTGCCGATCACGTGACCTCTGGCGACAATTTCCCGCATCAGGTCAGGGCATTGCCGCGCATAGCGCCCGATCAAGAAAAACGTCGAGCGCGCATTGTAGCGGTCGAGAAGATCGAGAAGCTTTGGTGTAATCGCAGGATTGGGCCCGTCGTCGAAGGTGATCGCGAGCGTGCGTGGCGAGGTGGTGCGGCAGGTGGTGGGCCCGAAGAGTTGCGCACGCGGGTATACAGCGCCATAGGCGGTGAGCGCCGAGGCGGTGCGAGCGCGGCGGGCGTCGCGATCATCCAGGGATTCACGATTTTATTCTCGCATGAGCTGTTGTGAGGGCAGGTGGAATTGCGCGGTTCCTGAATGTGGTCTGCCGTGGAAAGAATGTACAGCGCCGGACTAAAGTCGGGCGCCTACAGCCTACAGGAAGTTGCTTGCCCATTGCGCTAAGGTGTCTGGCAGGATGCTGCCAGCAAGTTCTCACCGAATCGAAGAGCTAACACAAGAGGGGGATTTATGGCGGGTTTCTGTCGAAACTGCGGAACAGCGTTGGGTGACGGACAGGCGTTCTGCGTGAAGTGCGGAACGCGGGTTGGCGATGTTTCGCAACCGAGTGGGGTTCCACCCGCTGCGGCACCTCCGGCCGCCGCTGGCGTTCCGCCGCCAGCCGCAGCGGTCCCGCCGGCGGCGTACGTACCACCGCCGCAAGCGGCGCCACCCACCTCTTCCGGAATGAGTCCGCTGGTGAAGATTTTGATTGGCGTGGTGATCGTGTTTGTCGTTTTTGGCGCGTTCGCTGCCGCAGGCGTGATCTACATCGGCCACCGGGTGCATGAGAAGGCGGCGGAGATGGGGCTAACGCGTACCCCCGAACAGCGCAGAGCAAGCCGTGAGGAGTTGCGCCGCATTGATGGCTGCTCATTGCTGTCGAAATCGGATGTCGCTCAGGCCGTCAAAATGGATATCGTTCGCGTGGAATCGACTACCGGCGATCCTGGATGTACCTATAGCGTTAGCGGAGATCCGGCGGACATGACCGCGAAACACGTCTCGGCTCTTCACAAGAACGAGATGAACAAAGCGCAACAGGATCAGGTTGAAAATTTCGGCAAGACGATTTTTCATAGCACCAACTCGGGGTCGGACAGCAGCGGCAGCGAACATCCCGGCGAGGCGCCGGTGTTTTCTTTTTCGATCGATAACAATGCTCCGGAGCTTCAGATGCGGTTGAATAAGGCGACGCTGGGGGCCATGGGGCCGGCAATCACTCCGGCGATTCCGAATCTGGGCGATGAAGCGTTTGACGCGGCTGGAGCTATGATTTTCATTCGGAAGGGCGACAAAGTGGTTCGCATCATGTATATGGATTGTCCTTGCGGGCTGGAGGACGTGTTGCCGCTGGCGCGGAAGATTGTGGATGGATTGTAGAGGTAAAGGTCATCCGTATGGAATGGGCGTCGGACCGTCTGGGTCGAGGTCTCGGCCTTGTGCGATTGGTTGCCGATGATCGGTTGAGGTCCTTCGGCTACCCTTATCGGGTAGCCTCAGGATGACAGTCTCGAGGCAAGGCGCATCGCGACGACCGTACCGCGAAGTTGGGTTGTCCCGCCTTTAGCCGGGTAGGAGACGGCGGGATTTCAGGTCTTCTAGCAGGCGCTCGACTTCGGTGTCGCGGTCGATGCGCGTCAGGCGCTCGGCTACGTCGTCGGTGGACAGGTCTACTTCGGCGCTGGCTATCGCTTCGGTTTGGTTTACGCGGTCCTTCAGGCGGTCGAAGGTGGCGCTTTTCGCGTGATCGCCTATCGCGGTCTGGGCGCGGGCGGCTTTTCCCAGGGCTATGCTGCGGCGGTGGCGTGCCAGCAATAGTTCGCGCTTTGATTTCGCTTCGTCCAGCTTTTGTTCCAGCTTCATGAGCGCTCCTTTCAGGGCTTCGACCTGGGCTTTCTGATCGTCTACCTGCTCGCGGTAGCTTAGTGCTAGTCGCTGCGAGGTTTGATAGCGATCCAGGGCGGCGCGGGCCAGGTCGTCCTGGCCTTTGTCTACGGCGCGTTCGGCTTTGCGCATCCAGTCGGTGCCTGCGTCTTCGTTTTCTTTGAGTTTTTTCTCCAGCATGTGTTGGTCGGCGATGGAGACGGCTACCTGCGTCTTAACCTGCAAGTATTGGTTCTCCATGTCGAGGATCACTTGCTTGATCATTTTTTCCGGATCTTCGGCGCGATCGATCGCGTCGTTGATGTTCGCGCGAATCAGAGTGCTTACACGTTCCAAAAGTCCCATGATGATTCTCCTTTCCCTGATCGAAGAAACTCGAAGAACACGTGCTCTCGCGCTCCTTGTGGCCAATGGCGTACGACATGGCTTCAAGCTGCCCTGACGTCCGCGACTACATGCGCAGACTTGGGCCAAACACTTTTCCAAATGCAGCGCGTGGCCGGAAAAATAGATCGCGAGAAACAGGCCGAGAGCTGCGGCCAACACCCACAAGATCAAGACTAGCTTTCTAACGGCCATGATCTTTCCCCCGCCTTCGAAAGAAGAAGCGCCTGGGCGGATTCCCAATCCGCCCAGGCGGAAGTGATCTTTAGGAATTGCTCGGCAATGTTGGTGGTACCGGCTTTGGCGCTTTGTCGCCGATGAGCCGCACCTTGGAGAGCAGGTCCGACATCTGCATGCCGGAGAGCGCTTCGAACAGCGCAGGAACTTGCGCTGCCATCTTGGTGATGTCGCCGGTCAGCTTGTAGGCGCCTGCGGCGTCGCCGTTGCCGGTGGATACGATGGTCACCTTGTCGACCTTGCTGAGCGGCTCGGAGAGAGCGCGGACCACTTCCGGCAGACTGGTGATCAGCTTGTCGACGACGGCGGCCTGGTTGTACTCCTGGAAGGCCTCCGCCTTGACGTTCATCGCTTTGGCTTCCGCTTCGCCCTTCTTGAAGATGATCTCGGCTTCGGCTTCGCCCTGCGCGCGGGTGGCAGAGGCGCGGCCCTCGGCTTCCTTGATCAAGCGTTGGCGTTCGGCTTCGGCGAGCGTTTCGATGCGTTGGCGCTCGATTTCCGCGCGCTTCAGCACGGTGGCGATCAACTCGCGTTCGCGGCGCGCGATTTCGGCTTCCTGGACTTTTACTTGCGCTTCGCGTTCGACTTGCTGGACGCGCACGGCTTCGGTGATCACCTGCTGTTGTTGGACGTTGGTTTCGATTTCATAGGCTTTGTCGGCTTGAGCTTGGGCGTTCTTGGTGGCTTCGACGTAGTCGGCTTTTTTGATGTCCAGGTCGCGCTCGGCTTCCGCTTGCTTGGCTAGCGAAGCGGTTTCGGCGGCTACGCGTTCCTGGTCGGCTTGGGCTTTGGCTACCGCTGAGGCGCGTTGTGCTTCGGCGCGCTTGATGGCGATGTCGCGATCGGCTTCGGCGGCGGCTACTTCCGCGTCGCGCTTGATGCGCGCGATGTCCGGCCGGCCCATGTTGGTGATGTATTCGTTCTTGTCGCGTACTTCCTTCAGGGTGAAGCTGATGACTTCCAGCCCCATCTTGTTCATGTCGTCGGCGCAGGTGGAGCGCATGCGATCGGCAACCATTTCTGGTTCCTTCACGATTTGCTCCACCGTGAGTTGGCCGATGATGCCGCGGAGATGGCCTTCCATTACCAGGCGGATCAGGCCTTCGCGCTGCTCCGGGCGCTTGGTTAGGAATTGTTCCGCTCCGGTGCGGATCGATTCCGGATCGGACTTCACTTTGATCTGGGCGACCGCCTCGATGGTTACGGCGACGCCTTGCTTGGTGTACAGGCTTTGCTGGGGCGCGACGTCGAAGGACATCAGCTCCAGGGATAGTTCGCGGCATTGCTCGATCATCGGATAGATGATCGTGCCGCCGCCTTTTACGATGCGGGTGCCGCGGAGGCCGTAGATGATCAATGCCTCGTGCGGGCCCGCTTTACGGAACAACTTGGCCAGTACCGCCATGATGAGAAGCAAACCCAGCACGGTGAGACCGGCGATTACCGGGACTGTCATTTGATCGAACATATGGACCTCCCTTTTCTCAACTCGTCCGGACCGTTTGCGGGGCTGTCGTCCGGCGAAATTCGGTTCGGCGGTGCTTGAACTCACGTCGTCGTGGTACCGGCGCTGAAGCTCTGGACACAGACAGGAGTGTCTGTGCTACCCGGAAAGCCTCAGGCTACTTCGTGAAGTCGTCCCACCTTTTTACGTAGGCGATTCCTTTGTCGTAGCGCTCGATCACTACTTCGGCGCCTTTCTCGACGAGTTCGCCGGCTTCGCTGCGTGCGCCTGCGCATCGGCGGACGCCGCCGAGCGAGAAAATCACTTCGCCGGTGCCTTTCTCGCGAATGGGCATGCTGAGCGTGCCGACGCGAGCCTTCGATGCGATAGTCCGCGTCGAACATTTGCGAATCGCCGGCGCGCGTCAGCTTCAGCATGAAGCGATAAACGATGGCGCCGGCCACGAGTCCCGCGAACGCCGCGATCGTCAGGCACAGCCTCCGACGAGGTGCGATCCGCGCGTGAGGATGTAGCCCGCGCCGCCGAACCACGCTAGAAACGCCATGATCGTGGAGGCGTTGAACCAGGAAACGTGGCTGCCTGCTCGCGCTCCCGCGCCCTTCACTGGCACGCCGTGGCCTCCCGTTCCGGCGTGACCGCCGTGGGCCGGCAAGTGCAGGCGGAACGGCAAATGAATGTGAACCGCACCGGCCAGGAACGTCAGCACGCTGAACGCGAAGCCAACCAGGAAACAGAAGAGATAAAAGTCAGACCACGTCATAGAGCACCTCGAGCGCACTTTCACGCGGAAGCGTGATTGGCTGATGCGCAAGCCGGGATTCGAGACGCGAAACCTTGCGGTTAGTTGCGGAGAGAATTTGTGGGCGGCGGATGTCCGTTGCCTTGCATGCGCGCTGGGCCGCAAGACTTCGCTGAGCCGCTCGGCGAGACCAGGAGCGCGAAGAATCTCGGCCAGCAGCAAAAGCGCCTGCCGCGAATCCGGGACTTCCGCGATGGTCAAAAGCGCGTCGCTCAGGTCGGGGTCAGCCGGGAATTGGTCGACGCCGCCGTAGAGCCAGCGATCGACTTTCGCGTCGGTGGCTCGCAGATCGGACTGGAGCCCAAGCGAATAGCCTTCCGGATCGTCCACCAGAAAACCGGGATAGACGCGGAAGAAACGTGCCAGCAAATCGCGCGTGGCCTGAGTCAGGTGCGGACGCGAGCCGCTTTCGATCTGAGAGAGGTAGGCTTGGCTCAAGCCGCGGCCGACTTCGCTGTTTCATGGCGCGATGCAGCTCGAGCTGGGTCATCGGACGGCCCAGGCCGCGCAGCGAACCTTCCACTGCCCGCAAGGATCGTAGTTTGTCTCCGAGAGTCATGAGGCACCGCCGTTATTGCAATATGCAAATCTTATATCGCAAATAGCTATTTTTTGTCAAGGACAGAATTTGGCTTGTTTTCAATAACTTACGGCACGACGCGAGACACAATAGCGGCGGGGCGGGACTTGGATGGTTAGAACGGATGGATGCGATGATTCAAAATATGACGGAAATTCGGTGCGGTTTTACTTGCAGCTTATGCGGGCACGGACCCTTTAAAGCTCAGGGTAAACATAAAGTGTCGGCGCTATTCGACCTTGCGAATCGACTGAAGATCGATTCCGAGCTGCTGGCACTTCTTGTAGAGATGGCTGCGCTCCAGACCCATCGCGCGGGCTACATTCGTCATGTGAAAATTGTGGCGGCGAATTTCGGCGAGGAGTACTTCCCTTTCAAAGTGCTTCGGTGCGCTCGGCGAGCGTGCCGGTTCCCAGGAACCTGTCAAGCGGAAGTGAACCCGAACCGTGTCCGAAACGGGCAAGACCAAGCGCACGTCAGCTGCGGTGACCGGCGACTTCGCCGGCGAGCAGCACCAGATCGCTCGACCACGTTGCGAAGCTCGCGGATGTTGCCTGGCCAGGCGTAACGGCGCAGCTCGTCGATGGCGTCTGGGCGAAAATCTTTTCTTTCCAGCCATTCTGCGCGGCCACTTGGCGGGCAAAATGCTCCACCAGCACGGGAAAATCTTCGGGCCGCTCGCGCAAAGGCGGCAGGAGCAGAGGAAAAACGTAGATGCGATGAAACAGGTCGCGGCGAAAGGCATTCTGCTTGACGAGATCTTCCAGATTGCGATGCGTGGCGACCAAGACGCGGACGTTCACGCGGATAGGCTTGTCGCCGCCGACCCGCTCGACTTCGCCTTCTTCGAGGACGCGCAGCAACTTCGCCTGCATGGCTACGGGCATGTCGCCGATCTCGTCGAGAAATAGCGTGCCGCCATCGGCTTGTTCGAATTTGCCGAGGTGCTTGGCGGCGGCGCCGGTGAACGCGCCCTTTTCATGACCGAATAGCTCGGATTCGATCAATTCCGCGGGAACAGCCGCGCAGTTAAGGGTCACGAAAGCGTTTTCGCGGCGTGGCGACTGCTCATGAATGGCGCGGGCGACGAGTTCTTTGCCGGTGCCGGTTTCGCCGAGGATGCAGACGCGCGTTTCGCTGGCGGCGACGCGCTCGTACCTGGGCGAGAAGTTTGGCCATCGCCGGACTGGAGCCGACTAATTCGTGTTTGCCGAGGCGGTCGCGCAGTTCGCGGTTTTCTTCCTGCAAGCGCGAAAGGCGCAGGGCGTTTTCGACGTGACCAGCAGCTTGTCGGTGGACAGAGGCTTCTCGAGAAAATCGAGCGCGCCGAGTTTTGTGGCTTGGACGGCCATTTCAATGTTGGCTTGGCCGGAGATCAGCACGATGGGCGTTTTCACGCCGGCTTTTTTCAGATCTTCCAGCAACTCGATCCCATTTTTGCCGGGCATCACGACGTCGGAAAGGATCAGGTCGAAGGCCTCGCTGCGAACAAGGTCCAGGGCGCGGGCTGCATTGTCGCAAACGGTGGCCTCATGGCCGGCAAGACGGAACGCGCGGGAAAGCGAAGCCAGCGTGCTGGGGTCATCGTCGACTAAGAGAAGATGGGCTTTGCGCGGCAAGCTTCCGTCCTTTGTATCGAGGGTGTATTCGAGGGTCGCCTCTTCTGGCGTGGAGTATCGTGCTAGTCAGAAGCCGCGGCAAATGTCGGAGGAACATCCTTGTCACTCATTTTGTCTTTCGAATCCTTGTCCGGGGCGGGCTGATCCTCGCTTTGCGCTACGGTAGCATTCGCCTGCCGCTTGGGTAAATCGATGCGGAACGTCGTGCCGTGGCCCTCTTCGCTGGACACGCTGATGGTGCCGTTATGATCGGTGACAATCGATTGGACGATCGCGAGACCCAGGCCGGTTCCCTGCTGTTTGGTGGTGTAGTACGGCGTAAAAAGACGCGCGCACTCTTCGGGCGTAAGACCCGCGCCGGAATCGGTGATCTCGATGAGCACGTTTGCGCCGCGTTCGAACGTTCGCAGCGTGAGCGTGCCGCCCGTGGGCATCGCGTCCACGGCATTCAACACTAGATTCTGGAATGCGCGATGCAAGAGCACGGCGTCGGCATCGATTTCGGGAAGCGGCTCGGTCAGAAAATATTCCGCGGCAATCGCGGGCTTGCCCACGACGTTAAATTGCGGCTCAAACAGCCGGATGATGTTGCGCAGCGCTTCGTTCACATCCACGCGCGTGAATTGCGGGGCGGGCATCTTCGAAAAGTCGCTGAAGCGTCCGACGATGGCGTTCAGGTTGGCGAGCTCCACCTTCAGCGTGGCTGTCGATTCGTTGAAGACTTCCAAAAATTGCTTGGCGTCCAACTGTTTCGCGCGCTGCAGATTTTCTACCGTAATTTGCAGAGGAAACAGCGGATTGCGGAGCTCATGCGCGAGGCGCCGCGCCAGTTCTCGCCAGGCTGCGACGCGTTCGGTCTGGAGAAGCCGGTCGCGCTGCGAAGCCAGCGTTCGCGTCATATCGTTGAAGGCGATGCCCAGTTGGCCGATTTCGTCGAGACCGCGCACATCGATGCGCGTTTCCCAACGGCCGGCGGCGACTTCGCGCGCGCCTTCGGCGAGTTCGCTCACCGGTCGGGTGATCCGTGACGCAACCCACAAGCTGACGAGCAAGCCGATGAGCAGGGCGCCGGCCGCGACCGCCAGTGCCGTCATCACGATTCGATTGGTCAGCAGCACCAGTTCCTTGCGCGAGCTTCCGACCAGCAGCACGCCGAGTAGTTCGTTGTTACGCCCCGGGAGAGGCATCGCGTGGAAGGTTTCGGCCGAGGTTGCCTCGGAATTCCAATTCGATCGTTTGCACCAGCGTTTGCGGCTGTTTCCGAATCTGGTCGATCAGAGGTTGCAGACGCTCCGGCTGCTCGACGGCATCTTTGGGGCCGCTCAAGAGAGCCGCCGGACTAAAACCGGGATCGAGGTTGACGTACAGAAATGCACGCATGCCGGAAGGGAGCACCAGGGTCGAAAGAAAATTTTGGTCGAGGCGCCGTCCGCCAACAATGTACAGGTTCTTGTCGTTTCCTCCGGATACGGAGCGCACCGCAGTTAGAGAGAGTGCCGGGCCATCCGCGAGGTCTTCTTTCTTCAAGAACCAATGGGTCGCGTTCCAATCCTTCGTGGCGGTGACCCAATCTTCCTTATGGCCAACACGCGAGGGATTTTGCGCCGAGGAGATCACCGTGCCGTCCCAGCCGACCAGCTCGACGAAATCCATCTGGTGATCCTGTGCGGCTCCGGTGGCATCGTGAACGTAGAGGGATTGATCGGCGATGGGCCGCGCTAAATCGATGGCTACGCGCAGGGTGATGTCGGCATCGGCTATGTTCTTGACTTGTTGCGAGGTCTCGTCGCCGCGCTGAGCATATTCCTTCTGGAACTGGGCGACGATGGCTTCGGTGCGCTGCGTGTCCATTTCCTCGAAGGCGGTACGCGTGTATCGTGTTACGCCGTAGGCCACGATCGAAACGGATCCCAGTACGGTGACCATGAAAATCAAAAATAGTTTCGTTCGGAAGCTCATCGAGACGCTCCACGCAGAACCGGCCCGTTGTCCTCAGTTCTCACGACGGTTCGCGCGACGGAGGCAGCGTGCCGGGGCGAACCACCACGCACTTGTGGGGCACACCGCGAGCGCTGGGGCTTCGCGGCAGCAAACTCATGAACATTCCATAGAGTTCATACAAATATTCAAACTGCAAGCATATCCTGATCGCCATCGCGACAAAAGACCGCCATTCCCAACTCTTGCCGCTTACGTAACATCCAGTCCGGGCCTAACGGGTCGAATCCCGGTTCACTTGCGCTTGGTCTCGGTGTATCCTCTGAACCCCTCTCGGAGAGGGCGTGCGCAACTACTGGTTGTTTCCCGGTCTCTAGTAAGTAAAGTTCTGTGCTACGGTCTGCGCGGGGCCTTCTTCTGCGCCTTTGCGGCCACCG
This sequence comes from uncultured Acidobacteriota bacterium, assembly GCA_963729285.1. Classification (GTDB taxonomy): domain Bacteria; phylum Acidobacteriota; class Terriglobia; order Acidiferrales; family UBA7541; genus Acidiferrum. The sequence continues at coordinate 96,838 of CAVSNL010000066.1, forward strand.
CCGTCGCCGCCGAATCGTCCGACGCATCGTCCGAGGACGACGAACCGCCTGCGCCTACTCCCGAAAACGCCGACCGGAATACATCATTCGCGAAGAAGTTCTTGCCGTCCACGGGCACCATCATGATTTGCAGCTTGTCCGACAAACGCTCGGCGATAATCTTCTGAATCAACATCGGGTTCGACTTCAATACCGCCGCCTCAAACTTCATTCGCTCGGAATCCGCTGCTGCCGTCACACGAATCCGATTTGCTTCCGCTTCGGCGAGGTTCCGCTGGCGTTCCACTTCGGCTTTGCTGTCGATTACTTTGGCCTGCGCAGCCGCGTCCGCGTTCTGCAACGTAGCTTCCTTGCGCGCCTGCGCCTCCAGTTTGGTCTGCTCGATTTGCTTCTGCTTTAGCGGCAACGTGTACTGCATCGCATCGGACTCCGCCTTGGCCTGCAACACGCGAACCTGGGCTTGCGCTTCCGCCTGCTTCACCTCACGGGCTTTCTGGGCTTCCGCTTCGAGTTCCGCGATGCGGACTTGTTTCTGCTTGATCTCGGTGTCGGTCCCCAGCCGCTCGTTCTCCTGCTCCTTCAAGAGCAGACCTTCGAGCCCCTGGGCGTACTCCTCGGGTAATTTCAAATCGCGCAGCAACACTTCGCGCACAATGATTCCGTCGGACCCCAGCCGCGCAGTGATCGCGGTTGCCGCCGAAGTCCGCAACTCTTCCCGCTTAGTCGCAAAGATTTCTCGGGTAACGTAATTCGGCGCCAGTTGACGGTAAATCGTCGCGACGGTGGGCGCCACGACTTCATCTCCCACGGGTTGCGGCAGGTTTGCGTGGATGTAACTCAGCCGCTGCGGATCCAGCCGGTAACGCACGCTGACGGCCAGCCCGATGTTCAGGCCCTCCCGCGCCTGCACGGTCAATACTTCGTTGCCCGACTTCGGAACCTCCGTCGCCGACGTGGTGTACACCTGCTCGCGGGTGTCGTAGAGCACCACGCTGTCGATCAGCGGCGCAACGATGTGCACGCCGGGATATAAGGTGCCGGGCCGCGCGCCCCAAATCTGGCTGATGCGCACACCGGCCGACCCGTCGGGGATCACCACGATGCTCAGTGCCAACAGAAGTGGCACGATCGCGAACAGCACCAGTTGCCTCGCCAGCCCCCACCGCACCGGGCGCGAAGGGTGCTGCAGCGAAGCGAAACCCTCCAAGCCCCCAACTCGATCTGGCCCGCCGCCGCCGTCCGCACCGCCGCTCTCGCCAACCTTCTCCCGCCGCAGCAAGCGCAACAACTGCGCCGATAAGTAAATGTCATAAATCACAAGCGCCGCAGCGCTTCCGAAAACTCCCACTCCCACAATCATCAACAGATATTTCAGCACCAGCATAAGTCACCTCTCTCCGAGAAATCGGCCACCATCGTTTGGTTCAAATCCGTTCACTTCAAACGCTCGCAATGAAACCTTTACTTTGTAGGGGCCGAGCTTGCTACAGCGGCCCCGTCCGGATCGCCGCGGATCAGCGATGCCTAACAAATGCCCGCGTCAAGCCGGCCGTCCCACGCACCAATTCCGTCTGCACCACAACCCGGCGCGCCGCCGCCGGCCGCATCAGATGAAACGCCATCCGCAAGAGCAGCCAGTGGAACGCCGTAGCCGCAGCGAGCGCGAACAAGGTGGCTAGTGTAAGAGTCGTGATGCTTAGCAACGCGATCATGGGAACCTCCCTGAGATACGCAGAGGGAAATGGCACTCCAACGACCAATCGTCATCCATTTGAAAATAGGGTAGTTACGGGAATGTAAAACGTGAAAATACTGTGGTCCACGACACACGACGTAGCCCCACGTACACAGCCGCACGGCGTTTCGCGTCCTCACGCATGACCAACTACTCTGTGCTAGGCTAAAATCTGCGCAGCCATGAACCCCGGATCAAGCCTCCGCATCGGCCGGATTCTCGGCATCCCCATTTACATCCACGCCAGCTGGGTGATCATCTTCGTCCTCATCACCATGTCGCTCGGAGCACAGTTCACGGCGCAACACCCGCAGTGGACTTCCACGCAGCACTGGTCGGTAGGAGTGCTGACCAGCCTCCTGTTTTTCGCTTCGATTCTCTTCCACGAGCTTTCTCACGCGGTTGTGGCCCGCTTCTATAAAATCCGTGTCGACTCGATCACATTGTTCGCCTTCGGCGGCGTCGCACGAATCACCAGCGAAGCGTCGAAAGCAATTCAGGAATTCAATATCGCCATTGCCGGGCCCATCGCCAGCTTGTTTCTGGGAGGCATGTTCTACGGACTGACGAAATTTTTCCCGTATGACACAATGACCGGTGCACTGGCTCTGTGGCTCGCGTGGATGAACGGGCTTCTTGCCGTGTTCAATCTCCTGCCAGGCTTTCCGCTCGATGGGGGCAGGGTCTTCCGGGCTGTCGTTTGGGGTGTGACCAAGGATTTCACTCGTGCGACGAAAGCGGCGGGAGCAAGCGGCAAGCTTGTTGCTTATGGAATGATTGTTTTCGGCGCGTGGTACGCGCTAAGCACCCGGCAGTGGGGGGCATTATGGTACGCGTTTATCGGATGGTACCTGTTAAGTGCTGCGCAGGAGAGCGTCGCGCAGATCGCCATTCGCGAATCGCTCTCGGGACTGCAAGCGGCTGACGTGATGAGCCAGGAGGTCCCGGTCGTCCCGCGCGATATTTCCCTGGAGGACTACAGCCAGGAAGTGCTACGCACCGGGCGTCGTTGCCATCTGGTTGTCACCAACGACCGCATGGTGGGGATGATGAATGTCCCGCTGCTCAATTCGGTGCCACGCGAAGAGTGGGCGCACAATTCGGTTCAAGCGGTGATGATCCCGCGCGACAAAATCCTCTGGGCCAAGCCGGACGAGCCATTACTTGGCCTCCTGGAACGGCTCCTTGCCGCCGACATCAATCAAATGCCGGTGGTAAGCGGCGGGGAAAATAGTGAGAACGCCGGGGCTCATATCATTGGGATGATTACAAGAGACTCTATCCTGCGGGTGATGCGCACCCGCGCTGAAGTAGGCCCTGACGTCCCCAATAAGTAGCGTCGAGATTCGTCGCGGTTTAATCCGCGACAACTGCTTGCACTTTTGGTGGCTCCGGAAGTCCTCCGGTAACGCGCGACTCGATCTTCCCCCAAACTCCAGAGCGCGGCCGCAAGGTGATGGACGGCATCGGTACCACCGGACGGCCTTCCACGAGCCGGATCCGAAACCTCTGCGCAATCGTTGCCAATAGTAAAGTCGCTTCCATTACCGCAAAATTGTTCCCGATGCACTGGCGCGGGCCTCCGCCAAACGGAAAATAGGCAAACCGCGGCAGACGCTTCATCAAATCGCCATCCCAGCGCTCCGGACGAAATACTTCGGGAGCATCAAACCAACGCGGATCGCGATGCACCACCCACTGCGCTAAAGAAATCCCGCAGCCTTTGGGTATCGGGTAGCCGCCAATCTCCACGTCCTCAATGGCGATCCGCGCCATCCCCCAAGCCGGCGGATAGAGGCGCATCGATTCCGTGATGACTTGGCCGGTGTAGCGCAAACTCGGCAGGTCGTCCAACGCGGGCGTGCGGCTGGCGAGCACGGCATCGAGCTCGGCGTGCAGCTTCGCCTCCACCGCGGGATTTTGGGACAGCAGCATCCAGGTCCAGGAAAGCGCGTTGGCGGTCGTTTCGTGGCCGGCCAGAAAAATAGTAATGGCCTCGTCGCGCAGCTGGCGGTCGGTCATACGCGATCCGTCATCATCGCGCGCAGCCAAAAGCATCGACAGCAGGTCGCCCGAGTCTTTTCCGGAAGCCCGGCGCTCTTCAATAAAGCGGAAAATAATCTTGTCGAGCCGCCTGGTGGCGATGGTCGCGCGAATGTTCCGCGGCGTTGGCAACCATTTCGGCGTCAGGATCAATTTGCGGAAATCAGAGTTCAGCTCCATGATCGCTTCGAGGGCGTGGCCTACTTTCCGGGCTTCGCGATCGACGTCGGCATCGAACAGCGTCTTCGCCACGATCTGCAGCGTCAGCCGCATCATGTCGGCGTGGATGTCGCGCTCTTCCCCGCCCTTCCATTCGGCCAGGAGCCGCTCCGCGAAGCGCACCATGGTGTCCGCGTAGGAAGCGATGCGAGCGCGGTGAAACGCAGGTTGCGCCAGGCGGCGCTGCCGCAGCCAGAAGTCACCTTCGCTGGTCAACAATCCGTTCCCGAACAGTTGCTTGTTCTTCCGCAAAATTCTCCCCTTGATGAATTTGCGGTTGTGCGTCACCAGCACTTGCTCGATGTAGTCCGGGTGGCTTATGAAATACACGCGAAAGTTGTAGTAGCGCATGGTCACGATGTCGCCGTAGTCGCGCACCAGTTTGGGCATGTAGCCGAGCGGATCGCGGCTGTAGTCTTTGAAACTCGCGGTCCATGATTCGGGCGACGGCCCGGGAGGAAGCTTGCTAGGTGTTGGGAGACGCATAGTGGAAGCTAGAGCGTAGTATAGCGACTTCTCAATGCTAAGGCGGCTCCGAATGCGTCAACCCGTAGCGCCCTGTAGCCGCCCTCTCCGTGAGGGCGGGGTTTAAACTCAACTTCGGCCATTACCAAACGTCGAGCTTAGCCCGCGCGAACGGCGCGAAATGCAAATCCACCCGGCCTGAAATCAATTGTTACACCCGAAAACCCCGCAGCTCCCAGCCGGCCTGAAATCGTCGCGGGACTCACCGGAACAAAAGTGCTCTTGAAGTGCACCGCGCGCTGCAGCCATCCATCCTCAATTTCAAATCCGAGAAAAGAACCTCCAAGCCGCAACACACGAAAGATTTCCCTGAAGGCGCGTTCTTGTTGCTCAGTCGAGCGCAAGTGATGCAGCACGAGTATCCCAATCGACGACGAAAAACTCTTCTCCGCGAACGGCAAAGCTGCAGCGTCCGCCTGTAGAACGCTACCGCTGCCGTCGAGAGTGCGCGCCGCAAGACTCGCCGCAAACGCGTGACTCCATTCGAGACTGGTAACTCGTGGCGCCAACCGCCGCAACTCCTGCGTCGCCGCACCGGTTCCCGCACCGATTTCCAAAACGTGATCGCCTAACTCAGAACCGGATAGAATCCAGGGCAAGACGTTCTCGCGCGTGACGCGGCGCCAATACCGCGTGGCGCAAAACCAATTCTCAAGCGCGTTCAAAGAGCAACACCGGCAGTCTTGCCTCCGTCCCCGGAACCACGCCGATCCTGAAGCGAGTGCCAGTCTTCCGACAAGTCGCTCACCCGTTGATCAAACTCATCATGTGCTCCGGGTAGCGCGCTCCGGACGCTGCGCCATGAGGGGCAACCTCATCGATCCTGCGCAAATCTTCCGGCGTGAGCGTAACGTCAAGCGCGCCCGCATTCTCCTCAAGATACTTGCGCCGCTTTGTGCCTGGAATCGGAATGACGTCCTGCCCCTGGGCGAGCAGCCAAGCCAGCGCGAGCTGACTGGGCGTGCACTTCTTTTCCTTCGCGATGGCCTCGACGCGCGCCACCAGATCCAGATTCTTCTGGAAGTTCTCTCCTTGAAAACGGGGCGAAAATCTCCGGTAATCGTCGGGAGCCAGATCTTCGAAGCGCTTGTATTGGCCGGTAAGGAACCCGCGGCCCAATGGACTATAAGCAACAAAGGCGATGCCGAGTTCGCGGGTCGTAGGCAGGACTTCGTCCTCCGGATCACGTGTCCACAACGAATATTCCGTCTGCAGCGCCGCAATCGGATGCACCGCCGCGGCACGGCGAATCGTAGCGGGTCCAGCCTCCGACAGGCCGATATGCCGGATCTTCCCCATGCGCACAAGCTCCGCCAATGCGCCAACCGTTTCTTCGATCGGTGTATTCGGATCGACGCGATGCTGGTAGTACAAATCGATGGTGTCGACACCGAGGCGTTTCAAGCTGGCGTCACAGGAAGCCCGTACATATTCGGGCTTGCCGCTTACTCCGCGGAGGTCAGGTTTGGCTTTGTCGCGCACGATGCCAAACTTCGTGGCTAGAAACACTTTGTCGCGGATTCCGCGAAGCGCCTTGCCGACCAGTACTTCGTTGTCGCCGTAACCGTAGACATCCGCGGTATCCAGAAAAGTAGAGCCAAGCTCAATCGATCGGTGAATCGTGGCGATCGATTCCGCGTCGTCGCGCCCGCCGTAAAATTCCGACATGCCCATGCAGCCAAGGCCCAGCGCCGAAACCAGGGGTCCATTTTTGCCTAAGTATCGTTTTTGCATGTCCGCCCCCTCAATCTCAAACAGTCAAAACCAAATTCAATTCCAAATTCTAATCCCAAATAGGATCGGAAAACTGCGATCTGAGGCCGTGATCTGGGATCTGCTATTCGGATGCTCCGACGGAAGATATGGGTACAGTCACAACGCGCGAATCACGAGTAAGAACCGACAATGACGCAAGCCCATCGGGTCGATTATCCTGAACCTCGATGCCGAGCGAAGACAAGCCTCGAACGCAGCAAACTCAATACGTCACTGTGGCGGGCGCAGTCCTGACCAGCCCCGACCGCGAACGGACTGTCGTCGCCGAAGCCGGTATCTCGCAAGATACGCGCGTCATTGAAGGCAACGCTGCGAACGCCAAATCAACGAAAGCGGACGTAGCTCCAGGTCTTAACAAGTGGGAGACCTTTTGGCGGGGCGTGCTGCATGTGGACGCAGCAAAGATGGAACCGTGGATCGCGCTGCGGAATGCTTTGGGAGTCGCGATGCCGCTGGCGGTCGGGATTGCCATTCGCATGCCGCTTGGCGGCTTGGCGGTGGCCAGCGGGGCGCTCAACGTGTCCTACTCGGACGGGCACGATCCGTACAAGGGGCGCGCGAGACGCATGCTGGCGTCGAGCGCGTTGTGTGCCGTCGCGGTGATGGCTGGCGGGCTTGTGGGTCACCACAGCATCGCGGCGGTGGCGCTGATCACGGTCTGGGCGTTCGGCTCAGGAATGGCCATTGCGCTGGGAGCTACCGGCGGGAGTTTGGGCGTGATCAGCCTGGTGGTCTTGATTATTTATTCGGCGCAAACACTGACGCCCGAACGCGCTGTGCAGGCGGGCGCGTTGGCGTTCGCTGGCGGCTTGATGCAGATGGCGTTGTCGCTGGCGTTATGGCCGGTGCAGGCTTATGAGCCGGAGCGGCGAGCGCTGGCGAATTTATATTTGACGTTGGGGCGGGCGGCGTCTTCGCCCGCGCAACTCGTGAAGGCTCCGCCGCCGGCGCAGGCCAGCACAGAGGCTCAGGCGGCGCTGGCGGGCCGCGCTTCGGATCAGAGCCTCGCGAGCGAACGATTCCGCTCGCTGCTGAGCCAGGCGGAACGCATACGGCTGAGCTTGTTCACGCTGGGGCGGTTGCTTCGGCGCATGCGGCGCGAGAAATTCGGATTCGAGTCCGCGGAAATGTTGGAACATTTTCTGGAATCCGCGGCCAGGGTGATTACGGCAATCGGGGAGTCGCTTGCGCGCGACGCCCCGCTGAAGATTGACCAAACCTGGCGGAGCGAAATGCACACCGCGGTGGAAGCTCTGCGTGAAACGGAAGAGAACTCCGAGCGAACATTTCTCGCGGCGGTAGTACGTGATGCCCGCCATCAAATGGATGCGCTGGCGGGACAATTGCGCGCCGCGATGCAGTTGGCCGGAGACATTACGCCGGCCGGGTTGGAAGCCACGGAACGGCGGGAGAAGGCGCTGCCGCGGCGGATGCGCTTTACGAACAATCTGGCGCGCGTGGTCGCGAACTTGAGCTTGCAGTCCGCGGTGTGCCGGCACGCGATTCGCATGGCGATCGCGGTGGCTATCGCGGAGACGATGTCGCGCAGCCTGGAAACGCCGCGTGCGTACTGGCTGCCGATGACTACCGTGCTGGTGCTGAAGCCGGAGTTCACGGTGACCTTCACGCGGGGATTGCTACGCATTGCGGGAACGATTGCGGGGCTGTTGCTGGCTACGGCGATGTTTTATTTTCTTCCTCCAGGAGTCGGACTGGAAGTGGTGTTGATCGGCGTGTTCGTATTTTTGTTGCGCTGGGTTGGTCCGGCGAACTACGGAATTTTTGGCGTGGCGGTAAGCGCGCTGGTGGTATTGATGATCGCGATCGCGGGGGTGTCGCCAAATACGGTGATCCTGGCGCGCGGGCTTAACACCATCATGGGAGGATCACTGGCGTTGTTGGCCTATGTAGTGTGGCCGACCTGGGAGCGTATGCAGGTGGGGGAGATGATGGCGCGGCTGCTGGATTCGTACCGCATCTATTTCGTGAAGGTGCAGGATGTGTTTGCGGGCCGCGAGGGAGCGAGTACGGCGGACCTCGACAAATTGCGGCTGGCGTCGCGGCTCGCGCGGACCAATGCGGTCGCGTCGGTCGATCGTATGCAAGCAGAGCCGGGAACGCGCCCGGAAGAAATCGCGTTAGTGATCGGAATGCTGGCGAGTTCGCACCGGTTTATTCACGCCGTGCTTTCCGTGGAAGCGGGGGTTTTGTCCGCCGGGCGGCCGGCGATCCGCGACGAGTTCCGCGCATTTGCCGCCGACGTGAATAAAACTTTGGAGGCGCTGGCGGCGGAACTACGAGGCGCGCGAACTCCGATCGAGAGATGGCCGGACTTGCGGGAAGACCACCGGCGGCTGACGGCAAATCCTCTTTCGGCAGGCGAGCAGTATACGCTGGTGAATGTGGAAGCGGATCGTATGACGAACAGCTTGAACACACTGCGCGAACAGGTAGAGCGGTGGCGGCGGCTGAGGCGCCCGGTCGGCGCGCCTGTAGACGGTGGCCTGGGCGCTGAGGCAAGCGCCCGGCCTTAGCCGGGCACTCTCTGACTCCTGTCCGATGATCCAATCTTTGTTCGCGCGTCGGGCCACGATTTCAGCCGGCTTCGAGGAGGATCTATGAGCCGAGAACAGACCCGCATGGATCGAACTCGCGAGACACGACGCCGATTCCTGGCAACCGTCGCAATCGCCGGAAGCGCGTTTGCTACAGGCCAAGTCATGCTCGCTCAAGCGCCCATACCTGGAGACGGACCGCCGCGCGGGATGCCGCGGCCTCCAGTGGCCGCAGAGCCAAAAGATCAAGATGACACGACTCCAACGTCAACTGTGCCGGCCGCGAAACGCGCGCAGATGCTCCAACAAGAGAAGGAATTCCGGGAAGGGATCGAGCGGCTGTACACGCTGTCCGGCGAGCTACGCGACGAAGTCCAGAAGACCCCCACACTTCAGGTGCTGTCAGTGCGCATGTATAAGAAGACCGAAGAGATCGAGAAGCTGGCCAAGCAATTGAAGAGCAAGGCCAAGGGCGGCTAGGCGGCGCTAGATCGCGATATTCATACGGAATACGCATACGGAATACGCCGCCGGCGACCTCGAGCAAGCGAAAGTCTGGCCAACTCAGCGAGCCAAGCATGCTTCGATGACAAACCTAAGGTGAAGAATTAAGACCGCATCCTTTGGATGGGTTCGGCAATCCAACGGGATGCGTGTTGGTAGGGCCCTCATTCTGGAGGGCCTCGGTGTTTTGTGAATTCTTGAGAAGGAGATCGCATATGAGTCCGAAAAATGGTGGTAAGGGATTAGAGCTGGCGGCGGGAACGGAGAGGTCTCGGCCGATTTTGCACCAAAAGGCGCGGGAGATTCAGCCTTACGGGAAGATCGCGAAACTGCCGATTGCGTTGGACGAGAAGGTCTGCTCGGAGAGCGTTGAGAATTTGAACCAGCTTTTGGCGGATACCATCACTTTGCGAGACATGTACAAGAAGCATCATTGGCAGGTGGCGGGGCACACGTTCTATCAACTACACCTTTTGTTTGATAAGCATCACGAAGAGCAGGACGAGTTGGTGGATACGATTGCGGAGCGGATCCAGTTGCTGGGTGGGATCAGCCTGGCTATGGCGGCGGATGTGGCGGAGACGACCATAATTCCGCGGCCGCCTCGCGGGCGGGAAGAGGCTCCGGTGCAGATTTCGAGATTGTTGGAGGCGCACGAGACGATCTTGAAGGAAGCGCGGACTATGGCTGGACAGGCGACCGACTCAGGGGATGACGGGACGAATGATCTGCTGGTCAGCAACGTGATTCGCACCAATGAATTGCAGGTTTGGTTCTTGGCGGAGCATTTGGTCGATGTGCCTTTGGTAAGGGCGGACGACGCGACGTCAGCCGAACCGGCGAAGTCCAGAACGGCGAAGGCATAAGCGAGCAACTCCGCCGTGGTAACGCGGCATCCTGCCGATTCACTCTTTCGGCTGGGCCAGGGGCACAGCAGTGCAGGGCTGCTGCCCCTCGTCCGGCGATCCTAGACGCAGCTTGGAATTGGGAAAAGGGATTTGACGTATTTGGAATTTGCATTGGACTTGGAGGTGAGGTGCACCTAGAGTTGGTGTCCCGCCGGGCTTGGCACAGGGCTGCAGAACCCAGCGATGTTGAATGGCGGTTCTGAGATTGCCAGGCTTTGAGCGGGAACCGACCTGTAGACAGCCGCGACACCAACGTGTGATACGAAGTGTGCGGCGGCGGGCGGGCTTGGGAAAGACTCATGACCGCTGCGGCCCTGCCATCACGAATTGGAATCCCACCTACGCTCTTACACTACCCATACGGAAGTGCCTACGACGAGATGTTTGCCTCGCCCGATGTGCCGCGCATGCACTACCAGGCGTTGCAGCGGACTTTGCTGGGATTGCGTCCCGAGGAATTGCGGAAAGTTCAGCAGGCGGCGGACCTGACGTTTTTGCAGGAAGGCATCACGTTCACGGTGTATGGGAGCAAGGAAGGCACGGAGCGGATTTTCCCCAACGACCTGATTCCCCGCATCATTCCCGCGCATGAGTGGGCGCAAATCGAAAAAGGGCTGACACAGCGGCTGACGGCGCTGAATTTGTTTTTGCGGGACATTTATCACGAAGGCCGAATTTTGACCGAAGGGGTTGTGCCGCGCGAACTGGTTTACAGCTGCAAGCACTTTCGGCGGGAGATGCGCGGTTTGAATGTGCCGCGGGACACCTATGTGAGTATCTGCGGGACGGATTTGGTGCGGCTGCCGGACGGCAGCTTTGCGGTGCTGGAAGATAATCTGCGCGTGCCGAGCGGCGTCTCGTACATGCTGGCGAACCGCAAGGTTTTGAAGCGCGTATTCCCGACGATGTTCCGGGATTACGGCGTTTCGCCGATCGATCATTATCCGCAGGCGCTGCTGGCGACGCTGCGGAGTCTGGCGCCGGAAAATTCGCCTTATCCGCAGGACCCCACAATGGTTTTGTTGACGCCCGGAGTTTCCAACTCGGCTTATTTCGAGCACACATTTTTGGCGCAGCAGATGGGCATCGAACTGGTGGAGGGGCGCGACCTGTTGGTGCACGACAACGTCGTTTATATGCGGACTACCGCGGGGCCGCGGCGCGTGGACGTGATTTACCGGCGTGTGGATGACGATTTTCTGGATCCGTTGACCTTCCGGCGGGATTCGATTTTGGGAGTCCCGGGGCTATTCAACGCGTATCGGGCTGGAAATGTAAGTTTGGCCAATGCGATTGGCAGTGGAGTGGCGGACGACAAAGCAGTGTATGCGTATGTGCCCGAGATTATTCGATTTTATTTGAGTGAAGAACCGATTTTGAAGAATGTGCCGACGTTCTTACTGACTGACCAAGTGCAGCGGAATCATGTTCTGGAAAATATGGAGCACATGGTGGTGAAGGCGGTGGGGGAGTCGGGCGGGTACGGGATGCTGATCGGGCCGCACAGCTCGAAGCAGCAACAGGAGGAGTTTCGGGCGCGCGTGCTGGCGGATCCGCGGAATTATATCGCGCAGCCGACGCTGGCATTGTCTACGGCGCCGTGCCTGATCGATGGCGAAGTGGAGTCGAGGCACATTGATCTGCGGCCGTACATATTGATGGGCGAGAAGGTGACGCTGGTGCCCGGTGGATTGACGCGCGTGGCGTTGCGTAAGGGATCGTTGGTGGTGAATTCGTCGCAGGGCGGCGGGAGCAAGGATACCTGGGTACTGCGCTCTGGGAATGGCGACGACCGCGTGGCGCAGATGGGGGCGGCGGCGGTGAAGGCAGTGGTCGAAAAGAAAGTGGCGGAAAGATGAGGGAGATGCGGCCACCACGCAATTATTTTGTGCGCGCATTCCGGCGGGATGCTGGGATGCTTTCGCGCGTGGCGGACAGCTTGTACTGGATGAGCCGGTATCTGGAGCGGGCGGAACACACGGCGCGGCTGGTGGATGTAGAACTGCAGCTTTGGCTGGATCAGTCGCCCGAAGCGGGCGCGGGACGCTGGAGGTTCTTGCTGGAGGCGCTGCGAACTCCGGCGGCGGCGGGGCCCATCGATCCCACACGGCTGGTGGATACGCTGGTGTTCAACCGGAAGAATTCTTCGTCGATTGTGTCGTGCATCGCTACAGCGCGAGAGAATTTGCGGCATGTGCGCGAGCAGTGCAGTTCGGAGATGTGGGAGCAGTTAAACCGGCTGTATCTGGGAGTGATGGACGCGCGGCCGGAAGAAGCGTGGATGCTGAAGTCGCACGGATTTTTCCGGGGGGTGCTCGAAGGGGCACATCTTTTTCAGGGAATCACCGACACAACGATGAGCCACGGGGAGGGCTGGCAATACATCCAACTGGGACGCTACGTGGAGCGCGCGGATACGCTGGCGTCGTTGATGGAGACGCATTTCAAGCGCATGGCACAGCCTGCGGACCAAGTTGTGGAAAGCGCGGAATATTTGGAATGGGTGGGGTTATTGCGGGCTTGCGTGGCGTTCGAGGCGTATTGCAAGGCGCATACGGCGGAGATACGGCCTTTGCGCGTCGCGGAATTTTTGCTGCTGAATCCGGAATTTCCGCATTCAATCCGGTTTTCGGTGGATCGCGTGAACGCGGCGCTGCACATCGTTGGGGACTTAACGGAGCGGAAGGCGAAAACCCCGACGCGGATTGCCGGGAGGTTGCGGGCGCAGCTCAGTTTCAGCCAGATCGAGGAAATCATGGCGGAAGGCGTGTACACGTATCTGGAGAATGTACGGAGCGAATGCGCCCAGATTCATGCGGCGATTCACCAGGTTTATTTTGATTATGCGATTGAGGCGGAATTGGCGTCGTAAGACGCAGCAATAATGCAAGGAAGTAAGATCACGAAAGGATTCGCGACGGCTCCACTTTATGGCCTATTCGGTGCGGCACACTACCTGTTTTCAGTATGAGCCCGCGGTGCGGGAGAGCGTTATGGAAGTGCGAATGCAGCCGCGGACCGACTTCCGGCAGCGGTGCCTGAGTTTTTCCCTGAACATCGATCCGCGCGCGAACATGATGGTGTACCGCGATTTCTACGGGAACGCGGTGCACAATTTCGACATTCCGGAGCGGCATCGCAGGATTGACGTGATGGCCCAGGCGATTGTGGACGTGCTGCCCGCGCGAAGCTTGGAAGCGGCGGCGGCGGACGATTGGGACGAACTCGACCGGCGAGTGGCCCAAACCGATTACTGGGAGATGCTGCTGCCGAGCCATTTCGCGATGCCCACGGATTTGCTGGAGAAATTGGCGACCGAGTTGGACTTGCGGAGACGCGGGAATCCGCTGGCGCTGCTGCAGGAGTTGAACACCAGGCTCTACGAGATGTTTGACTACGCGCCGAATACCACCGAAGTGGATTCGCCCATCGATGACGCGTTGAAAGCGCGCCGCGGCGTGTGCCAGGACTTCGCACACATCATGATTACGCTGGTCCGGCAACTGAAAATTCCCTGCCGATATGTGAGCGGGTATCTCTACCATGAAGCCAAATCCATGGACCGGTCTCCGGCGGGCGCGACGCATGCCTGGGTGGAGGCGTACCTGGGTGAGCTGGGGTGGGTGGCGTTTGATCCGACGAATAATTTAGAAGGATGCGACCGGCACGTGCGCGTGGCGGTGGGACGCGACTACTCCGACGTGCCGCCAACTCGCGGTGTTTACAAGGGCGAGGCAGAGAGCGAGTTGAGCGTGGTGGTTACGGTTTTGCCCGTGGATGCGCCGGAACCAGAGGAGATGCCGCGGACGACCGTGATTCGGTCGAGATCGCGCAACCTGGAATTGAACGAAGATACTGAACAGCAGCAACAGCAGTAGCACCCCCTCTAACATCCAGCTAATTCACAGCTTGGAACGGCTGTGCCACTTGTTACGGTTCTATACGGGTGCCCAGGACTTTTAGGAACTGGGACAGCCACGCGTGGAGGGCGGGCCAGGCAGGGCCAGTGACGAGGTTGCCGTCGGTGTGGGCTTGGTCCATGGGTAGATCGACCCACGTGCCCTTGGCAAGCGCTACGTCGACGCTAGAGGCTGGATAGGCGCTGCACTTTCTGCCTTCGAGGACTCCCGCGGCGGCTAGAAGTTGGGCAGCGTGGCAGATCGCGGCGATGGGTTTTTTCGTTTTGTCGAAGTGGCGGACGATTTCCAGGACGCGCGGATTCAGCCGGATGTATTCGACCGCGCGGCCCCCGGGGATGATCACAGCGTCGTAGTCTTCGGGCTTCACGTCGTCAAAAGTCGCGTTGAGAACGAAGTTGTGGCCGGGCTTCTCAGTGTAGCTTTGGTCGCCCTCGAAATCGTGGATGGCGGTGCGAACGAATTCGCCGGATTTCTTGTTCGGGCAGACGGCGTGGACGGTGTGGCCCACCATTAGCAAGGCTTGGAACGCGACCATCACTTCGTAGTCTTCGACGTAGTCGCCGATCAGCATCAAGATTTTTTTCTTCGACATTTGGCCTCCGACGATGGGAAGGATAGCAAAGATTTAGCGAGGTTGCTTGCGTACGAAGAAAAGCGTCCGATTCCGAAAAGGGGCCGCTACATAGGCGTTCAGCGTGTTTGGGCGGCGTTACCCGGGCCGCCTACCGGTTGGAGGCGGGGGAGGCGCTGGTCGACTGGTGGAAGCGCGGGGAATTGGGCGTGGGGTTCGGTCTGATACCAATAGGCTACGGAGTAGAAATTGTCGGAGCGGTGGTTGGCGTGGCCGTGTTCGATGGTGGCGCGGAGGGATTTGGTAAAGGTGATCGGGGAATCGAGATGGAAGCGATAGACGGAGCTGCGGCTGCCGGCGCGCTCTTCGCCTTTTACGGGCGCACCGAAAAGACGGTACGAGAACGAATGCTCACCGAAGTCGTAGGCGCTTAGGAAATAATCTTCGGAGCCCGTCCCCGTGATGGATGGGTGCGGATCGCCGTCGATGAAGAACATGTCGTCGCCTTCGCCCCACCAGTAGTCTTGGTTTTGCAGAATGGACATGGTGACGCCGACGTAGTGGCCCTGGCCGGTGGCCTCCATCCAGACGTAGTTGTCCTTGCCGTCGAGATTTTTTACGTCGTTCACTCGCGGATCGCCGTTGTTGGCCCATTCGGAGGTCCAGCCGTGATTCGGCTGCGCCTGGCGGAATTGCGCGTGGAAATAAAGAGTGCCCTGCGGCAGGGGATGGGATTGCGCGCGGTAATCAAGGTTGAAATAGAAGGCGTCGACGGTTTCCTGGCCTTCGTTGGTGACGGTGATCAGGGCGTGCTTCTGAAATGGCATGGGAAAGAAAGAATTCAGCGCGCGTTTGTGGCCTACTGAGAGAAGTTCTGATTCCCAAACGTAGTAGTCACCTAAACCGAGGCCGAAGAAATCGCCCAGCGGTGTTTCGACGCTTGGAGTGGTCTCGTGATCCCAATACATGCGCAGGACCAGCTTTTTTAGATGATAGGACTCGGGGCTGGAGAGCGTGATCCAGATGTGCGTGAGGGTGGCGGGGCCGTCGACGTCGAGAACCGTGAGGGTCTGGCCGGCGGCTATTTTGCGGTAGTCGGCGTTGCCTCCGGAACGATCGAAGCTGGAGACGCGCTTGAGGACATAGTCTTGGGGCTGGGTGAGATCTACTTTCGCGGTTGCGGTTTGCGCGGAGGAAGTTGGCAGAATTGTGTGGGCGACGAACAGCGCGAGTAGAGTCAGACGGAGAGAGTGCATTTGGCCCTTCTCCTTGCACCTTTTTGTGATTTGCTGGGCGGATTGTGTACTGAACGGAGCCTTCTGACAAGCGTGCTAATCAGCGGGAGTACTGCAAAGAAAAAGACGCTGGGCTGAAGCCCGGCGCCTACACCGAGCGCCTCATACCGCCAGGTGGGACAGCCATTCCTGGCTGTCTGCGTCACTCTGTTGACGTTACTGCGGTTGTGTGGAGGCGAAGGCCACGCCGGACTCTTGAATGGTCAGCATGTCCGTGCGGCGCTTTTCCCATTCGAGCAGGGTTAGGCCGTAGGAGGCGAAGAGACGCCGGATGCGCGCGGAATCCCAACGCAGGACCTTTTCGAGCACCGGGACCAGGACGCTCATGGCGTTGTCGCTCAGGACCGTGCGCTTGGCAACGCGCGTAATGTATTTGGCTTCAGAGACGGCGATGGTGAGGCCGTCGTATTGGTTGACGTGCATCATTACGGGGAGGTCGGAGCTGCCGTCGCCCATATAGATGATCTGATCGTGGCTGATGCCGAGTTGTGCGCGAAGCTCTTCGAGGACGGTGATTTTGCCCCACCCCGCGGAGGCGCGAATAATGGAATCCACTTCGCCGGTGGTTTCGTTGTAACGGAAACGCGTGCCGAAGATATGATCGCGCGGAACGATGCCTTCGAGCGCCGACTGAATGATTTCCTGCGGCGCGGCGGAGATGACGTAGAAGGAAAATTTGTAGCCGTCGGCAAGGCTTTCGAGCGCGCGCGCAAAAAGAGCGACGTCGTGCTTCAAGCGGATGCGCTTGCCGGTTTCAATGAGATGCTCGCGACGCACGCGGCGAAATTCCGGGTCGTGAAGAATCAAGTAAGAAAGTTCAGCGCCCTGTTGGACGAGGTTCATCCCCGACAGCCCAGCAACCTTGTCGTGGAAGCCGTGAAAGCCGATGAGTTCGCTCAACACGACTCCCGAGTCGTTAAAGCTGAGCGTCTGGTCGAAATCGCTGGCCAGAAGAAACTGCTTTACCATGTTCTAGTACTCCCTCTTTGGTAGCCTACGATTACACCTTAACCGAGGCTCTAGGATCCCACTCACGAATAATTTTAATCGTTTCTATGCGTATAAATCGTGAATGTTTTGTTAGCTTTTACTTAGATGCCGCCAGACGGTAACCAGTTACAAGGAAAGGGCTTGGGATAAGACGGGCAGTACCTGGCGGCCTTGCGGGATCGGTCGGGGAGGGCGAATATCTGGAGAAAGGGTTCCAAGTCGAGGGCCTGCAAGGGCTTTGCGGGTCAGGAAACTGGGGTATTACCACAGGCTTATTTAGGCGGAGGTAACCATTCGTGAGGTCCCTGTCGCGTGCTTGGCGGTCGCGCTAAGGGCAAAACGACCCCCATTTCAACGCCGTTCACCGATAGGACGCAATGCCAAGCAAAGTTCCGGGGAGGGTCTCGCGGGTATGTTAACAAAGTAGGGGCCTATGGCGATCCATTTCCTGCGACAACCGGTTGAATCACACCGCGCGCTGGCACAGCGAAAAAAGATGCTGGCGCTGGGCATCGCGCTTGCGATCGGAATTGTTACCGCGCTGGCGCTTCTGTTTTCGAACTGACCGGCCTATCGACTTTTCCCCACCTTTTTTCCGCCTGCAATCCGCGAAAGTGTTTTCGTGTACTCATCGATGGTTTCGGGAACGACGCGGCTGCGAACAAATTGGCCGACGCGGCGGCACTCGATCAAGTTCGCATCGAGGAGGACCTTGAGATGATGGGAAACGGTGGCGGGCGTCACACCCTGCATGGCCACGATTTCGCTGCAGTTCATTTCTTTGCCGGCAGAAATGGCCTCGAAGATCATCAGCCGCGTTTCGTCCGCGAGCGCCTTGGATACCTTCTCTACCTGAATTCGTTCCATGGTGGAGTATCAGTTTAGCGCGGTACTGGGGCCTAGGCCACACGGATCCCGCGCGCGGACCCTGCCGCCTGCCTGCAAAAAAAAAAGATGTAACCAGCTATTTAGATGCTCATCTAAATGCCTGACGGACGTTGGAGGAGAGAGAAAATGAGACGACTAGAAGGAAAAGTGGCAGTTGTAACCGGTGGAAACAGCGGAATCGGATTGGCTTCGGCAAAACGATTGCTCGATGAAGGCGCTCGCGTTGCCATTGCAGGGCGCAGCCAGAAGACGCTGGACGAGGCGCAGAAGTATTTGGGAAACGGCACGCTAGCCGTCCAGACCGACGTAGCTAAACTCGCGGACCTGGACAAGCTCTATGCAGCGGTTTCGAAGAAGTTCGGGAAGATCGACATTTTGTTCGTCAATGCAGGGGTGGCGAATTTTGCGCCGTTCGCCGACACCACCGAACAGGTGTATGACACCAATTTCGACATCAACGCCAAGGGCGCTTTCTTTACGATCCAGAAGGCGATTCCCTTCCTGAACGATGGCGCGTCCATTATTTTGAACTCCAGCGTGGCGGGCCAAAAGGGCTTTGGAACCGCTGGCAGCTATGCGGCAACCAAAGCTGCACTCCGTTCGTTCGCGCGCACCGCGGCTTCCGAACTTGTAGGAAGAAATATACGAGTCAACACCGTTGCCCCGGGTCCGATCGAAACCCCGATTTTTGGCCGGCTCGGACTAGATAAGGCCGCAATCGATGAGATGGCACAGGGATTTGTTTCTATGGTGCCGATGAAGCGGTTGGGACAGCCAGAAGAAGTTGCGGGGGCTGTAGCGTTCCTGGCGTCGTCCGACTCTTCGTATATTACCGGCGTAGAGATCAATGTGGATGGCGGCATGGGCCAGGTCTGAACGGACCTCTGCAATCGACGCGGGTGGATGGGGCGCTTGTGGAGTTTGTCGAGCGCCCCTTATTTTTTGGCTGGCTGCACCGGGCTGACGCCTACGACGTTGTGCGCTCGGGAATTTGACCCTTCGAAACTCACGGTAAGCAAGAGTGCCTGTGCTACTGCGCGCTATTTCGCCGACGAGGGATCCGGCGTCGTGGCGGAGTTCACATCGAGAAACCACGCGTGGGCGGTGTCGCCCGGCGCGTAGCAATTTCCGTCGGCGTTGTACGTTGCAGCGCAGCGGGCGGCGTATTCCTTGCGCCGTGGCGACTGCACAAATTGCCAGATCGCTGCGTACGGTACCCCGCCCGCCGATACAGGCGGAGGATTTTGCGGCGCGCCGCACCCAGGCGACGGGGGGCAGACGTCGTTGTAGACCCAGTAGACCAGTTCGCGGTCGCCGATGTGGTGGCGAATGTCATCGGAAGTCAGAATGGTCACACCGCGGCCTTCGTCGACAGGGATCCCGGAACAGTAGACGCCTGGTCGGTAGCCAGCACGGTTGAGTTCGTCGGTCCAAGCGCGCAGATAGACGTGAAAGCTGGGCGAGAGCCTGCCGCCGTCCTCGATATCAAGAAAAATAATTGTGTGGGCAGCGAAGCCTTCCGATTTCGCGGAGGCTGCGGCATTGCGCGCGTCGAGAATTCCCTTTTCTCTGGCGGTGGCGTCCTTTTTGACCTCGTTCGCTTGGCGGGCGCGATAGAGCGCGGCGAATCCGAAACCCTGCGATTGCAGCAGCGCGCGTTTGCCGCGCCAGGTGTTGATTTTTTCGCCGGGCGGCGGGCCGAGCCAGTAGCCGGCGAACGCAAAAGTCTTGCGCAGGATGGGGAGAGCATCATCGCCAGGGTAGACGTTGCGGTCGAAACCAAGATAGGCGGCGTTGGACGGCGCATGCGCACTCATATCATGAGCAGTCGTGTCATGGGTGGTCATATAAGGTGAGGCGTGCGAAACAGCGCCGACCGGAAACAACGCGACGGCGAACAGAATTACCAATATTGTTACCAATGTTATGGATACATCGATGGACCGGCGCATGCGTTGACTTTACCGCATCTACGACAGCGGAAAAAGGGAGGGATGACCCACACGGAGCAAGAATCGCGCCGTCGCGAACCCTCTACGAATCCATGTACTGCGCCTCACCATCGCCGAAGGACCAGTTTTCCCATGAGACTTCCACGAGATTGATAAGCAGGTCTTCTCGTCGAAGGCCCGGAGATTCAGACAAGATCTCGGCCATGCGCTTGAAAAGTGCGCGCTTTTGTTGGGGTTTGCGACCCGTGCTCATCGTGATTTGCACGAACACGACACGGTCCGAACGCGAAATGCCGAGATAGTCCGGAGAATAGATCAGATCCCCCGGTGAATGCTGCGTAATCACTTGAAAGCGGTCACCCGCCGGAATCGCGATCGATTCGATCATCGCGCGATGGACCCCGTCAGTAAGCGCCTTGCGGTATTCAGGCGAAGTACCTTCTCGCAGGGAAATTCGAACCAGTGGCATGGAATTCTCCTCCGCGGTTCGATGCCACTGGTTTTCGGCGGGTCACACGTTACCCAGAGCTGAGTGTTGCGTCGACCCGTTTGGCGCCGCCTGGCAGTCTACTCCCCTGGGTCACCTGCGCAGCTCACATGGTCGTTCCAGTCAACGAACGGTCCTTGTGGATTGTCGCGCCATGCCCAAACGTGCAGTTCGAAGAACGAGTTTATGGCGAAGCGGTTCGGGGCGTCGACGAAGGTGAAGACCTGACCCTCCAGAACGGGCGGAGCGGAATGAGTCTTCAGCCAGGTCGCCGAGTCGGCAATGAACTCGACGCCGACCAGCTTCATTTCGCCGTTTGAAGGCTCGTAGATCAGTGCTTGCGGGGTGGTGACATCAATGGTCCCGTTGAGCAGACTCGGCTTGACGTAGTGGATGCCCATGGCACCATGGTCCGTGCCGCTGACGCAGCCGTATAAAGGGCCGTATCCCGCCGAGATAGCGTTGTTAATGTCCTGGTACTGCACGGTGGCCTTTCGAACAGACTGCACAAGCTTGGCCAAGTTGGCCTTGTTGTCCTGTTCCCATGATGACGTTTCGTGATGCGCCAGAGCAAAAGAGGAAAGCGCCAGAAAGGCAACCAGCAGGAAGGACAGTTGCGAAGCGACAAACGGTATCTTTTTCACGTTGTGACTCTCCTTGTTTTTCTTGTGGGAATTGCTCGGAATCGGCGGGCTCGCTAATTCACTGCTCCGTCGATTGCAAAGCTTCCGCAGGGACAGCCGCACTTTCGCTGGTTCTTTACATTGGGCGCAATGCTTGTGGCCTCCGTTCTTCCCCAAAGTTTTATCCGCTCTTAAGTGGTTGAGACACAAGGATCTTCGGGTGCCATCGGAACGCCTCTCACGACCCGTAATTGTGATACGCTTCTTCCAAGTTTGCCGAGCTCCGACATGTCTTCCACTGCTACCCCAGTACAACCGGTGCTGCGCTTCGATATTTTTGAACTGGACGTCCGCACAGGCGAACTGCGCAAGCGGGGAGCGAAGGTGCGCCTGCAAGGCCAGCCCTTGCAGGTGCTTGAGACGCTGTTAAGGCGACCCGGCGACCTCGTGAGCCGAGAAGAGCTTCGGGCGCAAATCTGGAATGCCGATACATTCGTCGATTTCGACCACAGCCTGCACAACGCGATCGCGCGGATTCGCGAAGCGCTTGGCGACTCCGCCGAGGCACCGCGGTACGTCGAAACACTGCCCCGCCGGGGATACAGATTTATTGGTCCGGTAGAAACGGTAAAGATTTCGGTCCCGCAGGCGTCTGCCCAAAGCAAGCAACCTAGCGAAGTACCCGCGGAGGTAGGGCCGAGCAGGCCTCATGCGCTGCTAGCTTTCGCGACCCTCATCGTCGTCGTTGTGCTCGGCTCGGTTTTCTGGCTGGAGCGTACGGCTACCCCGCTTACAAGCGCGGCTCCCCGCTTAGACTCAATTGCGGTCTTACCTCTCGACAACCTGTCCGGCGATGCTTCAGAAGATTTTTTCGTGGATGGGATGACGGATCAATTGATCACAGACCTTGCCAAGGTTGGCTCCTTGCGCGTCATCTCCCGAACTTCTGTTATGCGTTACAAAGGGACAAAGAAGAGTTTGCCGGAGATTGCCCGAGAATTAAATGTTAACGCTATCGTGGAGGGTTCAGTAGTTCGCTCGGGTCAACGAGTCCGGGTTACCGCGCAACTGCTGGAGGCACCCACGGACCAGCACCTCTGGGCAGAAACGTATGACCGCAATCTGGGCGATGTCCTGAAGCTCCAGGGTGAGGTGGCGGGCGCCATAGCGCAACAAATCCGCGCGCAGTTAACTCCCCAGCAGCAGGCTAGCCTTCGCTCGGCCCGCCTGGTGAACCCGGCAGCCTACGACGCGTATCTTCGTGGACGCTTTTACTTCACGACCGGGTTCACCAAGGCTGCTTCCCTAAAGAAGGCGCAAGATTACTTCGAAGATGCGATTCAAAGGGATCCAAACTTTGCTCTCGCTTATGCAGGGCTGGCAGACACTGATGTCTATTTGGCGTTTACCGGCGCGATGTCTCGGGATCGTGCGTATCGGTCTGCGAAAGAAGCCACCGGGAAAGCCCAAGAACTCGACGATAGCATTGGCGAACTACACGATACCCTGGGCGTGTTAAGTTGGCAATTTGAATGGGACTGGGACGCTGCCGAGCGAGAGTTCAACCGGGCCATTGCCCTGGCGCCGAGCTATAGCTGCGCGCATGAAGATCGCGCCATCTTTCTAGCCTTCCGGGGACGACGTGCAGAGGCTCTGACCGAGATTGCAAAGATCAATCAACTGGATTCAGGCCCTAGCGCCGCTATGGCCGAATCGTGGACCTATTACCAACTGCGGGATTACCCGAATTTGATTGAAGCGGGCCGAAGAGGACTGCTAGTAGACCCGAACGACTGGTCTCAGCACTACCATCTCGGCGTCGGCTACGAGGGCGTGGGTAAACTCCAAGATGCGATCTCCGAGTACCAGAAGTCCATTGAGCTGTCGGATGACGATCCAGGTGCCACCATTTCACTGGCGCACGCGTATTTAGCCGTCGGCAAAAAACCTGAAGCGGAGAAAATTCTTCGTGACTTAGAGCGAAAATCGAAAGCTGCCTACGTTTCGCCGTACACGATGGCAACCCTATATGCCGGGCTTGGTGATAAGGACAGAGCATTCGAGTTGCTGGACAAGGCTTACTCGGAGAGATCTTTGGATATTTCCTCCCTCCAAGCAGACTTGCGGCTTGATAGCCTCCGGCCGGACGCGCGCTTCCAACACTTGCTTGGCCGTATGGGCCTTACCTCGCCGACGTTCTTAGTGGGTTCTGCTAATCACGGTAACTAGAGTTCGCGGAAACAGGACCGCAACAAGCTCTGGGTGTGCTAAGCCAATCCATCTGCCTAGTTACTGCCTAGTTAGTTGAATTACCGGACTTGGCGCACAGCACTTCACTCGCTCGGTTTCCGCGTTACTTAGGAGTTAAGAAAAAAATGTAGGAAAGCGGTGGGCAGGTTGGATCACATGCGCCGGTCAGCTAGCATCGCAGGACTATGAAGTGGGAAAAGCTATTCGGAATTCACCCAAAGACGCTGCCTGTATGGGCGGCGTTGTGTACCGGACGTGCCGATGGATCAAATCCAAAATATCTTGCCCACCGGTGGGAGTCGAACCCCGTTCTCCAACTGATAACACGTAAGCTGCTGAATCTCCTAGCAGCCTGCGGAAAGACTCAAAAATATGTCATTCCGAACCCCGTTCGGTTTTTGAACGGGGTGAGGAATCTGCTTTTTCCTTGGTTTTCTTGCGAACAGCAGGTCCCTCACCCGCAAACGACGCGATCTGACGAACGCATGGGGCCGCGATCCGTTCCTACTGGCACAAACACAGGGCACACGCGGGGTGCAGGCAAAGGTCGTCGCATTAACTCAATTGGTTTCATGTAGATAGAATGGTGCCCGGGGTGGGAGTCGAACCCACATGAGGAAAAATCCCCGGAGGATTTTAAGTCCTCAGCGTCTGCCATTCCGCCACCCGGGCGCTGGCACAACAAATCTAACGAACAAGAGCAGTTACTGCAACCCTGCGATCTCCGCCGCAGGCCGCTGAAAGATCTTGGTCTCGGTAGTGGTGTCAGTTGGGCTATCCATCGGAGTGTCCAACCACACCACGACCGCCATCATATGCTTCGGAACTAGGTGAGAGTATCGCACAAGCAAGACAGAGAGAGCGCTTGTCAGGAAACGCGTTCAATCATCAGCGTGTGGTATCGATACGAGTGAAAATAGAAACATCACTACGCCAGTGAACAGGAACAGGCCGCCAAGGGCAACAAAGATGACAAATGAGATCGGTCGAGCCCACAGCAAGCAAACTGCTTCGATTACAAGGCCAATCATCAAGAGGATGCCCGCGATTTGAAGTCGCTTCTCCATCGAGTTGGCGCTCGACATCATTGGCTTCCTTTCCAGGATTTGGCGTCCTTGAGGTGGGCGATGTCATGCACTGCTTCGTGGCAACCGCTCGACATGCACGACAGCGTGTTGGATTTGATGGCGGGCAGCGTGGCAGGATCGGCTGTATGTACCGCGCCTTCCTCAAACGAGCGCGCGCCCAAATGACAGTGCAAGCACTCCCGATTGTTAAAGGGCTTGTAGAGCTTGATGTTTTCCGGCGCAGGAGGAGTGCCGAAGTAATAGATGAACACGTGACGCAGGCCGTCGAGCTTGACCTTTAGCGGGCCGAACATCGCGTAATCCGTGTGGCACGAGTAACACGCCCGATCGGGTGGCACGCGATGATTCTGGAAATGAGCCGCGGGGATGTGGTTCGGATCGTCGATATACAGGCTTTTCCCATAAGCCTCCATCGTGTGACACGACAGACAAAACGCGGTGGTCTCCGCCCGGTTCATTTCGCTGGAAACGCCCATAGCACCGCATAGGATCGGCAAAAAACACAGGACCAGAAAGGCAAGAATCTTGCCGCCGCGCGTCTCCGTAACGTTCGGACGCGCCACCAGTACCGCGATCAATGCCGCGCTGAACAGAACGAGAACGACGATCAGGGTTGTCGCATGAGGCATCGGATTGGCTCTGTTTTGAGCGACGACCGCTAGACGCGTGCTCGGCGCTTTTCGATTCTATTTCTTAGCCAGCGTGCGAACGTATGTGACTAGATCCTTTACCTGATCCGGCTTCAGGCTCTTCCCGTAGGCCGGCATTTTCCCTTTTCCGTTGGTGATGATCGTCGTCAGGTCGGCGTCACTCTGCGCCTGCACTTCAGGCGAGCCTAGATCTCGTATTTTGTCGGCCTTCCCCACCGCGGTTTCGCCTTTGCCGTCGGCGCCGTGGCAAGCGGCGCACTTCGTTTTGTACAGCGCGCCGCCGGCGTCCTGCGCTTGCGTAGGAACACCTGCGAACACCAGCGACATCACCGCCGCAGGGCCCATCGCCACTGTGAAGATTTGGATCCAGCTTCTTTTCATTTCTTTTCTCCTTCGTCGATTCAGAATGAATACCGGAACGAAAAAGTCGCGTTGCTGCCGTTGAAGTCCTGCAGCGCGATCGGAGCAAGCCCGAAAGGGCTGGTACTTCCTGTTTCGTTGAAGCCGTAATAGTTCCAGGCCATCTTGTAGGAAAATCCCCCATAGATGGCAATCTCAATTGACGCGTAGGGCCTTTGGTAGTTGAAATCGAGTGTGCCCGATGGCGTGAGTGGATTCAGAAAAATTGTGTTGCCGCGGACGAAGCTGCCCCCATAACCCAAGCTCGCCGTCACCCGCTTCGTCGGTTTCCACATCAGCGCGGCATGCGCGAAATGATCCTTGCTGCTGTACGTGGAAAGTGCCCCCTGCCCGGATGGCAATGCACCAACAGAAGCACCCGGAACCGGGCAAGCCGTTGTATTCACACCGGGGGGAGAAATGCTTACCGGCAGAGTGGTGGGCGGCGGCGCGGGGTTCGCATAACTTATGGCGTAGTTAAAACAGATCTCGGACTGCGTGTAGACGTCCCAGTAGTTGTAGCCGAAATCGACGGACAGGCGCTGATTGGGCATCAGCAGAGCCGAGAAACTGTACGAGCGGTCGTGCTCGAGGTTGTCTACCGTGCTCACGTTGTCGCGATTTTCGTGAATGTCCACGGCGCCGTCGAGATTCGCCCAAGGTCGCGGCCTGTAACTCGCATGGACCTTATACGACTGCACTTGCCGGGGATCGATCCGCGTGAAGGCAAAGTCGTTGTAGCCGAACTCAAAATCGCCGGTGATCCGCAGAGCGTCGATGGGCCGCGCGACGACGCCGAGCAACAACGCCTGCGTATTGATCGTCGTGATGTTCCGCGAAGGGTCGTTGGCTGCTTCTGGGATGGGGTTGGCGGCCGAACCCTCCACCACCGCACCGGCCATAGGACCTGTCGTAATCAGCGCGCACCCTGCCGGCAGCGCGCCTCCGGCCAAGGCACAATCACCACGTGCCGCTAGAAAGAGATTCCCCGGATTCCCGCCGGCCCCGCCCGGAAAGTAATACTCCCCAGTATCATAGGTATCGTCCATGCTGGCGATCTTCCGGTTTTCCTAGAGGTACCCGATGTGGCCGCTGTATTTCCGGTTGAAATCGTATTGGACCTCAACCGTATTCGACTTGATGCTCTGCCCCAGGAATTGCGCTGCGATTTCGTTGGTCACATCGGCGCCGGAGCTGGCCGTGTGTTGCGGGCAATTCGCCTGATTGTAGGGCGCGGCCGGACAGTTCGTAGAGTTAAACGCCCCGGGGGAGAGCAACAGCCCGACAACACCCGGCGCCGGTGAGGGAGTGCCGAAGACATTGGTTTCGAGCGTGTCCCATTGGCCGGGGATGCGCCAGTTGTCATACCGGAAAGCATCAAGGATCCGGAGTTTATCATTTACGGAATACACGCCCGACCAATCCGCATTCACCGAAACACGCTTGGTTTTTATCGGGCCCCCGGCGGTACTTCCACGCTGCGCGGTCCGCGCGGTCCAACCGTCCACCACCTCCGAGAGGTCCGAGAAATTATAGTCGCTGGTGCTGTAGCCTGCCGAGCCCGACATTTCGAACCTCTTGAAGTAGTTCGATTGGAAGCGAAAGCGCTCCGTAGGCATGAAGTTCCGCGGACTCCCTATCTGGCTGTAGGACAAGTATCCGTTGCACGTCGGCGTGGCCGTGTTGATCGTGCCGGCCACGATCGGAGTCGCGCACGGGAGCGTTTCCGCTGGTGTTTGCGTGCTCCAGATATTTCCCAGGTCTACAGGCGTGCCGGCCGGCGTGCCCTGGCCCGGCACGGTTCCCAGAATGAATCCGAAATTTCCCGGATTGACCGCGGGGTTATCGGCGATGACGTTGTCCTGCCGGAAGTAACTGAGGAACTGGTCGTAAGAAAGTGTTGTCCGCGGCAGAACTCGGAAATCCACCCCCGCGCGATACGCGTTCGTCGTATAGCTTTCCGTTTGATTGAACGCCGAGATGGTGCCGCCGTCGGTGGTGTACAGGCTGGGTCCCTCATTGCGGTTCCGTGAATAGCCCAGCCGGAAGCGCACCTTCGACTGCGGAAGCACCGTCAGATCGTAGTCCTGCATGCGGCGCACCAGATACTGTGAATTCAGTGAACTGTTTTGCGGCACTGCCGGGTTCGAACAGTACCCGGCAAGACCCGTGTGCGCTGCCGAGGGCGGGCTCACGATGCACCCGGTCGTCTCGGAACCTGGTGCGTTCAATGACGCCGGGTTTAACGGATTCGCAAACAGGTTATAGTCCCAGAAGTTCTTGTCACGCCGGAAAAGCCCCCGAAAGTCGTACCACTTGTTTTTCCCGATGCGCAGACGAGTCACATCGTTTGGATCGCCCCCGTATCCGAAGTTGCTGAAGCTCAGATTGTCGAACAGTAGCCCGTGATGATCGAGCGAGCGCATCTCGAAGCTGTAATTGAATAGACGGACGCCAGAACCCAGGTTCTCGAACGTGTTATAGGTGTCCAGGTTGCCGTTGATTTCGCTCGCTCGATAGCCGAATTCAACAGACTGGTGAATATTGTAATTGCCCGAATCAATCCCTTTGGATTCGTCCGGCGCTTGAGCGCGCACAGCAGGGGAAAGCAAGAGCGCCGCGACAAAGACAATCGAGGGAATCGTGCCGACCGTCAGGCGACCGTTCATGGCATTTCTCCCCTTCCATCGGGAGGCTTCATTTCCGGATTTCCTGCGTTCTCCCTACCTGACGTGGAACTCATCGCGGCTCCTATTTAAAGAACGTGGCATCGAAATTGGAGCCGTGAATTTGTGAATGGCACAACACACAAGACTGGAAAAAGCTCGCCTGGTTGTGGAACGAAGGAGCTCCCGGCGCCCCGCTAAAGCTCGAGTCCGTGTGGCACTGCAGGCACAGCAGGTTGACGTTACTCAGTTTCATCATGTGCGGATTTGGTCCCCCATGCGTCAAATGGCAGGACTGGCATCCATCGGTCTTTACCGGCTGGTGTTCGAAAACAAACGGCCCTTGCTTGTCCGTGTGACATTTGAAGCAGATGGCATCCTGGGTGGAAGACGTCCGCACCTGTTTCGGCTGGACTGCGCCGTGCACGTTGTGGCAATCGCTGCACTGCACGAGTCCCTCATTCACCCGGTGATGGAAAGGCATGTCGAACTGCGCCTTTTGCGCGAGATGGCAGGTGTAGCACAGTTCCGGTTGCGACTTGGCCAGGAGGAATTCGCTTGTTTTTGCGTGGTGTGGCGAGTGGCAGGAAATGCAGCTGACATCATTTTTTTGCGTGCTCGGAGTTGATTGCGTTCATGTGCTGTGGGCCGCCCGCGTGGCAGTCCAGGCAGCGCTGGTTGATTTCCCTCGCGGACGCCTCTTTAAACGTGAAGATTTTTGTCTTGTCTCCGCCGCCGTCAACGTGCGCTTTACCCGGGCCGTGGCACGCTTCGCACCCGTGCCACTCCGGCCCTTTTTTCGTGTCTAGGGTCGTGACAAAATGCGCCGAGTCCTCAAAGTGCTTGAAGAATCCTTTGACCGGCATGTCCTCGTGGCACGTTTTGCAGGTCTCGGAACCGACGTAGAGGGAAGGATCAGTAGGGCGCTCGTATTTCACGCCTTGCTTCTGATCGGACTTCGGAGATTCGCCTTCGCGTCCAGCGGGCTGGGCATGGCCAGTAAGCAAGCCTAAGAACAGCAAGACGAAGCCGGCGGGAATCAACATCAAGTGAAAGAACAATCCAGGGGTAGCCAGCCGCGGCATTTATCCCCCCTCTCCGACTTGCGGGTATGGCAAATCGAGTCGCGACGGTACGTTACCGTACACGACTGTACGACACCGTACGCTAATAAACGTCGCCGCACCAGACTTATTCCACGAAGTAACATTAATAATCTGTGACGCAGCGGGGCGGACACGAATTCTCTCAAGGCTGACCAAGGTGCTCACCGTGTAGCTTTGCGGACTCAGAGACGGCGGCACGGTTAGCGAAGCTAGGATCTGTGAGTGCTATCCTCGGGAACGCCCCCAGGCTAGTAACCCAGGTCTCTTCATGGACTTCGCGTGCCGGTGTAGGCTTTGTTGTTCTCGCACTTCTAATTCGTGACTTTCTGCAGCGCCGCTCCCGAGACTTTTCCGAGGCCGGAATCCTGAACAAAAGCAATGATGCGCATATTTGCGGTATCC
>CAVSNL010000067.1:0-114229 GCA_963729285.1 uncultured Acidobacteriota bacterium
GAAGTGAAATTGTGCCGACGGCGCCTCCAACCTTGACCGAACCCACCGAACACAAATCGTGGCTCAATCGAACCGTCCTCGGGGTTGGACTGACCAGCCTTTTTAGCGATTGGAGCCACGAAACCGCGACCGCGGTCTGCCCGCGTTTCTTGCGGCGATTGGCGCGGGCCGCCTGGCTGGGAGCCATAGAAGGTATCGCCGACGGATTGTCGAGCTTCACCAAACTCGGCGCGGGCCACTACACGGATCGGTTCAAGCGCCGCAAGCCACTCGCGGTGTTCGGTTATGCGATTACCGCACTGGCGACGGCATCGTTTGCGTTCGCGACGCAAGCCTATCACGTACTGTTTGGCCGCGTGGTGGCGTGGCTGGGCCGCGGCGTACGATCGCCCGCGAAAAAAGCGCTGCTGGCTGCGGACATTCCGCCGGGAGCGTACGGCCGCGCGTTTGGCTTCGAGCGGCTGATGGACACGGTGGGCGCGATCGCGGGGCCGCTGACGGCGCTGTGGCTGCTGGAGCAAACGAATCATTCTTACCGCAAAGTCTTCTTGTGGACGCTGCTGCCCGGGCTGGTTGCGGTCGCGGCGTTTTGGCTGTTGGTGCGCGAGCGTCCGGTAGAGGCGCGCCCGCAGCGATCTTTTACGGCGGGATTGCGGTTGCTGCCGGCTCCTTTTCGGCGATTCCTGGTGGGCGTCGGGATATTTGGCGCGGGCGATTTTTCGCATACGATGCTGATCCTGTACGCGTCGCGGGCGCTCGCGCCTGTACACGGGGCCGCGCGCGCGGCCAGCATCGCCGTGGCACTGTACACACTGCACAACGTTTTTTACGCGGGTTCGGCGTATCTCAGCGGGTGGCTAAGCGATCATGTACGGCCGCGGAAATTCGTTCTGGCCGCGGGTTACGGATTGGCAGTGGTCACCGCGCTTCTGCTCTGCACCGGCACGCAGTCGCTCACCCTGCTCGCCGTCATTTCCGTCCTGGCTGGCCTGTACATCGGCACCGAAGAAGCCCTGGAAGACTCCGTCGCCGCCGAATTGGTGCCCAAAGATCAGCACGGGATGGCCTTTGGGACGCTCGCCGCCGTTAACGCCGGGGGCGACTTTTTGTCCAGCGTCATGGTTGGCTTCTTGTGGAGCGCTTTCTCGGTGCAGGCTGCGTTTGGCCGTCGGCGGTGTTGTTCATCGTGGGCGCGGTAATGATTCTGCGGCTGCGCCACTGGCCCCCCCGGTGGTTCGCGAAATCGCCGGTCGCCTCGACCGGGCGAGCAATTCCCAGGGTCTCGCTTCCTCCGGCGTTACTGTTTGTGCGCTTTCTTTTCGCCGGACTCACTTCCGCCTTGCGCCGGGTCTCACCCCATGCTAGGTTAGCGAACAAAAAGCGAATCACGGAGGAGCATGCCTCATTCCATCGCAGTCTCCAGAGCGCTCGACCCGACGGCTCCCGTCGCGCGTGCTTTCGGCGTGGTGAATGCTTTCCTGGAGCGCGATCCGACTGGCGAGATCATCACCGCGGTGCGCCACTTTCCGGCCCGGGAGGCGCAATGGGCCGACTTCCCCGCTTGGGTGCACGCGGATCTGGTCGCCGCCTATGCGGCCAAAGGCGTTCGCCAGCCTTACACCCATCAAGCGGAGGCCGCGGAGGCGGTGCATGCGGGAAAGAACGTGGTCATCGTCACGCCCACCGCGTCTGGCAAGACGCTGTGCTACAACCTGCCGATCCTCAACGCGATTCTGGAAAACTCCGACACGCGCGCGCTTTATCTTTTTCCGACCAAGGCGCTGGCGCAAGACCAACTCGCCGAACTCCACGACGTCAATCAGCGACTGGACAATCGCTTCGGCGTGTTCACGTACGACGGCGACACGCCCAGCGACGCGCGAAAAGCCATCCGCGAAAAGGGCCACCTGGTGCTGACGAATCCCGACATGCTGCACACCGGCATCCTGCCGCATCACACGCGCTGGACGCGCCTGTTCGAGAACTTGCGCTACATCGTGATCGATGAGCTGCACACCTATCGCGGCGTATTCGGCAGCCATCTGTGCAACGTGTTGCGCCGCCTTCGCCGCATCGCGCGCTTTTACGGCCGCGAGCCGCAATTGTGTGCTGCTCGGCGACGATCGCGAATCCAGGCGATCTGGCCTCGCGGCTGATCGAAGCGGAAGTGGAAGTGCTCGCCGCCAACGGCGCTCCTTCCGCCGAGAAAACCTTCGTCTTCTACAATCCGCCGGTGGTGAATCGCGCACTGGGCATCCGCCGCAGCTACATGAACGAATCCTCGCGCGTAGCCCAGGAATTTCTGAAGCACAATCTGCAGACCATGGTCTTCGCCAATTCGCGCCTGCACACCGAACTGCTGCTGACTTACCTGCAGAAAGCCAATCCGCGGCTGCCCGGGAAGCCGGAAACGATTCGCGGTTATCGCGGCGGATATCTTCCCGGCGAACGGCGCGAGATTGAACGCGGCCTGCGCGACGGACGCATTCGCGGCGTGGTATCCACGAGCGCGCTGGAACTGGGCATCGACATTGGATCGCTGGACTCCGTCGTCATGGCCGGCTATCCCGGGACCATCGCCGGAACGTGGCAGCGCGCAGGCCGCGCCGGACGCCGCAGCGGAAGCTCGTGCGCGGTGCTGGTGGCGTCTTCCGCGCCGCTCGATCAATTCATCGTGCGCCATCCGGACTATTTTTTCGGCAATACGCCGGAGCACGCGTTCATTCAGCCCGACAATCTGGAGATTCTGATCAATCACCTGAAATGCGCGGCGTTCGAACTGCCGATTGCGCCCGACGAAAGATTCGGCGAAGTCGATGTGCCCGATCTGTGCGCGCGCCTTGCGGAAGCGGGCTTTCTGCATCGTGCCGGCGAGCACTATCACTGGACCCAGGAAGCGTATCCCGCCGACACCGTCAGCTTGCGCTCGGTGACCAGCGACAATTTCATCATCATCGATATCACCGGCCAGCCGGAAGTGATCGGCGAAGTCGATTTTTCCAGCGCCCTTACCACCGTGCACGAAAAAGCCATCTACCTGCACGGCGCGCAGCAATATCATGTCGAGCATCTCGACTTTAAGGAACGCAAAGCGTACGTGAAGCAAGTAGACGTCGACTACTACACCGACGCGATTCGCTACACGCAGGTGCGCGTGCTGGAAATTGCCGAAGAGGCCCGCGCGAAAGAATCGAATCCGGAGATTCCCGCGGCACGCTCTCACGGCGACGTGCTGGTGCGCTCGCAGGTAGTCGGCTTCAAGAAAATCAAATTCTTCACCAACGAAAATATCGGCTCGGGCAAGCTGGAGCTTCCCGAAAATGAAATGCACACGACGTCGTATTGGATCACGCTGGAGCGGCCGCTGCTGGAATCGCTGCCCTTCACCATCAGCGAGCGGCAAAGCGGCATGTTTGGCCTGCTGCACGCGCTCGAATCGGTGGCCACGCTGCTGCTGATGTGCGACCGCCGCGATCTGGGTACCGCCATCGGCGAACGTCCGCCGACACCCGCGGACGACAGCGACGCCCTGGTTTCCGTGCGCATGGAAGAAGCGGTCGCCGTGAATGCCAAGGAATTTTTCGAGCCGAACTTATACCTGTTCGACGCCTATCCGGGTGGCATTGGCTTTTCCGAGCCGCTGTTTCGCGCGCACGAATTGCTCGTTGCGAAGACGCGCGAACTGATCATGGAATGCGCTTGCGAGCAAGGTTGCCCGTCCTGCGTCGGACCGGCCGGCGATCTGGCGCCGCGCGCGAAAGAGGCGGCGCTCGCCATCCTCGATCGGTTGTGTGCGTAGATGCCGGGACTTGCCGACAAATTTTCCCGACTCGCGGCGCTGAAACCTTCTCGCGGGATGGCGTCGCGTCCAGCCACGCGACGCGCACCGGAGGAAGAAGACGCGCTCTCTCGCCTGCTGGGAGCCGCGATTGCCTCGAACCACTACGGCGAACATGTCTCGGTAAGCAACTGGTTCTCCACGCCGGAATTTGCCGAGCCCTCCGACTGCGACTCTGGAACTGCTCTGCCGCACGCGCGATGTCGAGCATTCCAAACGCACGCAAGCCGCGCTCGCCGACCCAGCCAAATGGCTGTTCCTCGACACCGAAACCACCGGTCTTTCCGGCGGCACGGGAACCTATGCATTCCTGATCGGCCTCGCGTGGTGGGATTCCGCCGGCTTGCAAGTCGAGCAATTTTTCATGCGCGACTTCCATGAAGAGCATTCCATCCTCCACGAACTTTCCGCGCGCCTCTCGGAACGCCCGGTGCTCATCACTTTCAACGGAAAATCGTTCGATTGGCCGCTGCTCGAAAATCGCTTCACCATGACGCGCGCGATCGCCACGCCTCGTCTCGCCGCTCACCTGGATTTATTGCATCCGGCTCGCGCGCTATGGAAGCTGCGCCTCGGCTCGGTGCGACTTGTGGACTTGGAGCGCGACGTCCTGGACGCTCCGAGACTCGGGTGGCACCGCGAAGAAGATGTGCTTTCTTCGCTGATTCCGCAGCACTATTTCGACTACCTTCGCGGAGGACCCGCCGCGCCGCTGGCCGCGGTCGTGCGCCACAATCAGATGGACTTGCGGGGATTGGCCGCAATTATGGGCCGTATCGACGCGCTGCTTACCGCGGCGAATCGCGCCGACGACGGCGTCGATAGCCTCGATTTATTTGGTCTCTCACGCTTTCTGCAGCGGCGCGGCGATTCCGATCGCGCCCACGCAGCCTGCTCCCACGCGCTCGATCTTGGCCTCCCCGCCGAATTTCGCCCGCAAGCGCGCCGCGAGTTGGCGCTCCTCGCCAAGCGCCGGGGCGACCACGCCGCCGCCGCAGCACTCTGGCACGAACTCGCAGCCGATATGACGGGCAACGCTCTCGACGCCATCCATGCCTGCGAGCAACTCGCTGTCTATTACGAGCGCCGGATGAAAGATTTACATCGCGCCGCGGAGTTCGCCCGTCTGGCGCTGGCAAGGGTGAACCGCCTTCGCGGCAGTTCGCGGGACCCTTACGTGGCGGCACGCCTGGCTCGCATGGAGCAGCGATTCCTGAATCGCGTCGCCCGCCTCCAGCATCGAATGGCACTAGCGAGCGGTGCGACACCGCTTCCACTGCTGGAGCCGCGCCGTGCGCAGCCCGCTGTCAGCGAGCGTGCGTCGGGCACGGCGGTTGGTCGCAAACCTCGGCTTTAACTTTGGCTTTAAATTCGGGTTTGAAGAAGGAAATCGGATGGATACTTCAGCGGCAAGACAGCAAACTTCACCTGGAAATCCAATGGCCACTGCTCAACAAGCTTACCTTCGCACCGAACTGCTCCGGCGGCACGACCGCCTGGAATCCGCGCTCCAATCGCCGGCCGCGGATGCTTCCCTATCCTCGTTACTGCGCGACGTAGACGCCGCGCTGGCGCGCATGGACGCTGGCACCTATGGAATCTGCGCCACCTGCCTTGCGCCGATCGAAGCAGAACGCTTGCTGGCCGACCCGCTGCTGCAATTCTGTCTCGACGATTTGACGAGCGAAGAACGCCGCGCTCTGGAAAGCGACCTGGCACTTGCCGCTCGCATTCAGCAGGCGCTGCTGCCACCTCGCGATTTTTCTCCCGCCGGATGGCAAATCCGCTACCACTACGCGCCGGCCGGCCTGGTGAGCGGCGACTATTGCGATCTCTTTGAATCCAGGGGCGCCCTGCTGTTTCTTCTCGGCGACGTTTCTGGCAAAGGCGTGGCCGCTTCCATGCTGATGAGCCATCTCCACGCGACCTTCCGCAGTCTTGCCGACGCGGATCTACCCCTCGATCGAATGGTGGAAGCCGCTAATCGCATTTTTTCGGAGAGCACCATGGCCGGCCAGTTCGCCACGCTCGTCGTGGGCCGCGCATCGCAAGATGGCGCTGTCGAACTCGTCAGCGCGGGACACCTGCCGCTCTTGCATCTCTCCGGCGCGGAGACCAAGTCCCAAGGCGCCACGGGCGTTCCCCTCGGTATGTTTACGAACACGAATTTCCCGGCATTTCATTTTTCGATTGAGTCCGGCGATTCCTTGCTCATTTACACCGACGGCTTGACCGAGGCGCGCAACGCGAATGGTGAAGAATATGGCATGCACCGCGTGAAGGCCGCTGCCAACGCGAAACGCAAGTGCGCGCCGGCGGATTTGCTTTCACACTGTCTTTCGGACTGGGGGAATTTTACCGAAGGGGACAAGGCCGACCGACGATCTCACGGTACTCGCTGTGCAGCGTGCAGGCTAAGAAAAGCGCGCCTGAAACTCCTCCTCGGCGGATTTGGCTTCGTCGCGGTCCACGTGTGGTCTAAGCGAACCGCGTAAGAAAATTAGCGCGAGGAAGCTTGCGGTAGGGCGCCAATTTCGCGAATCGTCGTTTGATCGGTCGCGGTCTTCTCGACGCCCTTTCCGCTTGGTGCTTCCCAATGCAGTTCCTTGCTGAGTTTCTCGAACAAGGAGTGGTCGCCACCTTCGAGAGTTGCGCAGTTGGTCGCTACGCATCGCAAGAACACGCCTCCCTCAGGCGTGTCGAAGGACAGGAAATCGTGTTTGCGGTCCTCGGCGGTCCGCCGGTCGTACTTTTTTTCCAGAGCCTCGGAATACGACGTGAAGAAGCGCTCGGCGTCTCCCTCCGTCGCCAGGTCCAATCGCGTTATCAGTAGAAGCTTCTTCGTTTTCTTCTGTTCGTACACGACGTAGCGGTCGGCATTCCAGCCGGCCGAAACGGGCGTCGCTCGCTCCTCGCCCAAAAACTGCTTCAGCACCTCCTTCCACCCGAACTCGCCCATGATGTTATCTTCCAGCTTGGCCCACTCGGGTCCCACTTCCTTATCCATCGAAGGCACCGTGATCTTAGGTGGAATTTTCCCGGACTTGTAGAGCGCAGGGTGCAGGATCTGCTGCGTCGATACCGGGGGCTTGGCAAAAATACCCGACAGCGCGCTCCAACCGTCCGGCCGCAACACCGCTGCCGAAAAATTCAATCCGTCCAGGTATGGAAAAATCAGCGCATCCTTCAAGAACGGCGGCGCTTTCTTCAGCATCGGGGTGCTTTCCATATCTCCGATGAGCATGGAGGGATCAATGTCGGGCAGATCCTGCAGCGAACGCCCCGTACCTTGGAGCAAGTAATCGACCATGGCCGCCATCGCGCTGCCTTCCAGCACCGACTCGCGCGCCAGTTCCGCGTCGTCGTTCGGCCGCGCCGCCTTCGCCCAATCCTCAATTTGGAAATGTTGGTCCTGCAAGGCGTGCGTCAACTCGTGCGCCATCACCATCTTCTGGTCTGCGGCGGGTATCCAGTCGGCCACGTAAAACTCGTGCGCCTTCGGATCGTATAGCCCCGCAATTTGCTCCGTCAGCAAATCGACCATGAAGGAATCCAGGTTGAATCCCTCGGGCAAGAGTCCGAACGCTTCCGCGCTGCGCTGCCCGGCATAGCGCTCGGCAGCATCTTTATCCTCGTTCATCTCATTGATTACGTAGGCGCGGATTTGCTCGCGGGATCGCAGACTCTTCTTCAAAGGCGTGCGCAGTTTAAGACCGGTAATCTCACTCATTTGCTGCAGGACTTCGTCAGCTGCCGCAGCGAAATCGGCATTGGCGGCCGCGGAGGATGGGCCCGGCTTCGCGGGAGCCGTCACTTGTTGCGCTTCCAGAATCGCCGCGATGGGAACGACGCAAACCCCAGCACCGCCGCGACGAGGCAACATGTAAGTCGTTTTCTTGAAAATCGTCATAATCTTTTGAGAATAACAGATTACAGAACGGCACGCCCCGTGCGACGCGCCAGGCTTTTTTCCGGGCGGCGGACGCGGCAGTCCGGCCTGAGCACGAAGCGCATCTTCCATGTCATGATCAGTGCGGCGGGGCATGCAGTAAGACCACCGGACAGTGGCAGAGACTCCAGAGCTTGTTCCGGATATTTAACAAAATGGTAATTTCGTTGTACCCTGCTGCTTACGCTCTTAGCCCACCTGAGGTAACTATGATCCCCGGCCTCTGTCTGCGGCAGGTCCGCGAACGACTTGGTTTAACGTATCGTGATGTCGAGCGATCGAGCTTCGAACTTGCGGCGCAACGCGGCCGATCGGAGTTCATCCTGCACATCAGCCGTTTAGCGGATATAGAAAACCGCGGAGTCGTCCCAAGCCTGCACAAAATCTATACCCTTGCGGTTGTCTATCACCTGAATCCTTTAGATATCTTTCGATGGTATGAGGTGCCCATCGACGAATTCTTCGGCGATGCGGCCACATTCCACGCACCGCAGAGTCATCTTATGGCGTCCCCGGCGTCATTGCGCATCCCGGTGCACTTTGATCCGGCGTTCGACCCCAAGCGGACCGAGTTTCTGTCTCGAATGGTTGAGAAGTGGGGGAAATTCGAAGGCGTCCTAACAGGCGGAAACGAACGGCATCGCTATGGCTACATCGGTCTGAATGACCGGAGGATGATGCCGCTCTTGCGTCCGGGCAGCATCGTGCTGGTGGACGTCTCCATGCGCCGCATCGAGGAAACCGACTGGACCAGCGAATACGACCGGCCAATGTATTTCGTGGAAGTTCGAGGTGGTTACCGTTGCGGCTGGTTCCATCAGGCCGGGTCGCACCTGGTCATGCAACCCCATCCACTGTCGCGCTGCCTGCCCGAATCCTGGAGTACGCCGGACGAAGCCGAAGTCGTCGGGCGAGTGATTGGCATCGTTACGCGATTCAACGAGCCTTGTAGCATTCCCCTTCAAGAATCTCCAGCAGCGCGCGGATATTCGAGCAGAAAAGATCCTTAAGGTAGTCGGGCGCTTCTACAGGTAGCAGCGTCCTGTAAGCCTCGAGCTTGCGCCAGTGTAACACCGCTACTCCCAGGCCCGGCTCCATGCCTTCCAGGTGCGCACGAAGATCGCGTTCTTGCTCCTCCAACGGCGATTCCAGAATCCGCTCGAAGATTTCCTCGTGACATTGTTCCAGAGCCTGTTGGACCGCCTCCGACGGATAAACTGCTGTCAAGCCCGCATGACCGTAACGCCCGCTCGACAAATCCCGCAGAGAAGCGAGGTAGGTAAGCCGCGCAAATAGCGCTGGGGATGGCCGCCAGCGTTGTTGACGTAAAATCCTGAATAACCCGCCGATTCTGCTGTAACTGCGTGATCGTTTCCATAGCGGTGCCGTCCCGAGCCCAGTCCCGTTCCGAAAGCAGAACGTTTCTCACCCCGGTATTTCGTTCACCCCTTTTCCTCCCAGAGTCTCGGCAGGAGGAATTTCCCCGTGAACAAGAATTTCACTTACGCTTTCGTTCTGCTGGCCCTGTCGTTGCTGATCGTACTCCCGGTTATTGACTTCGTCAACGTCACTACGAACGGTAATACCGGCTCGAATTCTGTGCTGGTCGCCACTGGTTCCCCCATGCCGCCACCGACTCGCCACTCGCCATGATGCGCCACCGGTCTCCTACCGCCAGCCCTAACTCGCATGACGCTGGTCGCCACCGGTTCTCCTATGCCGCCACCGACTCCTGACGCTACTCAGCCAAGCGACGCTGGTCGCCACCGGTTCTCCTATGCCGCCACCGACTCCTGACGCTCTCGGCCAAGTGACGCTGGTCGCCACCGGTTCTCCTATGCCGCCGCCGTCCCCTGACCGCTCTATTCTGTCCGTTTAATTTTCCTTCCGGATGCGCCGGAGATAGGTGACCTCGGCGCAAATCATTGACAGCAATAGCAGTTCCTCCACGGCTGCGCCTTCAAAGCAAGGGGCTGTGGAGGAATTGCCTCAAAGAATACTTCTTAGGCCAACCGCGAGAGATTCAACTGGCGCAGACACGCCACTCAGGCGATCCTGGGTGACATTATTAGTCCACCTTCGCCCTACGATCGTGGTACGATTCCGCTCGATGGGGACCTTACCTCCTTCGATACTTCTACTTTGGGCTATAGAGACTATAGTTCAGCTCACTGTCTTGTTTCTTGTTGTCGCCAAGCGTCATGTCCACACGCTTCCCCTATTTTTTCTTTATATTGCTCTCAATCTCTGCCAGGCCGCCTTTCTCTTTTTCGTCTACTCCCTGAATGGATTTACCTCGCCTACCGCTCGGGAATTGTCGTGGCTGTCGGAGCAAGTCATCCTGACCGCCCAAGCCTTGGCCGCGGCGGAGGTGCTTCACCGCGTCCTGCGGCATTACGCAGGAATCTGGGCCCTGGCATGGCGATTGATTGCGGCCGCGGCCGTTATTGTGATTTGCTACGCGTCCGCCAGTGCAGGGCTGTTACCCCACTGGAGGCTGATGATCGCCAACCGCGGCTTTCACCTCACCTTCGCGGTTGCCTTGATTTCCTGTCTGCTTCTGGTTCGTTTTTATGCGATCCCGATCGATCCACTCTATAAAGCGCTTATGGGCGGATTCTGCATCTTGTCGTGTACGATCGTTGTGGACAACACTTTGTTTCAGGCGCTTTTTCTCCGCCACTACCCTAATTCCGGTGTAATTTGGAACTACGTGGAAATGGTCGTCTTTATCGGTGTTCAGATGGTCTGGGCGCTGGCTCTGCGCCATCCCATCCGGGCGAACGACAAGCCCGCGCTTTTGCCTCCGGCTACCTACGACCGGCTATCGCCAGACGTGAATTCCCGTCTGCGCGATCTAAACGACGTACTATCTAGATTCTTGAGATTGCAGGTCCTGCGCCCATGACCGCCGCCCTCTTCATTTTCTCGCTCATCGTCGTTGCGCTCCTGCTCCTACTCGCGTGGGCGCTCCGCGCTCCCGGCAAGAGCTTACACCGTAACTTCGATCTGGCCTCGTTGGAAGAGTCTGGCCGTCGTCACGCCACCTATTTCGCCCTCATTCGCCAAGCAGCATCACCCGCGGACATGGAGTTTCTGGCGAAGCGAGGATCGCCGGAGATTGTCCGCCGGGTACGCCGAGAGCGCCGCAACGTTGCGCTGCTGTATCTAACGCAACTTCGTAAGGACTTCCAGCGTCTGCTGCGCTTGGCCCGTGCGGTCGCGGCGTTATCACCCGCGGTCGGTTCTCGACAGGAATTGGAACGATTATGGTTGAGCTTGGAATTTTCGTGGCGCTATCAAATGATCCGGGCTGGCTTCTACTACGGCCTCCTGCCGGTTCCACAGCTGAACAGTCTCAGCCACATGGTCAGCCAGCTCGCCGTGCAAATGGAAACATGTTTGAAGGAACTTGGTGAACGAGCAGCGATGGCTGTACAGATGGCCTCAACGCTCGATGGGAACGGGATGGACGTCGTTTAACGCGGCTTCCACCGCAGCTAACAAATCGCCTGCCTTGAACGGTTTTTGCAATACCTGCAGAGCCCCGCGCATCTCCTCGCTAGGCGGAGTCGCCGGTGCCGTGGCCCGCATCAAGATTACGCGCAAAGCCAGCGCTGGGCGGTTCGCGGCCAGCCAAGGATGCAGTCCCATGTCCCCGGCGGTGCGGCAAACCTGCATGTCCGCGACGATAAGGTCAAACTCCTCCTCTTGCAGCACACGCAATGCATCGCTGAGAGCCGTGGCCGTCCGAACCTTATGATTGCGACCCCGCAAGATCGCCCCGCCCGCTTCCAGTACCGATTTGTCCCGATCGATCAAAAGTATGCGTCCTTCTCGCGCTGATGCCGTCGGGCGTCCCGCGCTAACTTCCTGTGTTTTCTCTGCCGCCTGAAACGGCAGTTCGATCGTAAACGACGCCCCGTGAGGGTGCACGTTTCGCACGCGAATCGCACCCCCATGCTCGGTGATAATTCCGTAACAAATGCTCAGCCCCAGCCCGGTCCCCTTACCCACCGGCTTCGTCGTATAAAACGGATCGAAAACGCGCGAAGGCTCCCGCACACCCGGCCCGCTGTCGGTAATCTCAACGGTCAAACGATCTCCGCCGGCGCCGGTGCGAACCCAGATGTCACCCTCGCTCTCACCCTCCAGCACCGCATCCACCGCATTGTTCACCATGTTCAAGAACACCTGCTGCAACTGGTGCGGATCCGCTTCCGTCACCGGCAGGTCCGGCGCCAGTTCCAGATGCACGCGGATATTTTTCATCCGCAAATCGTAGTCCCGCAACGCCAGGGTATCTTCCAGGATCTGATTGATTTGCACCGCCACGCGTTCCGGCTTGTGCTGCCGCCCAAAACTCAGCAAATTCTGCACGATGCGATGCGTCCGTTGCGCTTGCTTGTACAGCTTGTCCACATACTCGATGCCCTGAGGCCCAACGTCCGCGCTGGCCGTAAGCAGCTGACTGTATCCCAGGATGGCCGTCAGCGGATTATTCAACTCGTGCGCCACCCCGGCGATCAGCTGCCCCACCGCCGCCATCTTTTCGCTGTGCAGCAACTGTTCCTGCGTCCGCCGCAAATTGTCGTAAGCATGGCGGGTTTCTTCGTAAAGCACCGTGCGATCGATCGCATTTGAGATTTGACTCCCCACCGCAATCAGCAAATTGATATCCGCGGGAGTGAACTCCCGTGGCGCCCGGCTACCCACCGACAGCACTCCCCCTACGCGGTCCTTCGACCACAAAATCACCAGAAAAGAGGACGCGATCTCTTCCTTCTGTTGCACCGTCCGGAGGATTGACGGCAGCGGCAATCCTTGCGCCGACAAAAACGTCGCGTGAACCGCCTTGATATGTTGCAGGAGCTCCGGCTGCACGCTCACTTTCGGGAAATTGCGGGCATATTCGGAACGGTATCCCACCGCTGCGACGCGCCGCAGCGTCAATCCCGCCTCATCGATCAAATACAGCGAAGACGCATCAAGGCTGAACAATT
Source organism: uncultured Acidobacteriota bacterium (assembly GCA_963729285.1). Taxonomy (GTDB): domain Bacteria; phylum Acidobacteriota; class Terriglobia; order Acidiferrales; family UBA7541; genus Acidiferrum. Next base: position 12,791 of record CAVSNL010000067.1, read on the forward strand.
CCGCGATCTGCCGCAGCGTCCGGTACAAGGAGTCATTCAAGTCCATTGACTCCGCGAGCGTCTGCGAGATGGAATTCAACACCATCAGCTCGCGATTGCGCCGCCGGATTTCCTGCTCCGCGCGCTTGCGGTCAGTAATGTCCAGCAGAAATCCCTGGAACGCCGTCACATTCCCGCTGGCGTCGCGCACCGCGATCGACGATTCCATCATCGCGCGCACTTCCCCATCCCTCCGCCGGATCTCGAATTCAAAATCGGCCACCGACCCATGTTCCTGCAAGAGCTTCTTCAATCTCTCACGGTCGGAGTTATTCACGTACATCACCGGAATATCGACGTTCTGCAACTCTTCGCGGTGCTCGTATCCCAGCATGCGCATCAGCGCGTCATTGAAATCCAGAAACCGTCCCGGCCGGAGTCGAAATGAACACACCTTCCTGAACGTTCGAAACCAGCGTCCGGTATTTCTCCTCCGCTCGTTTTCTTTCCGTGATGTCCTTCAACACGTGAACCGTGCCCAACTGCCGCCCCTGCGGATCCGTAAAAGTCGAATTCGACGCTAGAAAATATCCCGGCAACCACGGATCACTCTCGTCGCCCTCCCCGGCCACTCCTTCGCAGTAAGGGCAACTTTCGTAGCGCACACTTTTCCGCGCCAGCAAATCAGCAACTGCGCGACCCACCAGCGCGCTGCCTTCACGTCCTAACAGGTGGCTGAGCCGCTGGTTTGTCCGCAAAATCCGGAACTCGCGGTCATGCACCAGAATCGGATCACCGATCGAATCGAACGTGTACGCCCACTGCTGCTGCACCGTAGCCACTTGCTCGAACAACCGCACGTTTTGCAGCGTCAATCCCAGCAAGTTCGCGACATTTCCCAAATAAGAGATCTCATCCGCCTGAAACTTCAGATGCTGCGTCGAACCCACCGCGATGATCCCCAGCGGCCCTTCCTTCCCCGGAAGCGTGAGCGCCACGATCTCCGACATCCCACTCTCCGCCATTCGCTGGCGCGCCGTCGCGTCGTGCTCGTCTTCGATTCGAAGAAACATGCATTGCTTGTCCATCACCCGCTTCATCCACGGGTCCGAGGCCGGCACCTGGCCGTGCTGCTGCAAAAAGGCCTGGCTGAATCCCACCGACGCACGCGCCGTCAGTTGAACCGAATCCCCCAGCCCTTCCGCGATACGCACCAGCCCATGCGTCGCTCCCAAACTCTCCACCAGATGCCCAACTACCTGGTCCAGCACCTCGTTCACCGATAGCGTCTGCGTGCTCGCCGCGATCAGCAGCGTCAGCCGGCGCATCTTGTCGTTCAACTCTTCGCTGCGCGTCCGCGCCCTCTCCAAAACCAGCACGACCATCGCAACGCCGATGGCCACAAACAACAAATGATCGAAACTCAAACGCAGCAGGAACAGCGGATGATGCGGCCACTGCGGCCGATCCATGCCGTTCAATGCATTGACGAGAAATCCTCCCGCCAGCAGTCGCGCCCCATGCCCTCTGTGCGTTGCCGCCGCGCGCCACAGCAACCAGCCCGCCCACAAACAAATGACCGACTCGAGCACAGCGGTTTCCCAGCGCAACGATCCGAATCGCCCCGCTGGGGCCCGCTCGATCCACCAGATGGCAGCCACCACCCCCGCCGTTAAGGGGAACGCCGGCCACTTACGCTTTTGCACCCCCGCGGTCAATTGCATCACCGCGAGCAGAAACACCACCAGCGCCCCCACATGCGCCGCCACCGCCGCCAACCGCAACTGTGGTGTCTCTCGTAGCGCCAAACCCAGCTCAAAAATGGATGAACACGTCAGGCAGAGCCATCCGATTAACCACAAACGGAAATAACCAGCCGGATGATCGCGCCGCAATAGAAAAAACAGAACCAGCAGCACGATGAATGCTGTGGCCTCGAAGAAAGCGATGGCGAGCAGGCCCTGGTTCCCCAACAAGTGGTGTTGCCTCCCAACCGGAGTCGCCACAGCCCCGAAAAATCACGCGCGGGCCGCGTCTCAAGCGCTTTGGAACCTATTGACTGGCGTTACCATGACGCTAACACGCTGTTTTCTGACTGGGCAAGCACCCCACATTCCTCCTGTGCTGTCCCGTATAATGACTACTGGGAGCCAACCATAGTGGACCTCGAAAACATCCTTGTCGTGGACGACGAAGAAGCCATCCGCGAAGTCGTTTCGACCATGCTCGAATCCAAGGGCTATCAGTGCACCGCGGTAAGCAACGGCCGCGCCGCGCAAGACCAGGTCAAGCGCGTCACCCCCGACCTCGTTCTCAGCGACATGATCATGCCCGAGATGGACGGCATCAAACTGCTCGACTGGCTTCGTCAGTACGACCCCGAAGTCCCGGTGATCATGGTTACCGCCATCCACGACATCTCCACCGCCCTCGAAGCCATCCGCCGCGGCGCCTACGACTACATCCTGAAGCCCTTCGAAAAAGATCAGCTTTTTCTGGGCGTCGGCCGCGCTCTCCAACACCGCCGCTTGGTAATGGAAAACCGCACCTACCAGCGCAATCTCGAACAACTCGTCGAAGAACGCACCGCCCAACTCACCGCCAAGCACGCCGAACTCGAACAATCCTACGACGACACCCTGGAAGCTCTCGGCAGCGCTCTCGACCTGAAAGACGCCGAAACCGAAGGCCACTGCCAGCGCGTGACCGCCTTCTGCATCTCCATTGCGAAGACCATGCCGGTTCCGAATCCCTATCTTCCGGTGCTGGCGCGCGCCGCTTTCCTTCACGACATCGGCAAAATGGCCATTCCCGACGGCATCCTCCGCAAACCCGGCCCGCTCACCGACGACGAAAAGCAGATCATGCGCAAGCACTGCGAAATCGGCTACAACATGCTGATCCGTATCCCCTTCCTCCGCGACGCCGCGGAGATCGTCTTGGCCCACCAGGAATTCTTCGACGGCTCCGGCTACCCTCGCGGCCTGAAAGGCGAACAAATCCCGCTCGGCGCCCGCATCTTCACCATCGCCGACTCCCTCGACGCCATGGTCAGCGACCGCCCCTACCGCAAAGCGCTCCCGCTCGCGCACGCCCGCGAAGAGATCCGCCGCTGCTCCGGCACCCAGTTCGACCCCAAAGTAGTCGAAGTCTTCCTATCCATCCCCGAAGAACACTGGGTCGAACTCCGCGAAAACCTGGGCTCCCCATTCCGCCTGGCCCATCTCCGCAATCTCTAACCCCGGCACGCTGCCTTCGTGCCCTCTGTGCTCCTCCCTCAGCGCCCTCTGCGTTAAGCTTTTTCCGGCCTTTCCTTCTTAACTGTCGATCCCTAAACAAAAAAGGCCGGACCCGAACTCGGGCCGGCCTTTTGGTGAAACGCTCCGTTACGACTAAAAATCGTATCGCAACGAAAACTGCATCTGCCGAGCACTCCCCGCCGTCTGGGTAATCACCCCGAAACCCGAAGGGTTCAGCAAGATGTTATTCGAATTGGTCAAAACGTTAGGATCGCCCGGTACCGCGAAGTTCACGTGGTTAAATACGTTGAACGCCTCCCACCGGAACTGCACCGCATGATGTTCCGACCAGGGCATCTTGAAGTTTTTCGACACCGCGATGTCCAGATTCGTAAAGTCCGGCCCATGCACCGGATTCCGCGTCCCGGTATCTCCCCCGAACGGAAAACTGAATGCTCCCAGTGCCGCGCCCTGATCCGCAAAAAACTGGATCGCGCCGGTCGTTGGGTCGGTGTGAATGTTTTGCCGGATCGCCTGTTGATCCCCGTTGAAAACGGCGGGGGCGTCCTGCGTGAAGTTGATCGGAAACGTCCCGGTATGCGTGGTGAACGGGAACCCCGTGCGATAGCTCAAGATGCCCGAGGTCGACCATCCGCCCACGATCGTGTTGACCCAATTGCTCGCTCCACCAAGAAGGTGATGGCCACGCCCCAGCGGCAAATCGTAGACGTAGTTGGCGCTGATAATGTGCCGCGCATCAAAGAGCGAGTCGGCTCGGCACGTCCGCAGGTCCGTCAAATCGCAAATTAGTCCCTGCCCGGTCCCTGTGAATTGATTCGTATCGTTGATGATGTTCGACTGGTTGTCGATCGAGTGCGAATAGGAGTAATCGAAATCGATCTGCAAGTTGTTGGAGTAGCGCTTTCGGACGCTCGCCAGCAAGGCGTTATACGAGGACGAGGAGTAGTTCCCGATGTAACCGTTGGCCCCAGTCTGCGCATACAGCCCAACGTTGGGATTCAGCAACCCGTCCCTGGAAAGTTCCAGGATCGTGCTGGAAAGGTCTCCCACGGTCACAAAGTTCGAGAAGAACTCCGCCACCACATCCGTGCAGTTGGGAGCGAAGTTTGTGCAGGGAAAACCCGCTGCCGTCATTTGATTTTCAAACCACGGCTGGGCCGTAATCGGCAAACCCTTCTGAATTTGCGTTTGCAGTTGGCCAAACGCAGTCTTCAGGAACTGCCCCGACGCGGGGTCCTTGAAATTCAACGTCTGAGCCGCGTCCCCATCCGCGATCAATCGCCGGCCCAGTCTGCCGTAATAGTTGACCTCCACGACGACGTTGCCCTTCAGCTCTCGTTGAATTCCCAAGGAAAAGGTATCCGAGTAGGGTGTCTTGAAGTTCTTGTCGAATTGCAGAAAGCTTGGGAAACCGCCAAGCACCGCAAGGCCGATCGGATTTCCCGAGGCATCCACGTTCGGCGTGACCGGGCGCGGCGTCACTGCCGGCGCTGTCGGCGCCGGGGGCGTAGCCCCGAGTCCCGTAAACCGTGGGCTCAACAGCAGGTTCGTCGTGGGATCGCTGCCACCCGCGGGGTCTCCGTAGAACAATGTCGGATTAGAGTCGAACAGGAACGTTTGCTCGTCCAACTCGAACGACAGCGTGCTTAACACCCGGTCGTAATAAATCCCTCCGCCCGCTCGCACCGTTGTCTTGCGATTGCCCAATATCGCTCCCAGCAATCCATCCGAGAACGATGGCGAATACGCGATCCCGAGCCGGGGGCCAAAATCGTGATAGTCCGGTTTGTAGTAGCCCGGAGCATTGTTGGCCGCTCCGCCCAGGTTGTAGCTGACCAGCGGGGCCGCATCGTTCCCCGATATTCCCGCCAAGGCCGCCGATACTCGCGCGTTGAAGACCTGGTCGATGTTCGTAGTCGGAACCGACTCGAATCCGTTCGCTTCAAACGGCACGCTGTGATACTGCCATCGCAACCCGTAGGTCACCGTCAAATCCGGCCGCACTCGCCAGCTATCCTGACCGTAAAATTCGTACTCGTTGTAGTGAAAGTTTCGCTGCGTGGTTGAGTACGGCGCCAGCGGCGTACCCGATTTGTCGTAGGCGATAAAGGAGTCCGTGCTGCTGTATCGGCCCAACAACAAAGGAAACGCGTTGTCCCACTCCGCCTGCGCCGCCGGATCGCTGGAAATGTCCGCCGGACGTGTCGAGGCGTCCAGCGCTAGGATGTTGCCGCCCAAACCGATCCCCACGAAATTCACGTCGGACTGATTTGTCGATTGCAGTCGAATGGGCTTGATGTCCGTTCCGAACGTAAGACTGTGTTTCCCGTGTGTATAGGAAAGATCGTCTCGAAATTCCGGCACGGCCACATTCCGGCCTTGCCCACGAATATCGCCGTAAGGATTCGCGATGAGGCTGGTCGTAAACGTATTCGGAGCGGTAGGCGCGAAGTTGATCGGAAAATCGTCCACCTGCCGCGTCAACCCGGCAAATCCCTGGTTGATCAGATTATTGGAGATCGTCCAGGTTTCGCCCATTACCCACGAGCGCGAGTGGTCGATGCTGCTCACCAGCGGGTCGGGATCGCCGGGAAACTGCGGAGCCGTCTGGTCATCGTTGAACCGGTCCTCCTGGATTCTTCCGAACAGTTTGTGCTTCGACGAAATGCTGTAGTCCAGGCGGCCTGTGTAGATGTTGTCCTTGCGATGATCGGGCGCGTTGAATAGGAATCCCGTCGTATTCAATCCGTCTCCCAGGCTCGGATCATTCCCCACCGGGTACCGGCTGTTTACAAAGGCCAGGAACGCTTGGTTTGCTCCCACGCCCTGCGGATCAATCGCCTGCAGTTGCGCGGTGGTCGTCGTTTCGATGTTTCCGTTCGCGCCCACATAGTTCAACTGGCCGCTGCGGAACGTGTCACTCGGCACGACTTGCTGCACCTGGTCGGAAAGGGCGTCGCGTCGTCCTTCATAATTGAAAAAGAAAAACAGCTTGTTTTTTAGGATCGGTCCGCCAATGCTGCCCCCAAACTGGTTCCGGTTCAGCGGTGGCCTGTCGACGCCGTTTTTATTATTGAAGAAATCGTTGGCCGCGAAAATGGTGTTGCGGTTGTATTCGTGTGCCGAGCCATGCCACTGGTTCGAACCGCTCTTGGTCACCAGGTTGATCTGGCCGCCGCTACTCCGCCCAAAACCCGCTTGACCGCCTCCCACGATCGTATGCACTTCCTCGATCGAATCGATGGGAGCCGACCCCACCGCCGCGAACGCCTGCCCGATGGTCTCGTCGTTCACGTCCATTCCGTCCAGCGTGATGTTTCCCTGATCGGCGCGCGAACCCGTTACCGATCCAAGCTGGCTGTCCGCTTCAAGTCCGCCGTCATCGTGGCCGACGACGCCCGGCGCCAACTGCAGCAGCGCCGCCGCATTGGTACGAAACAAACTCGGCAACTCGGCAACTCGTCGCGTGTCGATGTCATTTCCGATCGTCGCATCGGTGGTATTCAGCGTGGAACCGCTGCTCGCAGTTACTTCGATTGTCTGCGACACATTCCCGAGTTCCAGGGTCACGTCGTACGTCGATGTTTCCGTCACCGCCAGCACCATCTTCGAAATGCTGGTAGTCTTGAAGCCGCCCTTACTCACGGTCAGCGCATAGCCTTGCCCCGCGGGAACCCGCGCAAACAGGTACGCCCCAAAACTTCCCGTGCGCGATTCGTACACCGCGCCCGTTCGCGTATCGATCAGCTTCACGCTCGCGTCGAATACCGCCGACCCCGTCTTGTCCGTCACCGTTCCGGTAATCGAGGCCACATCCTGCGCCCGTGCGCCTGCCGCAACTAATCCCATCACGATGGTCATGATCATCATCGCGCCCGCAAGACGCAGGCAATTCCCTTTTCCAATCCCGACCTGCGATGCGCTGAACACCTTCGTATCGTTTGTCCGAAGCGAGTTCCCAAGCGCCGCGCGCAACACACCCCCACTAAGCATCTTCATGCTTCCTCCGAATTCATCCGTCAATTTTTACGAACGTGGTTTGGGCAACCGAGAAGGTGTGAATGTCCCCCAGGACAATGTTCCCCACTGTCTAAATCCTAACAGCACGCCAATCCCTAAGAACTCGAGTGTTGCCAACTTGATACCCAGTTAATTCATTGGGCATATCCAGACGCCCCGCGATTTCCCGGGCGGCAAGGCGTATTGCGATCTCTGGAGCAGGTAATTGCCGCCCACCCAATTTGCGCCGCGAGCTCCGGCCCGGGGTGCAAAATCCCGCAAACCCCTTCCACCAATCCCTACAGCGGCACAGCACTGCTGCGCCCCAAACGCCTAGCAGGCTGCGGAAAGAGTCTTTTTCTTTAGGAGGTCGGTGCTTTAGCGCCGACGTAAACTACGTGCCCTCAACGGGCTTCAGCCCCTGAAGGAAGCTTTTTTCCTCGTTCTGTTGCATTTTTCCGCAGCTTGCTAGGCCTCAAAGCCATGGTCCGCTTTTGCGATACACTCTCCGTATGAGCGTAAACTCGCACATCGCCGCTACGCAGGAAGCGATTCCGCAACTGGACCTGGCCGCGCAATACGCTGCCATCGGCGGCGAAATTCGAGAAGCGGTCGAGCGCGTCCTCGCGTCTCAGCATTTCGTTCTCGGGCCCGAAGGCGCCGCGCTCGAAAAAGAGATCGCCACCCTTTGCCATGCCCAGCACGGAATCGGTCTCGCCAGCGGCACCGACGCGCTGATCCTGGCGTTGCGCGCCTGCGGCGTCCGTGCCGGCGATGAAGTCATCCTTCCGCCATTCACATTCGTCGCTACCGGAAGCGCAGTGAGCGCTCTCGGCGCAAAGCCGGTCTTCGTCGACATTCATCCAAACACCTATAACATCGATCCCGCACAACTCGATCGCCACGAAACGCCGCGCACGAGGGCAATCGTCGCGGTTCATCTTTATGGACTCTCCGCCGACATAGATCCGATCGTCGCGGTTGCGAAGGCGCGGAATTTGCCAGTCATCGAAGACAATGCGCAAGCGATTGGAGCGACTTACAAGGGCCGTTCAACTGGCTCGCTCGGCGATCTTGCGTGCTTGAGTTTTTATCCCACCAAAAATCTAGGCGCGTATGGGGACGCCGGGATGGTGGTCACCAATTCCGCGGAGTTGGCCGCGCGAATCCGCACGTTGCGAAATCACGGGCAAACTGAAAAATATGTCAGCAGCGAGCCCGGGTGGAACAGCCGGCTGGATGAACTGCAGGCGGCGATTCTACGCGTCAAGCTGCGGCATTTGCCAGCCTGGCAGCGGGCCCGGCAGAAACACGCGGCGGACTACACGCGGCGGCTTTCGCAGATCGTTGGCGTGATGCCGCCTATTACGCCTGAAGGATACGAGCACGTTTTCCACCAGTACACGATTCGCGTGGAGAAACGTGACGCCTTACACCGCGCTTTGAGTGAACGGAAGATCGGCAGCGCTGTGTATTATCCCGTGCCGCTGCATTTGCAGCCGATCTACGCTTCGCTGGGGCACAAGGTTGGTGATTTTCCTCACGCCGAGCGTGCGGCGAAGGAAGTGCTTTCGCTTCCCATGTATCCGGAACTCCGGGCCGAGCAGGTTGCACGCGTTACCGAGGCAATTTCCGAATCTCTCCACTGCTAACAACGCGTCTGCTCTTTACCGAAAGCGCGATCTTTCAATTCCCTCTTCTTCAGGCTTCTTCGCTTACGTCGTTACTTCCTTACTTCTTTGCTTCATTTCCCCAGATACAAAAGCGCGAGCAGGAATAGCCAGAGGCCATCCATGAAGTGCCAGTAATGGGAGGTGACTTCGGCGGCGACCGATTGGGTCAGCGGCTTATTCGCGAAATTGCGGAATAGGACGTACAGCAGCGCGCCGACGCCACCCATGAGGTGAACACCGTGGGCGGCAGTGAAAATATAGAAGAAGCTGCTGGCGGGATTGGTGCTGACGTAGAAGCCTTTGGCCACTAGTTCTCGCCAGGCCACGATTTGGCCGATCAGAAACAGCACACCCAAGGCGGTGGTGACTTCCCAAAGTCTGCGGAAACGTTTGAGGTCACCGGCGGCTTGTTTGCGACGTGCCAGCTCCATGGTGCCGCTGCTGGCGAGAAGAACGATGGTGTTCACCCAGACCATAAAGGGGAGTTGAACAGGAACCCAGTCGCTGCCCATCTTGCGAACCAGGAAAGTGACCGCGAGCGCCATGAAAAACATCACGATCGACAGCATCGCCAGAACGACGGCGGTTTGGTAACGGCGTGGCGAGATGGGCGCGGGCTTGCGGCGTTTGTGCGGGTCGCCGTCGCCACCGCCACCGTCGTCCCCTGCGGGCGGCTTGTTTCCGCCGCCTCCGCCGATGTCCTCGATGATGAGTTCGATGTCGTCGACTACGTGTGTGCCCGGCATGTTCCTTCCTTGATGCGAATCGCTTTTAAGCTTACGGGAACATCGACTCGTAAGTCTCGTTTCTTAATGCGGGGTCGCCGGTCTGAAGACCGGCGCCTACATTGTGCCTGCGGCGTATGGCGGCAGGGATTGCAGTCCTTTGTCTGTTTCACCGGGCATCGGCTGGGGCCGTGCTGTCGGTGGCGAGAGATTGGGATGCGAAATCCTCGGTGCGGTTTGCTATTGCACCGAATTCGTAGGCGCCGCGGTAGACGACCGGGGCTGCGCCAACAAAATTTCCGATTGGGGGTGGCGATGGCAGCGACCATTCGAGGGTGGTGGCACGCCAGGGATTTTTCTCGACGGCTTCGCCGCGTCGCAGCAAGCCGGCTACAAAATTAGCGAGGAATATTCCCTGGGCGGCAATGGTTATCAGCGTCGCGGCGGTCACGAACGATCGAATTGCGGAGCCCGCGGCGGCTGCCGCGGAAAGTGAGGCTCCCGGTGAAAGCTGTAAGTGGGAGATCAGACCGAGCCAGTGCATGGGCATGAAGATGAAATAGACGCCGGCGAAGGTGATCCAAAAATGAATCTTGCCGAGGCGCTCGTCGAGGCTGCGGCCAAACATTTTGGGGAACCAGAAGAACAGGGCGCCCAACATGGCGAACGTGGCGGCTATGCCCATCACCAAATGGAAGTGACCGGTGATGAAGTCGTCGTTACCTGCACCCGCGGTGGCGGCCAGATCGTTGCGGGCGAGGAATAGTCCGGAAAGACCGCCTGCTAGAAACAGCGAGACGAAACCGAGCGCAAAGAGCATGGCCGTCGTCAGCTGAGCCTTGGCGTTCCACAGAGTGCCAAACCAGCTCATCAGCAGAATCGACGCAGGTAGACCCAGGGAAGAGGCGAGGAGGGAAAAAACGAGCGGTGAATAGGGATTTAGGCCGCTCGCGAAGGTGTGCTGTCCCCAAATGCAGAAGCCGAATAAGCCGACGGCACAGAGGGCGAGCACGACGGCGCGGTGGGCCCAGACGGGCTTGCGAGAGAATGTCGAGATTAAATGCGTGACGATTCCGAAGCACGGCAGGATGGCGACGTAAACTTGCGCCTGGGCAAAAAACCAGAACAAGCGCTGCCAGAGAGCGGGTAATACTACGGCGGGAACGGAATGCGGAGGGCCGTAGAGAAATGGAGCGGTGGAGAAAAAGTGCGTGTCCAGAATGCGGTCCGCGAGTAGATAGACACAAGCGGCCAGCAGGATGCTGAAAATCAGCAAGCTCAGGATAGCGTTGATGAACCACGCCCATACGGTGATGGGAAGGCGAGGCAGGGTCATCCCTTTCGCGCGCAGATCAATGGTGGTGACGCTGAAATTCAGGGCATTCGCCAGCGCAGCCCCGCAGAAGAGGGCGACGCTGGAAATCCAGAGATTGAGACCGGCTTCGGGTGAAAGGAAGAATGCCGCGGTAACGCCGACCAGCGAGAGCACCGTGCCCCAAAAGGCCAGCAGGTTGAGGGTTGGGAAGGCCATGTCTCGCGCGCCGATCTGGATGGGCAGCAGATAGTTGCCGAATCCAGCTTGCGGCGCGGCGGTAAGAACCATGAGCACCATTAACGAACCGTGCAGCAAGGTGAGGGCAGCGTAGCGCTGCGGCGAGTTGTCCAGACCGGAGAGGAGCGGGAGATGCGCGCCTGGCCAGACGAGGTGAATGCGCATGACTAGCGACATGATCATGCCGAGGAAAACGCTGAAGAGCGCCAGCCAGAGGTACCGCAGGCCGATGGCTTTGTGGTCGGTGCGGAAGGTCAAACGGCGGAAGATCAAGCGGCGGAACCCTGAATGGGAGGCTTTCGTGGTGTCGCCGCCGTCGTCGTAATCAGGCATAGAAGTCTTGCGCGGATCGTTGGGCACGCCGGAGGCTACTGTGCCGCCAAGCGCCGCTCTCAATACATCCCATTTCGGGTGCAAATTCAAGAGAGAGTCGACAGTCGACAGTTGAAAGTCGAAAGTGAGTCGGCGAGGCGTTGGATGACGGCGATAGGTTTGGAGTTCTAGGATACCCCCCTCCCCCCACCTTTTTTCGTAAGTGCGGATTCTAAAGGGTTTTAAGTGTAATGATTTTGGAAGTGCGGATTGTAAAGGAGTTACGGGCGTTTTTTCTGTAAGTGCGGATTCTAAAGACGTTAGGGCGTTTGCAGGGTGGAGCGGGGGAACATCGGAACAGATGGTGCGGAGAGAAGAACGGACGGACGTGTTTGTCGTTCCTTCGATAGCGCGTCGTATTTGTAGGACGGTCAAACGGCTTGAGCTGTGCAGAGACCAGTTTGCGGGGGTATCAAAACGGGAGGCGTGCTCTCCCACTGGGGTAAGCGGAAATGGAAGCCGCAGTCGGAGAACGTGATTTCGACGTATCACGACCTACTATAGCGCGGATCGTTAACCTTGTCAATATATATCTTATGAGGTATCCATTCGAACGATAAGCCATCCTTCCCTGCGCAAAGTTGGGCCGGATGCAGCCGCCTGCGATGGGACGGCCACTCGGTTAGGGCTAGTTTCACTCGTGGGGAGGTTGCGGGACGTGGGAATGCCCTGGCCTAGCGGGATCGGGTGGATGTTCATCATCATGGCAAAAAACGAGAGAACGCTCCGTCTGTCCCCACGTTCCCGTCCCCACGTTCTCACGTTCTGAAAAACGAGCTAAATTATCGGATTTACCTTTGCAATCTCTAAAACCCGCATCAACAAACTGGCTAGGGCGAGATAATCGTGCCCGCGAAGTGGGTCATCAAATAGTGCATTGCTATGGGCTTCCGAGTTCCGCAATCCAACTATACCTTTAAACAGAAATAGAAATCCCCTTTGCTCGTCTCTCTCCGCATCAGTTGAGAGATTGGTGAATTGAATGATGGGCGTTTGCTTGTCGCAGGCAAACGCTTTGTTCATCAAAGAATCGCCGTCGTCGGGAATTTTCGACACAGTTTTAACCTGGTCGATGACTCCAATATAGGCTTCGAGTGCTGCCGATTTATAGTGGCCGGAACGATAGAGTTCGCCGCTGACACGTTCGATCTCTGAATGAAATTTGTATTGGTCCTGTGCAGTGGTAGCACTAGGAGGAGCTAAATCCTGTAGCTGCTCAATGAAACCCTCGAGCAAAGCCTTCCTGCGCGCCGTTTGTACCTCGTGGCTCCTTTGCGTGTACCCTTCACCTTGGTTCATATACATTGGCAAGCCGTCGGCGTACATGAAATCGCTCGTGTTCTGATGCCTCTCACCATCAGGTTTTCCGAACGCCTGGTTTAAAATATTTTCGGTGGAATTTACCCAGACGTCGCGCTGTGGGTCGTTGTATTGCGCCTGTGCCACGGCGTCCGCGCGGTCACGCTGGCGCTGGAGGAGCGGAATCGCTTGTGCGGGCGTCAGAGTTGGTGGAACGGATTCTTTTTGTATACGTTTGGCTGACATTACGCTAGCTCAGTGCGATGCGTTTGGCGTTCATACTCGGGACGCTCTGGTTTCCCCACTCTAGCACGAGGGTCAAGTACCTCCAGTATAGCCGAACGCACCGATTCACCCCACATGTGGTATGTTTTCGTTGACAGACCGCAAGATGTGCCGTACCGTGGTAAACGGAGCGAACGAAAATGGGTAAGCATGACGATAATAGAGCCGCGCGATGATGGGCAATGGGCGGTGATGAAACCCAACGCGGGGCGCGCCAGCACACTGACGGATTCTCAAGCTTAAACGGAAAGTTTCGGCATATTTAGACTAGGCCGGGTGAAGATTTTGAGGAGGGTTTTATGTGGTACCGCGGTTTTCGAGCTGAGCAAATGCCAGAGGCGCTCCGAGGGTTTCTTGCCGGAACGATTACGAAGAATGCTCAGGAGTTTGAATCGCTCCAAAGGCAACTCGCTCAGGCTAACCAAGACAACGACTCCAAGCGAGTGTGGCAGATATATTCAAAGATGGCCGAGCACATGCAGCCTTCGCATCCCATGGGGTTCATAACCGGAGGATGTGGTGGCGCCCAGATTTTGGTGAAGGAGAAACTATTCAAATTGTAGTGCCTCCAAACGGGAGGCGGCATGAGCAGGAAACCACGCGTATGAAACGTGGGAAACGTGGGGACAGACGGGACGTTTTCCCTTACTTCGTTTCTATGCCGTACCTACTCGCGGGGGGATGTCCCGTCTGTCCCCATATTCCTCTCACGTTTCCCATATTCCCCCCAGCCTCGTATGCTGCGAATTGTTTAGACAAGAAATTCCACTCCCCCGTCGCCCACGATTTGGGCAGAGCGCTGGACGGCGTCGGTGGTTACGGGATCTGTGGCCGGTAGGTCCAAAACGGAGGCGGTCTTCACTTATAAAGCGCTGGGTTGCAGCGTTATAGAAGCTGGAGCGGTAATATGACGCGCTTTGATTTGCCACTTATGGCGGCTCCCTTCTTGGACTTCAAGCCGAGTGCGCTAAATGAAGAGCTCGACGTTGACGTGAAAAAACTCTGCCAGTTTTCTTGCCTGCGCTTTGCTAATGGAACGCTTTCCGTGAAATACCTCGGAGGTGATGCCTTTCGACCCGAAAACCTTCCAGAGGTCCTTCTGTGTCAACTGGCGTGCTTCCATTAAATGCTGGAGTGTCTGCTGCGGAGTCGCCTTGCGAATCGGATAGCGGCGTTCTTCATATTCGTCGATAAGCAGAGTCAACAGTTCAGCCAGTTCTTTTTCTTCCGGTGAAGAATTCTCACGCTCGTCGAGACGCACGAGTTCGTTTGTCAGACGTTCGTATTCTTCCTCGGTGCGGATGACGTGGGGAAGAGTGCGTCCCAGTAGTTGCCTATAAGCTTTTTCGTTCAGCTCGATTGTTGTGGTGCTCATTGTTTCCAAGCTCCTCTGTCATATTCTGCGTGAGTTAAAATGTAGAGGACGAAGACCCGCTGGGTTTGGTAATTGACCCGCGCGATCAGACGGTACTTGTTGCCGGCGACATTGAATACCGTCCTTCGCCCGACCAAATCGGCGTTCGGGTACACCTGCCGGAGTTCCGCAGGTGTTTTCCAATCCGCTTTGCGCATCACCGCGTACCAAGATTCAAGGCCGGATGTTCTCGCCAGAACTGCTCGAGGGCGCCTCGTTTTATGATGCGCATGAAGAAGTAGGTTCTCATAATGAGAACAAGGGTCAAGCCTTATTGCAATCGGACGCGGAGTACGAGGCGACGTGTCATACGGCATCCGGCTAAACAGGCTGCGGAAAAATGCAACAAAACGAGGAAGAAGCTTCCTTCAGGGGCTGAAATGCCCTTTTTGATTCGGCTTCAGTTACGGCACGGCAGAACAGGTCACGGAAAAATGCCGAGAGCGGACCTGCCGATTTTAGAGCGTGCCGCGGTTAACGCCGGGCGGGGCAAGCCCCGCCCTTACAAGGGATTAGCTGACGAACGGCACGGCTGAAGCCGTGCCCTGACGAAAACCGGAGTTCTCACACAGACTCTGAAGCCCGTTGAGAGCGCGCGGGTACGTCGGTGCCCTTCGAGGCTCAGGATGAACTAAAGCACCGACCTCCTGAAGAGAAAGACTCTTTCCGCAGCCTGCAAAGCGGCTAGGAGAAGGCTTCTGATAGTGGATGGGGTTGATAGGGCTGTTCGAGGCGGGCGATTTCTTCGGGGGAGAGCTTTATGTTGACGGCGGCTGCGGCGTCTTCGAGGTGATTGGGTTTGGTGGCGCCGATGATGGGCGCGGTGATGGCGGGTTTGTGGAGCATCCAGGCCAGGGCGATTTGGGAGGGTGGGAGATTGCGTTCGCGGGCGATCTCGTTTACGCGGTCGATGACGGGCTTGTCGATATCGCCGGTCTTTGAGAACAGCTTCTCGGCGAAAGCGTCGGTTTTGGCGCGGTCGGTTTGGGGCTGTTCTTGCCAAGGGCGGGCCAGGCGGCCGCGGGCCAGCGGGGACCAGGGGATGGCGCCTACGCCTTCGGAGGCGCAGAGGGGGAGCATCTCGCGTTCTTCTTCGCGGTAGAGGAGATTGTAGTAGTTTTGCATGGAGACGAATTGGGCCCAGCCTCTGGCGCGCTGGATACTGATGGCCTTCATGAATTGCCAGGCGTACATGGAGGAGGCGCCCAGGTAGCGGACTTTGCCTGCGCGGACTACTTCGTTTAGCGCTTCCAGAGTCTCTTCGAGCGGGGTCTCGTAGTCGTAGCGATGGATCTGGTAGAGGTCGACGTAATCGGTTCCGAGACGCTGCAGACTGTGGTCGAGCTCCGAGAAGATGGCTTTGCGGGAGAGGCCGTGGCCGTTGGGGCCTGGGCGCATGGGGGCCCAGACTTTTGTGGCGATGACAACCTCGTCTCGGGACGTCAGATCACGGATGGCTCGGCCTAATACTACCTCGCTTTCGCCGTCGGAATAGACGTTGGCGGTGTCGAAGAAGTTGATGCCGTGGTCGAGGGCGGACTTGATGAAGGGGCGGCTGTCTTCTTCGCTAAGGGTCCAGGGCCAGCGGGTGGTGGCGCCGGTTTTGACTTTGCCGTAGCTCATGCAGCCGAGGCAGATGCGGGAGACTTGCAGGCCGGTGTTACCTAGTCTGGCGTATTCCATTTGGGCTCCTTGGTTTAGCGGTGGTCTAGACGAGAGTCAAAACCCGCACCCTTAAAAGCCAAGGGTGCGGCACCCTGTTTGGCTCTCTAACAGCTAGTCGGCTCTCTAACAACTTGTTGGCTCTCTATCAGAGGCTTGGCGAGTCGAAGAGGATACATCCGCTTTCTTTTGGAGGGAGCCGGAAAAGGGGAGGGTTGGCTTGTTTTATGTATAGAGGCGCGATGCCGAGGATCTTATGAGCGACGATTCCCTGCCCCTCGGGCTGCCGCTTTGGCGGTTGGCGGACGACTCTTGCGAGGCTACGACCCTGTATCGGGAACTGCGCAAGCCGCTGCTGCGGTACCTGGTATCTCTCGGATTATCGAGCGATGAGGCGCAGGATGTGGTGCAGGATGCGTTTGTCAGCTTGCAGCGGCATTTGGCTGCGGGTGGGTCGCAGGAGAACATTCGCAGCTGGGTGTTTCGCGTGGCGCACAACCAGGCGCGGAACCGGCAGAACAGCTATCACCGGCGTTTTGGGGAAACACTCGATGGCGATGTTGACTCGATTGCGGATGAGGCGACACCCGAGCAGGCAGTGCTGAAGAGAGAGAAGTTTGGGCAGTTGAGGAAAGCGATCCTTTTGCTGACGCAGCCGGAACGTGAATGTCTGCTGCTGCGCGCGGGAGGGTTGCGTTATCGGGAAATCGGCGACGTCTTGGGGATGGCTACCTCAACGGTCGGCGAAACAGTGGAGCGGGCGATCAAGAAATTGGCGGAGAAATGCAATGTGTGACTTTCCGGGAAGACTAGTAGCTTGGCTCGACGGCGAGCTGGCGGAGTGCGAGGCGGCCGAAGTGCAACGACACGTGGAAACGTGCGCGGAATGCCGGAGCCGAGTCCAGTCGTATGAATGGGTGAGCGAAACGGTACGGAGCTACTGCGAGAAGGCACTCAAAGCCGAGGAGCGTCCCGGAGCGCTGCGTTGGACACTGGCCCTGGCAGGCGTGGCGATGGTGGGGATTGCCGTGTTTGCGAGCTTCGCTGACTTCGCGCACAAGAGTGCGTCGCGATATGCAGGGGCCGAAACGCCGACCGCTGCTCGATCCAGTGACACCACGGAATCCGCCGCGCCTCCGTTTGTGGCGACGGATACGGCACACGCGCCGAAAAAAGAGAGCCATCGCGAGATGTCTCGGCAATCGCGGCGAGTTAGCTTGCCCGCGCAGGTTCAAAGCGCGAATTGGGGCTCAGCTGAACCCGCGGTGCAGATCGCGATTCCGGCGGAAGCGATGTTTCCGCCAGGCGCGGTCCCGGATGGGATTCATTTTGTTGCTGAGATGAGCATTGCGCCGGATGGTTCGGCGGAAGGACTTCGGCTACAGCCACGACTTGTGGGATTCGAAAGGAGAGCAACGCAGCCATGAAAACTATGATGAAGGGTGCACTGGTGGTGATGCTGGCGGCCGCGCCTTGCGCTTTTGCGCAAGACGTGGGGAACGAAATCTATCGGACGGGGTCGATGGGAGGCAATGTGTCGGGGCAAACCGCGGGTCCCGTGATCGCCTTCAATGCATTCGACAAGGGGTCAAACACGCCGGTGCAGGGAGCGCCCTATTCGGCAACGATCACGAACGAGTTGGTGCAGACATTGGCGGATGGAAATCGCATCGTGCAAAACAGCAGCGGGAACACAGCTCGCGATTCGCAGGGACGCACGCGGCAGGAAATGGCGCTGCCGCCGCTTGGCAATTTGTCGGCGGCCAATGCGCCGCGATTGGTGTTCATCCACGATACGGTGGCGCAGACGTCGTACACGTTGAACTTGACGGACAAGACGGCGCAGAAAATTCCGACGTTTTCGACCTCGACGACTGGCTCGACGAATGGGCCCGGAGTCATGGGCGGCGGCGCGACCACCACCTTCGTTAGGGTGGACGGCGGGGTCACTGCGGGGGCCGCGCCCCTGCCGCCGCTGCCACCACCTATGGTCGCGCAAGCAACCCTGATCGCAAACGACCAGGCCGAAGTTAGCACTGAAGACCTTGGCTCCAAGACGATGGAGGGCATTATTGTGAACGGAGTGCGGACTACGCGGACCATTCCATCCGGGGAGATCGGCAACGAGAAGCCGATCAGCATTGTTACCGAGGTGTGGAGCTCGCCGGACCTGAAGACGGTGATTTACAGCAAGCGTAGTGATCCGCGGATGGGCGAACAGACGTTTCAGCTTACGAATATCGTGCGGTCGGAGCCGGATGCGTCGCTGTTCACGGTGCCGGCGGACTTCAAGATCGTGGACGGGCCGCAGCGGATCCTTTATCAGCCGAAACAGTAGGGCGTTTGTATGTTCTTAGGATTCGGGATGACAACTATGAGGGAACCGTCGCACGCTGAGAATGTCAACCGGGTACATGAATGTGAATTGAGTGCATGATTGTTGATCGAGTGCATGATTGTTGGGAAGGCGCCCGCTTCGGAAAGCGGCCGCTACAACGAAAGGCCCGGATTGGTCCGGGCCTTTCGGTTTACGTACGTTGAGGAAGTTGATCAGAACTGACGACGGGCTTCGTCTGCTTCCTCTGCGAGCTGGAGCAGGAGTTGAACGAAGGCTGGATTGTTGAGGGGCTTTTGTCCAAGGAAGAGGCCATCGGCAGCGAAGCTTTGAACAGACGCGACTGC
The DNA here is from genome assembly GCA_963729285.1 of uncultured Acidobacteriota bacterium. Taxonomy (GTDB): domain Bacteria; phylum Acidobacteriota; class Terriglobia; order Acidiferrales; family UBA7541; genus Acidiferrum. The sequence goes on from CAVSNL010000067.1 coordinate 31,693, forward strand.
GCCACCATTTTTGGTCGAGGTTGGACGAATGATGGCTACGGGTCCGAGGCTCTGGTGAAGGAAGTGCGTGGGCTCGGGCATGATCAGGTTGGCTTGGAGGGTGTCGCCGTTCAGCGATTCCGGATCGGTTTCGCCCTGGGCTTTGGTTAGGTCGGTGAAGGTGACGGAAGCGCCTGTGCCGCCGGGGCCATTGTCGACGTCGGTGAGAGGAAGGGCGTTGCCGGCTTTGTCTTGCCAGGTCTGGAAGTGCATGGTCTCGCTGGGTCCGATGCTGAGGAGGACGCGGAGCACTTCGAGGTTGGTGACTTTTTGAGCCAGAGCTGGGTAGAGACTGGTGCCACCTTGTTCGATGAAGGCGAAGTGGAAGCCCGCGGTGAAGGCGATGGCCTGGAGATGGGTGGATATGGTGCTGGGATTGTTGTTGCTGATGGAGCTGCCTGCGGTGTCGGCGTCGGAGCGCGGGATGGCGGTGTGTTGGCCGACGTTCAGACTGGGAACGGCTTGGACGAACTTAGCCGTGGGATCGAAGTCAGGATTGGTGATGCTGCGGTAGCGGGACCAGAAGCTGGTGTCGACGGTTAGCTGCGTCAGGTTGGTGAGACGGCCGAGATTCTTGGCGCCCGTAGCGGTGCTGCTGGGCAGGACGCGAAATTTGTCAAGGTTGACCGGTTCGGCGCCTTTCGACTCCAGATAATTTGCTAAGAAGGCGGCGTGGCTGTTTTCGTCATCGGTATTGTCGTGGATGTATTGGGCCATGTCGCCGTCGAGGATTTGCAGAGCGGCGGTATAGAGCGGATTTCCGCCGTTGACGCCGGAGACTTCATTGTCTTGGGTGCCGCCGAGTTCGGAGTATTGCGTCCACAAATCGGCTTCGACTTGTTCGAGGGCGTTCAAGAAACGAAGAATGGCGATGTCTCCCTTGGTGATGGGGGCGCGATCGTCATCATCGAAGGCCCGCAATCCAGTAGGCAACAGAGCGGCGCCGACAGTTGCAGCGCCGGCGGTGACCATACCATTTCTGAGGAACGACCTGCGATTGGAGGCCGTGCCGAGGACACTTCCCTTTTCTTTCATCATTATTCTCCTGGTTTTGAAATTGACTTCGCGTGCATCGATTGCGACTGCATGATTCCGCTGCCTCGTAACTCGCTGAGCCACACACGTCCTTCGCATCAGTGAGAGATTCACTGACACAACGCTTCGCGATCACGAAATTGCTGAGGGTGATTGGGCGGTTGCCAAGTCTTATCGCGATTCCCGGCTGGGCCGTGAGAGTCGCTAGCTATGACGTTCAGGCCGTAATGCGTTGCGGATAGATACGGCTGGTTTTAAAGATGTCCTGTGGTTGCGTCCCGATGAAGACACCCCGGATCTTCTTGTTGGTCTGGTGTCGGTGAGTTCGCGCTGGCTTCGACGAAATGCGCCCTCGGATTTTATTTCGATGCAAAGTCGAGGAACGAACGTGAACGCCCCGGGAACGAAAAGGAGCGCGGCAGCGATCGGCCCGAACCCGTTGCCGATTGCCGTCGCGATCATTTCGTTCCGATCCCACGGTAATCGTGCGCGAAAGGGTTCGTGTCATCGCGAAGTCAAAACATTGTTGGGATCAGGCACCATTTGTGTTGTGGTACAAAGAAATCGCGCGCGTTGCGCGTCGTCCCGATAAGTTAATCGCGCAGAAACAACGCGCGATTCAGTCTTGGTTTGGGTACGGAACGCGAATTCAGTCGACTCGCCAAGGGGAGCGCTCGGGCCAGTGGGCTAGAGCTTGGATGGCCCAAGTGGTGGGCTTGTCTTTGTGGCACGACGTGCATGGATTCGGAATGTTGTATTTGTCGGTCATCGATGGAGTGATGAAGGCGAAGGTGTGGGCGCGTACTTTTGTGTCGGCGATGGTGGTCTCGATTTTGGGCATGTGGCAGGCGATGCACTCGCTTCCGGGAGAGCCGTCTTTGTGGTGGGTGTGCTCCCGCAGGGTTAGCGTACGGGGGCCGTTGAGGGACATTGGGGCGTGGCAGTCGAGGCAAAGTTTGTTGGCGGGCTTGCGGAGCTGGGCGTAGTTGTCGGTGCCGTGGACGTCGTGGCAGGTGAAGCAGGTTATGCCGCGACGGTACATTACGCTTTGGATGAAGTCGTTGCCCTGCATGCGATTTTTGTGGGCGGTGCCGTCGGCGTAGTGCGTGAAGGTCGTGGCACCTAGAGTGTGATCTTCGAGCTTCCAGAAATCTTGCAGGTTTAGGCCTACGCGATAGCCTACCGGCCAATCGTAGTGATTCCCTTCTATGGGATCGGTGAGCGGGCGGCCTTGCGAATGGCACTGGATGCAGGTGTCGCTGGCCTGGACGTAATTCAGGTGGGCCGGATTCAGAATGTTGGCACGAGTGGGATTCGCGGAATGCTCGCTGCCGGGGCCGTGGCAGCGTTCGCAGCCTACGTTCCACTCCGCGACTTGCTTGGTGTGGATGTTGAAGTCGACGGAGTGGCAGCCGTCGCAAGTTGGGCCCGTCGGGCGCTTCATGTTATCGGGGGGATAGAACGGCTCCCACCAATCGGTGCCTTTGGCCACGAAATAGGGTCGCCATATTTTAGCGGTGACGTCCCATTGGGCGGGTTCCGGGAAATAGTCGTCGCCAATTTTGGTGAAGTAACGCTGCTTCCAGATGCTTCCGTAGACGAGAGCGACATCGTCCTTGGTAAATTTCGCGATTTTGTTGGTGGCGAGGTCCGGGATGATCGCGTCGGGATGTTCGCGCGGGTCGCGGACTACGTTGGCCATCGGGGTCTTCTTCCAATGGGCATAAATTTCCTCGTGGCATTTTTCGCATTTTTGCGAGCCGACGTACTGGGCTGAGATTGCAGTTTGTTCTTGGTGGGCGGCTTCCTGGGGCGTTGGTTGGCGGAAGTCGCGGATGACGAGGACTAACTTCCAGCCGGAGTCGTCGGGTTCGTCGTGGGGATTGCTCCAGGCGGGCATGCCGGTGAGACGGACGCCGTTGCGAATGATGTAGTGGAGTTGGCCATCGGTTAGATTTTGGGTTTGCGGGGAACGCAGATCGGGCACCTTTGGATAGAGGTTGCGGCCTACCTGGGTTTGGCCGCTGCCGTCGGTGCCGTGGCAAATGGCGCAGCGGTCGGCGAAGTCTGCGCGAGCTTCGTTGAGAATGGTCAGCGTGGGCTTCCAGGGATTGTTGGCGTCGCGGGCGCGACTTGGGATGGAAATATTGCGGACTGTGCGAGCTAGGAGTTTTTCGAGGTAGGAAGGCTCGGCATTGGCACTGAAGCCGCGGCGGATCAGGACGAAGCCGTAAGCGGCGCCCAGGATGGCGACCATAAGGAGGAGCGCAGCTAGCGTCTTCCAACGAATCATGTTTGTCTTCTGTGCGATGGCAGAATCATCTTGAGGCTTGGCTTCGGCGTATGCGGAGCGGCGAGAACCGGGACTCAAAGCGATCGGACAAATCGCAAAACCTCGACGTCGATTCGAGAGTGTGGTCGGGCGAGCTTAACGCAAGATAAATTGATGCGCCGGTTGGGCCAGGTTCCGGCGTGATCGACCGAGATTGCGAATGGACGTTACGTAGAGGCGGGAGCCGTTTCGGACGTGGCGGGGCGGAGCCACTTGATTTTCCAGACGAGGATGACCAAGAGAGCTAACGCTAACGTGTTGGTGAGGCCGTAGTGGGTTTCTTTGGCGCGGACTACGATTGTGATTATACGGGCTAGATTTACGAGCCATAGAGCGGCCAGGGCGCCGATGTACAGCAGAACGGATTTCCAGCCTTGCATGCGCTTCCAGTTCATCAGAAAGACGGTGGCGAAGAGCATGGAGAAGATCTGGATGTTTTCGGCGCCGGAGCATTGCCAGGTGATGGTGACGTCGGTGACGGGAGTGATGACATGGTCGCCGACCGGATGCGAACCGGAAACGAAAGCCGAAGCGGCGCAGGCCCAGTATGGGCCAAGGGTGTTCCAATGGGCGTGCATCTCGTATGGGACGGCGACAATGAACAACGCGAGAAGCACGATGAGAATGTAGCCGCCTGTTTTCATCGAGTGGTGAGCCTGAGAAGCGCTATGACAAACAGGCCGATGAAAAGAGTGAAGAGCGCCTGATGTCCGGAAAACTCATCGCCGGCCAGGTGGCCAGGGGGCGCCGGGGGAGCCGACGGAGGAGGTGGAGGAGCGGTCGTGATCGGCGGCGGTGGCGTGCTGTTGGTGGGCGGAGGAACGATGGCTGCGGGAGGTGGAACGCTTGAGGTAAAAGTCGGACCTCCGTGCGAGTTGCCGGTGGGGACGTAGAAAGGCGGAACGAAAAAGAAACCGCGGCGTTCGGCCGAAGCCGCAGCGGGAGCGACGACGGCATTGGCTGGATTCGTTGGAGCAGGGTCAGCCGAGGCATACAAAGTGAGCGGGGCATCGGGGACTTCTGCCGGGGCTTCGAGAAGCGCGGGCGGCACATCTTCGCTGGGCTGCATCGGAGAGACGCTTATGAGATTGCCGCAGCGAGCGAGAACGGTCTTGCCGCAGAAGGTTATGACGTACTCTCCCTTTTTGATCAGGAGGGGCCTCTGGGCCCACTTGATGTTGTCGCCTTTGCGGAAGGTGCTGAAGGCGGTGATGTCTTCGGGTAGTGGAAACATGGAGGCGTTGCGGTCGGCGCAATCGCCGTAGAAGTCGTGGAGAACCGGATCATCGTGGACGCGCTCGAAAAATTCGTTGACGGAGCTGAAGCCGCCCCGGAGGAGGGCGAAGTTGAGGGGACGGAACGAGGCGTGGACGAGCGGAGTGGTCGGCGAGGACGGACCGGGTGCCGGGAAGGCGTCGGCGTGCTGATTCTGTCGGCTGGACGTGCCGGTTATGGTCGTCGCGGCCTGGGACCTGTGCGCGTCGTGGAAGGATCGAAAGACAAAGTAAGCGCCGACGAACAAAATGAGGGTAAGAAGAATTCTCTTATCGTTCATGGGATTTGTTCCATTTCAACTGGGGAGAAGAACCCGGAACTGGAAAGCGATTGGCGTGGCGTTAGAGTCATAGCGCCCCTGGAAAACCATGGGTCGGGGCAACCCGGAATGCTGACGCTTTTTTCCTTTTTTTCGACCGGCGCTGCTTCCGACAAAGCAGCGCGTCCGACCTAGCTTCTTTCCGAAAAACGTCGTGAACTTGTACTAAGGGTACGGTGGGAGCACGCGACGGTCCATCCGCCTTTGGCGCTGGGCGTACTGGATCAATCGATTGGTACTGAGACCTAAATAGCGTGCGATCAATAGGTTAATTGGAGCGCTAAATTGCCGGAAAAACGGGATTACTTTGGGGTGCGGACTTTTTTTTCCTGTTGAAGATCGCGAACGTTCACTATTGGAGACTATTGGAACTGCTTTTGAAATGTGGCCAGTTGAGTCTTGAGATCGGCGACTTCGGCGCGAAGGGCGGCGACTTCATTTTCGAGGCGCGCCAACCGGGAGGAATCGGAAGGAGCGAGCTCTGGTTGTTGGACTAATGATGTTGGCAAGTCAGTATAAGCCATTTTGGGAATGGGCTCTTCTACGTCGCCGGAAAAGAGATGGGCGTAGCGGGCCTCCTTTGTGCCAGGTTGGCGAGGGAGGACTTTGACGAGGGGCGGCTGCCGGTTCATGAGCAAGGTGAGGGCGGAGTGAACGGCGGCGAGATCGTCGAATTGATAGAGGCGATCGGTGCGGGTGCGGAGTTCACCGGGAGTTTGCGGGCCGCGGAGGAGGAGCACGCAGAGCAGTGCAATTTCGTGGCGATGGAAGTTGAAGACTTCGGCAAGGCGGTGTTCGAACTTGGGGACGCGGCTGTCGGTGGCGGCGGAGCGTGCGAGGCTTTGCTGGCTCAGCGAATGGAGCGCGTGGCGAACGGCGTCTTCGTCGAGATCCATCACTGGATCGCGATTCGATTTTTGGTTGGCGGCGTTCAGGATGGCGTTCAGAGAAAGCGGGTAATACTCGGGCGTGGTGATTTCTTTTTCGACGAGCGAGCCCAGGACGCGGGCTTCGACCGGGGTCAGAGTGAAGTTCACGGGGAACAATGATACACAAAGCGGAGAGCTTGCGCTTTGCGCGAGACTTCGACACGGCGCGCCCGTTGTCGGGCGCTAGGTGGAAATAGATGGATAGGGTTACGCGCTGGGGACGGAGATGGCGCGGAGTTTGGACTCGGATTGCGACGGCGTAGAGAGTTCCTCGTCTTCCCGTTGAGCCTGGGCGATGGCGGAGAAAACGTCGCTCGGTTTGCAGGGTGAAGGGATAAGGTCAACGGCGCCGTGACTAAGGGCTTCGAGGTATTCGTCCCAGTCGGCCAGGCGCGAGGTCACTACGATGGGAACTCTGCGGGCTCGAGTTTGCGCGACGGAGATAAGGTCGCGGTACGTTCCGTCAGCGAGGCGGCGCTCGCAGAAGACGAGACCGACATTTTGCTTGGCAAGGAGATCGTGGCACTCGTGGAGGCGCGAGGCATGCAGCGGGCTCCAGCCATTTTTTTGCAGGATGGAAGTGAGCGCGCGGCGGTGGTCGAGATCCGGAGAAACAACTAGGATTTGCGGACGATCGTTCATGTAATTCTCCTCAAAGGAGTGTCTGAATCCTAATGCGCGCCGGCTCGATGTTGTTTCGAATTCGTAAGCGGGAGCGCGCTGGAGACGCCCTTCAAACATGGACAGTTCGTTTTGGCGGAAAGCATCCTAGGCGCGAGCAATGCAGGCTGCGATCCAGTAGTTACCTTAGTCCTGAAAAATAGATGCTGCAATAGTACTTTGTTGGAAATCTTGTGATTTTTATTGGGAGAAGCGAGCGTTAACGTTAACGCGGATTAATTTCTTGTTTTGGAAACTGACCGTTAACGTTAACGCCGGATTTTCTGACGTTGCTGTCAACGGGAAATCTTCGGTGCTCCCCGGAAGCGGCCCGCGATGGAAGCGAGACTTCGGAATATGCTTGGCTTGCAATGGCGTTCGACGAAGACTCATCGCTTGATTCTAATGTATAATTCGGTGCATGCGGTCGTGGCGGAACTGGCAGACGCACTAGCTTGAGGTGCTAGCGCCGCAAGGCATGGAGGTTCGAGTCCTCTCGACCGCACCAATTTTGTAGTGTTAATCGCTGGCTTCGCTGATTCGATTTGCTCTCCGAAAATCTCACTATTCTAAAAATTCATGGTAAGTCGCCTCAATCGCCATCGGTGTGGGTGGTCATCGGACTGTTGCGGCATGACGCAGCGGTCGGGCGGGGCAAGCCCGGCCCCTACAAAGGCGGCGATCCGGCGGCGAACGACAACTAAGGGATGCCTATCTGCGTGGTGCACTGAACTGCGCCTGTGGCGTTCCGTGGACGCTGGCACCTGGCCGACGGCCACCTAGCAGCCTGTGGTGAAAAGCGGCTATTGTAACTTGAAGTAACTTCCCTGCCTCGGAAATCTTTGTAGAAATGAGGAACAGATTTGAGGAGAACTGCTGATGGGCATGGGAACGCGGCGGCGAAGACAGCGACAAGAGCAGATGTGGATCGCACAGCAGGAACTAGCGAAGGGGCCGGCACATCCTTTTTACAAGCGGGTGAATGAATTGTTGGAAGAGAGGAAGTTTGACGAGTTTGCCGAGAGGGAGTGCGCGAAGTTTTACGCGGAAAACATTGGACGACCCTCTTTGGCGCCAGGGATCTATTTTCGTTTGTTGTTGGTGGGCTATTTTGAGGGCCTCGATTCCGAGCGAGGCATCGCCTGGCGGGTGGCGGACTCGTTGGGCCTACGGAGATTTCTGGGAATCGGCATAGACGAGCCCACCCCGGATCATTCGACCATTTCACGGACACGGCGGCTGATCGATGTGGAGACGCACCACAAAGTGTTCTTCTGGATTTTGGAAGTGCTGCGAGAGCAGGGGCTGGTGAAGGGCAAGACGGTGGGGATCGACGCGACCACGCTGGAGGCCAACGCGGCGATGCGTTCGATCGTGCGGCGCGATACGGGTGAGAGTTACGAGGAATTTTTGCAGGGCTTGGCCAAGGAATCGGGAATCGAGACGCCCACGCGGGAAGACCTAGCGCGAGTGGATCGCACGCGGAAGAACAAGGCCAGCAACGAAGATTGGGTGAATCCGCATGATGGAGATGCGCGCATCGCCAAGATGAAAGATGGGCGAACGCATCTGGCACACAAAGCCGAGCATGTCGTGGATCTAAAGACCGGTGCGGTGTTGGCGGTGACGCTGCAGGAAGCCGATTCGGGGGACACCACCACGGTGGTCGAGACTCTAGCGCAGGCCGGTGAGAACGTGGCGGAGTTGATCGGGACAGAAGAACCGAGCCAGAAACCGCAAGTGCATCTGCAGGGCATCGAAGAAGTGGTGGCCGACAAGGGCTACCAAGTGGAGCGGTGGTAGCGAATCTGCAGGGTGCGGAAGTGCGGGCTTACATTTCGGAGAAGAAGCAGCCCGGGCAACGGCATTGGGAAGGCAAAGCCAAGGAGCAGCAAGCGGTCTATGCCAATCGGCGGCGAGTGCAGGGAGCCTATGGCCAGGGCCTGCTGCGGAAGAGAGGCGAGTTGATCGAGCGGAACTTCGCGCACTGCTACGATACGGGCGGAATGAGACGAACGCATCTACGAGGACACCGAGAACATTCTCAAGCGACTGCTGATTCACGTTGGGGCATTAAATCTGAGTCTAATTTTTCGCTCGCTCTTGGGCTCGGGTACCCCACGGGAGCTGAGAAATCGTCATTCCTCGTTTCTCTTGCATGCTGCTTTTTCTGTTCCGTCGCCCTTCCGTGGCCTCGAGTCCCAGAAAACCCTGTGTTTCATCACCACCATTCGACCGGCGGAAAAATCGTCGCTATCTCAGATACAGACTTCGCCACTCAGAAAAATGCGATTCCGCCACGGGCTGCTAGGGCTTCTTGGGTTGTGGCGTGGGCGCGGTTGCTGGAGGTTGGGCTCCCGGCGTGGTGCTCGATTGCGGCTGGGCTGGTACTGGTGTCACTGGCGCTGGCTTTGCGGGAGCGGCCGCCGGCTTCGAGAACTTTTCGAGGATGGAGTTGCCTTGGCCGGTGGCTTTGTCGGTGCGCAGGACCAGGGCCATGGCGCAGATCATGAACATTACCGCGCACCAGGTTGTGGCTTGCGAGAGAAGCGTGGCGGCCCCGCGTGGGCCGAAGGCGGTCTGGCTGCCTGCGCCGCCGAAGGCTCCTGCGAGGTCGGCGGCTTTACCGCTTTGCAGCAGGACGACAATGATGAGCACGAGGCAGTTCATTACGAAGAACGCGGTCAGGAGCCATCCGGCAAAACGGAAGCCAAGAATTATAATGGCGATGCCGATCAAGAGAGAGATGGTCCACTTCATCCAGCCTGGCATTCCTTGCATTTCTACGCCTCGCTAAACTTTCTAAGATTTGGTCGCGTTGTCGTTGCCTTCAGCGGTTCACGCTGGGCTAAAGCCCCGCGCCTACACCTGGCAGAGAATACGGTCACTCGAAATTTACGATGGACGCAAATGACTTCGGGTCCAGGCTTGCTCCGCCTACTAACGCGCCGTCCAGTTCTTGCTGGGCCATCAATCCCTTGATGTTGTCGGGTTTGACGCTGCCGCCGTACAAGATGCGCAGAGCGGAGGCGTGAGCAATGGAGAATTGCTCGGCAGCACACCGGCGAATAATACCGTGCGCGGCGGCAGCAATTTCTGGCGTTGCCACCTTACCCGTCCCAATCGCCCAGACTGGTTCGTAGGCAATCAGAATACGGGAGAATTCCTCGGGGGTCAACGCACCAGGCCCGCCAGTGAACTGCCGATTCAGGACTTCCTGCTCGAGGCCATCGGTGCGCTCTTCATCGGTTTCGCCGAGGCAAACGATGGGGATGAGGCCCGAGTGGAGAGCCATCAGAGATTTTTTTGCCACATTGTCGTCGGTCTCGCGGAAAAGCTGGCGGCGCTCGGAGTGGCCAACGATGACGTAGCGACAGCCCGCTTCGGCGAGCATGGGGCCAGAGACTTCGCCGGTGAAGGCGCCTTCTTTGCTCCACGAAACGTTTTGGCCGGAAATAGCGATGCGCGTGGATTTCGCGCATTCGGCAGCAGCGGAGATGGCTGTGTAAGGCGGGGCGACGACAATGTCGCAGTGGGTCGAGTGCGCGACCAAAGGCGTGAAGGCGGAGAAGAAGGCGCGGGTGTCGGCGATGGTCTTGTGCATCTTCCAGTTGCCGGCGATTACGCGGCGGCGGGTCATGGGTGCCTCCGATTCAGAGAGCGAAGAAAGGGATCATGCACCCCTCGGAGCTCAGGGTAAGCTCTTCGAATCTCAGGGTAAACAGACGCAGAGTACGCCGAGATTTCGCGGAGACGAGAGGAGGTCATTTGTTGGTTAGGGCTTCGACGCCGGGGAGTTTGCGGCCGCCCAGGAACTCCAGGGAGGCGCCTCCACCGGTGGAAATGTGGGAGATTTTGGTGGAGAGGCCGGATTGGTGGACGGCGGCTACGGAATCACCGCCGCCGACGATGGAGGTTGCGCCTGCGGAGGTCGCCGCGGCCACCGCTTTGGCAATTTCGAGGGTGCCTTTGGCGAACGCGGGCATTTCGAAGACGCCCATCGGACCGTTCCAGACGATGGTCTTGGACTTGGAGATCTCGGCGGAATAGGCTGCGGCGGTCTTGGGACCGATGTCGAGGCCCATTTGATCCGCAGGAGTGGCGGCGATGTCGCAGGTAGTGGCTTTGGCGTCGGGCTTGAATTCGGGAGCGACGACATGGTCGACCGGGAGCAAGAGCTTGAAATTCTTCTGCTTGGCTTCGGTGAGGAGGCGTTTGGCGAGGTCGAGCTTATCCATTTCCACGAGGGACTTGCCGATTTCCAGGCCTTGGGCCTTTTCGAAGGTGTAGGCCATGCCGCCGCCGATGAGCATGACGTCGGCGATCTTCATCAGATTTTCGACCACTTCGATTTTATCGCTGACTTTCGCGCCGCCGATAATGGCTACGAATGGCCGGGCAGGATTGGTGACCGCTTTGCCGAGATAGGCGAGCTCCTTTTCCATGAGCAGGCCCGCGGCGGATTGCTTCACGAAGCGCGTGATGCCTACTACGGAAGCGTGGGCGCGATGAGCTGAGCCGAAGGCATCACAAACAAAGAGGCCGTCACAAAGTTTCGCCAACTGTTTAGAGAAGGCTTCGTCGTTCTTTTCCTCTTCAGGATGGAAGCGGACGTTTTCTAGAAGGAGCACGCCGCCGTCGGTGAGCGCTTTGCTTTTGGCTTCGGCGTCGGGGCCTACGCAATCTTCGGCAAAAACCACATCGCGTTCCAAGAGCTCTGACAGTTTCTTGGCGACCGGGGCCAGGGAATATTTGGGATCGGGACCGCCTTTCGGCCGGCCTAGGTGCGAGGCCAGCACCAGGCGTCCGCCCTTTTGGATGGCCAGGCGGAGCGTGGGCAGGGTTTCGCGGATGCGCGTGTCATCCGTGACTACGCCGTCCTTTAGGGGGACGTTGAAGTCTGCGCGGATGAAGACGCGTTTGCCGTGGAGGTCGAGATCGTTGATGGTTAGCTTGTTCATGGTTCGTTTTGTGATTTTGTTTTGTGCGTTTTTGCGTTATCGCTTGAGTTGAAATTAATTCGGCGCGATTTGTTTGTCGGCGTCAAGCTTGCTTCGTCTACAGGGGACACAGGCAGGAATGCCTGTGCTACCTAAAACTTGGACGCTACGAGCTTGATCAGGTCGCGGCAGCGGCAGGAGTAGCCCCACTCGTTGTCGTACCAGGCCAACACTTTCACGCACTTGTCGCCGACGACTTTGGTGTAGCCGGCATCGACGATCGAGGAATTCGAATTGGCTTTGAAGTCGGAGGAGACGAGCTCCTCTTCGGTGTAGCCGAGGATGCCTTTCATCGGACCATGCGCCGCGGCTTTCAAAGCGGCGTTGACGGATTCGACGGTGGCCGGCTTTTCGACAAAAACCGTGAGGTCCACAACGCTAACGTTCGGCGTGGGGACACGCATCGCGTAGCCATCGAGTTTGCCTTTGAGGGCGGGGATGACCAAGTGCAAGGCTTTGGCAGCGCCCGTGGAGCTGGGGATCATGTTGATGGCAGCGGCGCGGGCGCGGCGAAGATCCTTGTGCGGCAGGTCGAGGAGCTTCTGATCGTTGGTGTAGGAGTGAATCGTGGTCATGGTGCCGGCAGTGATGCCGAAAGTGTCTTGCAGAACCTTGGCGACGGGCGCGAGACAGTTGGTGGTGCAGGAAGCGTTGGAGATCACGTTGTGCTTGGCGGGATCGTAGGTATTGTCGTTGACGCCCAGCACGAAAGTAGCGTCCGGGCCGTCGGCAGGGGCGGAGATGATGACTTTTTTCACGGGCGCGCGCAGGTGCTTTTTGGCGTCCGCGCCTTTGGTGAAGAGGCCAGTCGACTCGACAACAACGTCAGCGCCCACCGAAGCCCAGTCAATTTCCGCGGGGTCCTTGGTCTTGAAAACCTTGAAGCTCTTCCCTTCCACGGCGATGGAATCGTCGGTGTGGGTCACCTTGTGGTGGAGATTGCCGAGGATCGAATCGTACTTGAGAAGGTGAGCGAGTGTGGCGGCATCGGTGACGTCGTTAACGGCGACGAACTGGATATCTTTGTCATCCAGCGCAGTGCGCATGATATTGCGTCCGATGCGGCCGAAACCGTTGATACCTACCTTGATGGGCATTCTTCCTCCGATGGAATGGTCACGCGAAGCGAGCCGGCGCAGACTAGAAATCGGCCCATGTGTGAACTAGAAATGCTATGGGCTGCGAGAAAAAAAGTCAACGCGGTCCGAGCGGCAGGCTTGCGGCAGGAGTTATCAAGAAGAAGGACGCAACGTGAAATGCCTTACACCGGACCGTCACACGCGGCACGGTGTAAGGCTCAAAACGATCGAAACTTAGTCCGCACTCAGAAGAAGATGCTCTCAGTGGTGATCGTGGCGCCATCGCCAGTAATCGCGCTGCTCGTCTTTGTTCAGACTCGAGTACTCGCGGTAGGGCTCATGCCGACCGGTCCAGTAGGAGCGATAGATCACGACTTCGTGGTTGTTCCAGTGGTGATAATCGTGATGTTCCTCGTCGTAGTACGTCACCCGCCCAGAGCAACCTGCGCTGCCGAGCGAAACGAACACGGTGGCCGCGAGAACGAGCAAAGCGGTGCGACATCTGGACATGCGCATACGGAAAAATCCTCCTTTTTTGACCTCAAGTGATTTGCGCTTCTCTTGCGGGGACTCCAGGTCAGTTCCACCAGAAAGCCAGGGCACTGCCTAACTGCTGATTAGATGGTGGATTCGAAAAAAGGACGGCAATGGGGGACGAACAGGGATCGTGAAATTTATTGAGGGAATTGACGGACGCTGGTTACGCGATCGCCTTGGAAGCGGACGAATACTGTTTTTGAGGGCGGCTGGCCGTAGATCCAATCCTCGATTTCGTTGCCCTCGGAATCGCGCTCGCGAACCTTATGTTCCGGTTTGCCGATGGCCGCGACTACTTCTTCGCGGTCCATGCCGACGGCGGCGCGCCGATCCTGAATGGCTTTCCGGACTTCGGGTGGCAGGGTGTCGGTCCAATGCACGGAGGCAGAACGTTGCCGGGTGAAATCGAGAAAGGGAGAAAGGATCTGTTTCAGGTCCTCGGGACTAAGATCTGGGACTGCCTTTGTGAATTCCAGAAAGAGCGTGCTGCCCATGCCGGGCTGAACTCCCGGCGGACCATTTTCTGAGGTCTGGCTCTGACCTGTGCTCATCGTCGGAACGCCGCCCATGCCGATCTGTACATGGTCTTTCCAGTTTTTCTTGCCGCGCCCGCCGCCGTTCACATCCACGACGATGGTGTGCGCACGAAATTCGAGCTTGGTGATTTGCACGTTGTCGCCACTGTTGACGGCCGCGCCGTGAGTCGCCACCGCGCTATTCAGCAATTCCGCGCTGACCGGTTTCCCGACATAGAAAAGAAAACCTTCTTTGCCGGCGGGAAGCGGCTTGGTGGCTTTGGCAAATTCTCCCGACACGTAGCGGATCAGGTCAAGTTTCGATTGATCCTGTAGTGTCGCCTTTTTCTCCTGGCTGGGCTGTGGCGATTGAGCCGGAGGTTCATCCGTTGTCGAGGATAAGTCGGGCAACACGGAGATATCTGCGCCGGCGGGAAACGCGGGAATGGAATTGCTGGGAGAGTGAAGACGTTCGACGCCGGGCACATCCGCAGCAAGCAGAAAAACAGTGAGCGCCGGTATGAGCCAGTTGGGCATGAACACAGTGGCCAGCCGCCCCGGTGGCTGGTTACCCCTATTCTATGATGCTTATGGTCTGCTGAACAGATACCTGGCGCTTTTTCAGGGGGACCCTGCGGGTCGGTACAATCCTGGCCGGACTGGAGGGAGGCGGGGGTAAAGATAACGCAGAGACTCTGAGCGCGCTGAGACGCCCGGAGGAAGGAGAGCTCCGGTATTGGACGGGTGAATGGGCGTTGTTCGATGACTAGATCGTCGCCGGAGGACGAGGCCTTGTCCCAAGACGCTTTGTTCTAAGAAGTTTTGTTACAAGGCATTGTTCTAGGAGACGTTGACCTGGACACCGGACCGGTCGATCTTCATGGGCAGGAGTTGACCGCCGGCATCGGTCACCGCGGACTCAACGCGTTCGCGTGCGTTGGGATCGATCAACAGCACGACACAGCCGCCGCCACCGGCACCGCAGACCTTTCCCGCTAGAGCGCCCTTGCGCCGTGTGCCTTCGATGATGCGGTCGATCGTCTTGGTAGAGATGGTCGGGAGATTGCGTTTTCGGAAGGTCCACTCTTCACGCATTAATCGTCCGGCGTCCGTCCAGTCCGATTTTTCGAGGGCGCCGCGGAGCTGTTGGGCCACTTCCGAGATACGAGCAAGATTGTGGTAAACCTTCTTGTTTCCGTTGATATGTTTCTGGAAGACGTCCCAGTTGTTGATGGCTGACTTGCGCGGCTTGCCGGTGTAACAGAGAACGATATGGCGCTCGAGCTCGGAGAGGTCGACTCGGAGTTCGGTGCGGTGTTCTCCACCGGGGGGAAGCTCGATGGCGGCGGCGCCACCGAAGGCCGGAGGGTAATGGTCCTGTGTGCCGGTGGGAACGCGGATCACGATGGCTTCTGCGTCGCGGCTAATGTGAATCCAGTCGGCTTTGCTCTTCCCTGCACCGGTAAAGCGGTCGAGCGCGGCACATATGGCGACAGCCATGGCGCTGGAGCCGCCGATTCCCGCGCCCGCGGGAGCTTCAGAGTCGGTTGTCAGGGTGAAGCCGCCGTCGGGGTTAAAAAATTTAACGATTTCGGCCAGCAACGGAAGCCGATAGCGCTTCCCTTTCACCAGGGCCGCGAGCGAGTCGAAGCTTTCTTCGAGCTGGGTATCGCGGGAAACGAGCTTAATGCGATCGTCACCCAGCGGATGCTGATCGATCACGCAGGAGGCATAGCGCGTGATCGCCGCGTTTACCGTGACTGCACCCGGATGAAACAAATAGAGCGGCCAGATATCGAGAGTGCCGCCGGCGAGGTCAACGCGGGTCGGAGCTTTGGATGCGATTCGCATGGTTGTCCAGTGATGGAATTTGTGGTCGGGGTTCGAGTGGGGTCAGTGTGCCGGAACGAGGAGTCAAGCTCAACAGCTGAGGTAAGCGCGTGAGTGCAGAGAGACAACATGCCACTTCCCTTCCTCCCCGATAATCGACATTTCCGCGCCTCCACTCGGCCCGCGAGTTGGCGGCGGGGCTACGGACCCGCCCTCGTTGTGCCACTGCTGTCCAAGGCGCTTGTTTCAAATGGACCGACAAAGATGCAAAAATGAGGCTGCCATGATGAACCTCAAAGGATTCCGGCGCCCTCTCCCTGGCACGCAACCGAACTACTTGCATCCACCGTATGTTTCGTCGGTCAAGCGCGCGCCGGCGAAACCGTTGGTTGCGATTCCACATACGCTTTCCGAAATTACCGGCCCGATGTTTGGGGTTGAACGCGTCGATGTAAAAGCGTTCGATTTGACCAAACAGCATTCAGGGGAGCCGCTAGGCGAGCGCATTGTCGTCAGCGGCCGGGTGCTCGATGAAGACGGAAGGACCGTGCCACATACCCTCGTCGAAATCTGGCAGTGCAACGCTGCCGGGAGGTATCAACACAAAGTCGACGTGCATGATGCTCCGCTCGATCCTAACTTTACGGGGTGCGGCCACACGCTTACGGATTCAGAAGGACGCTACCGGTTTGTGACCATCCGGCCAGGGGCGTATCCGTGGAAGAATCACTACAATGCGTGGCGCCCGGCGCACATCCATTTTTCCGTGTTCGGCCCGGCGTTTGCGACGCGGCTGGTTACTCAGATGTATTTTCCTGGCGATACGCTAATCCCCTTCGATCCCATTTTTAATTGCACGGCGGATGAAACGGCGCGCCAGCGATTGATTTCGGAGTTCGATTGGAAGACCACCATTCCGGAACAAGCCCTCGGATTCCAGTTCGATCTGGTTCTGGCCGGCCGTGAAGCGACGCCGTGGGAACCTCCGCGGCCCGGTGGGAAGTGAAATGAGCCTTCGCGCCACACCTTCGCAGACCGTCGGACCTTTTTTTTCGATCGGCTGCGACCGCCTGAACGCGATTGATCTGGCGGAACATGGTGTTTCGGGCGAGCGCATCGAAATTACCGGACGCGTGATCGACGGCGATGGAAATGGGGTTCCGGACGCAATGTTGGAGATCTGGCAGGCGAACAGCGCAGGGAAATACGCGCATCCGGAAGACCCTCAGGACAAGGCAACCGAAACGGGATTTCAGGGATTTGGAAGGATCCCTACCGACTCGAATGGCAGATTTTCGTTTGCGACAATCAAGCCGGGCCCGGTGCCAGGGCCAAACGGCAGACAGCAAGCCCCGCACATTGTCGTCTCGGTGTTCATGCGCGGATTGCTGCGGCGCCTGGTGACACGAATTTATTTCCCGGACGAAGCGGCAAATGATCAAGATTTCGTGCTCAGTTTCGTCGAACCGGCTCGACGCGGAACACTTATCGGAAGAGGGGTCTCTGGAGAAAAAAACAAATTGGAATGGAACGTTATTCTGCAGGGAGAGAACGAAACGGTTTTCTTCGACATCGGTCTTTAAAAGACTAAGCTCTTGATCAACTCCAGATGCGGCGAGCCGTGTCGACGACGAGTTTGAGTTTCGCCCATTGACGGTCTTCGGAAATGAGATTGCCTTCAGCGGTTGAGGCAAAACCGCATTGGGGACTGAGTGCGAGATTTTCCAAGGGCACAAAGCGCGAGGCTTCGTCGACGCGTTTGGCGAGGTCGTCGGAATTTTCCATTTGCGGAACCTTGGAACTGATCAGGCCGAGGACCACCGTCTTCCCCCTAGGAATGAAGCGCAGAGGCGCGAAGGTGCCGGAACGCGCATCGTCGTATTCAAGGAGAAAGCGGTCAACGTCAAGGGTGCCAAATAGCTTTTCCGCGATGGCGTCATAGCCGCCTTCGGCGTACCAGTGACTGCGATTATTGCCGCGGCAAAGATGGATGGCCAGGGTGACGCCAGGTTTGCGCGCGGCCTTGAAGCAGGCGTTGTCGGCACGCACTGCTTCGTCCAGCGCAATATCCGGATCGACTTTCATTTCCGTCTTGATCCAGTCGCGCCATTTGGGATCCATGTAGTAGCTATAACGCGGAGCGTCTATTTGGATGTACTGGACGCCCTGGGAGGAAAGTTCCGCGAGATCCTTTTTCATGATCTCGACGATAGCCCAGAGCAGAGCGGATCGATCTTTATAGATTTTGCCGGTGACACCCTGCTTGAAAGCGATGGCGGGAAATTGCGTGGCGCTAGGAAGAGTAATTTTCGGAGCAACGCTGCAATGCGCCAGCAAAAACGGGACTTCGTGTCCAGTGAGTGAACGGACCTGGCGCAGTTCCTTGACGACGATGCCAGCGACGGCGCTGACCTGCGCAACCTTGTCGTCCCCAGCCTTCCAACTACGCGTCGTGGAGTCGCCGAGGTCGAAGCCATCGACGGCATCGGTAAAGTCGCTCATGAAATTACGGCGGCGCAATTCGCCATCGGTGGCAAGTTCGAAGCCAAGTTCCTTTTGCTTGGCAATAACCCGCCGAACGTGAAGATCTTCAAGGTTGCGCAAGTGGGTGGGGTCAGAGGCGGCATTCTTGCGCGCCTCGAGCAATTCGGGAGGCCGAAGAAAGCTCCCCACGTGGTCGGCCCTATATTGCGCTGACATTTCGCTGGTTAGCCCTGGTAGCCAAGGATGTGAGTTGACATCGGACTGCCAGGAGTTTCAGCGGGCCAACGTCAATCCCTGATGAGGAGATAAAGTCGTGAGTGACTGAGAAATATGGAGCGGCCTATCGGAATCGAACCGACACCTGAACCTTGGCAAGGTTAGGTTATAACACAAAAACGCTGGAATTGGCGGCATTTTAGCGATTTTGGATAGCCTCAAATGGAAAAAGGATGGAAAACCCCTGGCTGCGGCTTCCCGACTTACTTCCAATGACGATATGGACGGCGTTCTCATCCTTTTCCTGAAGGGCTTTCTGTGTCTTTACTGGAATTCCTTCTGCCATCAATGCTCTAGCGAGAGTTTCCGCTGCTGGTTGCAACTTTGGCCGCTTGAGACGCCGCAATTTCAATATAGATACCGGAGACATAGTTTATGCGTGCTTTTCCGTTTAGTAACAGGTTAAACAAAGGGTTGTCTGAGGATGGTATCTGACGAGTCCACCCTGACCCAACTAGAATGCTGTCCATCGTTTCCATGAACGTCAGTTCATTGGGATTAGTTCCTAAGTCAAACGGCGTCTTTTCATACTGTTTAATCTTGCTGATAATCCTTTGTTGCGCTCCCCCATCAAGTTTCCATCCTGCTAGTTTCTCTTCTATTCTGACTCGTGCTAACCGTTCCCCTTCTGCTACCTTATTGGCGTCCGCTGCCCGTTCATTGGCTGTGGCGATGTCACGCCTAAATCCTTCCGCCTTTGCATCTGCATCTCCAGCCGCTTTCTTAGCTTCGGCCACATCGCGTTCGGCATGGGCTGCTCGTTCTTGTTGCTTACCAAGTTCAGTTTTAGCGTCGGTAAGGTCCCTGTCGAACTGTCTTAGTTGTTTCGCTTGGCGTGAATTGATGACGTTGCCGGTGATCAATACTCCGGCTCCAAAAGCAAATGTCAGGAACAGCAGAACCACGGTCCCGACATCGAAGAATGACTTAAGCGCCTCCACAGACATCAAGAAGCTCCTTAATCAGAACCCATCGCATTGCAGAGGCCTGGACTTTCAACAATTCAGCGTTTCTTCTTCTTAGCCCGCTTTCCTGTGTTCGGATCAATGTTGTGGTAAACGCCAGCTTTGAGGCCCTGCTTAACACGGTCTGGAGGAAGCACTTCTCCTCCCTCATCTCCGCAAGAGGGACACTTCTTTGCTGTGCCGATTAACGGCATCGTCTTTCGACATCTAAAGCAGTGATAAAACTCGGTCATAGCGGCAGCAGTATACTCCCGGCCCTGGCCTGGGAGAAGGTTCCGTTCGTACCTTCCTAGGCACGTCTCACGCATATACTGCTGGTCTGTAAAGGCGACGAGGGGCAGGCTGGTGCTGAAGGAGAGCACGTCATGGCTACAGCCCAAGAAGCGGCCCAGTGGATGCTCGATGAGGTGATGGGAAAAGGCGAGCTGGATCAGGAGTCGGCTGTCTCTGATATCGCTTTGAAGTTCGGCAATGAGTTTACGTACGACAATGAGAACGGGAACCTCGCTATTAGGAGGGACGTACTAGCCGCTTTTCGGAGACTTAGCGAAGACTCGGTGGTCTGGGACCGCGAAAATCGCCTATGGAGAAAACGCGATTCCAGTGATGGCCCTGGGAGACAGCAAGGCTACTGATGGCATCCTAAGTCTCAAGTATTGTTGCATTTCCCTAGAGTGCCCCCGACCGGCCAAAGGTTACATGACTTATTTGCTTGACAAGAATATACAACAGGTTGTATATTGACCATGTCCAGTGCAACTAAAATCCTGAGTATGCTGATATCTCTTGGGAGGGCACTCGCTTGACGTTATAAGCGGGTTTCCCTACGAGGTAAAGAAGAGTTTGGGTTTTGAACTACGAAAGGTTCAGAAGGGAGAGAGCCCTGCCCATTGCAGGCCTTTGCCGGGAATCGGAGCTGGGCTTTGGGAGCTGCGAGAACAAGATGGGCAGAAATGGTATCGCGTGGCGTATATGCCAAGGCGAGACGACAAGGTACATGTTCTTCATTCTTTGAGAAGGCAGGAAACGACATTCCACAGAAAGACGCCGAAACTATAGATCGTCGTTTTAGAGCAGTGAAGGCAAGATTGCTACAGGAGAAAAAAGGTGGCAAATAAAGCGGAAAAGCCGACAGTGACGCATGGAGATGTATTTGATGCTATTTCCCTCCCGAGCAAGCCGCAGTGGTGAAGTTCAAAGCGGATTTGTATGAGGCAATTTTGAAGTGCGCCAAGAAGTATTCGCAAAGAGAGTTGCAGATCATCTTGAATGAACCACAGCCGAGGATTAGCGAATTAATGAACGGGAAGCTCGGAAAGAAGAGCGTCGATAAGCTGTTGCAGTACGCAGGCCGTCTCGGAATCGAACCACAGTCAAAGTTCCCGCAGGTTCACAAAGAAGTTCCGAGGCATGAGCTTGAGATGGCTGCTGTCTAGAACCTAACCGGATTTTGAATTTTGAACGGGACGCATCGCTGCTACCAACAGCGACACGCCCCTAACCAAATCAACCTATTGCGGAGGCTGACATGGCTACACGAATTGTAACAAGCACCGTTGCTCGATGCCCCTACTGCACGTGGTCCAAACTCATTTTTGGAACCACCAAGTGGGAATTGCAGTTGCAAGCAGCCCGCGAAACGCTCAGGCATACCACCAGCTTTAGCATTCCAACTTACAGCGCTTCTGGAGGTCAGCGATGAGGGCAGCGATCTATGCTCGTGTTTCGACCACCAACCACGGCCAGGACCCCGCCATGCAGACTCGTGAGTTGCGAGAATACTGCGAGCGTCGAGGTTGGAGCGTTGCTGGTGAGTACGTTGATGCTGGCGTGAGTGGCTCGAAGGATTCCCGTCCCGAACTCAATCGGTTGATGAACGACGCGGCCAAGCGGAGTTTGATGTCGTAGCGGCGCCGGCGCTTCGACCGTTTTGCCCGCTCGACATCGCACCTGCTGAGGGCGCTGGAACAGTTCAGGGCCTTGGGAATCGACTTCGTATCCTTCTCTGAAAACGTCGATACCAGCACGCCCACTGGGAAGATGGTGTTCACTGTCCTTGGTGCGGTTGCTGAGTTGGAGCGCTCGCTGATTGTGGAGCGTGTCCGGGCGGGCCTGAGGAACGCGAGGGCGAAGGGAAAGCGCCTGGGAAGGCCCAGTGTCGTTCTGGATGCCGCTAGAATTGGCCGCCTACGCTCACAAGGCCACACGGTGCGAGAGATTGCCAACGAGCTAGGGTATTCCCGCAGCCTTGTCCACAAAACCCTTGCGAATCACGCCTCTGGACGTGTTGCAAGCAAAGCCCGTTAGCGTAGGGCTGAATCTGTCCACAAAAGAGTTGTTTTCAGGACCAGCAACTGACTGGCTTGGTGGCAGGTGTGCTGTCCCGCTTAGGTGGCGCTACTGTTTGCGCGAAGGTCAGCGACAAGGCGTCGCCATCGTCAGGCGAATCCACACCGCGCTTCTTCATGTCCTTCTTCGACTCCAAACGCACCCTCACGCGGTTGTCCAGCATGTAGCCAGGGGCGCTCAAATCGGTCTCTAGCGCAGTGTCTTTGTCGATTGCACCTGTGAGCAGCCATTCCTTCATCCGGCCCCACATAAAGGCCCTCATGTTTGCGAACTTCGGGTCTGGTGAGTCGGCTCCAAAGTTGACCTCAATCACATTCTTATGTCCTAGCTGCCTCATCCGTGCGCCTATCGCACCCGAAATGCCCGCGCTGTCGAGAAACATGGTGTGGATCTTCTTTTTCGCCGGTCCATGCGTGCCCATGAGTATGTCCGTAAGCTTCACGACCATCACGGACGAATCACGGGTTGATTCACCGGGAATTTTCAGCGGTGGGATGGATCGAGCGTCGTTGCCAGTGCGAAAACGGACAACATTTTTATCGTCACCGCCCCACGAGAGGCCTACACCGCAGATTAGGGGCTCATCGCCCAAAACTGCCACCTCGCGGCGTTGCGCGGCCAGGATCCGGTCCATATCAATAAACTGCGAGTCGTCAGCACGAGGCGGAATGCCCTTAAGACGCACTCGAACGAAATCAGAATCCTCGCCTCGGTCCGCAATCCACTCAGCAATCAATTCTTTGTTGGAAAACGCACAATTTCGGGAGTCTATGGAGCGTGCAATCCAGCGTTTGCGCTCATCCCCGAAGGTGATGCGATGAAACCTGCCCTTACTTCGTGTGGCGTTACCAAAAGCAAAAATCATCGGCTCGCCATCGGTTAATCCGCCCTCTGCAACCTCGAAAATTGGGTCTGGAACCGCGCTAGCTTCGTCGAAAATGTAAAACGATGTGCTGTCAGCAGCATGTTGTCCCGCGAACGCCTCGCTGTTTTCTTCGCGGCACGATTGCGCCGAACAAAACACGACTCCTTGAACTGGCGATGATAAATGCGCTCGGTTGTGACCATGAACCAATGACCTGTGAGGCATCGTTTTGTCCACGTCTGGATCGCACTCCAAGTGCGCGTGGTGAGCTGAAGGAAGGTGTTGGAGGTAATTGTCCCTTTGCAATGCGGGCGGGTGCTCATCAGCCAAAGGACGATCCATGCGACGAGGGTTGATTCCCGATTCCATGCACCGGATGCGGTGCTGAAGCGAATCGGCAACACTGGAGTGTGACCGTCAAACCCTCGTGCCCTCACCTGTTTGCCCAAGTCGTCTAGAAACTCGGTCTGCCATTGGTCGGGACCGGCGTAATTTGCCAGCGATCCGTGCCCCCACGGGAACATGCACAACACGAATCCCAAAGGGTCCGCGTAATAATCCGCCGCAGCCTTCGCAAGCTCAATCTCGAAACTATCGACCTGGGTTTCCACGAGGCTATACGCACTTTCCGGTGGTGTAGTCAAAGAAGCGCTTGGCATGATCCTCGGCACTGAGACTATCTGTCACTGGCTTGACTGCGGGTGCCGGTGGCGCTGGTTTCGCCACCACAACCGGCTTGGGTGGCGCAACAGGTGCAACGGGCGGTGCTGGTGAGGGAACAATTTCGACAGCCGGGGGCAGTGCTGGCGCTGGAAATACTGCGGGTGCTGCCAAAGCTGTGTTGCCACGATTCGCCGCCGCTCGCTGTCTGCCCTCCGTCAAGATAGTTGCCAGTTGTTCGCCAGCTTCGACGGTCACTGGCGTATTCACCTTCCCATACGCACGGTCAGACAATTCCTTGTACACATACGCATTGCCCTTAATCAGTGCCTTCGCAAGTCCTTCGTAGATGGCTTCCTGATTCTCTTCAAGAATGGCCCTCGCAATAATCGCTGACATGTCAACGCGGGGCTTGCCACCGGGATTTCCACTGACACCCTTAGGGTAAGGTTTCAGATTGGCTCGTGAATTCGGATGACTCCCGCGACCCTTTTTCGCTGATGGTTTCGCTGACTTGTTTGAATCGTCTGAGTTCGCTCTCTGTTCGATAAAATCAGCGTTCATCTGGTCCCCTCATCCTCGTCACTCTGAAATGGATTGCAAAACCTGAGCAACCACAACTTGAATGCTTCGCTCGCTGGCATGTCACCCGCATCCATGACCTTGGCAATCACTCGATTTGGTCGCTGGTGGCCTGGGCGGGCAGCCAATTTTTCACTTCGTCAACGTCAGGGTCGCTGTCAACCTCTCGGCCAAATTGGATACTCCTAACGTCGCGGGCCATTTATAACCTTGTCGTCTCAGTCAGTGCGGTCACTGAGCCGATCCTGAAGCGGGAGTCGATTCTGTGGGGGCCAGCAAATTCTGAAGCGTTGTGCCTTGCGATGCTGGTTGCGCGGCGCTAGATCAAAACCCGCTTCCCGTTCTGGTCGTACCCGATGACCTTTCCGAAGATGTTCTTCACGGGCGTAGCACCCGCTGGAACTGCCTGACTCGAACCTGTGCCCTGTGCTGCGTTGTACGCGGCAACTCCCTGGGCTTCGACACGAGATTTGACATCCTTCGATTGATCCATTCCCGGCAGTTTCACCGAACGCGAGGCCATCTGGTCGATGTTTTCTTGGAAGGCTTGCAGCTTCTGATTTCCGACCGTGGCACCCTCGATGGGCGACGGCATGTTGGCAATTTCGATGTCCATCGCTTCCTTCGAGGCACGTCCCATGCCCGTTGCCACCTTCTGAAACAACAACGCAGAATTTTTCATACGCAACGCGCCAATAAGCGCTTGCTGCTTGTCGGGTGAGAGGGCGTTCCAGTCTCGTGCCTTGGACCCCTGCTCCAACATGCTGATGACTGCGGGCATTCCAATATTGTTGAGAATTCCGCTGCTCACATTCGGGTCAGAGAGTATGTGAGTCATGTTGGCGACATCCGTTTGCGAGAGCGGACTCATCGCATTCAGGGCGTTCTTGAATCGGGACGTGTTGAGCTGGAGGTCGTTGAGTTGGGAGTTGAGTTGGGTTTCTTTTTCAATGTCAGAGTTTGTTACTTTGACGGGGTTCGTTAAGCCCGCTGATTGGTATTCACCAAAGCTGGATTGTTCGCGTTGGTTAGTTTTTGGATTGAACGCAAACACCGGTGTGGAATTTCGCACATCCTGGCGGTCTTGGGCCGATTGTTGGCGCATTTGGTTCGCAGAATCCTGTTGCGCCTTGATCCCTGTGGCCTGTTCGGTCTGGGTGAGCATCTTGTCCACGCGGTCAAAATCCTTATGCGTGGCGTTTGGCTGAAGCGTGAACTGGGGAGGGAGGGGCTTCCCTGGATTCAGCACTTGCCAGCGGCTCTGGAGGCCCTGATTCATTTGATCGACGTTGGGCAATGGCAACTCGCCTTCGGGTGGTTTGCTGGCGCGGATTTTCGCAACTGCAATGTCGTTGGCTTCTTTCGCCAAAACCGAGCCTAGAGCAAAGTGATTAGCGTAGACTGTCGCTTGGTCATCGCCGGGGTACTGATGGCTGACCGTTCCGGGTTTAATAGCTCCAGCCTGCTCCTCTTTGGTAATCTCACCGTCCCAAAGCTGATTCTTCTGGTCAGCGGGAGCGGCGACTATCGCTTGCAGTCTTCCCCTGTAAGAATCGTAGAGCTTAGTTTGGGTGTCGAGATTTTTCGATCCAGTTTCAGCGTCGGCCTTGGCGATGTCCGAGGCCTTCTGCCGCATTCCGAGGATGTTGGTCGTCATAGTGTTGACGGCACTCGCGCTACCGCCCGCATCGAGAACACCTTTGACCAAATCGTGAGGGTCCTGGCCGTTCCAGTTTTTATAGGCTTCAGTCATCGCAGCTTGGTCGGCCAGCGCTTGCTTCTGCTGCTGAATCTGCAACTCGCCTTGCTGTTGAGCCTGTTGCTGTAGAGCTTGTTGGCCGATAATCGATTTGATTTGCATCGCCCGTTCATACTGCTGAACAGGATCAGCAATCTGGGGCTGTATGCCCATCAAAGGAATCGAAGCGTTTATGCCGCCACCCATGTTAGTTAATCTCCTTACTCACTCGACCGTTCAAAAAGTCAAAGTGTGCCCGTGACAACGCAGCCTCATCGTCTTGTGTCGGCGCGTCGGCTGGCATAACTTCGTCAATTGGCGGGCGAGACAGCAAATCGGCCAATGCATTTGAAACCATTGTTTTAATTTCAGCTTCGGTTGCTGCTTCAAGCGTTTTAAATCTGTCTTTGTCCATTAGCGTCCCCACCACCAAGTTTGAGTTTTAGACATGATTTTTACCTCGATTTCGCTCGTGAGATTGCTTTAGAGTTCGCAGCACGGCGGAATTCGCGAAAATTTCCTTGGCCAATTGCTTGTGTCTCGGGATCGCCCGACGATGCGCCCCTCCCGCCAACTTCTCTAGCTGGTGGAGGAGCCTTTGTTACCCTCTTCGATTCGGGTGCACCAACCTTCTGGTCGATATCTTCCATGATTGCCAGAATGCTTTGGCCACTCATATTGTGGAAGTTCCGGACTAATTGAGGATTCTTGCAAAGGTGGGTATAAATTTTCCCTGGGTTCTTTGAATCGGCTAGGACGTGTTGAATGAACTCACCAACCTCACGCGAGACGGGGATATTCCCATCTAGATGCGCCTGTTGGTAATCGTCGGTGATCGCCGGCTCAGGCGAGCGGGCAACTCGTTGAAGGCTTTGGTGTGGCGTTCGCGACGTGCAGCTTCCGGCTCGACAGATGCTGAGTCCTCGCTGCCTTCAGGGTCGGCTTTGCGCTCACCCTTAAAGACTCGTGTTACATCGCCCTCAACAGACTTCTCGACCTCATCCGCCTTTGGTTCGTCAACTGGGGCATCTGGAACCTCAAAATGCGATAAGCTCGACTCACTCCAAGATTTTGACCCACCGTCTCCGCGCAACCACTCCTGGCGCTCCTCGGAATTCATTTCGCTGAGGTCTTTCGGCATGGAAAAATCGCCAGATGCCTTCCCTGGCCTGCCGGTAAGCGATTCTGGAAGCTCTGCTGCATTGGCTACTGGAAGTGACATTATTTTCCCTTCGTAGCCGCGAGATAATTCGCTGCCACGCTTTCTTGAATGAGTTTTTGTTCAACCTGAATTACAAAATGAAAAATTTTCTCCAGCGCGGCACCAAGTGGGAGCGGGTTGAGCTGGCGGCAAAAGTCTGGTGATTTGATTAAGGAATACAGGACGAAAGGTCCCTTCTCCATCTGAACAACTGCCCGGAGTAGGTCCTGGCTCAATTCCGGTTTCAACTCTATAACCGCATCGAAGTCTGGGAATTTTTCGCGCACTGCGACGGCGCGGGCATTAAACAACACCAGCGACTGTGCAACGTGAGCATCGGCGGCTTGGCGAAGCTGGGCCTCGGCATGGTCGTAGGAAGCGAGGCGGGCCGAGAGCCGATACGTCTCGGCTTGTGCCTGCTCTAAGCGCGTGGTCAGCTCAGTAACAAGAGCATCCGAGTTCGTTTCCTTCGCAGTGGCTAGCGCTGATTCCAATTCCTTGATGCGCTTGCGCAAATCGCTGTAGGACATCTGCCCCGGTGCCCTGACTCGTTCGACGCGGGGTGCGGGCGGGCTGACGACAGGTTCAGGGATGGCTTCAGGGGGTGCCGTCAAGACTTCAGAGGACATCTTTCCCCTCCTCACTTTCCCGAATTTTTTCCTTCAACTCATCCGCCTCAGAACGCGACACAATCGCTGTGGTTTCCAAACCCACCAAACTGCGCAACTCGGCAACCTTGGATTCAAGTGAAACGATGCGATCTGACATCGGCTGGTACCAAGCGTCGCGGCGGTCCTGTAGCTTGCAGAGTTCTTCGTACGATTTGAGTTGAGCCTTGAGGGTTTCGTTAAGAGCGTTAGCGGTTTCCAATTGCGCTTCGTAGTTCTTCACACGGTCCTTGAGAATTTGGTTTTCTTCCTTGAGGAATTGCTCCGGTGTCTTGTCGAGTCCGAGGGCTTTCAACACATCAAGTGCGCCTGGGAGAGTGCGCGTGCTGGGAGTCTGAAGCGCCGACCGCAGCGCGTTGACACCATTTTTCTTTTCGTAACTGATATCGCCCAACGCTCGCCAAAGCTTTTCACCTGATCGGTTTGAAATGGGCCTCTTACCGTTTTCAATTGCCGACACGAGGCTCTGTTTTACCTTCGAGCGCTCAGACAGTTCGGTTTGAGCGACGCCCAGTTGTTCCCGCACCCTTCGCAGCTCTTCGGGCTTTTCGTACCAACGCAGGTCAGATTCAGACATAAGGGTTCGCTCCATAACTGTTATATGATAATAGATTCATAGTGGCAATGTCAAGCGATATTTCGTCGATTTTACACTTGACATGCTGGGCTATTGGTTATATAGTATCACAATGGATAGGGTGCTGGGCGATCCGAAGTAGGTTGCCCACTGTCCGGCGCTGGTGGTACCGCTAGGCCATCGGGTCTATGCAGCGAATGTGTCCGATGGTCGATTTAAGAAACTGAAAGGGGCTGTTAGCTTTAGAGAAATCTCCTTCCCCTTCGCAAAGGGACGAGAAGGCGTCTCAGGGTCCTACTCCCTGGGGGCTGGCCACCGTCCGGTGGTGTCCATCACACGATCCGACGCATTCACCGCCAACGGATCGTTTTCCAAAAAAAAAACTGAGCGCTTTCGGGCGCTACGAAATGAAAGGCGAAAAGGTAATTTGCCATGAAAGTTTTGTCTGTTTCCATCCAACCTCCGAGAAAGTCCAATCTTCTCGCTAATGCCTCTGTGGTTCTTGAAAGCGAAGGCGAGACGCTGAAAATCAGCGACATCCGAATTATTCGCAACAAGCAAGATGTGGTCTGGGTAGCGTGGCCTAGCTATAGCGTCCAGCAAGGCCGTGCATGGGAGTACTTTTTGAGCGTCGAGCCCGACTCCGCGCTGGGGAAGCATATCTCCGACGCTGTGCTAGAGGAGTTTGCGAAGTGGCAGACGGGTGGAGAGCGATGAGCGCCAAAAAACCCGCCACCGCCCCACCCCAAGCCTCCATCACACTCGTACGGGACATCCGTGACCATATCGAGAAGTGTTTGAGTGAATCAACCGCGCTAGATGCGAGGTATCGCAGGACTATCGCTTACTGGGGTCTCGCAACGCACGGTCTGCCACACCTTCAGATATTTCCGATACTTTATTTCCTGGGGAACTTCGGGTGCGGCAATCCCAGGCGGAACAGATTCTCGCCCCATATGTTCGTTCACCACGTTTGATAAGCCTTCGAGGTATGACTTGGCCCACGGTACGGGATGACTTTGCCGAGGCGAATAACGGGACGGCAATCGTTGAGGAAGCTGACTCCAATGGAAAAATTAGTAGCTCCGAGTTCGAGGCTTTGCTGAGTGAGCGTTACTCCCGCAACACCGCCCTAGCCAAACTCAAGGTGCCGAAAGGCTGAATATAACTGGGTTACCCAGGAGAGACCCTACTTTGGCGCAACGGTAATCCACCGACGCATACCCTTCGCTGATGCCGCTCTGGATGGGCAGCCATTGCCATCCGATTCAGGCCCAACTACTCCCGCACTTACGGAGAATTCGATCCAGAGGATGCGACAAACCAGCAGGTGAAAACGCTGGCCCGTACTTTGGACCTCTCACTTACAGGATATCGGGTGCCTCCCGGTCTCCCCGGTCGGATCACAAACACATGGCGTCCGGTTCTGGCCGTCGCCAATCTACTCGGCGATCAAATCTTCATTGACAACATCGTGGCCCTCCACGCTGCCAGCGCAGCAGCGGAGTTGAAAGAAGCACAAGCCTCCGAGCCGGATGGCCTCGTGCTGCGGGCGATCATCCGTCACATATTCGGGCAGGATACTGTTTCAGATTCAGATGCCCCTGTTCCTGTTTTAACGTCAAGTTATCCGACTTGCATAAATCACTGTGGGAAACGGATCGGGGAGGACCTCAAACCCAGGCAGGTGGGCAAAATTGCGCGCGACCTGGGATTTACAGTCGGCCCGTCTCACGGGCAATCGGTCGTGTTTCTAAACCCTGCTGATCTTCTGAAAGCCTGTGAGAGCGCGAGCTACTCAGACGCGGAGATTGACAAACTCCGACTCGACGCTGCGAGGGGCCTGCTCGTAACCCCCTTAGAATCAGTCGGTGAAACTAAAGAAAGCGCGAAAGAAATTGCGAAAGAATAGTGTTTTCAAACACATACAGGCAGCAAAAGGAATCCCTATACACGGGCAGAATGGCGTTTTCATCTACCTCATCTACCCGACCCCTACCGGCCCTCGCTTAAAACGAGCGCTGACTGACTAAACCCTTCCCTCGAACCGCAGATTCGAGGCACCCACCGCTAAGAATGTGACACTGCGTTGCTCGACATTGCATCAGCCGTCCTCAGTTCCGCTACAATAGCGCCGCCGCCAGTTCCAGCGACTCGAAGGCGAGGTAAAGCTATGAGTCGCAGGAGTGGGCAAAACCCGTCTGTTCGCGTCGGAAAGCGGGCCGATGGGGAGAAATACTACTTCTTCCAATACTGGAGCGACATTCCAGGGCAGGCAGAACGTAGGCGTGAAACCGAAGTAATTGGGCCAGTAAAACAAATGACGCGAAGTGAAGCAGAACGAAAGAAGCTGGAGTTTATCTCGAATCTGAAACTCAATTCGAGCGGCTACCGGATTCCCTCGTCCGCAACCTTCGCACACGCGGTCAAACACTATCGGGAAGTGTTCGCACCAAGAATGCAGCGAGATTCCACGCTTTCAGTGGCGAACAGCCGCTTAAAGACGCATCTCGAAGATGATTGGAAAGAGGTTCCGATAGAGCATATCAACATTGATTCGGTAAACGAGTGGGCCTGGAAGAAACGGCAAGCTGGCCTTTCATGGATGACGATAAAAGACTCCCTGCGAACAATGCAGCGTGTTCTATCGGCATTCTCGAAAGACAAGAAGCCGCCATTCTCTCAAGCGGGGTTAGCAATCCCTGAACGCGACAAGCTGCAAATGAAGATTCACAGCCGTCAGCATGTATCGTTTTCCTGGGCGCAAGCGGTACAAATCGCCAATCAGCTTAACAAGCTGGACAGTCTTGGCGACGCCCGACGAGAGCAATACTCGGCTCTGATTCTCCTAGCAGCCGCTTCAGGATTGCGGTCCAGTGAACTGCTGGCACTGAAGGTCAATGACATCGACTTTAAGGCGAGCACAGTTCGCGTGGATGAATCCTCAGACCAGCGGTCGAACGGCAAAATAGGCCCATGCAAGAACGCGCCTGCCTATCGAACTGTCGTGCTGCTGGACTCGCAGGGTAAGGCTGCCATGAAGCAACTTCGGAAATTCCTCAAAAACCGTACAGCCGGGGAGCTTGTCTTTAGTTCGCAAAGCGGTGGGCCACTACTCGAAACTACGATACTGAATCAAGGCCTCTATCCAGCCCTGAAGGCACTTGGTATCCAGCAAGGCGGTCTGCACGCGCTCCGTAGAGGCTGTAACCGTCGCTGGGAACTAGCAGGCGTCAATCCGGCTGTAATCCGTCAACAGATGGGCCACAGCTCGACCCGCATGACGGCTCTTTATAGCGGCGAGATTCCACTAGAACAGGTGCGAGAAGCATTCGCGAAAGGCAAAGAAATTGTAGTTTTGGAAAATATGGAAAACGAGGTTGCGGCGTAAGTGCTTGAAAATATGGAGCGGCCTATCGGAATCGAACCGACACCTGAACCTTGGCAAGGTTCCGTACTACCACTATACTAAGGCCGCTCAACCACAATTCTGTTTATAACACGCTGCTTCAGTAGCGACAAGTCTTGCCTCATCGCGCGTCTGCATACATTCAACAGTAAACCACACAGGAAAATCGTGGTCAGGAGACTTGACTGACGCGCGCCGATTTGACGACCGGCGACCGGCGTTGCCGCTCGGCAAAACGCGAGGCTTTGTCCTTGTCGGTGTACACGCGGCCGAATTTCTCCCCGTCCGCGTAATAAACGGTGACCAGCCAGTGGTGGTGTTTTCGCCGCCGATCCTTCCCGAAGGTACTTTTCTCTTTACTCGTCGTTTTCTTAGTCGATATTTTGGTCACAGTAATTTCCTGTACTGGAAGGTCTTTGAGGACACTATCGCAGGTTAATAAACCTGGCGCAAGTACCATAGTAGATAGTCACGTGAACTCTATCACAATGAAAACTCGGGACCATCAAAATTTCAGGCTTACGCCAAAAAAATATCTCGGCCGCCCCTACGCCTGCGATTCCGCGTGCTTCGCGCAGCTTTGGTGCGGGGCCAAGACGGTGAGGACGGGGATGGCTCAGTCAGTCCGAAATGTTGGATGCGAACGGCCGTGATACGCCAAGCCACGAACCGTCTCATAGTGACATTTCTAATAACAACCCGGTGGCCCACCCTCCGACGTGGCCTGGGCGGTAACCCAAGCTAAATAGGCCTTCACCCGTCGCTTCCGTTGGGGGTCTGGGCGTAAGACCCATATCCCTTCCGGCCACCCACTTCCGCACCGCCAGCGAGGTCTGAGACATAATTCTTACACCCGTCAGACAACCCCTGGGCATCTAATGCAGTAGCCAACGAATCGGAGTTACAGACGGACCAGGAAGTTGCAGTTCATGAAACTTTTGCCGAATTCTTACGTCTTTACAGATGAGGAGAAAGTTAAGCTAATGTGGCGGAGAAACAGGATGACCATGACAGTACACAAACAACCGCCCCTTCTGGAGGATCTCCGGAATCATTCCCCAGAGCAGATCGCAGAACTGAGACTGCTCTTAAGCATGTGCGCCCCTTTGCGAGCGGATGCGCGGCGCCCGGGATTTTTTGAAGTGGACGGCGATACCAGCGTTTTTTATATCTTTAAATACCCCACCGGCACGAAGGTGCTTCTCTTGGGGGTGTGGGAGCGCGATCGCGTCGCCGAAATGGCGGCGTGCGCATGCAATGCCGCGTAGTCCGCTCACTTCCCTGACAACCTTACAGCCAAGGCTTTTCCAGTGCGCGCCGCGGCGATTTCGCGGCGCGTTTTACTTTTGATCCTCGTCCAGATTTAACGACAGCGAATTGATGCAATAGCGCAGCCCAGTAGGATTCGGGCCATCCTCGAAAACATGCCCCAGGTGCGCGTCACAGCGGCTGCATTTCACCTCTGTGCGTGACATGCCATGACTCGCGTCGGTCTCGGTTTCCACCGCTCCGTCTGCGGCAGGCGCATAAAAGCTGGGCCAGCCAGAGCCCGAATGATATTTCGTTTCCGAGCGAAACAGCGGCTGACCGCAACAAACGCACTTATACGTGCCGGGCGTGTCGGCATCCTCGTACTCGCCGGTAAAGGGCGGCTCGGTACCTTTGAGCCGCGTCACATGATATTGATTTGGCGTGAGTTGCTTCTTCCACTCGGCGTCATTCTTGCGAACCTTCTCGTTCATCTCGATCCTCCCCGCTGTCCGAAATCGTTCCGTATTGGCGCAACGTCTGTGCAATATCTGATTCGGCGCATCGTCTTGACGTTGCAACTTCGTGTGTCAAGATTGACATAAGAAAGTGCCCACTAAAGAAAGCAAGCCCGAAGAGGGTGAAAAGCAGTACGCCGAAAAACGGCGGAGCCGCCGGGCGAAGATTGCCCGGACCTTACGCGTGCGCCCGTCAGACCCAAAAGACGAACATTTTGAAGACTTGCCGGTCAGCATCAACGCGTCGAGGGAAGGAGTTTTGTTCAAGACGCGGCGGGCAACGTACTACCCTGGCATGCGCGTGTTCGTGACCTTTCCCTATAGTTCTCCGCATGATCCGATGAATTGCGAGTATGTGGCTCAAGTCGTGCGCGTTGACAAATTGCCGAATGGGCGCTTCGGCGTAGCGGTCAACCTTCTGATGACTGTGAACTATAGTGCAAGCAAGCCTGGATCGTCAGGTCGAGGCTGAAAATTTGTCCGAATTTCCATGAATCCGAATTTCCACGAAATAGAGCCGCGCCGTTCCAGTGAACTGGGATCGAAAACAATCGATTGACACTCGATGGGACTTTCCTTATTCTGCCATCTTCACAATGATCTCGCACACACATCGGCACCATCATCATCACGGCCATACGCCGCGTCCGATGAGGTGTGCATAGCGATTCGCTAAACAAAGCACTCATCGGCCCGCTGGCGCAACAAAGCCCAGCGGGTTTTTTGTTTTTAGCAACGAGTTTCCGAAACGCCTGGGAGGAGACAAGACGTGGAGATTGCTTTCGCAAAGGCGGGCGGCCTGGTTCCCGCGATCATCCAGGACGATCACACCGGGGATGTCCTGATGCTGGGTTTTTTGAACGAAGAGGCGCTGGCGGAGACGCGACGCACGCGCGAAGTGGTCTTTTTCAGCCGGTCGCGGAATCGCCTATGGAAAAAGGGTGAGTCGAGCGGCCATGTCTTAAAGGTTCGAGATATTCGTCTGGACTGCGATGCGGATGCGCTTTTGATTCGAGTCGAGGCCGTCGGGCCGGGCGTTTGCCACGAAGGCTATCGCAGCTGCTTTTTTCGGCGCATGGAAGAAGATGGGAGCGCAAAAGTAATCGAGCAGCGTGCCTTCGATCCAGATCGCGTGTATGGACAGGAGAAAGAGCGATGAGCCGGCTGAGGCTGGGCATCCCCAAGGGCAGTTTGCAAGACGCTACCCTCGACCTATTCGCGCGGGCGGGATGGAAGATCACCGTTAGTTCAGGAGTTACGTACCTTCAATCGACGACTCCGAGATCGAATGCCTGCTGGTGCGCGCTCAGGAGATGGCGCGGTACGTCGAAACCGGGGCGCTGGACGCCGGAATCACCGGCCACGACTGGGTCGTCGAAACCAGCTCGGCGGTCGACGAGTTGGCCGAGCTGATTTACGCGAAGCAACGCCTGGCGCGCGTGCGTTGGGTCCTCGCGGTGCCAGAGGACTCGGCCATTCACGAACCGCGTGACCTGGCGGGTAAAGTGATCGCCACGGAGGTCGTGCGCATCACCGAAGCTTACCTGGCTCGCCATGGTGTCACTGCGCGCGTGGACTTTTCCTGGGGCGCGACCGAGGTCAAAGTCCCCCAACTCGCCGACGCCATTGTCGAAGTCACCGAGACTGGGTCCTCTCTTCGCGCCAACCGCTTGCGCATCATCGATACCGTTCTGGAATCGGCTACGGTCTTCATCATGAATCGACAGGCCGCGGCCGACGCCTGGAAGCGCGAAAAGGCCGAAAACCTGATCTTGATGCTGCAAGGCGCGATTGCCGCGGCGACTAAGGTCGGCCTGCTCCTTAACGTTCGGCGCGACGATCTTCCGCGCGTGCTCGACGTTCTCCCCGCGCTGAAGAAACCTACCATCTCCACGCTCAGCGATCCCGACTGGGTGGCCGTGAATACGATCATTGAAGAAGCGGTGGTGCGGCAAATTCTGCCAAAACTCAAAGCAGCGAACGCGCAAGGGATCGTCGAGTATCCCTTGAACAAGATTGTGCTGTGATGCGAATTTTGAGACTGACATCAGCGATCGAGAAGCAACTCCTGCGCGCGCGCCAGAATCGCGACACCCAGGCGGAACGCATCGCGGCACGTATCGTTCGCGATGTGCAGCGGCGCGGGGACACGGCCTTATTTGCCTGGACAAGAAAACTGGATGAGATCGATCTTCGCACGGAGGGTGTCTGGATTTCGCGGCGCGAGATTGCGTCGGCCGCCGCTGAGGTTAGTCGCGAATTCCGGCAAGCCGTGAAGCACGCGGCGCGGAACGTGCGGCGGGTAGCGGAGAAACAACTACCCCGGCCGTGGACGCTGGAAGTTGAGCCTGGTGTGACCATCGGGCAAGTTGTGCGGCCCATCGAAACCATCGGTTGCTACATCCCCGGCGGTCGCCACGCCCTGGTATCGACCCTCGTGATGACCGCCGTACCAGCGACAGTGGCAGGCGTACCACGAATCGTAGTCGTCTGCCCTCGTCCCAATGCGGAGTTACTCGCGGCTGCGAAACTTCTAGGCGTTACGGAGATTGCCAGGATTGGCGGCGCTCAAGCGATTGGCGCACTCGCTTACGGAACGAAGAGCGTTCCACGCGTGGAAAAAATCTTCGGGCCGGGCAATCGCTACGTCACCGCAGCGAAGCAACTCGTCAGCAGCGATTGCGCAATCGATCTCCCCGCAGGCCCCACTGAGGCGATCGTTCTGGCGACACAGGGCAACCCGCAATGGATCGCGGCAGATCTGCTCGCACAAGCGGAGCATGCCCCAGATGCAGGCAGCTTCTTCGTCACCACATCGAAGCCTCTGGCAATCAAGGTACAAGCGGAAATCACCACTCAATTGCAGCAACTCCCAAGATCGAATCCGGCCCATGTTTCGATTCAGCGAAGCGGTGCCATTGTGTTGGCCGCATCAATCGAAGCAGCCTGCGCTTTCGTCAACCGTTTCGCTCCGGAGCACCTCAGCCTGCCGGACAATGCCGCCGCTTTGCTGAGGAAGGTCGAGGCCGCGGGAACGGTCTTTATCGGTCCGTGGGCTGCGCAACCCCTGGGCGACTACGCCAGTGGCAGCAATCACGTCCTGCCAACCGGCGGTTGGGCGCGACGACGCGGAGGACTCAGCGCCGCCGACTTCGTGAAATGCATCAGCGTACAATCCATCACACGCCGAGGGTTCGATCGACTCGCAAGCGACGTGCAAGCGCTGGCCCGCGCGGAAGGATTACAGGCGCACGCAAATTCCGTAGCGGTGCGGCAGGCAAATGTAGGGGCGCGCTTTGGCGCGTCTCTTTCAGACGAGGCACCCCAATGAACGTTCACTTACCGGTACGCCAGGCGATCCTGGATCGCCGCACCTACGAGCCGCCCGGCGAAGGTCGCGCCGACAAAATGCGCCTGGATTTCAACGAAAACACCGCAGGCTGCTCTCCAGCGGTCAAACGCGCATTAGCGAGGCTCTCGCCGAAGCAACTCGCCATGTATCCCGAATACGAACGCGGAACAAAACGACTGGCGCGACACTTCGGAGTCAAACCTGACGAACTACTGCTCACGAATGGCGGCGATGATGCGCTGCGGCTGTTCTTCGACGCCTTCGTGGATTCGGGCAGCAGCGTCGCAATTTGCGAGCCGACCTTTCCGATGTACCGCTACTGGGGAGAAGTCGCCGGAGCCAAGATCGAAGCATTGCGTTACGGTCCGGCTATGGAATTTCCGCTCGAAAGCGTCTTGAACGCGCTACGTGCGCGCCCGCGCGTCCTGTTCGTCTGCAATCCAAACAATCCGACGGGTACGCTAATAGAAAAGGACGAGATCGAGAGGATCCTGAAAGCGGCAACACATACGGCCGTCGTTGTCGACGAAGCTTACGTTGAATTTTCCGGAGCCACCGTCGTCTCCTTGATTGGGGAATATCCCCAACTCTTCGTCGCGCGCACATTCTCAAAAGCCGCGGGGCTAGCCGCCTTGCGCCTGGGCGCGGTGATCGCCTGCCCAGAGTCGCTGTCGATTCTGCGCCGCGCCACGGCTCCCTTCCCCGTCAACGTCGCCGCACTGGTCGCCGCCGAGGCGGCAGTCGGCGACCCGCAAACGATGAAGCGCTACGTGCGCGATATCCTACGCACGCGCGCCTGGTTCGAGAACGAGTTGAAAAAGCTCGGCGTGAAGACCTATCCGAGTGCCGGCAATTTCTTGCTGGCGGATTTTGGTCCAAGCGGTCCAGAGATGTGCCGGCATCTCGAGGAGAAAGGAATCTTGCTGCGAGAACGCTCCAAAGAGATCGGCCCGGGCTTCGTGCGTGTCACCATCGGAACTAAAACCGAAATGGAGCGCCTGGTGCGCTTGATCAAGGGCCTTAGGTAAATTTTGGAGTGCGGGAGCTTGCTCCCGCCTTTGCGGCTAGAAAAAATGCCAAGAACCGCCACAATCCATCGCAAGACCAACGAGACGGACATCCGCATCCGCCTGAATCTCGATGGGCGAGGTACCTCGCGCGTATCCACCGGAATCCGTTTTCTCGACCACATGCTCGATCTCGTTGCACGCCATGGGGCCTTCGATCTGGCGCTCACAGCCAAAGGCGATCTCGACGTCGATCAGCACCACACCGTCGAAGACACAGGCATCGCGCTCGGAGAAGCGGTGCTCAAGGCGCTCGGTACAAAGCGAGGCATCTTGCGCGCCGGCTATTTCCTGATGCCCATGGACGAAACCCTCGCAGCTGCAGCGGTCGATCTGGGGGGCCGTCCCTATTGCGTGTGCAGTGGCAAGATAAACGCCAAGCGCGTTGGCGATTTCCAAACCGAATTGACCGAGGACTTTTTCCAGGGCTTCGCGCAAGCCGCCCGCGCCAACGTTCACTTGCGCATCGTCTACGGTCGCTCGTCGCACCATCAGGTCGAAGCCATGTTCAAAGCGTTCGCGCGAGCGCTGCGTTTCGCGGTATCGCGTGACAAGCGCTTGCGGCAATGTGCTGCCGAGCACGAAAGGCCTGCTGTGAAAGTCGCGCTGGTTGACTACGGCGCCGGCAACGTCGCATCAGTCGAGCGCGCTCTGCAGCGCCTTGGCGTCGAATCTCAAAGAGCGAAGACCGCCGAATGTCTGAGCAGCGCCCACGCGCTGATTCTGCCCGGTGTGGGCCACTTCGCCGCTCTGATTCGGGCCCTGGACGATCAAGGCCTGCGCGCGCCGCTCTTGGAGGCCCTGCGTCGAGGCATGCCCTTTCTTGGAATTTGCCTAGGATTGCAGGCTCTTTACGATTCCAGCGAAGAAGCCCCGGAGCTAAGCGGCTTGCAACTCTTTCCTGGAAAAATCAGAGCGCTTCCGGCAAACGTAAAGCTGCCCCACATGGGCTGGAATCAGCTGAGTCTCACGAATCGATCACGACTGCTCGAAGGCATCGCGCCAGACGCCCACTTCTATTTCGCGCACTCCTACGCGGCGACGGCTGGAGGCGGAGGCGCTGTTGCAACGTGCACCCACGGCTCTGAATTCACCGCTGTTCTCGAACGCGACAACATCAACGCGGTTCAGTTCCATCCGGAAAAAAGCGGCGCAGCCGGCGCGCAACTGCTCCAAAATTTCCTGAGGCTCGCAGCATGACCCTCGCCCACCGGATCATTCCCTGCCTCGATACCGATGGTGCCCGCGTCGTCAAAGGCGTGAATTTCGTTGGCTTGCGCGACGCCGGCGATCCCGTGGCGTTGGCGGCTCGCTACAACGCCGAAGGCGCCGACGAACTCGTCGTCCTGGATATCGCCGCCTCGCGCGATCGCAGGCCCACCTTCCTCGAAACTATCCGCCGTGTCGCCGCCGAACTGGCCATTCCGCTCACCGCGGGTGGTGGCATTCGCACTCTGGACGATGCACGCGCGGTAGTCCGGGCTGGCGCGGACAAAGTCACCGTGAACACCGCCGCGGTCGAGCGGCCGGCCCTGATCTCCGAACTCTCGAGAGAATTCGGCGCGCAAGCCGTCGTGTTAGCGGTCGATGCCAAGCGCGCAGGCGACCGATGGGAAGTTATGGTGCGCGGAGGCCGCGACGCGACCGGTCTCGACGCAATCGCATGGGCGAAGCAAGGCGTTTCTCTCGGCGCGGGAGAAATCCTGCTGACCTCCGTCGATCGCGACGGGACGCAGCAAGGTTTCGACATCCCCCTGACCGCGGCAATCTCACGCGCCGTCACGGTGCCGGTAATCGCGTCCGGCGGCGCTAAGTTGCCTGAACACTTCGCGCAAATATTCAGTGAAGGTGCAGCCGACGCAGCACTCGCCGCGTCTATTTTCCACGACAGCGTCCAACCCATTCGCGAACTAAAAGAATTTCTCGCCGCAAGGAGCATCGAGGTCCGCCTCCCCAGGACGGCAGAAGGATGTTGATCCCTTGCATCGACCTGCAAGGTGGTCAAGCCGTGCAGCTCGTCCACGGACGCCGCCGCGAACTCGCAGTCGCCGACGTCTTTGGCCTCCTCGACAAATTTCGCAACTACCCGTGGCTGCATATCATCGACCTCGACGCCGCCATGGGCAAACCCGCGAATGATGAGCTGGTGCACGACCTCTGCGTCAAAGCGAGCGCCAAATACAAGATGAAGGTCCGTGTAGGCGGCGGAATTCGCACCGTGGCGCGCGCGGCGACCACCGCGGAATGGGGCGCCGAGCAAATCATCATCGGCAGCGCCGCCTTCCGCAGCGGTAAAGCAAATGTGCGATTTCTGAGTCAATTGGTGAAGAAAATCGATCCAAGCCAAATCGTGGTGGCACTCGATACAGAAAAAGGCCGCATCGTAACCAACGGCTGGCGCCGCAAGCTGAAACTTCGCCCCGAAACCGTGATGGCACAACTCCAACCGTTCTGTGCCGCCTTCCTCTGTACCGACGTAGATCGCGAAGGCACAATGAGCGGCGCGAACCTCGAATGGTTTAGGAAGCTACGCGACGCGACTCCGCATCCGATCATCGCCGCCGGCGGAATCAAGACGCACCGGGAAATCGAATCACTAGAAAAGATCGGCATGGACGCAGCCGTAGGAATGGCCATCTACAAAAACCGCCTCCGCTAGCCGCGGAGTTGGCGAACTGCGAGGCCAACCGATTTCCATTTCACCAGATTTTCCATTCTAGTGACAAAACGCCCAGTCGATATGAAGTAGGATACGCAGCCATGCAAACGCTCCGATATCTAGCAATCGTCATTTCGCTCTTCGCCGCATCGGTCCTTGCTCAGACGTCCGCTCCGCCGGCCTCCACATCACTGCCCTTCGCGCTGAAGCCGCTAGGCCACAACGCTTGGGCCGCCATCGACGACGCCAAAGGCGACGCGGGCGCCAACGCTGGCTTCGTGATCGGTGACGATGGCGTCGCCGTCATCGACACCTTCGAACATCCCGAAGCCGCACAGCAACTTCTCGCCGAAATCCGCAAGCTAACCGCTCTTCCCGTCAAATTCGTAGTCAACACGCACTACCACATCGACCACGTAGCCGGAAATCGCGTCTTCCAGCAAGCCGGGGCGATTGTCTTCGCTCAGCGCAATGTGC
Source organism: uncultured Acidobacteriota bacterium (assembly GCA_963729285.1). GTDB lineage: Bacteria > Acidobacteriota > Terriglobia > Acidiferrales > UBA7541 > Acidiferrum. The sequence continues at coordinate 72,338 of CAVSNL010000067.1, forward strand.
GCACATGGATCCACACCGAAAACCTGAAATTCTTCGGCAAGGACATCAAGGCGGAAGAAAAAACCATGGTCGAATCATTGGGTTCGCCCGATGCCGTCTACGATTCAGGCGTAACCTTATTCCTGGGCTCGCGAAAAATCGAAGTCCGCGTCTTCCCTGGCCACACCGGCGGAGATTCCGTAGTCTTCGTCCCCGACGCAAACATCGTCTTCACCGGCGATCTGTTCTGGTGCAAAACACTCCCCAACCTGATCGATGCGACCACCGCCGCCTGGATCTCCACTCTCGATTCCATCGCGGCGGCATCCACGTCCGCCACGACATTCGTTCCCGGACACGGCGATGTCGGCACCCTTCCCGATGTACAGGCATTTCGCAACTATCTGGCGTATCTGCGGGCTCGAAGTCGCTGGTCCAATCAAAGACGGCAAAACAGGCGACGCGCTTGTGGCCACGGTTCTCCCCGCTCTAACGGAAAAATACGGCCAGTGGAGTTTTTTCAAGGGGTTCGCAAAGCCAGACATTCTCAACACAGCCGCCGAGCTACGCGGCGACAAAAAAGTCCCACAACCAGAGCTCAGCGGCTCAACGACGAAAACTCCCTAACGCAAATAAGCATCGGTAACATACTGCTGTACCATGCGCTGCGTATTAAAAAACGATCCATTGATCGCAATCGCGTGCTGCATCACCGTCAAATAGCGGCTGCGCTCCTTATAAAACATCGGCAAAATCACGCTCTCCAGCTTGCCATAGAGCGACTGCACCTCCGCAGCCCCATCCGTCGGAGCAGCAATGCCAACCGACAGTCGCGATTCCCCAATCGACCATCCAGTTATGCCCTCGATGTGCCCTTCCACCCACCACCCATCCAGGATGCTCAAACTCGGCACGCCATTCAGCGCCGCCTTCATACCGCTAGTCCCCGACGCCTCCAGCGGAAACTGCGGCGTGTTCAACCATAAGTCCACGCCCGCCGTAATCTTCCCACCCACTTCCATGTTGTAGTCGTCAAGAAAAACAATCGGCACGGCTTTGCGCAGCGCCTTCTTCGCTTGAAAAATGTGCCGGATGATGTCTTTCCCACCGTTATCGTGCGGATGAGCCTTCCCTGCATAAACAATCTGAAATTTCCCAGCGGTCTTGGCGATCTGACGTAGCCGGTCCAGATCGCTCAAAATAAGGTCCGCCCGCTTGTACCCCGTAGCACGCCGCGCGAACCCAATCGTGAACACATCCGGATCAAGCTTCAGCCCCGTCTTTGTTCGCACCGTTTCCAGCAGCGCATGCTTGGCAATCAGATGCGAAGCCCAAAGCTCCTCCGGCGGCAAGCCCAAAGCACTACGCAAACTGTAGTTGTCCTCGCGCCACGACGAAATGCACCGATCAAAAAGCTCCTTGAACGCCGGCGAGGTCCATGTAACCGCATGCACCCCGTTCGTAATCGACTCCACCGGCACCTGCGGAAACATCTTCCGCGAAGTCTCTCCGTGCAACTTCGCCACGCCATTCACGTACGTACTCAAGCTCAGGGCCAGGTAAGTCATGTTCAATGACGCACCAGCCCGCGCAGCCTGCTGCATATCCGGAAAATCCTGCTCCGCCTGCAAGATCCGCTTCACGAGATCCGCCGACGAAGCATCCTTCAAATCAAAAAACCCGCCCTGGTCCGGAAACGCCCGCGTCAAGTACTCCATGGGAAACCGGTCGTGCCCGGCAGGGACCGGCGTGTGCGTCGTAAAAATACACTTGCGCCGCACCTTCTCGATGTCTTCACCGCGAATCGATGTGCGTCCCGCTTTCTCCGCCTCCTCCCCCAACAACTCCAGCGCCAGCAGCGCCGCATGCCCCTCATTCATGTGGTAACGCGTCAGCTCCGTGTACCCAAGGGCCCGCAACATGCGCACCCCGCCGATCCCAAGCAGCACCTCCTGGCACAACCGGTAGTACGCATCACCGCCATAAAGTTGGCCGGTCAACGCCCGGTCCGTCTCCTGGTTATCGGGAAGATCTGCATCCAGAAAGTACACTGGCACTTCAAATCCACGCACGCCTTTGACGTCATACCGCCAAGCTCGTAACTCCACGCGCCGGTTCTCCAGCGGCACGCTCACTCGCGCAGCCTCTTCCTGGAGAAAATCCTCAACCCGCCACACCGAAGGCTCCTCGGTCTGCGTCCCGTCCTCCGCCAGCCGCTGAGTAAAGTACCCCTTGCGGTATAGCAGCGACACCGCCACCATCGGCAGCTTGATATCCGCTGCCGCCCGCACCGTGTCCCCCGCAAGCACGCCAAGTCCGCCGCTATAACTCGGCATGGCGTTCTCCAGCGCAATCTCCATCGAAAAATACGCTACGATTCGCTTCGGCGAGCGAGCTAGCTTTGCCATGTCCCTCGAGACCCCGCGAGCCCGCACCAGGGCTCGCCACACCGGAAAATAACTCTACTCAAACACCCCATTGTCGAAGAATCCAGTCACGCAAGCAAGCGACCTCCCTGAGGAGTTGCTAATTGAGGGTGGCGAGAGCCGACAACTGACGCGCTCCAACTTGTTACATTTTCACCCATCCCCTTAGTCGACGTCTGCCGCCCCAAAACAACTAACAGCTAACCCGCCTCTTAACAATGAATTTACAGAACAGACCCCTTGGCACCCGAACTGCTCCTCCCCCTGCAGGTTTTTGAGTCGGGCTCAAAGTCCAAGATAATTTACAGCCTTACGGAGACAGGAATGATCTGCGGTTCACCAAGGCAACACAGAACTCTAGCTCGTGTTCGAGGGCGAGGCTCGCGAGGCTTCACGCTTCTTGAACTCGTGCTGGTTATAGCCGTCGGGATGATCCTCGCGGCCATGGCCGTTCCCGTAATTTGGAACACCATGCGCATTTACTCCATGCGCTCGGCCATCAGCTCGCTGACCGGAGCGATTTCCTCCAGTCGTTATCAAGCCATCTTTCACGGCTGCAAATCACAGGTCGTCTTTACACAAAGCTACTTACAGCTATCAGGTACAAAGCGAAGCCCCGGCGTTCGGCGGACAAGCATGCGCCGCTGCCTTCACGAACGTGGGCGGAGCGGAGCCGCTGATGGGACGCGGCGTGGCGCTCAGCGCAGATATCACGTTGACTTTCAGCCCGGGTGGCAGCGTCGTCGCCAACCCGGCCGCGGTACCTATCACTTTAACCCTGAGTTACCCGGGCTACCTCGCTACGGTGCCCACAGAAACGATTACGGTGTCTACCTATGGAAACATCACAGTCGCTCCGTAAGCCGCGCGCGCAGCGCGGCTTCACTCTCATCGAAACCATGGTGGCGATTCTCGTCCTCACCATTGGCTTGGTCGGCACCGCCGCTCTCATGAGCCAGTCCGTCAATATGGGCGCGCACGCTCGCTTCGTAAGTACCGCCGCGCTTCTCGCTTCCGAGAAGATGGAAGATCTCGATCGTTTTCCCGACAACGATCCGAACCTCGAACGCCGGAGGAAGCCTGGCCGCCGATGTCGCCGGGTACTCCGACTCCGTGCAGATCTCATCCGATAACGGCAACATCAACGAGACCACCGTTTCCGCCGGCACGACCACGCTTTACACCCAGAAACCCAATGGCACTGTAGTCGTGACTCCGGGAGCCGGGCTCCCCGCCGCCACACCCGACCTGCTCACTTTCGACCGCCGCTGGCAGATTACTGCCAACCCCACGGTCGGCGGCCAGGTGATTACCGGCGCCGTCCAGATCACGGTCTTGGTCACCCTAACCAACCAGTCTCTAAAACCGGCCGTCACGTTCCAGACCAGCTTGGTGCACCCATGAGAACCCAAATACGTTTTCCTAAGGCGCGCTTGAAACCTTTTTGCCGCGTTTCACCTTCGGCCGGTTTCACGCTCATCGAACTCATGATTGCCATGACCGTATTTCTGGTCATCGGCGCCGCCGCGATGAGCTTGTTCAAGCAACATGCCTCCCTGTTTAATGACCAGCAATATCAAATCGGCTTGAACGTCTCCTTGCGCAATGCTCTCTCGCAGATGGAGGCCGACGTTGTGAACGCTGGCACCGGCTGGTACAACGCCACCAACAGCATCTCCAGCTGGCCGATCGGCATCACCATCGTCAACAACACGCTGGGTGGCGCCGCTTGTCACGTCGCCGGTTCTTCCACTTACAACGCGGCTTGCTTCGATACCCTGAACATCATCGCCCCGGACCCCAACACGCCCCCGGGGCAGGTCTACGTTGCGCCTGGCACCCCGGGCTGTACAACGCCCGCCCTAACCACCAGCGGCACGATGACCATCGCACCTATGGCTCCGTAACACCGCTGCGCAGCTTATCGCTGGTTTCACCAGCAATTCGCAAGTTGTGTTCATCCACGTCGGCACTTCCGGCACGCTCATGACCACCGCCATTCTCACCGCAAATGCCGTCGCCGCCGGAGCCTAACGTTAATCTTACTTATGGAGCCACGCAGGCGAACGGAACCAACAACGCCGCTCCGGTGAATGACAGACTCAATTTAACGGTGAACCCCAACGTCGACGCCAACCTCATTCCCACTACCCTGACCGACTCGTTTTGCAGCGGGACCGATTGGGTCGTCAAAGTCGCACCCATTACATATTCCGTCGACACCGCTATTGATCCTACAGGTCCCACACTTGTCCGAACGGAGAATGGCATGGAATACGCCGTCGCGAGCCAGATCATCGGTTTCAAAGTCGGCGCGTCCACTGTGGTCCTCAACGGCGGCTGCGCGTGGCCAGTTCCAGCGCAGCCTACTGCTACAACAGCGGTTCGACCACTTCTCCCTGCTACGACAACCAGTATGACCAGGTTCGTTCCGTCAGGATCTCCGTGATCGGCAGAACTCCGCCAAAGTGTATTCGAACAGCAATGTCTATAACCCAGCGCTGTTCACGAACTCTTTCGACGGACAGCCGTACAAGATTCAAGCCCTGTCCATCATCGTCAACCCCCGCAATCTCAGCATGAATGACTGAGCGTAAAGCTCGTAGCAATATTGAGGAGCAACTATGAAAAACCGTACTTCCTTCTCGAACAAAGTCCGATCATCCCGCTGGCGGAACCAGCAGGGCATCACCCTGGTGACCACCCTTTTGCTACTCGTCTTACTCATGGGTATGTCGCTTACGATGGTCTTGGCTGTTAGCTCCGAGTCGCTCATCAACGGCTATTATGGCCGTTATCGCGGCTCTTTCTACGCTGCGGACTCCGGCGTCGCAGCGTCACGCCAGCAGATCATGAATAACCTGCAAGCGCAGATACCCGCCGGGTGGAGTCCCGCTGCGGGGCCAATCGCCAACACCACCACCGCCGGGACCGCCGCCCAGACCGCCATCACCGGCGCGTTTGGCAACTACACCACCGTCAACACCGCCAATTCCTGGCAGGAACGATTTAAGGTTACGAGTGTCTTGGTTCCACCACCAAATACCGTCATCACCTGCACGCCGGTTGGTGGCACCACCGGCAACTGTGCCGCTCCTGGCGCCACCGTTGCCTCCCCGGTTACCGCATACAAGTACTCTTTTCCTTACTCCGTGACGGTCATTGGCCAGTCCCAAGGCAGTGAAGTCGCCACCCTGGTCGATAGCGGCACGATCTTTCTGAATGCCGCCGCCACCGCGGCCAGCTATAACCAATCCTTCGCCGCTTGGGGCATGTTCATCGGCACCTACGCCCTGTGCAGCGCTGACCTCGTACCCGGCACCATCACCGGTCCGGTCTTCACCAACGGTTCTTGGAACTTCTCCAACTCCGGCCCCTACACTTTTACCGACCCAGTCGGCCAGTCTGGCGCCCAAGCGGGTTGGGACAACGGCGGTTGCGCCGCTTCCGCTACTCCTACAAACGGAATCAATCCGACATTCACCGGCGGGTTCAATGTCAGCCAGCCGGCCGTCTCCCTTCCTACGGACTCCTTCAACCAGGAGCAAGCCGTCCTCGATGGTATCGGCATTGCCAGCGGCAATCCTACAAACGCCCAGCTCAACGCTGCCCTCAAGAATGCCGCGGGCACCGCTTACCCCACCGGTGGCGCTGCTTCTGGCGTCTATTTGCCTTATTCCATCAATGCCTCAACTGGCGCGAAGACCTTCACCGGCGGCGGAATCTTTGTCCAAGGCAATGCTACCGTCAATCTGACCCCCGCAAGCGGTTCCAATACCTCGCAGACGTACACCATTGTGAACAACGGCGTGACCACGACCATCACGATCGACCCTGCCGCCGGTTCCGCTGGCACCACCACGATCACTACCCCCGGTGTAGGCACGCAGACCATCAATGGCGTGCCTCAGCAATTGTCTTCGTCCGGTCTCGCTATGGGTGATGCCACCATGCTTTTCGTCAACGGCAACATCACCGGCCTTTCCGGTCCCGGACAGGGTCAAGCCGCTATTCAAAACGGCACCGCCCTCAGCATCGTCGCCTCCGGCAGCAACAGCATCACCATGACCGGCGACATTCTCTACAAAACCGAACCGGTCACCATGACCGGCACACCCACCGCACGCCCCCATCGACCAGCTCATCCCCGCCAACAACACCGGTCAGGTGCTCGGCCTCTTTACCGCGGGCGGCAACATATATCTCAAAACAGCCAGTCCAACGGCAACCTTGAGATCGACGCCTCCATCGCCACCATCTCGGCAACCGGTTCCGGAGCCATCGTCAACAACGGAGCCGCCATCAACACCCTGACCATCGTCGGTGGGCGTATTCAGAACACCATCCAGAACATCGGCACCACCACGCGTAACGTTCTGTTCGACCGCAGGTTCCTGAGCGGAGGCTTCGCACCGCCCTGGTTCCCCTCCACCACGCATCACCCCTGGTGCCGGTGTCGGCGGTACCGTCACCGCTACCTGGAAAGGTACGCAGTGGCTCAACCAGACCAACTATCAATAAAACGCGCGGAAGACCCCGCGTCGTAACGTGTGCCCTGAAAGCCCTCACTGACTCGAGCAGTGAGGGCTTCCTCTTTGCCGACGACGCGCCCCCTCATCTGCAACCTCGCCACCCTCGTCTGCAACCCCCCGACCCCCTCGCCTGAAACCCCCGACCCCCTGTAGGGGTGGGGCTTGCCCCGCCCGCCGATCCGACTCGGCAGCGCCGGTGCGCCCACTGCAACAGCCGACGAATTCATTCCCCCGCGAGCTCCGAGTCCACCCAACCCAAAATGCCTCAGCCCGTTTCGATTCAGGTGCCTTGCGCACGGCCAGTTACGCTCGTCGCGGCTCTTCATCGTTCGAGTATCCCAATGACTTCAAGATTTGCGCGGTGTGCTCGCCGAGCAGTGGCGGCGGCAAGCGATAGCTCACAGGCGTATCCGAAAACTTGATTGGATTTGCGATGCTGCGCATCATGCCGAGCGATGGATGCTCGAGCTGCACGATCAGCCCGCGCGCCTGGGTCTGAGCGTCGCCCAAAGCTTCCGGCACACTATTGATGGGCGCGCTGGGAACGCCCGCACTCGCAAATCTCTCCAACCAAACAGCAGCCGCCTCCTGATCAAATTTCCGTTGCAGCGTGGCGAGTAGTTCCGTCCGATTGGCCGTACGCAGCGCGTTGTTCACGAACCTGGGATCCGCGCCAAGCGTCGCTTCCGCGTCCAGGGCTTGCACGAATTTCCTCCACAATAGTTCGGTGCCAACGCCAACGACGAAGTACTTGCCATCGCCGGCTCGGAACATTTGATACGGCACGATGCTGGGATGCGCGTTTCCCCACCGCTGGGGTAACGCATTTGCGTTCAGGTAGTTGCTGCCGACATTTGCAAGCCAGGTCAGCTGCGCGTCGAACAGCGCCATATCGAGGAACTGGCCGCGCCCGGTGCGTTCACGAGCAAACAGCGCTCCCAGGATTCCCATCGCCGCATACATACCGCAGGTCAAATCCGCGATGGCGATGGGATAGCGCATGGGTTCGCCGCCAGGTTCACCGGTGAAGGTCATCACGCCGGATTCGGCTTGAGCCAGGATGTCGTAGCCGGGGCGGCCCGATTTTGGGCCGGTCAAGCCGTAACCCGAGATGTTGCAATGGATTAGCCGCGGATATTGGGAATGCAGTGTTTCCGGATCGAGTGCGCGCTTTTGCAGAGAAGCCAGCGTCGCCTGGTTGGAGATGAAGACGTCCGCCGTCGAGAGCAGTCGCTGCAGGATCTCGGCGTCGCGGACATCGTCGTAATTCAGGGTAATGGACCGCTTGTTGCGATTGGCGGCCAGGAAATAGGCGGACTCGCTGCCAACGAACGGAGGACCCCAGCCGCGGGTCTGGTCGCCGGTGCCGGGCCGCTCGACCTTGATGACGTCGGCGCCGAAATCGCCAAGGAGCATGGCGCAGTAGGGACCCGCAAGCGCTTCGGTAAGTTCAACGACGCGGATGGAATCGAGCACGGGTTTCACGCGCGGATTATAGCGGAGATGAGTGCCGTGGTCCGGAATCGCCGGGACCTTCGCCGGTTCCTCCAGCGGTTGAGCACTCGCACGCACCGTCATTCCGACCGAAGCAGGCCGACTTTTTCCTCCGCGCTCGCTTCGCTTGCCGTTTTGCGGGCGAACGCGTCGGTCTGCGTAGTGGAGGAATCTCTCTTCGATTGCACGTTCAATTCAGCTCGGTCTCGCCCCTACAGTCCCATCTCCGGTCCGATCGGCGGCCAGAACGGTGTCCCTTGTAGGGAGGGGCGGGTGGCCCGGTCAGGATCGCTTGAGAAGTTTCTGGGGTGCCCCGTCCTCGGTTTGTGAGGGCGGGGCTTTTCTTCGCCTTTTGATCCGTCATAAATTCACGGCATCGATGGGCACCAGCCCCGGTTCCTTTTTGGAGTAAATCACCCAACTGCTCCATAACGAGTCCGCGCTTCACCGTGATCTCGCGTGCATGTAATCCAGTTTCTCATTACTTCTTTTGTGACTGTATACGTTAAAAAGGTTTCGCTCGCATCGCTCCTACCCCGCAGTGGCAGGCGGCGCTAACAACGGAAAGTGATAAAGTGCAGTTCGCCGAGGCCGTAGTAGCGTTTCAGTCCTCTTGGGCTTATCTAACACCATAAACCCTCCACCCTTTAAAAACCGAGGACGGGGGCTACCTCTCATTCTCTTCTACTTCGCAGTGAATTTAGCGGCAATGGTATCCTCTCATCGTAGGTTGCCCCAGAGAAGAAGAATATGAAAATCCTGACCGGGCCTGGTCAGCGACGAAGTCTCTCGCTCACAGCTCGCGCTGCTTCATCTGCGTAACCACGAAATCGCAAGCACGCGCCGTCAACGCCATGTACGTGAGCGACGGATTCACGCAAGCCGCCGAAGTCATGCAAGCGCCATCGGTCATGAACAGGTTCTTCACGTCATGCGTCTGGTTGTGTTCGTTCAGCACGGAAGTTTTCGGATCGCGGCCCATGCGTGCCGTGCCCATTTCGTGGATGCCCAGGCCCGGCGACGACATATCCTGGTACACGCCGATCTCTCGCGCACCCGAAGCCGCAAGCATTTCGGCCGCCTGCACGGCAATGTCCTTCGACATGGCCTTCTCGTTGTCACCCCACTCGCAATGAATGGTCAGCGTGGGGATCCCCCAGGCATCGAGCTTTTCTTTGTTCAACTCGGCATAATTCGTATGATACGGCAGACACTCGCCGAAGCCTCCCAGGCCCATGCGCCACGTGCCGGGACCCTTCAGCGCATTCTTGAAATCGACGCCGATGCCCGCCATGGTTGCGCCGCGGCCCCAGTTTTCCCGGCTTCCGCCGCCCTGATAGCCGTATCCGCGAATGAATTCTTTTTGCTTGGTCTTCACATTACGGAAACGCGGAACGTAAATTCCATTCGGACGGTTGCCGTGCGGCATTTTGTCTTCGTGCCCGGGCATGATCCCGCTCGCGCCCGCGCCCATGTGGTGATCCATCAAGTTGTGGCCGAGTTCCCCGCTGCTGTTGGCGAGGCCATTGGGATATTCCGTGGTGGCGGAGTTGAACAGGATGCGCGTGGACTCCAGCGTGGAGGCGCACAGGAAAAACACGCGAGCCTTGTACTCCGTGGTGGCCTTGGTCTGCGCGTCGATCACCCGAACTCCGGTCACTTTCCGCGTGTTGGGATCGAAGACCAGGCTGTGCACGACGCTGTAAGGCCGAATCGTGAATTTTCCGGTTTTCTGCGCCGCAGGCAGCGTCGAATTCAAGCTGCTGAAGTACGACGACGTGATGCAACCGCGATGACATACGCCGCAGTAATGGCAAGCGGCGCGCCCTTTGTGCACTTGGGTGAGCACGGCAGAGCGGCCGATCGTCAGGATGCGATCGTCGAAATTTTTCGCCAGCCCGTCGCGAAAAGCGAGTTCCGCGCAGTTCATTTCCATCGGCGGGAGAAATTTTCCGTCGGGCAATTGCGGCAAGCCTTCCGCCTGCCCGCTGATGCCGGCGAATTCTTCGACGTAGTCGTACCAGGGCGCGACGTCCGCATAGCGGATCGGCCAATCGACGGCAACGCCGTCTTTCAGATTCGCCTCAAAATCGAGATCGCTCCAGCGATAGCTCTGGCGCCCCCAAGTGATGGACTTTCCGCCAACCTGACGGCCGCGAATCCATGAAAATTTTGAGCCGGGAACATTGGTGTAGGGATTCTCGACGTCGCTGACGAAAAATTTCGAGGAGTACTCATCGCACGCGTAATAGACTTCGCGCTGTACCGGCTGCGTCTTCTGGCGGTTGTTGCGATCGTCCCAGTTGCGATACTTGAGTTCCCACACGGGAACGTGCTCGACGTAGTCCTGTTCGGGAACGATGCTGCGTCCCGCTTCCAGAACGAGCGTGTTCATTCCCTTTTCCGTAAGCTCTTTCGCCGCCCAGCCGCCGGTGATTCCGGACCCCACAATGATCGCGTCGTATGTATTTGCTGGCATGTGCTCTCCCTAAGCCTTTTTCTCGGCGGTCAACGGCGCGCAACCATGGTAGGCGCCTGGAATGATTTGTAAGTTTTCCTCCTGCGTAAAGCCAATTTCCGAGGTGTAGTAACCGTGGACGGTGATGCCCTTGAAGACATCCCAGAAATTGCCCTGGAGTTGCTTGTCGCGATTTTCGGGAATGGTGTTGTTATGGCGCACCCTGGTTCGATCGGAGTGGGCGGCCATCGCGGCATCGTCCATGGCCCGCAGCAAAGTCGTCTGCTGATCCACCGAGGCGTCGACGAAATTCTTGCCGAACAGTTCGTTGCTTCGCTTATCGACTTTGGCAAGGCCGTCGAGAAACGCCTGCCGCTCCGTTTCTGTGGCCCAGTCGGTGAGAATCACGTCGATAAATTCGTTGACGCGCGCAGCCTTGGCGCCAGGGGTGTCGGTCACTGGAATGATCAAGTCGATCATGGTGACGACCAGAGCGTTTTGCTGGGGACTGAGCGTGCGAAGCTTATAACTTGAGCCGACTTGCGCTTGGGCTTCCTGAAGATGAGCCAGCAGACCTGGCGGCAAGACCGGAAGAGCCGCTCCGACCGCCAGCATTCTTAAAACCTCACGACGCTGCATGATTTCCCCCTGGACAACGCGGTCCTCGGTAAACGCATATTCTAACAGACGCCCCGGAACGTCCTTCCGTTTCCTGACAGGCACCATCCGACGCCCAGAATACTATCCCACCGGCGGGCCATCCAGCACGGATTGTTGCGATTCGTCGACGCATCGTTCATGCAACTAAGTTCAACGCAACTAAGAGTTGAGGAGCCTGCTCTATCGGGGGCCGGCTATTGGAACTTGGCGAAGTGCGATTCGCGACGCCAGACGGCCGGCGAAGCCCCAGTAAGGTAGCTAACCCATCTGGTCATATGAGCTTGGTCCGCGAAACCGGTTTCAGCCGCGATCGAAGACAGGCGTTCGCAACTTCGCGTTACGCGAAGCCACGCCGCGCGGGTGCGCAATTCGGCTCGGAAGACTTTTGGCGCAATGCCATACGCCGCCGCGAATCCGCGTGACACCGTTTCCCGAGCCATGCCATTGGCCTCCGCCCAGGCGCCAATCGCGATCAACGGGCTATGGGCCAAGTCGGCCGCCAGCAGATCGGGCCAATCGTTCTTTTGTCCGGGTGTAGAAGAGGACTTCTTAAGTGCTTCCTTCAAAAGGAAAGTAGCGAAAACCAGATCTTTTTCAGCGGCCCGCGCCAAGGCGTCCACGTCGTCCGCGCGATAAAGCCCGGCGGCTCCGTAGGCGTCCGACCAGTTCAGGCGTATGAGCCTGACGCCCGCGGAAACCATTTGGTTCGCGTGACAGTCGAGGGCGGGATGGACCAGCACATCGCCCGCCGACGCGCATACGCGCCCGATGTAGCCCGATTCCTCAAAGCGGCCCGCCAGTACGACCGTGGCATAGGCGCGCAAGTGGCGATGTCGCGGCAGAGTGAGTCTGGCGGGCAGGGTCTCGATTCCAGGTGTTATACGGCGAAATTGGGGGCGCTCGACGCGTGCGGCCACACTTCACTGTAATGCGAGATCGTCACCGAGGGCAACGCTTTCGTTGCGGACCGGCCAGGTCAAATAGATTCAAGACAGCGGTGGCCGGAGTGATTCATTCTTGGTAGAGGCAATCGCATCAGGATCCGAAATTTTGAGAAGGGATGGGACCAATGACGACAATCAGCCGGCGCGCGTTCATGGAAATGGGGATCGCCATCGGTGCGACGTCCGTCTGGGGGAACGCTTTTGCGACACGATCTAAGATTTCCTGGACCGAACGACGCGATTTTTATCCCGAGGGAGTAGCTTCGGGAGATCCTGAGAGCGATAGCGTGCTTTTGTGGACGCGTCGGGCGCCGATCGGTGATACCGCTGCAGGCAAATTGAATGTCGAGGTTGCGGAGGACGAATCGTTTGAGCGCGTCATCGCTACGACGGAGACGCAGGTCTCCGCAGCGTCCGACTGGACCTGCCGTGTGTTGGTTGGAGGACTAAAGCCCGTGCATGTCTATTGGTACCGATTCGCAGATGGCGAAGGCAACGGAAGCCGCGTGGGACGAACAATCACTGCGCCGGCGGTTGACGATGCGCGGCCGGTGCGCTTCGTCTTTGTAAGTTGCCAGAATGCAAACGACGGAGCTCAGAACGCCTATCGGAGAATGATTTTTGAGGATGAACGTGCGCCGGAGGGGGAGCGGTTGGGCTTTGTGTTGCATCTGGGCGACTTCATTTACGAGGTCGTTTGGTATCCGGAAGATCGCCAGGGAATGTACGATCGCCGCTTCCGAGACCTTGTGCACTATCCGCACGGCGAGAAGATTCGCGACTTTCACATACCCACGACGGTGGAGGATTATCGCGCCGTCTATCGCGCGTATTTGAGCGATCCGGATCTTCAAGACGCGCGGGCCCGCTGGCCTTTCGTCAATATGTGGGACAACCACGAATTCAGCTGGCTGGGTTGGCAATCGCTCCAGAAATTCGAAGGGAAGACGAGACCTGCGCAGACTCGAAAGGTGGCGGCCAACCAGGCGTTTTTCGAATACCAGCCGGCGCGTATGGCTAGACCTGGAGCGCACTCGCTTGAACGCTTTGATCCGCCACACGTCGTCGATGCGCCAATCACGCATTTTGATGAGCATGGCATGGGGCAGGAGCCGAATAATCTCGCGGCCCTCGCCAGCTTGAAGGGCTATCGGGCTCTGCGTTGGGGGCGCAACGTAGAACTGATCGTAACCGATCAGCGCAGTTATCGCTCGGAGGAGCCGATGGACCGGCCTGAGGCGAAACCTCTTTCGAGCGATGATTTCCCGGAGATGGTTCTTGAGGAGGCCATGGAAATCCTGGATGCCGGGCGAACCTATAATAATGGGCAACCTCCGGCGTCGATTCGTTTTGGCAGTGTTGAAATCGAGAATTTTTCCAAAGACCGACCTGCGCAGACGATTCTCGGAGCGGAACAGAAGGCGTGGTTTCTCGAGCGCTTGCGGACGTCGAATGCGACCTGGAAGATTTGGGGAAACACTACGGCCACATTGGATATGCGCGCCGATCCGCAAAATCTGCCGCCGGGAATAACAAAGCCCTGGCCCGGGAAGGGTTTTGCGGCTTTCCCGGGAGGAGACCACAGCAGTGCGTACGTGGAACGCGGCGAAATTTACGATTTCGTGCGGGAACATGGAATCACCGGCTTCGCGACCGTGGCGGGAGACCGCCATAGCTTCTGGGCAGGATTGGCCGCTAAATCACTCCCGCCGAAACCATTTGCGCCGGTCGGGATTGCTTTTGTGACGGGCTCCATCTCGGCGCCAGGGTTGGTCGAAGCGTGGGAGCACAGCTTGCCAAAAACTCATCCGCTGCGATCGCTCTTCCTGGGACAAGGACCGAGCGATGGTGCGCCACAGCCGACCGTAAACATGTTGCTACGACATGGAGTGAGATCGTGTCTTGAGTATGCGCAGAGCGGCGATGCTTCCAAGGCGCGGGCACTCTCCAATCCGGAGCTGTCGCCGCACCTTTCTTTTGTGGATATGGGTGGTCACGGCTACTCGGTGGTGCGCGCGACCAGCGAGGCAATCGAAACCGAGTTCGTTTGCATTCCGCGACCAATTGAACGGAGCGTCGGCCAGGATGGAGGGCCGCTAAGGTATCGGGTCCGGTTTCTGGCGGCGCTTTGGAGTGGGGGGAAAACGCCAAAACTTGAGATGCAGATCATTGAGGGCGATCCGAAGTTCTCGGTTTGAGGGCTGTCAGCGCGGCCAGTATGTGCTACATTTTCGGGCTATGAGAAGCATGTTACGACGCGCCGAGTTTGCGCGCCTCCGCGATGTTCGGCTTTGCGATGGCGTCACGTTCACGCGCCTTTCGCGGGCTCGGGACTATTTGGGGGCTTGCTACCGCGAGCGGGTCACCTTGGAAACGGCTGCAAGTCACGCATGTCTATCTCCGTTTCATTTCAACCGGTTGTTTGCGCAAGCATTCGGCGAGACTCCGCACGAGTTTGTTACTCGGATGCGGATGGAAGAGGCGAAGAAACTTTTGCTGGCTGGGAATCATAGCGTGACCGACATCTGTTTTGACCTGGGGTATGAGAGTCTGGGATCGTTTAGTTTGAAGTTTCGGGCTTTGACGGGACTGTCGCCGGTCGCTTTTCGGCGGGAGGCGCGGGTTAGTTTTGGGGGATTTGCCTCGCATTGGCCGCTTTATTACATACCTGCCTGTTACCAGCAGTTTCTTGTCTGTTCCTGATCTGGCAGCCTGCGGAAAAACTCAAAAATATGTCATTCCGAACCACGTTCGGTTTTCGAACGGGCTGAGGAATCTGCTTTTTCCTTGGTTTTCTTGCGAACAGCAGATCCCCCACCCGCAAACGACGGGGGTTCGGGATGACAAATCCAACTTTTTCCGCAGCGGCAGCAAGAACGACTCAAAAGCGCTGGCGGTGTTCCGCGAGTCACCCGAGGGTGTGGCCTGCTAGGCCTTAGTGCTTGTGGCTCTTGCTCTCTCACTGGGCCGCGGATTGGAGTGTCCCCGTACCTAAAACCGCAAGAATCGAGAAGCGTGGTGTTTTGGATTTCTGTTACTCTGCGAACGAAATGAGGAGGAACACATGATTCAACGGCTTTCACACACTACGCTCTATGTTTTGGACCAGGACTCGGCGCGGGATTTTTATGTCAACAAGCTGGGGTTTGAAGTGCGGATGGATGGGAAGATGGACAATGGTTTTCGTTGGCTCACCGTTAGCCCGAAGGGGCAGCCTGATCTGCAGATCATTCTTATGCAGGTGGATGGACCGAACATGCAGCCCGAGGTGGCCAAGACGATTCGCTCTTTGCTGACGCAAGGCAAGATCAATGGCGGGGTATTGCAGACCAGCGACTGCAAGAAGACTTACGAGGAGTTGAAAGCCAAGGGCGTGGAGTTCCCTTCTCCGCCGAAGGAGCAGTTTTACGGGATTGAGGCGATTATGAAGGATGATTCGGGGAATTGGTTCAGCATGACCGAGCCTAAGGGGGCTTGAGGCACAGGGCCTCGCGGAATTGGACTTCACTTCCCGACGGGGCTGCGTTGAGGTCCTGAGCGCATCCTCGTCGGATGCGCTCAGGATGACAGGTGCCATTCGTGGTATGACTGCCGGGTAGCGGCCGGTTTCGCAGGCACGCCCATGGATTTCTCGCGTCACGCGCCGACTAACTTTTTCGAGCAAAGGCGGGTCAGGAGACGGCTAGGATCAGCAGGGTCGCATCGTCTTGCCAGTGGTTGTGGCAGAAATCGCCGGCGGCTTTCAGGATTTTGGCCTGGAGTTCGTCGGCGGTAGCGGCGACGTTTTGCTGCAGCAAGCGCACCAGGCGCTCTTCTCCAAACTCTTCTTCGTGGGGATCGCTGGCTTCGGTAACACCGTCGGTAAACAGAACGACGCGATCGCCCGGTTCAAGACGTATCTTCCCCAGCGTAAACTTCTGGTTCGGAAAGACGCCGAAGACGCCGCCACCCTCGGTTAAGCGATCGTGCGAGCCATTTTTGTGCAGCACGACCGGCGGATTGTGGCCGGCGTTCACGTATTGCAACAGGCGCGATGCACCATCGAGCTGCGCATAGAAAAATGTAATGAAACGGTCGCTCGCTATATTGCGGCAGAGTAAGGTGTTCAAACGCGAACACAATTCGTCGACCGGCAAATCCGCCGAAGCGAACCCGCGAACGGCGGCTTGCATATTCGACATGAGGAGCGCGGCGGGCATGCCCTTTCCGGCGACGTCCGCAATGCACAGGCCCACGGTTTCTCCGCCGAAGGGAAGCACGTCGAAATAATCTCCGCCGACGACGCGGGCCGATTGCCAGGCGCTGGCGAGTTCATAGCCGGGTAGTTGCGGTATTTCCTTGGGAAGAAAACCCTCTTGAATGGAACGCGCCTCGGCAATTTCCTGCTCGTGCCTGTGCAACTGGGATGCGACCTCTTGATGAGCCTGGTTTTGCCGCACGGTGCTGCGTGCCAGTTCCTTGCGCTCGCGTCCCAGCGTCAGCTGTTTTTGTAGACTTTGCAGCAGCTTGGCATTGGTCCAGGGCTTTTCGACAAAATCCGTTACGCCGTGTTGCATGGCCTCCACAGCAATGCCTACCGTGGCCCAACCGGTCATGACGATAATCGGCGGCGTACCTTCGCGCGCGGTGAGTTGCGCAAGCAGGTCGAGCCCTTCGCGGCCGGAGGTTGTATCTCGCGCGTAGTTCAAGTCCATCAAGATGAGATCGAATTCCTGCTGTGCAATGGTTGCCAACAACTCCGCGGGGGAAGATACCGATTCCGTGGCGTACCCGTTTGACTTCAACAGCAGATGCAAAGCGCCTACGATGTCGGGTTGATCATCGGCGATGAGGATTCGAGTGGGCATCGTTTGAACTTGTCTGGAAACCTCGGTCGCCGCTGCCGCCATGAGTCGCAACCTCTCTTACTTTGCGCCAGCATACAGTTCGCCGACAAGAGAAGATAGGGCAGGCTGGCGACCACTGTCGAGAACTACGTAAGCCGCTCGTTTGATGGAACTTGTAGGGCATCGGTTATTTCCAAAACAGGACCTGTTGCTCACATGCGGGAATGCGCGTCCCGATTTCGGACGACGGCAAATGTGCAGAAGTATGGGTCGGTATTGGGCTCTGGGGCTTTGGCGCAGGCAACGTGCGTGCCTGGAAACGCGTCAATCGCAATCACGGAGTGCCAGGCAGCGAGAATGAGGGACACAATCTGCCGTAGGCGAGAGAAAAGTCTAGAGGCCATAGGCCATCTCATAAATGGCCGAGGCTGGAAGAGAAGAATTGCCTCAGGGGCTAAAGCCCGATCTTGCTTGTCTTTAAATGTCGGAGCTAAAGCTCCGACCCCCAGAGATGCATTTATGAGATGACTTTAGTGCGAGATTTTGAGAACGGCAGCGCCTTCGATGCCATCGTTTTTCAATGCGTTGAGAGCGCGATTTGCCTCCTGGAGGGGAAATAATTGCACGTGCGAGTGAATGGGGATTTGCGCTGCGATGCGCAGGAAATCTTCGCCGTCCCGGCGGGTGTTGTTTGCGACGCTGCGAATGACGCGCTCCTCGTAGAGGAGATCGTAGCTGAACGACGGAATCGGGCTCATGTGAATGCCGCCGAGGACCAGCGTTCCACCTTTGCGAAGAACGTTGAGTGCGGCTGGAATAATTGCTCCGGCAGGGGCAAAGACGATTGCGGCGTCGAGCTTGCCTGGAGGTTCAGCGAAGGTGTCGCCAGCCCACTTCGCTCCGAGATCGAGAGCCAGGCGCTGATGGCGAGCGTCGCGAGTCATTGCATAAACCTCGACGTGCCAGTGGAGCGCGACTTGTATGGCGACGTGAGCGGCGGCGCCGAAACCGTAGAAGCCGAGTTTGTGTATGGGCTGCGAAGCATAGCCCGGGATGACTGTGCCACTGGAGTCTGGCTGTGATTTGTCGAGTCCGGCGAGACGCAAGGATCGAAAGCCGATGATTCCCGCGCATAGTAGTGGAGCGGCTTGCTCGTCGGAAAAACCCTCTGGAATCTTGTAGACGAAGTCTTCTGGGGCAACGACGTACTCCGCGTAACCACCGTCAACGCTGTAGCCGGTGAAAGTTGGGTGGTCGCAAAGATTTTCGGCTCCCGAGCGGCAATATTCGCAGGTGCCGTCGGTGTGATGGAGCCAGGCTATGCCGACGCGCGCGCCGGCCGGAAATTTGTGAGCGCCGGCGCCGAGCGTTTCAATGGTGCCTACAACTTGGTGGCCAGGAATTACGGGTGATTTCCGCGGTGGGAGTTCGCCCTCGACGACGTGCAGATCGGTGCGGCAGACGCCGCAGTGACTGACGCGGACGAGCACTTCGCCAGCGGCCGGCTCCGGGAGGGGTACATCGACGAACGCGAGCGGATTGGTTTCGACGGGAGCTGGGGCTTTGAGGATGCAGGCTTTCATAACGTAGTGATGTTCCGCGGATTGGTTTGGATGCGTTGAAATGCTATTCGGAGCGCGGCGGGCCGATCGTGCTCTGCAATTTCTGAAATTCCTGCATTTCGTGCTGGGCGCGATCGGTCTTGCCTTGCTTGCGGTATAGGGCCGCCAATCCGAAGTGCGATTGCGCGGCGAGCGAAGTGTTTTTTCGAGTTCAATTACACGCGTCCAGGATTTCTCTGCGGTCGCGGCATCGCCAGTCAGCGACGCGGCTTTGCCGAGCGAGTAGAGCGTCTCCGGCATGTCCGGCTTCAGGGCGTTTGCACGCTTCAGTTCGGGGAAAGCCTCTTGCGCTTTTCCTTGCTGAAGTAACGCGGCACCCAGACGATAGGCGGCCTCGGCGCTGCCTGGTTGGAGCTTCGTCTCGGCGCGAAATTCTTCCTCGGCTTTTGGCCATTGCGCGGAATTGGCGTAGACCTGGCCTAGTTCGAGGTGAAGTCCCGGCAGATCCGGACGAAGACGGATGGCTTCTTGAAATTCCTTTTCGGCTTGTGGCATTTGGCGCAATACAAAATGGTTTTCCGCGAGAGCTTGATGGGCGCGTGCGGAATCGGGATGGGCAGCGATCAACGCGTCGATCGAATTTTTGGACAGCAGGCCGCTGGCGTGGCCGAGATAGTACAGGAGATCAGGATCGTTGGGGCGCTTGGCCAGCGCGGCGTTGAAATTGGTGACAGCTTCCTGGAGGTGGCCGGTTTCGAGTTGGGCGATGGCGAGAGCATCCTGCGCGCCGACCTGTTCGAGATGCGGGATCGCCTCTGCCGCGTAGCCTTCGGCGAGCAGCGCGTAGCCCAGGAGTTGATGCGCGGCGGGCAGATCGGAATTCAATTCCAAGGCACGCTTGAGGGGAGCGATGGCGGCGCCGTAGTCGCGCTTTTCCATGTACGCAGCGCCGAGATTGAAGAATGCATCCGGGAGGCTTGGATCGAGTTCGGTGGCTTTGCGAAATTCGGCGATTTCGACGTCGACTTGGTGCTGATTTCGCGCGTCGAGACCAGCTTGCATGTGCTGCGCGGCGCTGGATGCTCGCGGTTTGCCCAGCGAGCCAGGCGAGCAGAAATAACGAGATCATGAATGCTCCGGTTCGCGCACTTCCAGGAATTGGTCCGCGCGCACCTCATTCAGGATTTGCTTTTGGCCGGATGGCCAGAGGACCTCGATCGTTGCTTTCTCTGCCGGCCCGAGACCAAAATGTAGGCGCTTGTCGTTGGCGCAGACGTAGCTGCCGGCCGAAGTGGCGAAACGCGTCTGACCGTTGACCTGCACGCGGGCGCCGTAGCCGTCGCGATTGCTGCGCGTGCCGCGGAGCGTGATCGAAAGCCAGTGATTCCCACCGATTCCCCGATTCAGAAGCAGGATCGGCGGCCCGCCCAGCGTGGTGATTACGGCATCCATCCAGCCGTCGTTGTTGATGTCGCCAAAAGCTGCGCCGCGAGCGGCCAACGGCGAAGTGACCCCGGAATCGGCGCGCTCGAAATGCCCGTTGTGATTCAGCGCGAGCAACGGCAGCTCTTTGTAACGCAGGGACGCGTCGATTTGTTCGACGTTGTCGAGCACATGGCTTTGCGCCACGAACAGATCCTTCCATCCGTCATTGTCGAAATCCTCCAGACCGATACCCCAGCCGGAGCTGCCGGACGTTAGCGCGCCAAGTCCGGTTTCGAGGCTCTGATAGCTGAACGCTCCCTGGCCATCATTGTGAAACAGGCCATAGAGTTCGCGCGGAAGTTCGGTCACGACGATGTCCGGGCGGCCGTCGTTGTCGTAATCCTGGAACACCGTGCCCATGCCGGACAGTCCTTTGCCGTCGGAAGTAAGGGCGGCGCCGGATTCGAGCGCGCACTCCTTGAAAGTACCGTCGCCATTGTTGTGGAAAAGATACTGCTGCATGCCGTCGTTGGCGACAAAAATGTCGGTGAAGCCGTCACCATCGTAATCCGCGAAAGAGACGCCCAGCGCTCTTCCCTTTTTTGCGGTGATACCAGCGCGCTCACTGACATCTTCGAAGGTACCGTCGCCGCGATTGCGATAGAGCACGCACGTAGTCGCAGGAAAAGCCGCAGGCGGGCAGTACGTGTGCCAATCACCGCCGCAAATCTTGTTGTGATCGGGGTCCCATTCCATATATCGCGTAACGAAGAGGTCGAGGCGGCCGTCGTTGTCGTAATCGAAAAACCCGGCGGAAACCGACCACCCACCGGCCGCGACGCCAGCTTTGGCGGTAACGTCGGTGAAAGTGCCGTCGCCGTTGTTGTGATACAGGACATTTCTTCCATAGCTGGTGACGTAGAGATCAGGATAGCCGTCGTTGTCGTAGTCGCCGACGGCAACGCCCATTCCGTAGTTGCCGTTCCCCGCGGTCGCCAATCCGGCCGCCTGCGTCACGTCCGTGAAACTCCCGTCACGATTTTGACGATAGAGACGATTCCAGTAGCGCGGATTGCTGCGGTCGAAGTTTTCGGGTACATGCAACGGGTTAGCAATTCTGCCGCCGTTCACGAAAAACAGATCGAGAAGCCCATCGTTGTTGTAGTCGAACAACGCTACGCCGCCAGGCATCGTTTCGATTAAATATTTCTGAGGCGTCGGCGAATTCTGGAGAATGAAGTCGATTCCCCGAAGCGGCTTCACCTCGAAAACGGGAGCTGCGGCGGCCATCGCCGCCACACCCAGGAAATTACGCCTCGTAAACCGGCGACCCATTCTTATAAGTGACTCCTAGCGCCGGGGGATGATTCGCAGCGCGTTTCAAAAAGGCTTAAATAGGCTAACACGGAGCTGGAAGTCATCTAGCGACGGTATCGAGCGCCAAGGAAGACGAGTGTTACAGTACACAGCGGAAAATGAAACGAGCGCCGGAGCGGATGTCACTAGACCATCCGTTCCGAGCGCTCGTGTAACAACAAGGCGCCCGCTTCGGAAAGCGGCCGCTACAACTGCGCAGAATCAGAACAGGAACTTCAGCCCGAACTGAATCAACCGAGGATTCGTTCCTGGATAGGTGCTGGTGACTTGGCCGAAGGTCGCGCTGCCAAACGAAGTATTCGGCGGCGCAAACTGCGTCCGGTTGAAGAGGTTAAAGAACTCGGTGCGGAACTCAAGTCCGAGCTTTTCGTCGGGACCAAACTTGGTCCGCTTGAAGACAGAGAAGTCGAAGTTTTTCACCCCGTCTCCACGCAACGTGGGATCGGTGCGCGATTCGTCGCCGAACGTAAAGTCGGCCGGTGCGCTGAAGCAGGCGGTGTTAAACCATTCATTAAGTTGAGCCGAGCCGCCAGCGGGCGCCGACTTGTTGCAACCCGCGATATAGTTAGGCCGGGAACCCGCGCCAAACAGCGTCGCGTAGTTCGGGGCAGAGTTGGAGAGCACCAGCGGGAATCCGCTCTGGAAGATGGTCACGCCATCGACGCCCCATCCGCCGATGAGCTTATCCATGGCTCCGGTCGCGCCAGACATGTAGCGCCTGCCGCGGCCGAAAGGAAGGTCGAGCACGTAGCTGATGACCAAGCGCTGCGGCACATCCTGAGACGAAAGCGAGCGCTCGGCCTTATTGTTGTTGTTGTCCTGAATCGCGCCGGCGGCAACCTCCAGCCAATTCGTCAGCGTGTCGGTATCGCTGATCAGCTTGGAGTTTGTGTACGCAACGAGCAGCGAACCCGCACTGGCGAAACGCCGCTCTACGGTCACTTGCAACGAATGATAGGTGCTGTCATACGATCCCTGGCCGGCAAGGCTCAGCCCCGTGTATTGCGGGTAGGGCCGATCAAGCTGCCCAACGGTCGTCGTGGAGGTGCCCAGAGCGTACGCTGTGCCGGTCGCAGCGTCGAAGAACGGGTTGGCGACCGATTGCAATAGAGTCACGCCCGTGGCGTCGCACCTTGCTCCGGTAACCGCGGACTGCGCGGCGCATTGCGTTGCGGCCTGGCTCAGGTAGTTATCGCCAATCTGGTCGATCTGCTGCGAGTAGGACTGCAGATGCGTGCCCTTCGAACCCACATATGCAATCGAAGCAAAGAGTCCCCATGGCAGGTTACGCTGAATATTCAGGTTCCACTGTTGCACGTAACCCTCGGGATGATTTCCGAGATCGGCAACCGTGGGATTTTGCACCACCTGCGTTGCGTACTGCTGCGTGCCCAAGGTGCCCAGAGTTCGCCCAACCGGTGGCACGATGCTGGGCAGGAACGGAGTGTTGATGGTGTTGATCGGCACGGTGCCATTGATGGTGCCGTTGTAGGACGTGGTCGCATCGTTCACCAAATCGTTGTTCGGATTGAGGCCAAACGAAACGTAGTTGGGAATGTAGAAGATTCCGTAGCCTCCGCGAATGACGGTCTTCTGGTCGAAACTATAGGCAAAGCCGACGCGCGGCGAGATGTTCGTCCTGTCGAGTGGTATGGCGTTGCCGCCGCCGGTGGGCACGAGGAACACGTCACCGCGCACTCCGGGCAAGCCGGGTACGCCCGCGAGGCCCGCGGTCGCGGCGGGATTCGACAACCAGTTCTGGGCGCTTGGGTCAAAGTAAGATAGCCGATTGAATCGCTCCGACCAGGGTCCCTGCAAATCGTAACGCATGCCGAGATTCAGGGTCAGTTTGTTGGTGACGTGATAGGTGTCGTCGGCATAGAAGCCCCGATATATCTGTTGACCGGCGATCAATGCGGGCACTACCGCCTGGCCAAAGAAGTGGTTCTCCACGTTGCTCGGATTGTCCGCGTATCCCAGCAGGAAATCCGCGAAGCTGAAGCCCGTGAAGCACGCCTGCCCGGAGCCGCAGAAAGCGAACGAGCCGCTGGCCACATTGGTCTGCGCATAGTTGTCACGCCCGATGATCAGTTGGAACCCCAGTTTGAGGGTGTGGCGACCGCGCACCATGGTGATGCTTGGCGTTAGGTTGAATTGCGTGTTGCGGTCCTGAATGAAGCTCTGCCCCTGCGTGCACATGATGTTGTCCGCGAAGTTCAATACGCACGGCGTGGGCGGAGTCCTGGCGATAGACGGCACCGCGTCGTTGTACTGCGCCGGCCAGCCGATGGTGGTGAGATCGAAACCCGAGTTTTTCGGCGTGCGATTATAGGCAAAGCGGCTAAGACTCGCGTTCAAGCCCAGGATCGTGCTGGGCGTCAACGTGTAGTTGTAACCCAGCGCGGCAGCGTGGCTGTTGTATGTTTCCGAGCAACGGTCGGCGCAGAGCCCCGTGCCCAGGGGATCGACCGGCAAGTCCAGCACGTTCCAATACGTATAGCGGAAGAAGATGTGCTGATTCGCACCGAGGTTCTGGTCCAGACGTCCGACGACTTGGTTCTGGTTGCCCCCGCCGCTCGTGGCGGTTGTGTAGTTGTTGGTGTCGATTCCGGTCGTGGGGTCGATAGTACCCGCCGTATTTGGCGCCGGGAAATATTTCAACAATGCCAGCGAAGTGGGGTTCAGCCGGCTCGTTGGAACCACGTTGCCTGCGAATTGTGTTGCGGGTCCCGTGTAACCTGCACAAGCCACGGCGGTCGTCACCGTGCCGCCGCATGGATCCATCACTGGCGTCTTGATCGCCGAAAAGTTGCCGGCCTCTTCTGCCGGGGTGGGCACGGTAGTCGTGAATGCGGTTCCCGTCCGCAGGCGGAACCCTTCCCAACTGAAGAACCAGAAGGTTTTGTCGCGACCGTCGTACAACTTCGGAATGATGAGCGGCCCGCCGGCATTCGCTCCGAATTGGTTTTGCGTGAACGGAGGCCTATCCTGTCCCGCTTTATTCAAGAAGAAGTCGTTCGCATCCAGCACCTTGTTGCGAAGATACTCGTAGGCTTCGCCATGCAGGCCGTTCGATCCCGATTTGGTGCTCAGGTTGATCACGCCACCGGAGAATTTCCCCCAATCCGCTCCGAGGTTGCTGGTCTGCACTTTGAACTCTTGAATTGAGTCCTGCGTAGGAATAACCACGGGTAAATTGATGTAGCCAATGTTGAGCGGCTGGCCGTCTAGGTATTCGGCGCTCTCATTTCCGAACGATCCGTTCACCTGGTAGTTCCCCCAGCCAAACGGGTTCACTCCAACCGGCGTGCCCGTCGCACTACCTTGCGGCACCACCGACGGCGCCAAACTGATCAGGTTGAATACGTTGCGGCCGTTCAGCGGCAACTCATTCGCTTTCCGTTGTTCGACCACTTGTCCAATCGAAGACGTCTCCGCTTGGAGTTGCGGCGTTTCGCCGGTGACTTCCACGGTCTGCGATACCTCGCCGACCTGCATGGTCAGATCTATGCGTACGCCCTGTCCAACTTCCACAACGACGTCGGGCCTGGTGATTCGTTTGAAACCCGGCTTCTCCACATCGATTCGATACTGGCCGGGCAACAAGTTCACGAAGGAATACAAGCCGTCCGATCCACTCTGCTGGACCCGCTTTTCTGTTGTGCCCATATTTGTCAGCGTCACGTCGGCACCAGAAATAGCGGCGCCGGACGAATCCGCGACCAGTCCGGCGATAGATCCGTACGTTGTTTGCGCGGACAGTGACGGACTGAAGAGGGTTGCGACGCAAAGGCCAAGAACCAACATCCACGATGCAAAGAACCGGGAATGCAACTTTCTCATGATCTACGCTCCTAACGGCGAATACCAGTAACCGATTGACGGTGGCTGTCGTGGGACACACCAATCACCTGGGCTCCAACGTGGAACCTTTTTCCTACACATCTCCTCGACATATTTACGGCTTGTCTATGAATACGAAGGAACGAGCTGTGATGTACCAGCGAAGTACGACAAATGCGGATCAACAAGAAGCGACTATATGCCTACAATTTTTGGTAACTACACCGATCCGCTAGACGGCTTGTTGCGTGCCGTACGCTTGAACCAGCGTGCGCGGATTCGCCGCAACCAGCCAGGCCGCGCGACGCCCATATTTTCAGAGGTTTTCATGGCAGGTTTCTGATCCGCACGCATGCGCGCGAGCAACTTGTTCCATGAAGCTGAATCGTCCCACGATTCGGATTCGTGGGGCTCCGCATGGTTCCCAGCGAGCGCCGCAAGACCCTCCGTGCCTAGCGCACGATATTGCGACTGCATCTCGCGGCAGACGTCACATTTTTCAAGGTGCAGCTTGAGTTCCGCTAACTCGTCCGCGGTAAGGGCTCCCATTCCTGCGAGGGCACACATCTCCCTGAATCTTCCGTGTCCCGTGTCGTCGCGGAGGCCGCTTGACATCGCTTGCTCTCACGAAGGCGCTGCACGAATGCGCTTTTGCGCAGCCGCTCCAGTGCTCGATAGAAATGATGGCGCGTGTTTCCCAGAGGCTCGTTTAGTTTCTCGCTGATTTCCCGGAGGCCCAGGCCTTCGAAGTAAAACAGCCCCAGCGTCTTTCGCTGAACTTCAGAGAGTTGCGTAAACGCTTTCTCCAGCTGCGCGCGGTCGAGTTTCGACGCGATCTCACGATCCAGGTCGGTCTCTCCCGCTAACGTATCGTCCAGGGATTCGAGTTCTGTACCAGCATAAAAGCCCCGCCGGGCGAGGTGGGACTTCCGGTCCAAAGCCCGATGAAGGGCGATCTGCAGGATCCAGTTTTTCACACTGCCCTTCGAGCCGTCAAAAAGATTTGATTTCTTGTAGAGGTAGAAAAAAACTTCCTGAACTACATCTTCCGCCTCGCCGGGATCACGCACAACTCCCCGGGCGATGCTTAATACGAGGCGCGAGTAGCGGGCGAACAGGATTTCCAATGCGTCAGAATGGCTGGACTGCAAGCCGGCCATCGCTTCTTCATCGCTGGGAACATGTTGCCGGGATTTGGCAGATGCCTGCCGATTCCCTTCCCACACGCTTGGAAATCTCAGCGCCCGCCCTGGTGGCGGCGAACTCATTAGGGTCCCTATTCCACGCCATCCCGCTGGCACCATCAGCAGAATCAGCGCTGCATCGACAACTTCCCCGGCAAAGGCCGATGCCAGAATAAAAACTACCTACATTCGACGCATGGCGACGACTTTTCGATGCATCCGATTCATTCAAATTGTTCAAGAAAGTCACGGAAGGGCTGGTACAAAAATGGCCCGCGCACCGTATCTGTTTGGTCCTTGTCGCCGTATTTATCTCGTCCGTTGTCCTTGTAGGGGCGGGCTTGTTTACCCTGAGCTTCGAAGGGCCCCGCCCGGCCATTGCATCGCGGCGTATCTCCCATTATCGCAGCCAGTCCGACCTACCTTCCGAACCGCGAAACCGCGGATCGCGCCGCATGGTACCCGCACATTCCATGCACCCCGGCTCCGGGCGGCGTCGATGACGAACATATATATAGATCGCGTGCCGAAGTCGCGTAATGCCGCCACGTCGGTCGAAACAAGAACTGCCGGACATCCAAGGCGCCACCCCCGATGTCGCCTCCGATGAGGTTGGCATCCATGGCTTCGAGTGCCGCGGGAGACAAAACGCGCCGCGCCAACACGGTGTCGCGGAAGCCTGGCGCGAAACGCTCGATTTGATGCTCCAGGCTTTGGAGCACGTCTACTTTCGATCCGTAGGGGACGTGGCAGTAAGCCCACGCTGTGTGCTTTCCTTGGGGCGCCCGCGTGGCGTCGAATAAGCTTGGCTGTGCCAACAACACGAATGGCCGCTCCGCGTGCTGCCCGCTGCGGATTGCGGCCTCGGAAGCTGTTATTTCCGATGCGCTGCCCCCCAGGTGGACGGTGGCCGCCCGGGAGCACTCTCGGGCCTTCCAGGGGATCGGATTTGTAAGGGCGTAATCCACTTTGAAGGCGCCCGGGCCGTTGCGGAATTTCTCGAGTTGGCGTTGATAGCTTGCCGACAGACGGTCGCTCCGCCATTCGCAGCAACTGCTTTGGTGTCACATCGCACATCGTCACATCGGATTGGGCAAGATCGCGCAGCTTGTCCACACGGCTCGATGTCTTGATCTTCGCTCCCAGATTCGCAAGGTGACCGCAGAGCGCGTTCGTGATGGACTGCGCTCCGCCGCGCGGTATCGGCCACCCCACCGCGTGCGCGGCAGCTCCGAGTAAAACGCCGAATCCCGCGCTCAAGGGTTCATCGAGGCTCAAAAACGAATGCGCCGCCAAACCAGCGAAGAGCGCTTTCGTCCGTTCTTCACGAAATAGGAAACCGCTCAAGGCATTCGCGGAAGGCAGAGCGCTCAGGCCAAAGCGCGCTAACAGCCACGGATGGCGCGAAAAGATGTGGACTGGACGCAATACTTCCGCCGACAGAGCAGGCCAGTTTTCCGCCAGCGGCTCCATCAATCGACGCCAGGTCTTAGCGTCCTTTCCGAGAGCCGCGTCGTTCGCGGAGAAATCGCGCTCTAGCGTGATTGCTGTGCCGTCGTCGAAAGGATGCGCCAGCGTTGACGGCGAATGAATCCACTCAAGCCCGTAGCTCGCCAGGGGCAGCGAAGAGAAAAATGGCGAGCCGACCGCCAGCGGATGAACGGCAGACCCGAAATCGTGGAAGAAGCCTGGAATTGTTAGCTCAAGTGTACGTGCCGCGCCGCCGGGTTGAGGTTCGGCCTCGAACACCTCCACCTGGAGTCCAGCCTGAGCAAGAACAATAGCCGCGGCGAGTCCGTTGGGTCCTGCTCCGATTACACTCGCTCGGCCGCTCATCAGGAGACTTGCTTTCGCGGTATGTTCAGGCGCGTCCGTACCCCGCGGACTTTTTCTTCGTCGTCGAGTGGGACGAGCGTCATGCGTTCATTCCCTCGGCTCATTCCCTGCGGCAACGACGCCGTCGGCCATTCCGCGACCGTAATTTTTCCGTCGGCTTCCCGCTGTAGTGTTGGAGCGTAGAGTCCCAGCAACTGACGCGTCCACCAAACGCCTTGCGCGTGTTTCTCTTCCGCTGTGCTGAACCAATATTGCCAAATCACGGCGCGAACCTGCCGCGGCGGTTGTCCAGGGAAAGGATTGCCCGCGAAGAGCGCAAGAACGTCGGCGCTGCCGGTAAGCAGGCGTTCTTCGGTCCGCGGCACGATGGGATTCGAACGCCATTCCCCCAGCGACGCGAACCACAGATTCCAATCGAAACGCGGTTGATAAGGCGCGTAAATGCCGGGCGCCTTGCTGGGATCTTGCGGCTTGTAGCGAAAGGGATACGTCACCCAATGCTGGCCGTCTTGCGTTCCCTGAAATTCGATCTCATAGCGGCCGCGCGTCATGGTGGCAAACAGTCCGTACCGGTCGGCAATGCGAAACGGTTCCAGCGCGACGACGGGCGCAGTTGGCAGCGGAGCCCCCGGCCACAGCATCCAGACCAACAGGGTGGTACTGGCGTAGAAGATCCAAGCAAACATCACGCCAGTAAGAGCGATCTGGAGCGAAGACAAATAATGATACAGCGTCCCCGACAGCGATCGGCGCGCTCCCCTCTGCACCCACGCCTTGTTCGCCGCTCGCTGACGTCGCATCGGTTTTCAATATCGACGCAGAATCAAACTCGCTCGCCGCAGGCTCGCCAGTCGAAGGCACCGCGGACCCAACCGGCAAACTCTCGCGCCATCGCGCCGGCACGAAGCGAACCAAAAAACGATCATCGAGCAACAAGAAACCCAACATGAGAACCAGGTAGTTCAAAAACGTGTAATTGGCCGTCAGAATGATTCCGATCTGCCACGGCGTCACAATAAAAAAGAGCACGATCCGCCACCGCCGCGGCAAGAACAACATCCATACCAGCACCAATTCCAGCGCCAGAGTTCCAAATGCCGTCGCCGCGTGAAACCAATGCGGGAAATGCTGCACATACCAGCCAATCCAGGTTGGCAGCGGACCATTCTGGTAATACTCATCCATCGCCGTGAAGTGCCGCCACTCCGGATCGCCACTCGCGATTTTTGCCACACCCGACTCGAAGTAGATCCGAAACCACTCCCACAACAGCAAGAACACACTCGCGCGAATCGGCGGCTGCCCCACGCCGAGGCCCGGCCGCAATCCGTGCGGCGCAAAAAACAGCGCAATAAATCCAGCCTCCAGCAACATCCCGTCGGATTGATACCCGGAAAACTCCCCCGCCGCGCTGACAAACGAAAGAAAGCAAAGAAAACACACAAACAACGCGCCCCGCGGCCAAGCGTTTAGCACAACCAGAACCGACGCAACGATCCCAATCCAGCAAACCGCCATCAACATATTCGAACTGCTGGACAGCCAAAACGCAGTCGGCGCGTACCAAAACCGACCCCTGCCCCGCAGACTCGGCCACCGCCCGCAAGATACTCGCCGGCAGGCAAAATTCCCGACCGGCCCCATCAAGCCTCGAATCTGAAAGATAAGCGAATAAAAGGCCGAGAAATAGATCAGCCCAAGCGCCCGCAAAAAAATCCACCGAGAAATCAGCCGCCCGGAATCGCCGCGCGCGGGATGCAGCAACCACCGGATCACCGAAGCTGGCTTCCAGTCCGTCATCTCCGTACTCTACTCAACCCCCTACTGCCCCTCTCGCGTCGCATCGCCGATTTTCACATGGCAATGCGTCATTTCTCACACCGAGTGAATCTATACCGTGAGACCATACGACCCCCGGAGAATAATTGCATGTCCTACCAGCCCATCGAGGACTACGGCATCATCGGCAACATGCGCACCGTCGCTCTGGTCGGCATGAACGGCTCCATCGACTGGCACTGCTCCCCCAATTTCGATTCCCCCAGCGTTTTCGGCGCGCTTCTCGACGACGCCAAGGGCGGCCGCTTTCAAATCTCTCCGATCGCCGACCAGGTCCGCCGCAAACAATTTTACTGGCCCTCCACAAACATCCTCGTCACGCGCTTCTCCCACGAAGACGGCATCACCGAGATCGAAGACTTCATGCCCGTAGGTTTCGCGGCGGAGTCTCTGTCCTACCATCAAATCCACCGCCGAGTCCGCTGCGTCCGCGGTCCAGTTCGCCTCCTCGTCCAGTGCCGCCCGGCCTTCGACTACGGCCGCCAGCCCCACGAACTCCAACTGGCCATCGGCGGCGCCAATTTTTACTCAAACACTACCCGCTTCAGCCTGGCCACCGACGTTGCCCTGAAGCCCGACGGCTCTGGCGGCGTAACCGCGGAATTCGTCCTCGAAGAAGGCCAATCCCAAACCTTCATCTTCCAGCACGACGGAGAATCCGCGCCACCCTCCACTCCCTCCTCCGAACGCGAAGCCAAGGAGCCCTTCGAGCGCACCGTAAAATTCTGGCAAGATTGGCTAGCTCGCTGCACTTACCGTGGCCGCTGGCGCGAGCGCGTCGAGCGCTCGGCTCTCGCACTGAAACTCCTCACCTTCGAACCGACGGGCGCCATCGTCGCCGCCCCCACCACCAGCCTCCCCGAAGTCATCGGCGGCTCGCGCAACTGGGACTACCGCTTCACCTGGATCCGCGACGCCGCCTTCAGCGTCTACGCCTTGGTGCGCCTGGGCTTCACCGAAGAAGCCGCCGGCTTCGTGAACTGGTTGCAGCACTACGTCGGCAAGCATTCGTACTCCGGCAAGCCGTTACCCACCGTTTTCACAATATACGGAGAGCTGCTGCCACCCGAGGAATCTCTCGATCATTGGGAGGGCTACATGGGCTCGGCGCCAGTCCGCATCGGCAACGCCGCCTCCGACCAATATCAATCCGACATCTACGGCGAACTGATGGACTCGCTCTACCTCTACAACAAATATGTCGGCCCGATCGCCTACGATTTCTGGGTCCAGCATTCGTCATCGCCTCGACTGGATTTGCGACAACTGGCAAAAGGTCGACGAAGGCATCTGGGAGGTGCGCAGCGGTAGACAGGATTTCGTCTACTCAAAATTAATGAACTGGGTCGCCCTCGATCGCGGCATCCGTTTGGCCGACAAGCGTTCGTTCCCCGGCGACCACCAGCGTTGGATGCGCGAACGCGACGCCATCTACGAAGAAATCATGACCAAAGGCTGGAACGACAAGCGCAAAGCCTTCACGCAATTCTACGGCAGCGACGATCTCGACGCCTCCGTCCTGATCATGCCGCTCGTCTTCTTCATGGCCCCCACCGATCCGCGCATGGTGTCCACGCTCAAAGCCATCCTCGAAAACCCTCGAAAAGGCGGCCTGGTCAGCGACGGCCTGGTCTACCGTTACCCGCCGCAACCTCGCGTCGATGGCCTGCCCGGCGAAGAAGGCACCTTCAACATGTGCTCCTTCTGGCTTGTCGAAGCCCTCACCCGCGCTGGCCGAGTCAATTCCGACTGGCTGGATGAAGCCCGCCTCCTCTTCGAGCGCATGCTGGGCTACGCCAACCACCTGGGCCTCTACGCCGAACAAACCAGCGCCCAAGGCCAAGCCCTCGGCAATTTCCCGCAAGCCTTCACGCATCTCGCGCTAATCAGCTCCGCCTTCAACCTGGACCGCACCCTGGGCTCCAAGTAGCACAGACTTGGGTCTGTGTCCCCGTAAGCAGCACCGAATCTGCCACCGTCAAAGCACTGCCGCATACCCGTCCAACAGATGTACCCAAGCACGCCGCATGTATCCAGATGTATCTCAAACAAGACCCCGCGTATCTAATTAACCTAAGCGTGAAAAACAATAGGCATCCGGCCTATAATTTCTCGGCATCAGCGCAGGTCCGCAAATGAAATTCAAAAAGGTCCAAACTTTCGAGTGCACCACGAGCGCAGCCCGTCCCTTCGGCTGCATGGAACTCTGGGCCGGCAACGAAAAAGCCCACCGCTCCATCGAGCTAGCCGGTCTCGAAGCCGACGTAATCGCGGTCCCCTCCGGTTCCGACTCCGGCGGCGACCTCTCCGCGGTCTTCTCCTGCACCGACGACGTCGCCCGCGTAGTCTTGGCCGACTGCGTAGGCCACGGCTTCGTAGCCAGCGGCGTAGCCCGCCACATCCACCACCTGCTCCACAAATTTCAAGACATCCGCGACACCGCCGGCCTGCTTGCCGCGCTAAACAACGAATTCACTCTCGACGTCGAAAACTCCGACGGCCCCCTCCGCATGACCACGGTCGTCACCGGCACCTTCGACGGCCGCACCGGCGAATTCAATTTCGCCTACGCCGCGCACCCTCGCATGCTCCTCTGGCGCGCCCGCGAAGCGAAGTTCCACCAGATCGGTGACGGCATGGAAAATTTTCCTCTGGGTTACATCACGGGAGAGCAATACTGCGAGCAAAGCGTTCGCCTGGAACCTGGTGACATGGTCCTGGCCTTTTCCGACGGCGCAACCGAGGTGCAGTCCCCCAGCGGCGAGCAACTCTCCGCCACCGGCTTTCTCGATTGCGCCCACAAAACTCTCAACAAACTGCCGCAACCCGTCGTCTTACAACACTTCTCAAAATCCCTGCTCGAAGCCATCCACAACTACCGCGGTCACACCGAACTCGACGACGACATCACCCTGCTGACCCTGCGCCGCTCCGCCCAGCCCTTGTAGGGGAGGGGCTTGCCCCTCCCGGCGTCAACTTCAGCGCACAAAGATTCCGCCGCTGCTCCGTAAGCTTGTCTCTATTGCGCCGCCGCAGGCGGATGCTCCGCAAAATACTGCTCCAACCCAGCCTTTACCTGCGCCACAATCCCCTGAACATTCCGATCCAACCCCGCCACAACCGCGTTAACATCCTTCCCGCTCACTGGCTCGTCATGCGCGTAATAGTGCGACCACACCGTTGTCCCGCTCTTCGTCTCCTGCAACTCATACTCCACCGCCACCCGCGCCACTAACTGACTTCCGGACACCTCTTTGAAATCGTAAAGCCGCCCCGCCAACAAATAATCCCCACGCGCATTGCTGCGCGTCAGATTCACGGTTCGGTACCTCCCCGACGCCCGCAGTTCCCGGAACAATACCGACTGCAGCATGTCCGTCGGGCGGTTCCACCCATCGATGTGATTCATACAGCCCCATGCTTTCGCCAGCCGTGCTGTAAACAATGTGATCCTCGCGGTACAGAGAGGGCGCCCTCAGCGTTCCGACCATCAGCGTTATTGGATACGCGCCGGGCTCCGCGGCGGGAGTCAGGTTACCCGGCACGGTCAGACCGTAGTACTTGATTGGCCGCGCAGATCCGCACCCGCCCGAAAGTGCCCCTACGATCATCAACGCCCACGCTACCGCCCTGCGATTCATCATGGCTGCTCACCTGGCTTGTGTTCGGGAGGATTCACCGAGCGAATCAAAGAGTAAGGCCGCGCCTTGATCGTGGCCGAAAACTCTCTCAAATTCTCGCTGATCTGCCGCAAGTTATCGAGCAGCTCATCGATATTCTCGGAGTTCACATCCAACGTCTGATCCAGCCGCCCGGTGAGTGCTGTCGTGTTCACCAGCGTCCGCCGCAATTCCAGCACCGCCTTGTGAACGTCCTCGCGGTTCTCTCCGATGGTCCCGTCGATGTGATCCAGCGTCTTATTTGCCTCCGCGGTCGTCTTCCGGAAATCCTCGAGCAGCGGCTGCAGTTTCTCCGTCACCGTATTCAGGTGCTCGATTGTTGACTTGATCTGCGGCCGGTTCTCTTCGAGCATTCCGCGCGCACTTGCCAGCGTTCCCGCCAGGTTCGCCCGGTTCTGCGCGTTCAGCAAATCATTCACGCGCTCGATGGTTACCTTCAGCTCCGTCGCCCGGTCATTCAGCGTGTGCAGCAGTTGCTGCGCATCCGGCGCAATGTCGTTGATCCTTTTCGTCAACGCATTGAAGTCCAGATAGTCTTCCGACTGCAGCAGCGCTCCGTCTTTTGCCAGACCCGCCTTCGCGCTCCCTGGCACAATCTCCAGGTGATTTTCCCCGAGCGGGCTCAAACTCATAATCTTCGCTTTACTGTCCGTCTTCACCGGCAGATCCGTCTGCACGCTGAACGTCACTTCAATCCGCGAAGAATCCTGTGGATCGATTGTCAGCTTCTCCACACGCCCGGCCTTCATTCCGCCCGAGTAGCGCACCGTCGCACCCGGCTCCAATCCGCCGGCGAACCCGAAATACGTGTGAAATGTTTTCACCGAGCGCCCAAACACGCCGCTGATTGTGAACACCGTGCCGATCAACACCACCGCGGCCGCGATCACAAACAACCCCACCAGCGCCTGCTCGCTTTTTGCATTCATCAGGTTCCCCTCTTCCCACCGGGCACACCGAGAGACCTCCGGTCCTCCGTCAGCATTTGCAGATAGTCCAGTTCCCGTGCCACTTCCGGCTCCGCCACACGATCGAGAAACTGCCGAACCCGCGGCTGCTTGCTCGCCCGCATCTCTTCCTTCGTCCCAATCGCCACCACATTCCCCTTATCAATCAACACCATGCGATCGGCAATCAAGAACGCACTCGCCAATTCGTGGGTCACCACAATAATGGTCATCCGGAACGCTTTCTTCATTTCCAGAATCAGTTGATCGATGCCCGCCGCGATAATCGGATCCAATCCCGCCGACGGCTCGTCAAAAAACAAAATCTCCGGGTCCATCGCCATGGCCCGCGCCACCGCCGCCCGTTTCATCATTCCCCCGCTGAGCTGCGAAGGCATGTAATATTCATATCCAGCCAACCCCACCTGTTCCAGCTTCAATCGCAACATGATTTCGATCGTGGAGTCTTCGAGTTTCGTGTGTTCGCGCAGCGGCAGCGCCACATTCTCGCCCACGGTCATCGATCCAAACAACGCGCTGCCCTGAAACGACATCCCGATCCGCTTCCGAATCTCATCCATCTCGTCATGCGAAAGCTTCGCGATGTCTTTGCCCTTGATCCAAATCTCCCCCGAACTGGGCTTCTCCAATCCCACCAAGGTCCGCAATAGCGTGCTCTTCCCCGACCCCGACCCACCCAAAATAACCAGCGTCTCTCCGCGCATCACATCAAAATTAATTCCATGCAAAATCTCCCGGTCGCCATAACTGACGCGCAAATCGCGCAGCGAAAGCATCGGCCCCGAATCCACCGCCTCCATGTTTTCCGCATCCATGAAAGGTCCTTGTACTTTCCTTCTTTCTTCTTCTCTGTACTCGGCTCTCTGTGTTCTCTTGTTAAATTCTCTTCCCGCCTTTTCCTTACGTCGTTACTTCCCGTTCTTATCCTCCAACCACGAAAAACAACACCGTAAAAACCAAGTCCACCACCACCACCATAAAGATCGACATCACCACGGCCCGTGTAGTCGACTTCCCCACCTGCTCCGCGCCAGCCCCGGTATTCAAACCCTCCAAACAACCGACCGCCGTGATCGTAATCCCGAACATCACGCTCTTAATCAACCCAGTCACGATATCGCGCAAAAATAACGACTCCACGGAAGTCCGTATGTACCGTGCCCAGGTAAAATCCGCCTGCGCCACCCCAAACGAAGCTCCACCCAAAATCCCCATCGAATTCGCCCAGATCGTAAGACAAGGCAACATCACGATCATCGCCAGAAATTTAGGCGTCACCAGAAACTGGATCGGACTAATCGCCATGGTCTCCAGCGCATCAATTTCCTCGGTCACCTTCATAGTCCCGATTTCCGCCGCAAACGCCGACCCCGATCGCCCAATCACCACAATCGCCGTAATCAAAGGCCCCAATTCTCGCGTCATCGAAATGGCTACGGCGGTAGCTACCAAATCCATAGCCCCAAACTTCTTCAACTCGTAAGCCGCCTGCAACGCCAGAATCAACCCAATAAAAAACGTAATCAGGGAAAGAATCGGCAAAGCCCGAACGCCCACTTCCAAAGCCTGCGATACCGCCCGCTGCACACGCAGCGGCTTGCCCCGAAACGGCGCCACAAACGCAAAGTACGCCGCACGCCCGGCAAGCGACGCCAGCGACCCTAGATAGGCGAGCCCATTAAGAACACCCCCGCCAATTTGTGAAACAAGTTCCATCCTCGACCTTACAGCACGCCCCGGCAACTACCGCCGTGTCATCCCGCCAGCACAACCCACAACATTGAACGGGCGCAGCATTGCTGCGCCCCAACTTGCCCAGCCGCACCCGCTGAAGCCAGCAAGTTCAACACTCTCCCCGTCCGGCTGTCGTTCTCAGCCATTCTTCCGCAAGAACCGGCCCGAGCGTCTCTCTAAGCCAGCGCCTGCTCTTCGGTATCGTGCACCTCAAAAATCTTCAACAATCTCGACAACTGCAGCACTTCCCTCGCCGCCGGACTCAACCCAAACAAAATAAACCGTGTCCCCGCATCCCGCGAAGCCTTCAACCCCTCCACCAAAGACGCCACGCCAGAGCTATCGATGTACCGAACTTTGACCAGGTTCATCACCACCCGCGGCGTCTTGGTCTCCTTGATCTCTTTCAGCAACGCCTTCCGGATCTCCGGTGAATTCGCCAGGTCGATGTCCCCAGAAACATCGAAGATTGTCGTCGTATCCATTCTCCGCGCCGAAATCTGCAAGGTCTTCTCTCCTCTTCCCAAGTTCAGTCCTGCTTCTCAGCTTGCAAATACTTGACTAACTGCAGCAGGTTAGCCCCCTGCTCGCGCTTGAACTCCACCACATCCATACTTTGCCGGATAAAATGAAGACCCAATCCCCCAGGCTTGATCTCATCCAGCCGCCGCCCCTTCAATTTCGACGGGTCCACCGCGGGCCCCCGGTCGCTGAGCAACACTTCAAATCCGTTGCCGGTCCCTTGCCGCTTGGGCACACGTTGGCACAATATTTCGATCGGGCGATCCACCTGCCCCCCGTAACTATGCCTCATGATGTTGGTGAGCGCTTCATCGACGGCCCGCGTGACCGACCGGCTTTCCGGCGCGGAAAATCCAAACACATCGGTCAATTGCTCCATCGCCGCCCGCACAACGCACAACATACCCGGATCGCTGCGCAGTTCCATTTTCAACAATAAATCTCCGCTCATGCGCAGGTCCGCCCCTCAGGTCCCCGCGGTGGGCGAGAAGTTATCATGCGCGATCTGTGCCGTCTTTTTGGCGAAGTCGTACGTGGCTCGCAAATTTGCCCCGAAGAATCGCACATTTCCTTTTACATCCCTTTCCAGCAACGATTTTCCATTCTTGTCGCTGAATACGCAGTGAATGGTGATGGATGTTTCGCCGGCCACCGTAGTTACCTGCCTCATCTCCTCGCTTCCCTTTTTGAATCCGCGCAGCGTCCCCTGTAACACCACCAGATCCGGGGCATTCTCGGCGTTCCGATCGCCCTCCCGGTACACGTGTTGAAAACCGCCCTTCTTTTGCAACTGCTGAATCAGGTTTTCGTACAACGCTATCTGGAAATCTGCGGGCAGCTTGATCTCGTCG
The DNA here is from genome assembly GCA_963729285.1 of uncultured Acidobacteriota bacterium. Classification (GTDB taxonomy): domain Bacteria; phylum Acidobacteriota; class Terriglobia; order Acidiferrales; family UBA7541; genus Acidiferrum. The sequence continues at coordinate 110,478 of CAVSNL010000067.1, forward strand.
GCGTGAATCATCTCCACCTTGATGGCCGACGCCTTCATCTTCGCCGGCTTCTGTTCCTGGGCGCGCAAAGTGGTTCCGGCAGCGAGCATCAGGAGTGCCAGCATCCCCGTACTTACCCCTCGAACTATGGTCCTCATTGCTTTTGCTCCTTCGTGGCGGGAGCAGCGCTCGCCGCTTGCTCCGGCGGAATGCTAGTGTGCGCTCCCTGCGCCAGCAACTCCTTCTTGATCTCTTCCACTTTGCCGACTGGCATCGTGAAAATCGCGCCGTGCAACCCGCCGTCGGAGTCGCGATATTTAATGGTCAGCGTCTCCAGCTTGGTGCGAAACAAGCTCAGGAATCGCCCCGATCCATAAGGCGCCGCGAACAGCACCGTCGACCCCACGGATCCGTGAATCACCCGCTGGCTGTCCGCGCCGGTGACCACGTCCTCCATCGAAGCTGCGGCCACATCCACTTTCGTCTGCTCGTGACTAAAGTGCAGGCTCCCACCCTCGACCGACAGGTTCCCACTGGTCTTATCCTTCACTCCCGTCAATCCCGTAATCACTTGCACTTTCACGGCCCCGGAAGGCTGCTGCGCAAGACTCGACGGAACAAACGGGCTAAACGCCACCAACGCCAACGCTGACGCCGCCGTTAATACCTTCTTCAGTCCGACCACCATTTCCCTCCTCCTGCTCTTGAAATACGCCATCCTCATCAACCACATGGCTTTGATGGCCTTGGTCTCTATTTCCGTGCATCTTTCTTAATTCTTTATTGCATCTGCTTCGTTGTTTTCAGTCGTCGCGTCTGCTTCAACGCCGCAGGTTCATCGCCCTGGGTCTCCGTTTCGTCGCCGCGGCGTCATGCCCGCTTCGTCACTCTGCTTCATGCTTTCGCCTCATCGCTTCCGCGGCGAATTGCTGCCTCTTTTTTCGTCGGCCGCGCCCCTCCCCTGTTCGTTGGGCCGCCGTAAATCCGGGATTTGAACTCTACGATCCGCAGAGCAGGATGAAATGTGCACGGGAGCATAATCCATAGAAACAAAAAAAGATACGCCCATTCAAATCCAGTCCAATGGCCCCGGCTGCGAGGCCGTCTCCCGGTCTCTTCTGGAGCGCCCCCGAGCGCGTTTCATCCTCATTTCTTTCGCACCCGCAGCCTCGCCCGGCGCATCTGACGTGTGCGCTTTGGCAAGGATGGTAAACTCAAATCTCGATGCGACTCTTGCTCCTCAATCTCAGCGCCGAATCCCTTCTCGAGGCCAACAACGCCTTGGCGGGCCAAGGCTACGACGTCTCCACGGAAATTGGCCTCAATGTCGATCAGGTTCTCGCGCTTTCGCCCGAAGTCTTGGTTACCGAGGCGGCCCCGACCGACCTGGCCTGCTGCGGCCTGATTACCCAGCTCAAATCGCGCTCCGACCTGCGGACGCTGAAGATCATCATGATCGTTCCGGGCGGCGCCCTGGAACGCGCCCGCGCGCTCGATCTCGGCGCGAACGACGTTGTCTCGCTGCCCTTCGATGGCCCGGAATTTGCCGCCAGGGTTCGCACGCAATTTCGCGAGCGCCAGCCCGAAGAAGATCTCAAGAAAATGCTGCAGTACGCGACGCAGCGCGAACAGATCACCGACCTGGCGGTCGAAACGCTCAACGAAGCCGGCGTGGTCACCAAACGCCGGCGTTGGCTGCTTCCCGCCATCTTCGGCGTCAGCGTTGCCGCCGTGATCGCGTCGCTTTCCATGCTGGTTTCCAATCATCGCAGCCGCAAGGATGCGCTCCAGCTGAAAGCGGAAATCGCCCGCCTCAACTATGGTCTGGGGCAACAGCAAAACAGCTTGTTCGAGCGCATGAAGCAGGAGCGCAACTCGCTGGAAGCGCAATCGCGTTCCGATTCCGCCGCGCGCGATTCGTTGAAAGCGCAGTCGGAAGATTTGCGCAAGAAGATGGCGGTTGCCGGCGGAGGCTCGGATTCCGATGCGCTGAAGCAGCAATTGACGGAAACACAAAACCGGCTGAAGCTGCTCGAAAATGAAGGAAAAGTTGCGGAGACCGTGGTGCACAACTACGGTCCGAGTGTTTGCCTGCTGCACGTGGTCGTGGAGTTTTTGGACAAGCAATCCGGCAAACCCATTCAGATCGCGGTCGATGGCCTGGGCAAGCCGCAAGTCGATGATCAGGGAATGGTGCAGCTCGACTCTGGCGGCTCGGGTCCCCATCTGCAGATCGATGTGTTTGGCACCGGCTTTCTGGTGCGCCGCGATGGACGCATCGTCACCAATCATCACGTCGCCGAGCCTTGGTGGAACAACGACGAGTTGAAAGAACTCCTCGATCGCGGTGCGGCGGCTTACGTGCTCTCCTACAAGGCGTACTTCCCGGGAGACGCCGAAGGCATCCCCGCGAAGCTCGATCGCATTTCGTCGAATGCCGATGTCGCAACGCTGAAGCTGGAAGCGGCGCCGCCGCCGCGTGCGACGCTGCTGGAACTCGACGACCGGCGCGACGCGACGGTGACCGGCGATCCCGTGGTGCTGATCGGCTATCCGACGGGCATCGAAGGAATTCTGGCGCGCGCCGGCACCGACGTGGCCAGCAAAATTACCGACACACAGAACGTGTCGCGCATCATGTCGCAGCTCGCGTCGCAGCAATTGATTCGGCCGACGACCACGCAAGGGCACATCGGCGACATCCTGCAAGACAAAATCGTCTACGACGCGGCGACGACTTCGGGCGGCTCCGGCGGTCCGCTGTTCAATCGCAGCGGCAAAGTGATTGGCGTCAATTTCGCGATCCTAAAGGGCTTCGGTGGCTCCAACCTAGCCGTCCCAGTCCGCTACGCCAACGAACTCCTGAAGTAGTCGGTCGTTGCCCGACCCTGAAGTAGTCGCCGAATCGCCAACCGCGCCAGTGCGCCGTCAACGATGTAGGCGCCGGGCTTTAGCCCGGCCGACCGCTTCCTTTTCGACTTCTTCCCTTCCGTTTGTTTGCTCTTCGTGTTCCTGCTCTATGTTCCAGTTTACTGCTCTATGTTCCTCGTCTGTTCGCTCCATGTTCCCGTCGTTGTTTGCTCTATGTTCCTCTTCGTTGTTTGCTCTGCATTCCTCTTTAGGAGGTCGGAGCTTCAGCTCCGACGTAAAGTGCTTGCTCTAAATGGGCTTTAGCCCCTGAAGAAAGCTTTTCCTCCGTTTGCTGGCTTGTTCCGCCAGCGTCACGACGCACCGCGGGCGGCGGTCTTCTGCGCGGTGGCTTGGACTCGGAGCACGATCATGTACACGACCACGGCGACGTTGGCCAGCAGAATCACCCACTTGATGGGGAGGGGGTGGCGGATCAGCGAGTACATCTCCCAGGGGAGATACATCGCGCCAGAAAGTAGCGCGAACCATTCAGCCCATTCGCGCGCGTTCCACAGACCATAGGCTTCCGCGAAGCGCACGACGGAATAGATCACCGCGGCGCCGGCCAGGGCCCACAGGCTCTTGTCCGACGCGTGACTCGCGGCGTTGATGAAGAGATTGGAGAGGTGGCCTCCGGGACTGGCGTGAAGAAAGCGGATCACTTGCTCAGCGGTGTCTTCCAGATTCTTGTGCAGGAATCGGAGGAGACCCAGACCCAGCACCAGAACAAGGATCCCTTTGGCCGCCTCAAACATGGCGACAGAGCGAAGCGCGACGGTGGTCTTGGACGGATGCATAGGCTGGATGCCACGTAGACGGTACGGTCTGACGGGAAAAAGTTCAAGTGGCACCGGAAGTCTGTC
>CAVSNL010000068.1:0-136553 GCA_963729285.1 uncultured Acidobacteriota bacterium
GCGACAACAAGCCGCTGATGATGCTGTATCCGGAGAGGCGTTTCTTTCAGACCAACGAGCAGTCTGGAACGATGGTGGCGATTTACTCGACGCTCCGGCACGATCTGTATGTCGTGTATGCGGGACAAAGCCCCGACAACCAGACGCCGGTCATCCACGCGTATTTGAATCCGCTGGTAAAGTGGATCTGGTTCGGAGGCGTTATCGTGGTGCTGGGCACTATCGTCACCTTGCTGCCCAATCGACGCAGCGTTCTGGCGCTCTCTGGGGCGCAGGAACCTTCTGCTGCTCGCCCGATGACGCCAACCCTGGCGCCCTTCAGTCACAATGCGGGAAGGACATGATTAGACCTCACCGGCTGGTTGCCTTCTTTTTTTGCATGGCTGGCATTGTTGCGTTTAGCCTGCCGACGATCGCGCAGGTGGACCGCGCGCGTCAAATTGGCGGCAAGTTCATGTGCATGTGCGGGTGCAACCAGGTCTTGACGCAGTGCAACCACGTCGGCTGCACGACATCAACCGCGATGCTGAAAGAGTTGGACCAGTCGGTGGCGCGCGGGGATTCGGAAGACGTCATCACACAGGGATTCGTCCAGGAATTTGGCACCAAGGTATATGCCGAGCCGCCCAAGTCGGGACTGAGCCTGGTCGCATGGATGTTGCCCAGCATCTACCTGCTGATCGGAACGGTGCTCGTTGTTTTCATCATTTCGCGATGGCGCTCGCGAGTGCTCGAGGAACCCGCCACTGCCGGCGGTGCTTCCGGATTTTCGGCGGAGGAGCTGGAGCGGGCACGGCAGCGCGTTGCGCGCGAGACAGAGGATTGATGATTGGCATCTTGTTTTCGGCCTTGCTTCTAGTGATCACCTCCGCCGACGGCGCGGTGCTGGGCGCATGCCTGGCTTTGGCCATGGCGACCGTGCTTTTCATTTTTTACATTCAGCCGGACGCCTCGGATCTTGCCCCTCACCGCACGAAATTGGATCAATTGATGGAGCAGCGAGACACGATTTACGACAATCTGCGCGATTTGCGATTTGAATTTCGCTCCGGCAAGTATTCCGAAGGCGACTACGAAGCGATGAAGACGGGCCTGGAGAATGATGCCGCGATGGTGCTTGCGCAGATCGATCAAGTGACGGAATCGCAGGTGCGCCGACCTCGGGGGCCGCGGGCAGCGGACGCCGAGCGGGGAGCGCGATGAGAGGAAACTTGCTGCGGCGTTTGAGCTTGATGTTGGGCGTGCTGCTCTCGCCTTGGCTGGTGGCGCAAGCGGGAACGGTTCACGGCACCGTCAAAAACGGAACTACTGGCAAGCCCGGCGCGGGCGTCGAAGTCATCCTGATCCAGTTGCAAGGCGGGATGCAGCCGGTTTCCAATTCCAAGACCGACGCGCAAGGGCAATTCACGTTCGACAATCCTTCTTTGGGCGCGCAACCCATGTTGATTCGCGCGGTCTACCGTGGTGTGAACTTTCACCAGCCGGTGCCTCCTGGTAAAAGCGAAGTCGAGGTTGAGGTTTTCGAGCCGACGCAGGACGCCAGCACGGTCACGATACCTACGCACATCGTGATTCTTCAGCCGAATGGATCGAACTTGATCGTGGGCGAAGAGTATTCGGTGCGGAATGACTCCAACCCGAAAAAGGCCTATTTTCGAGCCGACGGCAATTTTGAGTTTGCGGTTCCCGATAAGGCGCAGCTTCAGCAGGCTGCGGCTTGGGGGCCGTCGGGTATGCCGGTGGTGCAGGCGACCATCGACAAGACCAAGAACCACTATGCGATCGCCTATGCATTTCGTCCAGGCGAGAGCGGGGTGCGATATTCGTACGAGTTGCCGTACGCCGGGAATGCCGCAACCTTGAAGTTTCCGACGATGTATCCCGGGGCGAAACTGCTCGTGCTCGCCGCGCCTACCATGCAGATTAGCGGCGAAGGCCTTGAGCCCGGCGGCCAAGAGCAGGGGATGAACATTTACGGGCGCGAGGGTTTGCCCGCGAACAGCGTCTTCAGCGTGAGTGTTTCCGGGACGGCGCCGCCGCCAAAGGGAGATGCGGACGGGGGTTCGCAATCGCAAGAGCAGCAAGGCGGGGTGGTCGCGGGGCCGGTGACCGTGGAGCAGATTCCGGGGCGGCTGGATGTGCTGAAATGGCCGCTGATCGCCGGCTTCCTGGGACTTTTTGCGTTGGGAGCGATTTTACTGGTGCGAAAACCAGTGGTGGCTGTGGCAGGTGGCGCACCTTACGAGGCTGCCGAATCGGCCGGCGAAATCCAAGAAAGCGGCGTTCCAACCGGCGGTGACTGCGCCGGCTTCTCCTAGTCTGGCCGATGTCGATGCCGCGGTCGGCGTGAGTCTCGATTCGCTGAAAGATCAGATCTTCCGGCTGGAATTGCGGCGGCAGGCCGGTACGATCTCCGAAGAAGAGTATGCGCAGGAGCGCGCGCGGACGGAAAAAGTGCTCCGCGATCTCGTGCGGGGCTGAGCGTGCCCGGATTGTCTTGCCACGAGGGTCTTCTTTGACACCGCCCGCGGTTCGTCCGATTACGATCCGGTTTGAAAATATCGACAAAAGATACGGCGGCTTGTATGCGTTGCGGCGCGTGTCCCTGGAGGTTGCGGCCGGGGAGTGTGTTGCGCTGGCCGGGCGCAATGGCTCGGGGAAAACCACGCTGCTGCGGATTGCCGCGCGGTTGGTGAGGCCATCTTCCGGCAAGGTCAGCTTTTCTCCTGCGGAAGGCGGCGAGAACATCGCTGCGACGAACGCAGGGTTTGTCGCCCATGCGACGATGGTGTATGACGAGCTGACCGCCGAGGAAAACTTGCTGCTGTTTGCGCGGCTTCAGGGGATCGCGCAGCCTGCAAAACGTGTCGAAGAGATGTTGCGTGAGGTCGGCCTGTTCGAGCGGCGCGACTCGTTGGTGCGCACATTTTCGCGCGGGATGCGTCAGCGCGTGGCTATTGCGAGAGCGCTGCTGAATGCGCCGGGAATCCTGTTGCTGGATGAACCGGCGACTGGACTCGACCCACAGGGCGCCTCGTGGTTAGCGGAGACGTTGCGACGGATGCGCGACGCAGGTTGCACGATGTTGATGAGCTTGCATGGAGAATCGGAGATCGCTGCGCTCGCCACTCGTGCGATTCGGCTGGATGCCGGGGCGATTGTTGCCGACACGCAGACGGGGGCTAGTGTTCGTTCGATATTGGCGTTTGCCGATGCCTAGAACCCATTTCACAAGCGGTCTGGAGTCGAAGGTAAGGAGTTCCTCAGGGGCTAAAGCCCAATTCCTCTTGGCTCTGATGTCGGAGCTAAAGCTCCGGCCCCCAATAGCCATCCGTGAGATTGCTTCTCAATGAGCCTTCTATCAAATACCACGATCTTGCTGGGCAAGGAGCTGCGCACGGAGTTTCGATCGCGCGAGTTGCTCACCACCACGATCGTCTTCATATTGATCGTGCTGGTACTTTTCAGTTTTACGTTCGACCCTTTGTCGGAGGAAGCGCGGCGGTTTGGCTCCGGCCTTTTGTGGCTGGCGTTTCTGTTTGCGGCGTCGCTGATGCTGCAGCCTTGTTTCCTTCGCGAACAGACGAACGACACGTTGAGCGCGCTGCGGTTGTCGGTGTCTGACCCATTCTCGATATTTCTGGCGAAGCTGGCCGCGAACACCCTTTTTCTGCTGATCACCGAACTGCTGCTGCTGCCGGTGTTTGCCGTGATGTATGGGGTGCCCGTTTTGCGCGTTTTGCATTGGCTGGTGATGGTGTTTTTTCTGGGTAGCCTGGGGGTTTCGATCGCGGGCACGGCACTGTCGGCAATTTCCGCGCAGGCGCGCATGCGCGAGCTGCTTTTGCCCTTGCTGCTGCTGCCACTGCTGACTCCAATCCTGATCGCCAGCACCGAGGTAACGGCATCGTTGCTGGAGCGGACGCCGTTCGTGCAGTGGAAGGGGGTCGGGTTTCTGGTGGCGTTCGACCTGGTATTTTTGACGGCGTTATGGCTTTTCGGAGAATATCTTCTCGAGGAGTAAGCGGCATGTGGAAACGGGCTCTGGTTGGCGCAGTCGTCTTGTTCCTGGTGGGCGCGGCGGCGTATGCGTCCTTTTACATTGCGCCGACCGAGCGCACCATGGGGTTGATCCAGCGGATTTTCTACTTTCATGCGGCCAGCGCGTGGGCCGGCATGACCGCCTTTTCCATATGCTTCGTTGCCAATTTGCTTTACGTATGGCGCCGGCAGCCGAGATGGGACTCACTCGGAGTATCCGCCGCTGAGGTTGGTCTGGCGTTCATTACCGTCGTGCTGATTACCGGGCCGATCTGGGCTAAGCCGGCGTGGGGAATTTATTGGACCTGGGACGCGCGGCTGACTTCCACGTTTGTGCTTTGGCTGCTGTACATTTCGTATCTTTTGCTGCGCACGCTCATTGAGGAGCCGGACCGCCGGGCGCTGCTGAGCGCGCTGTTTGGGATTTTCGCGTTTCTCGATGTGCCGATCGTGTTCGGGGCGATTCGCTGGTGGCGGACGCAACACCCGGCTCCGGTGATCATGGGTGGTCCTGGCTCGGGGCTTGAGCCCACGATGCGGGCGGTATTCTTTTTCAGCGTGCTGGCGTTGCACGCCTTGATGGTATTTCTGATCGCCGAGCGATATGGCCTGGAGAAATTGCGAATGGAGCTCGAAATCCTTCGCCGCGAAGCGGAGGTGGCATGAAAAATCTGGATAGCGTGTTCGCGGCTTATGTTATTGGCTGGGCGGTATTTTTTGTGTTTTACCTGACCGTTGCGCGACGCACCTCGTTGCTGCGCGAAGATCTGGAACGGTTGAAGCAGTCGATGAAGAAAGGCCAGTAACATGGCGGGGAAGAAGCGAGTTGGAATCGTGCTGTTCCAGCTTGGGGGGCCGGACTCGCTGCAGGCCGTCGAGCCATTTTTGCTGAACTTATTTCTCGATCCCGACATCATACCCATGGGGCCATTGGGCTTTTTGCGAAAGCCGGTGGCGAAACTGATTTCCTCGCGGCGGTCGATCCCTGTGGCTGGGAAGTATGCGGAGATAGGGCGGCGGTCGCCGATCGGGTTGCTGACGGAACGGCAGCGGGTGCGTTTGGTGGAAGCGGTTTCTCCGTACATTGATCCTGTTGCGGTTATAGCGATGCGGTATTGGCATCCGATGACCGCCGAAGCGGTCGATACATTGCGAAAGGCTGGGCCGCTGGACGAGATCGTGTTATTGCCGCTGTATCCGCATTTTTCGTATGCGACCACGCTGAGTAGCTTAAAGGAATGGCATCGGGTGTATGGCAAGTCGAACGGTGGTCCGAAAGTTTGCACCATCGGACAGTTCTACAATCATCCGGGCTACGTGCAGGCGGTGGTACAACGCATTGGGTCGATACTTCGGCAGTTTCCGGATAGTTCGCGGATTCATTTGGTATTCAGCGCGCATGGGCTGCCGATGAGCCTGGTGGAAAAGGGGGATCCGTACCCGCAGCAAATCGAGGAGACGGTTCGACTGGTTTGCGAAGCGGGCTCGAAGCAATACCCCGGGTGGCCGCGAACGCATTTGCTTTGCTATCAGAGCCGGGTCGGACCCGCGAAATGGCTGCAGCCGCCGCTGACGGGAACGATCGAGCGCCTGGGCCATGAAGGCGTAAAGGAGTTGTTGGTCGTGCCGATCTCGTTTGTTACGGAGCATATCGAGACGCTGCATGAGATTAATATCGAGGCGCGCGATGAGGCGAAGAAAGTCGGCATTGAGAGGTTCCGGATGATGCCAGCTGTGGGTGACTCGCCGTTGTTCATCGGCGCACTGAAAGAGCTGGTTTTGGATGCCGTCGGGATTGAGACCGGATCTCCTATGTTGCAAGCGGCGCCGAGAGCGTGATAAACCTCTGTAAATCCTTGCGATATTGAGTGGCATGAGCATGGGAATGCTCGCTGGAGTATAATTCGCCGCGTATGGGCCAGGTGTCATGACGTCCACTTACAATCCCGGTGTGCATCGTTTCGCGAAATTTGTGGTGGCCTGGACGGTCCTGCTTTTTGTGGCAGGGGCGCTGGTTACCTCCAACGACGCCGCGCTGTCGGTTCCGGACTGGCCGAAATCATTTGGAACGTGGTTTCCGTCGCTGAGAATGCTGGCGGGCGGGGCGTTTTTTGAGCACTCGCATCGCGTGATTGCGGGATGTTTGGGAGTTTTCACGCTGGCGCTGGCGATTCTGATTTGGATGAAAGACAACCGGCGATGGTTGAGATGGTTTGGATTCATCGCGGTTGCCGGCATCGCCGTGCAGGCGGTGCTGGGCGGCGAAGTGGTCAGGCAGCTTTTGCATTATTGGCTGCCGGTGATGCATGCGTGCTTCGCGCAGATTGTGTTCGGTGCGCTGCTGGCGATTGCGGTGTTTACGAGCCGCTGGTGGGTCACCGAGCATCCGCAGCTTGCCGATAGCGGTAGTCCTTCGATTCATACCGTAGCGATTGTGAATGCGGAAATGATCTTTCTTCAGGTGGTGCTGGGGGCAGGATTCCGGCACCAGGAAATTCCTGTTTGGCCGCACATCGCCGGGGCGTTTTTGGTTATGGGCACGGTGATCTGGACCGCGATTGTGCTGCGCAAGCGGTTTGGGGCGTCGCCGGAACTTTCGCGAGCGCGGATTCTGCTGCACGCGATATTTGGCATTCAGTTTCTGCTGGGTCTCGGAGCTTACTGGTCGCGAATCGCCACCGTGGGAGCGGCGCAACCCATGCCGGTGATGGTGTGGTTGACAGTCGTCCATACCGTTGTTGGCGCGCTGTTATTTGCGTTTTCGGTGTTCGTTGTTTTGATTTGCTACCGGATCGTTCCGCGCGGCAGAGAAGTTGCCGCCGCGGCGCACCGGCAGGTGACTGTCTAGTGAGCACAGCTCGCACTACCGAATTGGCGCTCGGATCGCGGGCGAATGCGTATGTTGCGCTGACCAAGCCGGATGTTTCGTTTCTAGTGTTGATGACTACCGCAGCGGGCTATTACATGGGGGCGCGCGGGCCGGTCAACTGGCTGAACTTGGTTCAAACCGTGTTTGCCACTATGTTGATTGCGGCTGGTACTGCGGCCTTGAATCATTACATTGAGCGGGACTCGGATCGCTATATGCGGCGGACGGCTTCGCGGCCGCTACCTAGCGGTGTGCTGCAGCCTCAGGAGGCGCTCGTTTTCGGCGTCGCGTTGAGCGTTGCCGGTGCGCTCGATCTGTATTTTACGGCCGGACCGCTGGCTTGTGGGCTGGGTGTCGCGACCTGCTTGAGTTATTTGCTGGCGTATACGCCGCTGAAAAAGCGGACCGTGTGGGCTACGTTCGTAGGCGCATTTCCGGGGGCCATTCCGCCGATGATTGGGTGGGTGGCGGCTAGCGGATCACTGGACCGTGGGGCATGGATTTTATTTGGGATTTTGTTTTTCTGGCAGTTTCCGCATTTTCATGCGATCGCCTGGATGTATCGCGAAGATTATGCACGGGCCGGGATTCTGATGCTGCCGGTTGTGGATCCGGAAGGGAAGCGCACCTACCGGCAGATTGTTTTAACGGCGGCGGCGTTGATTGTGGTGTCTTTGCTGCCAGCGATTGTCGGACTTACTGGCGTGCTTTATTTTTTTGGGGCACTGGTGGTTTGTGTGGGGCTGATGCAGGTTTGCCTATGGGCCGCGGCGCTTAAGACCAATGTGCGGGCGAAATGGTTGATGCACGCCACCGTGATTCACATTCCTTTGCTGCTGGGGCTGATGGTGTACGACAAGATTCCGCGGTGAAGGCTTGAGGGCTTGCCATTCTGTAGTGGCCGGTCTTTAGACCGGTCCGGTCCCGTGAAAGCGTCGAACGGCTCGCCGGGCTGAAGCCCGGCGCCTACATAAATTCCGGAAGGGAATTACGATCGATGTTTTCGCAGGCTGCGCTTAATGCGTCTCTGAACGGTACCAGCGGCGTTCTTTTGGCCTGCGGGTATGCGGCGATTCGCGGCGGCAAGGTAGCAGTGCACAAGACCTTCATGATTGCCGCGTTTGTGGTGTCTTCGGTGTTTTTGGTTTCCTACCTGATTTATCACTATCGCGTGGGACATGTCGCGTTTCAGGGGCAGGGTTGGGTGCGGCCTTTCTATTTTGTGTTGCTGACGTCGCATACTTTGCTCGCGATTGTGATTGTACCGATGATTCTGGTTACGCTGCGGCGGGCGTGGCTGCAGAAATTCGATAAACATCGGATTATTGCGCGGTGGACTTTGCCGCTGTGGTTTTATGTTTGTGTTACCGGCGTGATTGTGTATGTGATGGTGTATCAGCTGTACGGCAGCGTAACGCATTAAGTCGCCCAAGGGTTGCTCAATCGCAATTGGGGGGGCGTGGGTCAACCTGCGGTTCGGAGAAGCCGCATGGTTAATAGTAAAACTGATGCAGGGTCGCCCTGCGTCCTTTTTATTCTGTTTGTTTTTCTTTTAGCCGTCAGTTCCTCAGCGCAAATCAAACCGGTTTCGACGCCGCACGTGGCGAGCGATGTCGTAATGTTGGCGCTCCAAGCGCTTAATCCTCGGGCGGAGCATGGCCGGCATGTCAGAGAAGGACTGATAGGGAATTCCGATCCCGAGCTCAGCGTAGAGAAACATCTACTTGAGATCCAGATGAACATTGTTCGTGCTACGGCCAAGTTCGGACCGGTCCTGTTGCTGGCGCCCGACGAAGCCACGCAGAGCGCCGTGTATCAGAGATGCGATGAATGGCAGATATGTGAGCTGTTCAGGACCAACCGATTGCGCATCAAAGTTGTGCCCCACGATGGCGTTTGGATTCGTGATTTCGGCCCGCAAATCGAGGCCGCTGGGGATTCGGCGCATGTCGCGCACTGGCGGTATTTCGATATCCGAAAGGAACAGGCCAAGCAGGAAAAGCTGCAAGAACTGGAGACCGCGCGGCTGAAGCTGCTGGAAACCAGACAACAAGAAGATCAGCCAGACAACTTCTCGCAAGAGGCGACACCTGAAGCTCACAAAGCGGTAGTTTCCGCCATCGACGACAAGATGTATGTCCTTCGAGAGTTTTCCCAGATTCTGATCGAGGCCTCTCCCCAACGATTCAACGATGAGAATTCGGCATACGATATCGCGGACGCGGTGCTCGCCAACCCCGATTTTAATTACAAACCGTCTGGGGTTGCGCTGGACGGCGGCAATCTTCTCAGACTAGAAGATGGCCGATGCCTCACCACGCGGGTGCTTCTATCGCGCAACAAAGATCAAATCATCAATCTCGACGAGGAACTCCAGAAAATCGCCGGCTGCAAGAGTGTTACTTTCCTTGATCCACTGCCAGGCCCGGTTATTGAACATATTGATATGTTTGCGCTCCCCGCCGGGGGCAAACGTATCCTGTTAGCGTCGTACGACCTGTCAAATGCTTTCGCGGCAGAATACTGGAGTAAATTGAGCAGCTCGGAGCGCGACCTGGCCGTGAACGCCGGGCTTGCCATGGAATTGGACGCCGAGCGGCTTAGGCGCCTGGGGTACGAAGTGGTGCAGGTTCCTTCGCCATTTCCAAGAATTCCAGCGAACGGCCATATCTACTATCCAACGGTATTAAATGCGTTGGTACGGGCGGCGCCCGACGGGTACCGGCAAGTTCTTATTCCATTCTATAGGGACTATGAGACCGACATTCAGTCGTCAGCGTTCACTCAAATCGGGGCTGCATTTGGCCCCCGGACCGAAATCGTGACCATCGAGGCCACCGAGGCAGCCAAGGCGCAAGGCGCGATTCATTGTCTGACCCTAACAGCGCCGTTAGGCTTGTCGATCTTCAGCGATGCCGCAGACGCTGCGAGACGAACCGATTCCTTGGCCCGAAAAGACCAGCTCGATCGGAATGTGGCTGCGGAAATTGCTTCTCAGATCCCAACCACCGGACTGCAAGGGTCGTGGGCGATTCTCGAAGAGGGTGAACAAACGGATGAAACCCCACTGGAGCTCTATCCACAAGAGATTTACTTCGGCGAGCATGAATTTCAGAAGGGAGTATTCCGCCAATTGGAATCCAAGGGGACGTACACCATCGACAAGAGAGACGCTACTTCGTGGTCTCTGCATTTCCTATTTCCGGACCAGGACGTCGCGCCCGCTGTTGTTCACTGGTTGAGTAAAGACGAAGTTAAGCTGGTTCTCCAGGATACCGACAGCACATTGGTTTTGAGGCGAATCAGTCCGGAAAAAGTGTCGCCATTCAAGGCGGAGCAGCAAACTTCGCAGCCAAGTTCGGGGGGATCCGAGACGAAACATCCAGCACGCAAGAAGCCCACGAAGGCTGCCGGACAACCGCCGGTTGCGTTACAGCCGGTTCAGCCGTGAGGGAGCAGGCAAGAGAAAGCGACTAGAACGGGTAGTTACCGTGAGGCTGGGACCGGAGCGAGGGCGGCGATGACTGCGTCGGTGAATTCTTTTGTGCCGGAGTTTCCGCCCACGTCGCGGGTTACTTGTTTGCCTTCGCGGTAGACCTTCTCAAGGGCGGCCTCAATACTCACAGCGGCTGGGCGCTCGCCCAGGTGCTTGAGCATCATTACGCTGCTTAGCAGCAGGGCTGTCGGATTCGCTAAGCCCTTTCCGGCGATATCTGGGGCGGTGCCGTGGACGGCCTCGAACATGGCGCAATCGTCGCCGATGTTTCCGCTGGGTACCACGCCTAGGCCACCTACCAGGCCCGCGGCCAAGTCGCTCATTACGTCACCGTAGAGATTCGGCAGCAGCAGCATGTCGAACTGGCCCGGGTCCAGGACCATCTGCATGCAGGCGTTATCTACGATCATTTCTTTGTATTCGATTTCTGGATATTGGGGGGCGACCGCGCGGATCGACTTCAAGAAAAGGCCGTCCGAGAGCTTCATGATGTTGGCTTTGTGGATGGCGTGGATCTTCTTGCGGCCATTTTTTCTGGCGTACTCGAAGGCAAATTTGGCGATTCGAGTGGAGGCGCGCTCGGTGATGATTTTCAAGCTCTCCACGACGCCGGGAACGACTTCGTGCTCGAGCCCGGAGTAGAGGTCTTCGGTGTTTTCGCGAACCAGGACGATGTCCACGTTCTCAAAGCGCGACTTGACGCCCGGCAGGTTCTTGACCGGGCGGAGATTTGCGTAGAGGTCGAGCGTCTTGCGCAGAGCGACGTTTACGCTGGGCGCGCCGCCGGCTATGGCGGTGCCCATGGGGCCTTTTAATGCGAGGTGATTTCGTCGCACCGATTCGACGGCGCCCTGGTTGACGAGTTGACCTGCTTCGGTCGCTTTATCGGTGCGGGCTTCGAGCACTTCCCAATCGAATTGCACTCCCGTGGCTTCCAGAACGCGTTGGGTGGCTGCGGCAACCTCGGGTCCGATACCCTCGCCGGGAATCAAGGTGACTTTGTGTCTCATGGCTGCATCGTATTGTATGCGAAGGTTTCCGTGATTGTCGAAAGGCGCTCGGCGGCAAGTTGTCAGGAAGGAACGCCGGGACACAGAGTTGAACATGCAGTTGTCACCGTGTTTTGCTATACTGAGTTTGGAAATAGGCCCTGCTTAAGGCGGGGGCGAGAGGGAACTATGATCAATTTGACGCCCGTTGCAAGCACCAAGGTCAAGGAAATCATGCAGATGCAGAGCCCCGTGCCGGTTGCGCTTCGCGTGGCCGTAGTCGGCGGCGGCTGTTCTGGTTTCCAATACCACATGGCGTTTGAGAATCAGACCAATGATACCGACGAGGTGCTGGATTTTAACGGGCTGAAGGTGGCCGTGGACCAGATGAGCTCCATGTATCTGGAAGGCGTGGAGATCGACTACATTGAGACCGTGGAAGGCGCGGGATTCAAGTTCAACAATCCCAATGTGAAGAGCACTTGCGGCTGCGGCAGCTCGTTCAGCGTTTAATCTGGTTCGGCGGTCAGGTTTGACCTCCGTGGAAATCGAAGGTTCTCAGGCTCCTGGGCCGCGGCTTGGGAGCCTTTTTCATGCCCGCTAGCAATTCATCTAACTTGCCATCCAACTTGCCGTCCGGACTGGGACGCGCGGCATCGCGCCGCAGCGCTGGGCACTCCTGACGAACCCGCCAGTTTTGTGAGGGAGTTGCTTCCGTTGCTGCCGACCGGGCCGGCGCTTGATCTGGCGTGTGGCGCCGGGAGGCATACGCTTCTGCTGGCTGCGCGGCAGCAAGAGGTGACCGCTGTCGACAGTTCGTCCGCGGGCCTGGAGATTCTGGAACGGCGTGCGCGCGATGCAGGTCTCGCCATAAGCCGCACACGTAGTCCCGGGAAGATTGTTGCTTCTCGCCATGGTATCGATCTGATTCACGCGGATCTGGAACGAGCGATCCTGGGGGTGGATTCCTTCTCGCTTATCTTGTGCGTTCAATATCTTCAGCGTTCTCTATTTGGCCAGATGGAGAGAGCGTTGGCGCCCGGCGGCATGTTGCTGTTTGAAACTTACACGCGCGCACAACTGGAGTTTCCGGGTGGACCAAAGAATCCGGACCATCTCCTGGAGCAAGGAGAACTACGAACGGCGTTTCCGTCGCTGAGATTGCTGTTCTATCGCGAACTGCGGGCCGGAAAGGGAATCGCCAGTCTGATCGCCCAGAAGCCAGTTAGAACCAACTGGTGAGCAGAATAAGGAGCGCACATACTTTGACGCCACGGTTTGCAATCTCTGGAGAGCGCCCGTATTCTAAAGTGCCGGCATGAAGATAGCCCTCGCGCAATTCAATCCCACGGTAGGCGATTTCTGTGGAAATGCTGCCCGAATTTTGGCGCTCGCGGAGCAAGCTCAGCAGCGCGGGGCGAATCTCGCCGTGTTCACCGAACTTTGCCTGTGCGGCTATCCGCCGCAGGATCTGCTGGAACGACCCGCCTTCATCGATCAAAACTTGAAGGAATTGAAGGCTTTGGCGAAGAAACTTCCGTTGCCGGCCATCGTGGGGTATGCCGGCCGCGTGAAGAGTAAACGGACAAAGGCGATCGCGAACAAGGCAGCGCTGTTGTGTGGCGGGCGCATCGTGTTCGAGCAAAGCAAGATGCTCTTGCCCACGTACGATGTGTTCGATGAATCGCGTTATTTTCAGCCTGCGGAGAAGCAGTCGACGTACGACTTTGGAAACGAGCTTCTAGGCCTCACAATTTGCGAAGACGCCTGGAACGACAAGAATTTTTGGCCGGAGTGCCGATACGATCGCGATCCGGTAACCGAACTGGTCCTGCAGGGAACTACCCTGTTGCTGAATATCTCGGCTTCTCCCTACACCATCGACAAAAGATCCCTGCGATTTGACATGCTGCGCTCCATTGCCAAGAGCCATCGACGCCCGGTGATTTATGTGAACCAGATCGGCGGGAACGACAGCCTGATCTTCGACGGCGCGAGCATGGCGCTGACCGCGGACGGCAAAGTTGCGGCGCAGGCGCTGGCATTCGAGGAAGATCTGGTGCTGTTCGATACGGAGACTGGGCAAGGCGAGATTCACGCGCAGCCTCGCGAAGAAATCGAGTATGCGTACCAAGCTCTGGTACTTGGAACCCACGACTATGTTTCCAAATGCGGTTTCAAGAAGGTTTTGGTGGGGCTCAGCGGCGGGGTGGATTCCGCCGTTGTGGCTGCGATTGCCGTAAAGGCGCTCGGGGCGGAGAACGTTCAAGGCGTGTCCATGCCGGGACCGTACTCCTCGGAAGGCAGCAAGAACGACTCGAAAGCGCTGGCGACGAACCTGGGAATCGAGCTGATCACCTTGCCGATCGGCGATGTCTTTGACTCCTATCGAAAAGCGCTCGCGCCGGCGTTCCGCGGGATACCCGAGAGCGTGGCCGAGGAAAACATTCAGGCGCGCATTCGCGGCAACTACTTGATGGCGCTGTCGAACAAATTTGGCTCGATGTTGCTTAGCACGGGAAATAAATCGGAGCTGGCCGTCGGATACTGCACCCTTTACGGCGATATGGCCGGGGGCCTTGCGGTAATCTCGGATGTGCCGAAGCTCATGGTCTACGAACTGGCAAATTTTATTAACCGCGAGAGGGAACTCATTCCCCAAGCGACGATCGACAAGCCGCCATCGGCGGAACTTCGGCCCGACCAGAAGGATGAGGACAGCCTGCCTCCTTATGATGTCCTGGACCGGATCCTGAAGCTGTATATCGAGGATTTGAAGAGCCCGCAGGAGATTGCGGATCGCTATGGATTCGACCTCCAGCTGGTCAAAGATATTGCGCTGCATGTCGACCGCAATGAATATAAACGGAAGCAATCTGCGCCGGGGCTCAAGATCACTTCGCGGGCCTTCGGGTTCGGGCGCCCGTTTCCCATCGCGCAGAAGTTCATTCCGTAGGAGGAAGAGGCACTCGGTGAAAACATCCCTGCCGTTGACGGCGATACTTGCGTTGGGTCTGATGGCTCCGACGAGCGGCGCGCAGACTGCGCCCGATAACCCGCCCGTCGCCGCCAAGCCGAAGCCTTCGGTAGCGCCTGCCGAGCAAACGCCGCTGCAGAAGACCATCGAAGCTTATCTGCGTAATCTCTACGCCTTCGGCCCGGAGGTGCAGCTTACCGTGTCGGCGCCGAAGGAGACGCCGATCGCGGGGTTGCTGGAGACCTCAGTGTCGGTGAAGACCGGGGAAGGCGCGGAGGATGCGAAGTTTTACGTAAGCAAAGACGGCAAATACCTGATCCGCGGAGAGGTTTCCGACCTGGCCAAGGATCCTTTGGCGCAGAACCGGGCATTGATTGATCTAACCGATGCACCGTCGCTGGGCGACCCGAAAGCTACGGTTACCCTCGTGGAGTTTTCGGACTTCGAGTGTCCTATATGCCGGAGCCTGCATGACGTTATGCGCGGGATGCTGCGGAACTATCCGCAGGTGCGCGTGGTCTTCAAGGATTATCCCATTGAGGTACTGCATCCCTGGGCTCGGACTGCGGCATTGGCCGGACGGTGCGCCTACCAGCAGAACCCCGCGGCTTTCTGGAAGATGTACGACTCGATCTACGACAATCAGGAGATCATCTCCGCCGCGAATGCCTGGATGAAGATGACCGAATACGCCGGGCAGGCTGGGCTCAACGCGGACGCGTTCCGAGCGTGCATGGCTAGCCCGGAGGCTGGCGCCGCCGTTGATGCGAGCCGGGCTAACGGTCAGAAACTCGACGTCAACAGCACGCCGACGATTTTCGTGAACGGGCGAAGACTTGTCGGAGCTGATCCGCATCTTCTCGAGCAGTACATTCAATACGAATTGGCGCGAGTAAAGTCGGCAAAAAATCCAGACGAGAAACAGTAGAAGGGGAAAGCGATTCGGGCGGAGTTCAATCAGCCCCAGGGTCGTATGCGGGCCGATCTTCAGACCTATTTCCTAGTTAACATAATATAACTTATAAGACGTAGTGTCAAGCGAAATCTTTGGATTTGCGCACTATTTTGTCCGTTACTCTTCGAGGCGCTCTTCTCTTGGGGCTCCGTCTATTGCGGCTTCTTCTTGCTCGACTGGCGCGGGGGGTGCGCCAGTCGAGCGGCCGAAGCGCACAATCTGCTGATTCGTTCTACGCTCGCTGAACACAAGCGCTGAACACAATTCTGCGCGGATGGCGCGCTTCGTCCGCAGCGTTCCGCGCTTCGCTAGTGCGCGGCGCGGGCGGCGATGGCTCCGGCTGCGGCGCCTATGGCGAACCATTTGGCCGCGCGGGTTATGCGGTGCAGGAGGCTTCCGCCTTTGGCGGTGCGGATGGCTTCGTCGCGTTCTTTGGTCAGGGTGACGGTCTTGGTCTTTTCGTCGGTTAGGTCGCCCTGGGCGGCGGCTAGTTTGGTTTGGCAGGCTTTGCAGTCCAGGGTGAAGTCGTAGAGGGGTTTGAGGTCTTCGGCTGGGATTACGGCTTGGGTCTGTGGTTGGCCCTTTGGCGAATTCGTGGGGCTTGGGTGCGAATTGGCGGTGCCGGGGTCGACATTGTTTTCGGAGGTGCCGTTTTCGGAGGTGCCGGGCTTGAGCGCGGACTGGCTTTGCGTTGTGGATTGCAGTGTGATCGGCGCGGGCAAGCTCAGGTATTGAGGCAGTTCGCGGATGATTTGTGCCGGCGAGGTGACGGAACGTTTGTCGGCGGCGAGTGTGGCCAGCGTTTGCAGGAGTTGGGAGTCGCGGGTGTGCTGGCGGTCGTCAGCTTGGGTCAGGGACTGTTTCGCGGCGGCGAGTTCGGCGGCGAGCTGTGCGCGGTCGGCGCGCTCGGCTCGCCATGCGGCGATGATGGCTATGGCGAGGGTTGCGGTAACGAGGAGTTCTCCGATGCGGATGGTGAGTTTCCAGGGCATTTGGTTTGGCTCAGGGGGACGTTACTGGCGTCGATTGTCGGGCTTCGACATTTATCTATAGATATCTATGGACGTTAGCTACAGCGGACACAGATCTTTCGAGGCTCAGGATGAACAAAAGTGTCTGGGCTAGTTAAATCACAGGTAGTGAGCCTTGCGGGCCAGGACTTGGGCTGGATACGCGGAGTTTGCTCCGCCGTTCCAGGCCAGAAGGCCGCGCATCGTGTCGCCGGCCATAGCGTCGAGTTTTTTGCGCAGGACTTTGCAGCCGACAGCTAAGCCTAGCTCCGGATCGCACAGCGCGGAAAGGAACAGCGGATCGAAGCCGGATTCGCGCGCGACTTGCCCCATTACCTGCATCAGGCCCCAGGAGAACCCGCGGGCGTACGCTTCCGACGCGCTTACTTTGCTGTTGGTGTACAGCGGGGCGACGTACTTGGCGAAGAACAGCGGCTCGTAACGCATCGCCCAGGGATTCCAGCCGGATTCCTGTTCGACGACCGCGCAGACGAGGGCGGGTTCGATGGATTGGGCGGCGGCGGCTCGGCTCGCCATCGCTACGAGATGGAGGGGAACTCCCATGCTAGGGACGCCGCCGGCCGCTGAGATCGACGAAATGAATCATCGGCAATTCATGCAACGTAATTCCCTGCTTAAGGCTGATGGCGGTCAGCGACGTGTAGATGTGCGGCAGGTGGTTGAGGGCGATGTCGCGGACGCAGGCGGCTACGATTTCGTCGGTACGCATGCGGCGGTGCAGCCAGCGGAGGAAGAGGACAAATTGCACGGAGACCGGCAGGAGCGTGGTGAGCCATCGTGCGGCGGTGGCTTGGGTGAGGACATGGAATAGCATGAGGCTCCTTGCGGTCTTCGATTGGGCCTGGCTCATGGCGCCCGCTCACGGCATTGGGTGCTGGGCCGGCAGGTTGGTGCCGTGCGCTTCGCCGGGGGGGCCCTTCGATGCTCAGGGTAAACAAGCCCCGCCCCTGCAAAGACAGCTCAGGCGCTGCTTACAGGAACATGCCGGGGAGAGCGCCTAGCGTTGAGCCTGCTGTGTTGCCTAGCGAGGAGAAGAAGCCGCTGGGCTTGGAGGCGTTCGCGCGGACGCTTAGGAGTTGCGACGGAATGCCCAGCGTGCGGCCCAGGAGATTCGAGTCCACGCCGTAGAGTCCGCTGAGGCCTTGCAGAGCTGCCATTTGGCGCTGGAACGCGGTGTTGCTAAAGGCGAGCTGGTTCTGCTGGGCCTGGTTCCCTTCCGCAATTCCCTTTTGGCGCGCGAGGTCGTCGGTTAGTTCGCTGAAGCCTGCGGAGTTGTTGGTGCGCGCGACGCGATTGGCTGCGGACTGCTGCAGCGAGTCGAAGGCGCTGGCGATCGAGCCTTGCGATTGCGAGGTTACCGCGGCTTGGTCGGCAGGGCTCAAGCCGGGATTATTCGCGATGCTTTGGTATTGCGACGAGAGATTGCTGCCGACTTGTTGCTGCTGGCCGAGGAACTGCTGATTCAAGGCGTTGATGCTGGCGAGCTGCTGGTCGGTCATTTGCTGGGTTTGAGCTTCTGCTCCGCGTCCCATGGAAAACCTCCGGATAGATGAACCGACGTAATGAAGTAAAGAAGTAATTAAGTAAAGAGGTAAAGACGAAACGAACCTTTGCCACGGAGACACGGAGAACGGAGGGCGTTCTCGCTGCCTCTGCCTCGGTGTTTCGATGTGGTCGTTACTTCGTTATTTCATTATTTCATTACTTCATTACTTCATTACTT
Organism: uncultured Acidobacteriota bacterium; assembly: GCA_963729285.1. Classification (GTDB taxonomy): domain Bacteria; phylum Acidobacteriota; class Terriglobia; order Acidiferrales; family UBA7541; genus Acidiferrum. Next base: position 18,082 of record CAVSNL010000068.1, read on the forward strand.
CATTGCGTCTAGTTTTTTGCAGTAGGGTGCCCAGGCGTCATCGCGTACCCAGCCCAGGCGGGTGATGCGCTTGCCAAACTTTTTTGCGATGGGCGGTGGCAGCCAGGCGTGTACGTCTTCCAGGCCGCGATGCCAGGCGTCGCGCTCGGCGGCGGCGTGTAGCGCGAGCAGCCATTGCCAGCGTTGTGCCGGCGTGCCTGCTTGTGGGTCGAGGAGCAGGTAGGCTTCCGCGGTTAGGCGGAGGAAGGCTGCGCCTACGATTTTGTCTTTGGGCGTTTCCGCGGAAACGTCGTTTGTTTCTGCGGAAACGTCGTTTGTCGGAGCGATCGTCGGTCAGGATCAGTTTGGTCAGGAACAGCGGGTTGTGGAGATCGGGTAGCGCGTATGCGAAACCTTGAGCATGCGTGAATGGCGCGCAGAGATTCGAGATCGTTTTCCTGGTAATCGCGGATTCGCATCGGTTGTTTTGTAGCCGCCCTCCTGCCTTTCGGAGGGCGGGGTTTAGAGTGAGCGCCATCTCGATCTAGTCTTGCGAAGATCGATTGCGGAGTGTCGTTGTGGTTGTGGTGATGTTGTGTCTAAATCCCGCGGTCTCGGAGACCGCGGCTACAGGTTGGCGTGAGATTCGCACGCCATCTTGGGCGCTGGGTTAAAGCCGGGCCCAGAGAATACGGCGACGATTACTTTGTGATGCGGGCGCCGGAGTTTATGCCGAAGCCGTTGCCGCCGCGGAGCAGGCCGTTGGGTAATGCGCCGCTGCCCTTCGAGGGTTGCGGCGTGGGGCCAGCTGCGCCGCCACCTACGACGGCAGTTGGCGGTGAGCCGAAGGTCAGCGGCGACGATGGCATCGAGCCTATGTATTGCGAGAAGCCGCGCCAGTAGAGCGTTTGATTGCCTAGCTGGACGTAGAGATTTCGCGTGGCGCCCAGGAAATAGACGCGCGGCGCGCTGAAGGCTGGCGTGACGTCGGACTCGGCGAAATAAAACAGGCCGGGCCGGGAGTCGCTGGGATCGGTGATGGCGATGTCGAACCATCCGTTGGAGGCTTGCACGGAGATCGACGCGATCGGCGTCGGGGCGGGCGACGGCGTGCTGCTGTCGACGCCGGCGCGCTGGCTGGTGGCGTTCACGGCGGAGACAACTTTCGTGAGCGTCTCGTAGAGATACGGATCGCGATCTTTCAGCGGGGCGAGTTGTGCGACGGTCAGCATGACGAATAATGACTAGATATGAAGCGAATGCAGGGGGTGCGTCCGATCGAGCGCCCTGAAGGACTTCGTTAGACCGGCGCGACTTCAAATCAAGGTCGGTGAGTCTCGGGAAGCGTTCGGTGGGTTCTTGGACGAGCCGAGCTTTTTGTAAGCCCACAGGCCTACCGAGACGACAGCCGAAGCCATGGAGCAAATTGATGATGGTAACCGCGATCACAGGTCTTCCTCTTCCCGTTTCGTAGCCAGCACGCCCATGCAGACGGCTCCTGCAAAGAATACACCGGAAATCGTCACCGTATACAGATAAGAGGAATAGTGATGCGCCTTGCACCGAAGACGATGATGGTGTCCAGTATCGGGAATACGAAGATCAATACGGCGGCATCGAGCATGAACTGCTCGCAGAGCCCGATGGTTCGCAGCAATGATTTGTTGCGAACGGGAATTACCCTACTCATATCTAAACAAATGGTACCGACACAAGGCACTTAGGTAAAGTCAATTCACGCCGCGGACTGGGGACCAGGGGTCTGAGTACAAACGTTTTAGGCGGCTCTTCCGAGCCGCCTTTTTCTTTGGTCACATGCGAAAGTGGTTGCCGCGAATGTTCCGCTCGACGTCCCCGTCACGAGTCGCTTTGGTTTCACGCCAGGCTTGAATCTGGTGCCAGGAACGTTTGCGGGGCCGCGAAATTTCCTGCGGTTTGGCCGCTGCCGGAAAGTCCACCGGAGGAAATCCAGCCGTGCCGAGCAGCGAATTTGTCAGCGCGCGATTTTCGGCTCGCAGGCGGGCCACTTCCCCTTCGAGCAAGCCGACGTAGCGGCCGTTTAATAAGCGTTCGAGAAAATCCTTCATTGTGTTCCTCATGGTCTGCGGCGAATTGCCGCATGGCTAGCGACCACGTCGCGGCAATGCTTCGGACGAAACTGCTTTTTCGCCTCGGCTTCGAGGCGTTGGTAGTGGATGGCTTGCGACGTTGGATCGGTGGCGCTGACTTGGCGCGCGATCTGTTCGCCGAGCGGCATGCCGGTGACGAAGCGCGGCGTGTTGATCGCGCTATTTTGGGGCGGGGGTTGCCCCGCCCAGGGCGCAGTGGACCCGCCGAAGCGGGCAGGTTGCGCCGTAACACCGGCCAATCTTGCGCCGGAGACCAATCCATAGCGGGCTGCGTCGGCCGCGTCATCGCCGTCCACTTTGCGGATGTCTTCGACGCGAGTGGCGTCGCGGACCAGCAGCGGGAGGCTGTCGATGAGCTTGCCGCAGTTGTCGGTGATGAGCCAGGCGTCCGACTCCAGCAACTGATACATGAGCTGCCAGCCGCCGATGCGATCGTCGTCCGCGGCGGCGGGGCGCGGCAGGCCGTTCAGCGTCAGCACTTCGCCGAGTTGCTCGGCGATGGAGGCTTCCGAAGTGCGATGCGCGAAGGCGTCGGGCGACAGAAAGATTTCGGTGATGCGCTCGCGGCCGGAACGCTCGGCAATGGCTTGCGCGAGCATGCGCGGCGAGAGGCGCGTTTTGTACGAACTCGCGATAGGTGACGATCCGCGATGTGGACGCGGGTTTTGATTGGCCGGGTACGGCACTCGCGACGAACGGTTTCGGGTCTGTTGTGGTTGAGGTCCTTCGCTCGGCTCAGGATGACAGTTCGCTCTTGGTTCGAGGCCAGACTGAGAAGCTCTCAACTGCACTCCGGGAACGGCGCAGTGCCAATAGACTGCGCTGGGGTGGTTGAAGCCCCAGTCGACCGAAATCCATCGCGGCCACCAGGGTTCGAGCCGAACGTCTTCCGGCCTGGCGGCGTGGCGGCCGACATCGAATACGTCGAAATACTGACCGGCGAAAACATTCCAGTCGCCTTCCAGAAAGGCGCGGCGCAAATGTTCGGGCAGCGTTTCCAGCGTGCGGCGGTAGGCCGCATCGTTGGCGTAAATCGGGTTGTCATCGAGCCGCGCCCGAATGAAATCGTAGTCGCGCGCGTCATATAGATCGGTGCGATCGAATCCGGCGGGCGGTTTGTGATCCACCCACAGCGCTTTCACCCAGGCGTGGCCGATATTGCCGGGGTTGGTCGCGCCGGCCATGCAGGAGCGGCTTCCCTTCACCGGACAGCGATTGCGCGAAGTGAGAAATTGCCACTGCTTCAGCGTGAAGTGGGTCAGCTCATCGAGGCCGATGAACAGAAACTCCGCGCCTTGATATTGGTAGACGTCGCTTTCGTTGCGGCAGTAGCCGAAGCGGGTGGTCGAGCCGTTGCTCCAAGTGACGACGTGTTTCGATTCGTTGTATTTCTTGATAAAACGAGCGAGGAACATCGCGCCGGAAATACGCGAGTAGCGACGATTCGAGTTCCGGATAGGTGCGCCGCAGCAGCAGCGAGTCCGACCCAGGAACCTGGTGCGCCTGGTAGATCGCTTCCCAGAGCAGCGCTTTGGTTTTGCCGGGGCCCGCCGCGCCGCCAAACAGGCGATATTTTGCCTGCGAATGATGGAACTGGCGCTGGCGTTTGAACGGCGTGTAGAGATAGCTGACGTCGAGCGGTTCTTGCGCGGCGCGAACGTACGCTTCTTGAGCGAGTGTGCAGGGCGGCCATGGATGCTTCACGCCGACGGGTTATTCGCCGCGCAGGGTCTTGCCAATCACGTAGGCAACGCCACCGCCGATCAAAGCGGCTGCCGCGGGCCAGTGGTGCAGGCTGAGAACTACGCCGGCGACGGCCGAGGCGACGCCGGCGATCTCGACGATCATGCCGACGTGCTGGAGATTTGGGTTTGTATTCATGCTGTTCCTTTTTGTTAGGTCGCGATTAGGGAGAGTTTCCTCAGGGGCTAAAGCCCAATTCCGCGACTTTTCATGTCGGGCCAGCTGACAAAACCATGCTGAAGCCCTAAGAACAAGTCCCGATCTCACACAGGCGAGTCTCCCTGGCACGGACGCCGGTGCCTCTCGCGAATCATGAAATCTGTTTGCGTACTCTTCGGGAGAATCGCTCGAGGGCTCGCGATTGCTCTATTCGATTCCGTTGGAATCGGAAGCGCGCGGATCGAGTGCATCGAGCGGCTCGCCGAAGGTGATCGGGCGCATATCGTCCTCGGATGGAAAAGGCGGCGGTCTTGCCATATATCAGTTCGCGGAGGTAGGCGAGCTCGCGCTGGCGGATCTTTTCGTCTTCGGATTTGAGCAGGCTCACTTCCAGCTCGATCAGGTCTACTTTTTCGTGGACTGCTTCGACGAAACTGGCCCCGTCGGCTGGGAGCGGTTCGGCTCCGGGAGGAATTTCGGGCGCGCCTTTCTTTTTGTCGGAGGCCTTGGCATCCGCATCCGTTGTGTTGGACGGCCGGGACGCGGCTCCTGCGGGAGGGAGCCGCTTCCCCTTTGCGTCGGCCGGAGCCATCTCAGCGTACGCATCGCGGTTCGCGCAGGCGGCTGCGGAGGCTGCAGTCTCTGCAACGAGTTGTCCGCCGGCGTCGTCAGAGGCAGCCCAATGCTCGAATGTTGAGATGTCCTGGCGTGTGGTGGATTCGGGCGCGTGGCCGTTGGATTTATGGGTGGAGGGCATAGGGTCCGATCGAAGATCGTTGTTGAGGCTTGCGTCAGGCGTGGTCGCTTGCGCCGGCTTGGCTGTTGGCGTCGCCGCTGGTATCGCGTTTCTTTTTGCGTTGCGTCACGTCTGGCAATCCCATCACGCTGCGAACTTGATAGCGGCGGCGCGCCCACAAAACGACGCGGTCCGCGGGAACGTCGGCATATTCGCAGACGGCGGCGAGACCCGTGGCTTCATGGGAGCTGTCGGCGCGGAGATAGCGGCGGGCTTTGATGCGCTCGCCCGGAGAGGGTACGGACTCCGGGCAATTCGCCCACATCTCGGCGTCTTCGTAGGCCTGTTCGAGCACGGCGCGCCAGAGTTTGTTTTCAGGTAGGAGCATGGTTGGTTCTTGATTCGGTTGACCGCTTAGACGGAGTGCTTCGGCGGTTTGGTGGCGCTGAGGTGTCGTCTAAACCCCGCGGTCTCGGAGACCGCGGCTACAGGAGGCGTAGGCTGGCAGCGGATGCGGCCCGCCACTGTTTGCTTTCGGGTATGCTCAAAGCGACTTCGCTTCAGACCTGGATCTTCGCGGTTAGCCCGGCGCCACCGGTGGAGGACACCAATTTGATACGAACGAAACGCGCCTGGACTCCGGTGAGTGCGCGTGATTCGCCGGTGAGCGTTCCAGCCGCCGTGTCAATGGTTGAATATTCAGAATCGACGTCATTTATCGCAGCTTCCAGCCTGATGCTGACTGCTGTAGGAGCGGTTCCGTAAATCAGGGTCCAGCGCAGCGCCGTGCCGCCATCGGAAATTCCCGTAAAACTTGGCAGAGCAAATTGTGATCCTGCGGTATTAGCCGCGGGGAAAGCTTCGTTGTTGAAGCTGAAGCCTACGTCTCCGGAGAACAAGGAATACGGAGGAGTTAGGTTCTGATAGGCTGGCATTTAGGCTCCTTACGAGTCGTGCGATGGGCCGGGGCAGGCGCGAAGATGCTCGGCGACTGGCCGGCTGGCGTGTTTCAGAAGGACTTGGAGGATCGGTGTTGCCGAGATGGGGCGCAGCAGTGCTGCGCCCGTACAAGGACTTTAGGGACGGAATATTTTGGGCTTAAAAAGCAAAACGCCCCGACGGAGTCGAGGCGTACTTCTCTAGGAAAGAAAGTGTACCAGATTATAAAATATTGTCAAGGGAAATCTTCAACTATTTTTGTCTTGTCTTGACACCCTTTGTTTTCAAGAGCATAGTCGCCTCACCATCCCCGGAACGTCTACCCTTCAAGGAGGCCCCCATGCCTTATTTTTGTCATCAGGTCAGCTATACCAAGGAAGCCTGGGCCAAATTGATGGAAAATCCGCAGGACCGGCTGGAAGCCGTGCGGACGCCCATCGAAAAGCTCGGCGGCAAGTTGCAGACATCGTTTTTCGCGTTTGGCGCATTCGACGTGATCGCCATCACCGATATGCCGGACAACATTTCCGCCGCTGCCCTGGCGATCGCTTTTGCGGCTGGCGGATCGGTGCAAAGCATTCAGACCACGCCGCTTATGACCGCCGCGCAAGCGGTGGAGGCGTTGCGCAAAGCGGGCACGTGCGGCTATAAGTCGATCACCGCTCCCGCAAGTGCTGCGGCCTCTGCGCCTTAAGCGCGAAGCTGTAGCAAATACGATCTCTTTCCAAGCAAATGTGCGCGCTGGAACCACTCAAGCGTGGGGCGGCGGCAAACGTGTGCCTGCTATTCCTCTACTGCCCGTTCAGGTAGTTTTCCAGCCAGGTATAGCCGTTCGGTGCGGTCGATTTGAAGATATTCGGATCTTTCGTGCTTAGGCCCTTCGCGGTCTTCCACTGATCGGGGATGCCATCATGTAACGATTCGGAGCACGCAGTACCTGCCGCAACCGGCGGTGAAGTATATTGCCCGGCAAACAAGTTGCCGCCACTGTGATTCTGATACTGCGCGATGACGCGGGCGTCCTGAGAGTCGCGGTCACTGGCCCAGTTTCCATTGCAATCCAAGTGTTGGGAGTTTCCGACGGTTGGCAGAACAACGGCATCCAGATTGTTCACATCGTCAGCCGTAATGGGGAATTGTTGTGCCGGATCCGGCGTCGAGCGAAACCACGAATTGGGCATCGCTCCCCCTTGATCACCTCCCTCATAGCCCTGATTCGTCATGGCGATTTCACCGGCGTCATTTACTTCCTTGGTCGGCGTGATCAGCGGCCCACCGTAGGTGGATCCGTTCCGCCCGATATTATTCAGCAAATAGAACGACGGTGGACCTTCGTTGTTGCCGCCAGGAGTTACCGGTAGGATCATTGCTGGAATTTCCGACCTCTCCGATAATGTTGTGTCCGTTGTGATAGTTGATGACGTTTGCGTTTGGAAAAGTAACTCCATTGCACGTTACGTTGACCAGGGGAGTGCCCGCAGTGCCATCGATCCACTTGTTTCCGATGAAATCGCCATGTACGCCCCCCATCGAAAGAGCGGCGAATTGGCCGTAATTGTAGTGGATGTTATTGACGATGCGAGTGTTTAACCCGGACTGATTCAACGGCAATCGATGGTCAATGTTGGTGTACATGCTGTGATGCACGTCGTTATCGGTTGTCGCCAGATCATTTCCGCCTGCCACCGAACTAGACACATAAAGTTGTCCGTATCCGACCGGATGGCAGGAATTCGATTCGTATTCGAGGATGTATTGCAGGGTCGTGTTATGCACGCTTCCCGCGTCGTTTGAGACTACCGGGAAGCTCTTATTCCCTGCCCATCGTGCGGAGATATGGTCCCAGATAACGTTGTAAACATTTCCGAGCCATCTCGCAGCAGACCGTGCCGGTGTCGGGTCCCGTAGGCGTGTTGGGATTGTTGCCGTCGTAGGTTAGATAGCGAATGACCACGTCGTGCGTGGAGACGAAGATTTGCTCGCCTTTCTGGTTCGGACCACCAATCACGATCCCGCCGCCTGGCGCGGTTTGTCCCGCAATGGTGATGTACGGGTTGGAAATCTGTGCGCGCGACAGGAAGGTAATCATCCCGGATACGCGGAATACGCAAGTCCGTGGCCCGGACGCCTCGATGCACGCCCGCAGGCTGCCGGTTCCGGAATCGCTCAGATTGGTCACTTCGATTACTGCCCCGCCGCGTCCTCCTACGGAGGAGGCGCCACCTCCCTGTGCGCCTGGAAAAGCGGCGAGAGCTTTGTTCTGCGTGGGAGACGGTGTCGGCGTTGGCGTTGGAGTCGGTGTGGGAGTCGGAGTTGGTACTGGAGTTGGCGCGGCGCCTGAGACGTTGAGTTGATCCTGCCCAACCCAGCCGGATACTCCGCTGGTGAACGTCAAGTTCCAGAAGATCGTGCCGAAGCTGTTCACCGGACCGGATTGGATGGTGGCGATGGCGCCGGTGGGTTGCGTTCCGGCGAGAGCGCTCACGCCGCTGGTGCTGTTGACGGCGGTCCACACGTTGACCTGTTGCGTAGTCACTACGCTTGCGCCCGCGGCGAACGTCACCACGGGAGTCGGCAACGGCGTGGGGATAGGCACAGGAACGGGAGCGGGCGACGGGGCAGCGCAGCCCGATACGGTGATTACGGGCACCGTGCCTGCTGACGAAAATGCCACAGCACAGCCCGCCGGCGCCAAAACTTGCAGCGGCACGGTCACGGTAACCGCTCCGGCAGTCGTGGTGGTAGTGGTCGCCGGCGTCTGCGCCAGCGCCAGCACCGGCGCGACGCAAAGTAAAGCCAGCAAAATCTTTCCCTTCTTCTTCATAGTTGGCCTCTTCTAGTATCTCTATTTTAACGACATCTTTTCTCGCGGAATCGCTCCGCTACAGGAAAAAACTGGCCGGGCTCGCGGCTGCTTTTGTGCGTTGGCCGGCTGCCCAATGCTAAACTTCAGAGCGTGAAAATTTGCTGGCACGGGAGACCGCTATGACGGGCGCGCGCTGGAAACACAGAGTGGTCTTAGCTCTGTCGATGCTGACGGTCTTGAGAGCGCCTGAGGCGCGCGGGCAGGCTGTCACGTCCGAGCCGCCGAAAGCTCCGCCGCACGAGCCCACCGCCAAGGAGTTGAGCGCAAACGAAAGCGTGGGCAACGCGCTGATGCGCACCTTTGGTGGGCAAGAGTTCGAGTTTCGCTCCGCCGCCGAGGCCATGCCGGAAGACAAGTACGGATTTCGTCCAACGATGCCGAGCAAACCCACCGAGCCGGCCGCTTTTGGTCCGACCGACCTGCGCACTTTCGCGGAGCAGGTGAAACATGTGGCGTGCTCGAATTTCGCGTTCGCCGCCGAACTGGACGGCAAGACGCCACCACCCGATTGCGACAAAGGCGGGCCCAACCCGGCCAAAACGCGCGCGGAGCTGCTGACATACCTCCGGAATTCCTTTGCGGCGATGAACAATTCGCTGAATGCTGTGAACAGCAAGAATATGTATGAACCCATTGAGGGTCCCTACGGCGGGCCGAACACGCGCTTGGGAATCGCAGGACTCGCGATATGGCACGTGGCCGATCATTACGGCCAGATCGTGATTTATCTTCGCCTCAACGGCATCGTCCCGCCGGCCAGCCGTGCGAAGCCGCCGGAGCTGAAGGACTATCCGGCACACTGAAGCTGTCTGGATTGATAGCCCAGAGGGCCGCGGTTAGCTTTCTAACGCTGACCCAGCGAAACCCTGCCGCAACGAAACCCTGCCCCACGACCCCTGCGAGCTCGATGCATCACTCTGCTAAACTTCTCAGGTGAGTTCCCTGCTCATCCAACCGCGCCTCGCGAGCATACGTCTCCATCCGATCAAGGCGCTCGACCCGGTTTCGGTTAGCGAAGCGCGTATCGGTCCAGCCGGAGGCCTGGAACTGGATCGCGCCTGGGCCCTCTATACTGTGGACAATCGCTGGGTCAACGGCAAGCGCACTCCCGCTATATTTCCGATTCGCGCGGAATTCGCGCCCGATCTCAGTGGCGTGAAGTTGTCCGCGCCTGGCGATCGCCGAGGCATCCCTGCCCGAGAATTTGCCTTCCCGCAGGATCACGAATCCGCGGCCGAGTGGTTCAGCGTTTATTTCGATCAGCAAATCATCGTGCGCCACTCGCGGAACGGCTTTCCCGATGACGCGGTGGCCCACGGCCCCACGATCATTTCCACGGCGTCGCTGCAAGCGGTGTGCGACTGGTTTCCCGAAATTACGCTGGACGAAGCGCGCCGTCGTTTTCGCGCCACTCTGGAAATCGATGACGTGCCAGCATTCTGGGAGGACCGGCTCTTCGGTCCGAAGAATACCTACGCGGTGCGCTTTCGCGTGGGCGACGTGGACTTCGAGGGCAGCAATCCCTGCGCGCGTTGTAGCGTCCCCCCGCGCGATTCCTACACGGGCGCGGACGGGATCGGCTTCCAAAAGCGCTTCAGCGAACTACGCCGTGAGCATCTCCCGCCCTGGGCCACGGCCGAGCACTTCGATCACTACTATCGCCTGTCTACGAACACCAATGTGCCGCCTTCCGAATGCGGCAAGACGCTGCGCGTCGGCGATCCGCTCATTCTCCGGCAGCCTGCCGTTTCCGGGGCGCAAGCGACGCCGTCGGCTACGCTGCCATAGTGAAATACTTCCGCGGTGGGAACATGCCTCGGCGTAGCAGCTCTTCCCCGCAGTGACGGCGAATTTCTTCGGTCCAATTCACCCAGCCTCTCTCGCTCAGGCCGACGAAATGCCGCGCCCTGTCGTACGGCGCGAGTCCCAGGTAGAACACGCGAAACAGCACCATGCGAGAGGCCCAGTCTGGGCCTTCCAACGCCGCCTTGCCTGCCAACGCGAAGTCGGCAACCCACTCGTTCAGCCGTGGACGGACGTCCGGCCGCCACGAAAATTTCGAGGCGGCGTCCGAAACTTTCAGCGCGGAAATCCCGCGTTTCGCCTCCAGCACTTCCTTCGCGCCCTTGTACACTTCCCAGCACACATCGAAAGCCAGCTCTGGCTTCACGCTCATCGACCCTCCGCCTTTCACCTTCGGAACCTCTCGGACCGTGTGAAGGAGTTCGGGTCCGGTTGTCGAAGCCACCTTCTTCAGACGGCGTGCTGCCTTCAGCATCTCGGGAAAGGAGCTGCCGCTTGTGCCGGCCCTCGCAACAACGGCGCGCTAAACCAGTCGCGTCGCGTCTGCGGACACCAAACTCCGCGCAAGCGGTACTCCCAAATCGCGCCGTGCCCCCCGATGCTGTTGCCATCGCCGCCCTTGCGAACCTGCTTGTCGATGAGAAACGCTCCGTAGCGCTCTTTGCGTAAATGGCGGAGTTGCGCGGAAATACTGGTTTCGCCATAGTTGGTCATCCGCGCGAGTTCCCTGAGCGTCAGCCAGGTACCGCACTCCGCAGCGCTCATCATTACGTCGCGCAGTACCTCGCGTTGACTACCTTCTCGCACCCGTTGCGTTCGATTAGCGTTCTTGGTGTGCATTTGTTTCCTCCCTTATCGCTGCTACCGTTACTTCTCTTTCTTCTGTGCCCCATGGACAGGGCCAGTCCAGGGCTAGTTGCGCCGCACAGAAAACTCTTCCTGCTCCAGTTGCTGTTCCTGGTCCTCGTCGGGCACCTCGGTCCACGCGGTTTCGTCAGGATCTTCGTACTCACCCGCGCAGGCGCTGCAAGCAGATAAACCGGAAGCCGAGAAAATCGCAGGAGAGGTACGGACAGCGCCAAATCCAACCTCGGCGGAAGCTAACCCTAACGTCTTGTAACGATATGCGGCTGTTTTCCACAGTTTTCCACAAGTAATGCAACACTCAGTACCCTTGACCATTGTTATTAAACTGGTAACGTACAGCCGCAATTACAGGGAGGGTTTCGTGAATGCTCGAATGAAAAATGAACCGCCGTGGGAGTTTTTGCTCTCGGCTTCTCGCGTTTCGCTTCAGAGCTTTGAGTTGTCCCGATTGACTTATGCCGCGAACGTCCGGAAGGAAATCATCGAACTGCTGGATGTCTGGCTCGAGGAAACTTCCTCGGCGTTGCTGGCGCGATGGCTGATGCAGCATCGGGATCGCATGGCTCAGGAAGCCGTAAGCTCCTGCGGCGGCGGAGAACTGCAGCCGAAGGTAGTGCGCGCTGCGTCCGATAATTGCTACGCGGAGGCAGCGATGCCGGTACCGCGAATTCGCAACGCCACGTGAAGCGTCGTGCGCCTCCAGCCCCCCGGAGCCGCCACCGACTTTCGTTTGCACCATTTCTGCGCAGGCGATGGGTTGTCGCACAGGTGTGCTCGGATGGTGTCGCAGTTCGCAACGACCTATCCTCGGAACAAAACAACGCGTCAGCGTCCAGCAAAACCACGTCCCCACGACAATCTCCACGCGCAATACCTCCGCGGCCTCTCTCACCCCGAAGCCTAATTACGTCTTAGTAATGTTATATTAATTAGACCGAAACAATGAGTAGTGGGGCCACCAGCGCGACGAGAGAAGATGGACTTCAGGGACCGCGCACCCAACAGCATGCGACCCTAGAATGCGGCCTGGATCTTATGGACTAACGAGTTGCGGAAGGCTCGGCTGGCACCTTTTCGAGCAGCTGTTCTTTGCGATAAACCAGCGCATTTATGTCATAGGTGGCCAGTTCGAAGCCATGGCCATGGGTAATCGCGTCTGTCGGACAAGCTTCCACGCAGTACCCGCAGAAAATGCAGCGAGAGTAATCGATGTTGTAGACGCTCGCGTAACGTTCGCCGGCCGAAATGCGATTCGCGTCCTTATTTTCCGCAGCTTCAATGTAAATACAATTAGCCGGGCAGGCCGCCGCGCACAAAAAACATCCAACGCACTTTTCTAAGCCGCTCTCGTCGCGATGCAGAACGTGGATTCCTCGATAGCGAGGCTGAAAATGCACGGGCTCGTGCGGATAATTTTCGGTCACCGTCTTCCGAAACATATTTCGGAAAGTGACGCTGAACCCTTGCGCCAGTGTAGAGAACGTCTCAGCTACTTCGCGGATGATGGAGGGCATAGGCGAAAAGTCTAACAAACCGTGACACAACGAGCAATTCTACGTTTCACACACCGGCGCATCGGAACAGGTTGACTCCCCTTTAAGGCGTGCGACAGTAGGTCATGCGCATCCGCCCTGCCTTGCGGTCTGATGTGAACGCAATCTGGGCCATTCTTGAGCCCACGATTCGAGCCGGCGAAACTTATCCGCTGCCTTTGGACATGAGTCGCGAGGACGCCCTCGCCTACTGGTTGTCCCCGGATCACGAAGTGTTCGTCGCTGAGGAAGGCGAATCCGTGCTGGGCACATACTTCTTGCGCGCCAATCAGCGCGGAGGTGGCTCGCACGTCTGCAACTGTGGCTACATCACCGCTCCGAACGCGACTGGGCGCGGGATTGCCCGCGCCATGTGCGCCCACTCGCTAGAGCGCGCTCGAGAACGTGGCTTCCTGGCGATGCAGTTCAACTTTGTGATCAGCTCCAATGAGCGCGCTGTTCGTCTTTGGGAAAGCTTCGGCTTCAACACGGTCGGCCGGTTGCCTGATGCATTTCGACATCCCACGCGCGGACTTGTAGACTCCCTCGTGATGCATCGCTTTCTATAGGTGGAGTTGCGTCTGGCTTCATCCACTACCGAATACCGCCCGCCACCTGTTCGCGATTGCGCGAGAGCGCCTCGATGATTTGCTTCCCGTGGAAACGCCCGTTCTCGATGAAGATCTCGCCCGTATGCCGGCCGCCAATTACCACGCCCGCCAGATGAATGCCAGGAACATTGCTCTCCAGCGTGTTGGGATCGAGAGCAGGCTTCCTCGTTTCGGGGTCAAGCCGAACGCCAAGGCTCTCGATGAATTCGAAGTCCGGGTGATACCCCGTCAGTGCGAACACTTGCTTGGCCGGAATGCCCTTCTCGCCAGCACCATTTGACACGATCACTTCGTCCTGCGTGATCTCCTTCACGTGCGTCTCAAACAGCGCCTGAATCTGGCCGGCTTTGATTCGATTTTCGATGTCGGGCCGCACCCAATACTTGATGGTCGCGCCGAGTTGCGCGTCTCTATGAACCAGCGTCACGTTCGCGCCATTTCGATACAGATCCAGAGCGGCTTCGGCAGCCGAGTTCTTCCCGCCAATCACCACGACCGGCTCTCGCCAAAACGCGTGCGGCTCGGTGTAATAGTGCGACACGTGAGGCAGGTTCTCGCCAGGAATGTCCAACTCATTTGGCAGATCGTAGTAGCCACTGGCGACCACGATTTTCCTCGCGGTGTATTTCTGCTTCGTTTTCTTGCGTGTCTCGGTGTGCACCGTAAAGTGCCCGTCGCTTCCCTGGACGTAAAGCACCTTCTCATATAGCCGCAGTTCGAGATCGTAGTGTTCCGCCGTCCGCCGGTAATACTTCAGTGCTTCGACGCGAGTTGGCTTTTCCGCCGCGCAAACCAGCGGCAAGTCGCCGATCTCCAGAAGTTCGGGCGTCGTGAAAAACACCATGTTGACGGGATAGTGGTAAATGGAATTGCACAGACAGCCCTTGTCGATCACCAGGGAACGCATGCCCGCGCGCCGCGCCTCGATAGCGGAGGCTAAGCCTGTAGGTCCCGCACCGATACAGATAACATCGTATGTGGCCATGGGAATTTTAGTTTGCCGGGACTCTTGCGGAATTGCAAATTGGAGGGAATTTACTGCGTGAACGCCTGATCCAGTATTTCGCTGAGCTCTCGCCGAAATGTCGCCAACTCCTCCAGCCGTTCTGGGGTAGCCTCAAGCTCATTTTTCTTCCACACAAAGACCTCGCGGTTCCCTCTGTTGAGCTTTACGCTGAAGTTTCCATCCACTATGTACGACGGCGGCGCGAGCACCCGCAACCCGGCATTGGGCACCGGGGAGAGAACCGCCGCGCATTCACCTCGACGCACGCACAAGGCGCCCTCATACGGCGGGATCGCCACTGGGCGAAATCCCGCGGCAAACAACTGCTCCAACGTCTTCATTTGTAACGGGCTTAATTCCAACATGGCTGAAGTGGCGGGCAAACGCGAGATGCGCGGCGTCGGGCCGCCGCGCGCACGATCGATCTGTTGTTTCTACGCAGCCGTAGAATCCGCTTGCGAATCCGACGAACCTTCGAGCTGTGACAGAATTCCGCGCAGTGTCGTGATCAACTCGTCCCTCGACACGTGGCTCTTCTTGAATTGAATCCGGAACTTGAACGTTTCATTCTCCGGCTCAAACTGGAAGATAAACGGTTGCGGACGCTGCGGGACCGACTGTTCTTCCTGACGTTCGCGTCGCGCCTCATCGCGTGTCAAGCCGCCCTGAAGGATGCGATGCATCATCTCAATCATCTTCTTCTCGGTAGGCTGGCGGGCGATCTGCAGCAAAAGAGACTTCGAGGTAATTCCCTGCTCCGCGCACCTTTTCCGCAAGGCTTCGGGAATGTTCAGCAGGGAAAGCGTCTCCGTCACAGAAGAGCGGGCGCGCCCGATCTTTTTGGCCACGTCCTCGTGCGTGTAGTCAAATTGGGTCGCCAGGCGCTGCAGTCCGTCGGCTTCTTCAAAAGGAGTCAGGTCCTTGCGCTGGATGTTTTCGATCAGGCCGATTTCTAGCGTCTCCGCGTCGTCGGCGACCTTTTCGATGCAAGGCACTTCGTTCAGTCCGGCTGCCCGCGAAGCGTGATACCGGCGTTCACCCGAAATGATGTAGTAGCAATCCTCGCGTGGCACGAACCGCACCAGCAGCGGCTCCAGCACACCCTTCTCACGAATGGAGTCTGTCAGCTCCCGCAGATCGCCGATCGCTTTGCGCGGCTGGTCAGGATTGGGACGAATCTGATCCACAGGGATCATTCTCCCGATGGCTGCCCCGCTATAACTTGTCAGCGATTCGACATAGTGTGCGTCATGCCGCATCTTCAGCGCGACGGGTAACCCCGTTCTCTTCAACACGTTGAACAACCTCCCCTGCGAGTTTCTTATATTCGATGGCGCCGGGTGATTTTGGCGCAAACGTTAGGATCGTTTCTTTGTAGGCTGGACTTTCTTCGAGGCGCACATTCTTGCTGATCTTGGTTTTGAATAGAGTTTCGCCGAACACAGTGCGAATCTGGCCGTGCGTGTCACGTGCAATATTGGTGCGCTTGTCGAAAAGCGTGATGACCACACCCAGCATCTTCAAACCTGGGTTGGGCCGCGCCCGGATTCGCTCATAGGTCTCGAGCAGATCGTCGGTACCTTCGATCGCAAAGTATGCCGCTTGAATCGGTACAATCAGATGCGTCGAAGCCACTAGCGCGTTCACGGTCAAAATTCCCAGCGAAGGCGGGGTATCCAGGACAATATAATCGTACTCTTTCAGAATAGGCGCCAGCGCGTCCTTCAATCGGTACGGCGCATCGAATTGTCCCGCCAGGACTTGTTCCAGCTTCGCCAGTGCCAGCCGTCCAGGCCCGAGAAACAGCATTGGCTCTTTGGTAGATTTGACGACTGCAGACATAGCCGTGCGGCTTTCGCTGAGTACGTCAAACATCGAAGCAGGAATCTCGCCGGGATCGTAAAACGCAATCGTGGAGTTGGCTTGCGGGTCGAGGTCGATCAACAAAGTACGCTTGCCGCGGTCAGCAATAGCGGCGGATAGATTAATCGCGGTTGTTGTTTTGCCGACGCCGCCTTTTTGATTCGCGATCGTGATGATGGCAGTCATGGCCTTCTGCCTCCCTCCGTGCGATCAAAGTAACGCTGCCGCGATCCGGCAAACGAGTTGCTATATATAGGTGCCTCCCGTCAATACCCCCTAGGCCCAGCCTCACTTTAAGGTTGTGTGACAGGCGAAGGCAAGGGAAAAGTGAATTTGCGGGAAACTGTCGGTGGAAAAACAACTTGGACCGTTTTGGGAGAGCGGCTGATTGCGAGCTACGCAGTCCAACAGGTTAAACGCGAATCTAGAAATCCAAGCCCCAAAATTCCGTAGGCATTTTCTGAAGTTCGAGGCCGAGCTCCCATCCGCTACGTCCCTCGTGACCTCGCCAAACGAGCACCGCGTCGCACGCACACTGGTTCGTCAAATTGATCAGCCGTAACCTCTGCCCCACGGTAAAACCCTGCGGGAAAATAGCCAGGCAGCCTTTGGGGCTGATATCGAGCGTATAGCCTTCCGAGCGCAACGTCCGGCCCGTCTCGCTCCACTCCACGGCAACAGCCACCCGGGAGTTCAGCCGGATACCGGCCCGAATCTTCTTCATTCGCTCTTCGTAACCGACATCCTTGATCAGCGGCACAATTCTCTCCCTAGATTCCATGTTCTGTACAACAGAAGTCCACCGACACTGCGGTAGCGTCGGGGCGGGCGCTAGGCAGAAACCTAATCGTATCGAGAGGTTACGAGGTGCCGTGGAGCGGGTCAATGGAACTTCAGACCCAGGACGCTCGAGAAGTTACCCCTGGAACCTGACAGGCCGACGGATTCGAGGAGAAATTGCGCCTTGCTGCTAACCCGCTTACACTGCCGAAGCTCGTCGCGCCCCTCATGCTCCGACTAAACACACTTCGCTCCGAACTTCCTCCCACACTGCGGTTGGCTCTGCCGCTGGTCCTTGCGGAGGTCGGCTGGATGAGCATGGGGATTGTTGACACTATGATGGTCGGCCGGCTGCCCAACAGCGCCGCGGCGATGGGAGCTGTCAGCCTCGGATCGAGCATATTCATTGTCCTTGGGCTGTTCGGCGGTGGCCTGCTCCTCGGCTTGGACACGCTGGTCTCGCAAGCCTTCGGCGCGGGCATGCGGGAGGATTGCCATCGTTCGTTGATCAACGGGATCTATCTAAGCGTAGCTCTTACCCCGATACTTGCGGCGCCGGTCTGGCTGCTACCGCGACTCCTTAGCTCCGTTCAAGTTAGTGCAGCCGTGCTTTCGCTGACGATTCCCTATACGAAGGCCCTCGTCGCCGGCCTTTTTCCCCTGCTGTTATATTTCGCGGTCCGCCGATGCTTGCAAGCGATGAACATGGTGAAGCCAGTCGCGTTTGCACTGGTTACCGCGAACCTGGTCAACGCGCTAGGCAATTGGTTTCTTATCTACGGGAAATGGGGAGCACCTGCGATGGGCGCTGTGGGGTCCGGTTGGTCCACTGCAATCGCGCGAACTTACCTGGCCGCTGTGCTGGTCGGCTATCTTCTCTGGTACGACCATCGCCATCGCACTGAACTCCTGAATACGCCGGTGGAAGTCGACCTGCCACGAATTCGCCGCCTGATCGCACTGGGCTTTCCCGCCGCCATGCAGTCCACACTGGAAAGTGGAGTCTTCGCTGCCGTCACCACGCTGATCGCGAAACTGGGTCCCGTTCCGTTGGCGAGCCATCAGATTGCACTCAACACCGTCTCGCTCTCCTATATGGTGCCGCTCGGTATCTCGTCTGCTGCGGCGGTGCGTGTAGGTCAAGCGCTGGGCCGCAAAGATCCTGCCGGGGCAGGCGACGCTGGGGGTACCGCGATCTTTCTTGGCGCTGCCTTCATGGCCTGCGCCGGCGTAGGCCTGCTAGTTTTTCCCCGCGGGATCGCGCGCCTGTTCACTCCTGACGAAGCAGTGATTCACAGCACGGTCAGCTTACTTGCGGCCGGCGCCGCGTTTCAACTTTTCGATGGAATTCAAACCGTCGCTACTGGAGCTCTCCGCGGCGTCGGCGACACCCGAACTCCCATGTTTTGCCACTTTCTCGCCTATTGGATCATCGGCTTGCCGCTCGGCGCGTGGCTATGCTTTCGGTTGGGTTGGGGCGCAATTGGTCTATGGATCGGGCTCAGCCTGGCGCTAATTCTGATCGGCATCGTCCTGTGGTTCGTCTGGCGCCGTGCGGTACTGGCGCTATCCCAGGGATCTTCAAGCTAACGCAAAGACTCGCAGAAGGTTGCTGTAATCGTCGGTCCAGACCGGAATAGGACCGTGGGTGAATTCTGAGGCTTGCCCAAGGTTCGATGGATTGGCGTGCTTGCGAACGAATCGAATATAGCTGGCAACCCTACATTTTGTAGCGGCCGAGGTCGTCGTCGGAGAGACCTTCGAGCCATGAGCGGAGCTGCTCGTTCGTCGTGCGTTCGGAGATGACACTGGAGATTTTCGAATTCTTCAACACTTCTTCATCCACGAAGATCGGGCAATCCACGCGCAATGCCAGCGCAAGCGCGTCGCTCGGCCTGGAGTCGATGGTCATCATCTGGCCGTCGCGCTCAACCCAAATCAAAGCGTAGAAGGTATCGTCTTTCAGATCGTTCACGACTACTTTTTGTACCCGGACCTCCAGACCCAGCAGCACATTCTTCAACAAGTCGTGCGTCATCGGCCGTGGGGTCTGAACCTTCTCGATTTCCAAAGCGATGGCATTCGCCTCGTATACTCCCACCCAGATCGGCAGAATCGCCTGCCCCTGCACGTCCTTCAGCACCACGATGGGCATGTTGGTGACGGGATCCATCATCAGGCCACGGATCTTCATCTCTACTTCCATCGGGCCCTCCCCAGACTAGGCAACGTGCTCACCGGCCAGACTGCTCGGCCCTATGCTCGTGACGCGGACCTGCACGTAGGTTCCCAGAAGGTCTTTCGCTTGGGAAGCGAAATTTAAGACCCGATTGCAGGACGTGTGGCCGCTCCATTGATTCTCGCGCCGCGACTTGTTGGTGACCATCAACTCGAACGACGTCCCCAGCAATGTCGCATTCCGTTCCGCTTGAATGTGAGCGCTGCCGCTCCTGAAGAGCCGCCAGCCGGCGGCTCTTTTCTTCTTCAGAAACGGAATCATTCATCGCAAGAGACGCCGTATTCGGCCGCGGCGAGTATTTGAAGCAAAACACGCCTTCATAGCGCACCGTATCCAGCAGGCCGAGGGTCTCGCAAAATTCCTGGTTGGTCTCACCCGGAAAGCCCACGATGATATCCGTGGTGATGCTGATCGGCCTCTTCGCCGCGCGAATCATTGCGATTTTCTCCAAATACTCGTCTCGCGAATACGTGCGTTGCATGGCTCCCAACACGCGAGTCGAACCCGATTGCACCGGCAAATGCACGTGGTTGCACACCCTCGGCTCCGACTCGATCGCCGCCACAATGTCCGGCGTGAAGTCACGAGGATGCGAGGTCGTAAATCGAACGCGGCGAATCCCTGGCACGTCGGCTACCTTCAACAGCAACTCCGAGAAACCCACTTTGTCCGCTGAAGGGTCCGCGTACGAATTTACGGTTTGCCCGAGTAATTGCACTTCGGAGTACCCAAGATCGGCCAATTGCCGAACTTCCCTTAGTATCGATCCGCTCGCTCGGCTCCGCTCAGGTCCCCGCGTATACGGCACAACGCAATAAGAACAGGACTTGTCGCAGCCCTCGATGATGGTCAGGTACGCGCGCCAGGGATTGTCCCGACGGGTGATTTCGGTCTCGAAAGTCTCATCTGTGTCGGTGTCCAGACCCGTGACGCGCTGATTCCCTGCCTCCAGTTGAGTAAGAAGGTCCGGAATTTTTCGATAACTCGCGGAGCCGCACACCAAACTGACCCAGGGCGCTCGTTCGAAAATTTCTTCGCCCTCTTGCTGCGCCAGGCAGCCCAGCACTCCGATGATCTGACCCTCTTTCTGCCGCGTCCGGTACTCGCCGAGCCGCGAGAACACCTTTTGCGCGGCCTTTTCCCGAATGCTGCACGTGTTGTAAAGGATCAACGATGCCGAATCGGGGGATTCCACTTGTTGATATCCGCGCGAGAGGAGCACGCCCGCGACTTTCTCCGAATCGTGGTCGTTCATCTGGCAGCCAAATGTTTCCAGGAAGAAGGTCCCACTGGCCGGCGCGGAGGCGACAGGTATAACTTCGTCCGACGCGTTCTGGTTCGCAACTGGACGGACTCTCAACGAATCCAAGCTAATGTCGAATGCCGGTTCCATCTCTAATTTTGCAGTTTAGCACAAGTCCTAGCACCTCTCCGGACGCCTTACGGTGAGCAACTACGTGTTCAAAAGCGGACGGGCACCCATTTAGTAAGTGACATCATTCGGTGAGCTTTCGTTGATTCCACTAGTTGCGTGTGCTACGGTTCTGAAGGGCCCAAAAATTTCGTCGCACTGAGGGGAAAACGTCATTTATTTGTTCACGATAGTCGTACTGATCGACCTTGGAAATATTCTAGAGCAAACGGGCTGGGTTGCCCGCGTCGTTATTGCGATTCTCCTTCTGTTTTCCATCATCTCCTGGAGCATGATCTTTCAAAAACTCGGCTTCTTCAGCCGCATCCGTCGCGAGAGCGACCAGTTTCTTCGAATTTTTCGCGCCACCCGCGGCGTTGCCAATCCTCAGGCTTTGGCATCGGCCGGCTCACCGTTTTCCTCGGTCTACGCTGCCGGTTACCGCGAACTGCAGAGCCAGGTTGGCGGCGCGCCAGGCAACCCGCATCCACCAAAGTTGAAGAGCTTGCAAGCCGTCACCGCAAACATGCAAGTCGCCGCATCCGAAGAAGTGCGCCGCGCCGAAAAAGGAATGTCCTGGCTCGCCACCACTGGATCGGTTTCGCCGTTCATCGGCCTGTTCGGAACGGTATGGGGCATCATCGACGCCTTTTCCGGCTTGGGCAATGCGGGTTCCGCAAGCCTCCGCGCCGTCGCCCCTGGCATTTCGGAAGCCTTGCTAACCACCGCAGCGGGACTTTTCGTCGCAATCCCGGCCGTTATTTTCTACAATCAATTCTTGCAGAACATACGCAACCTTGCGCAGCGGCTTGACACCTTTGCGCTGGAAGTCGCCGCGCAGATCGAAAAAGCCTTTTAGATAGAGACTCGCGGCTCCTCCAGCACGCCGCGCACGAAAATCGATGCCGCAAGTATCCAAATCGTCCACGCAATCGTCACTGTCCGAGATCAATATGGTCCCGTTCATCGACGTCGTTCTCGTGCTGCTGATCATCTTCATGATCACCGCCCCTATTCTTCAATCCAGCATCGAGGTCGATGTTCCGAAGACCAAGAGCGTGCATGAAGTCACCGAGCAGAAGATCGTGGTCACGATGGACAAGAATCAAAACGTTTTCTTGGGAAATGACCCTGTGAATGTGAACGATCTCGGGCGGAAAATTCAAGCCAAGCTGAAAAAACCAAACGAAGGCATATTTCTTCGCTGCGACAAGACCGTTGCCTTTGGCGCCTTCGCCGCGCTGATGGACGCGCTCCGGCAATCCGGCATAAGCAACATAAGCATTGTCACCGAGCCGCTCGATGATCACTCAAAGACTCGCTGAACGCTTAGATTCGAAAGCATGACCACCGCTGTCGCTAACTCGGAAGAACTTCCTCTCGGCCGATTCATCGGCTACTCCCTGGTCCTTCACGCCGCACTTGCCGCCACTATCGTAGGCTCCATCTTCTTCAAATTTAAAGGCGACCAGTGGGCTGGCCTCGGGGGCGACCCCGGACAAAGCATCAACGTAACGATCGTCGCGCCCAGCGCCGGCATTCCCATGCCGCAACCACCGACCATCTCCGAGACGACCGCATTTGATCCCACTAACGGACTTTACAAAGAGACCCCGCAGCCGAAGCCGCCCGCTCCCCCACCAGACGCGACGCCCATTCCGAAGCTCGAAAAAGAAAAGCCGGTCAAGAAGCCGCCCTCGCCCCCTTCCAAGGTCTTCGAACCCAAGAAGCCACCCCCGGATAACGCCCTCCTCTATGGAAAGGGCGGCCGCCCTCCGCTTCCGACAGGTAGCGCCTCCACGCCCGGGGTCAGCCCCTCCTCCGGTGTTCCCTTGCCAGGACAGGGCGGCGGCGACTTCGCAACTCGCTTTGGCTGGTACATCCAGGCGGCTAAACGCCGCGTCGACCCGAACTGGGACCGTCTGTCCATCGACCCAGGAGTTCGCAACTCCACGACATTGCACGCGGCCGTGTCCTTCGTGATTAATCGCGACGGCAGCATCAAAAACGTTCGCATTACGACATCCAGCGGCAATCTCTCGTGGGACAATGCCGGAATTCGCGCCATAATGAGCTCGAATCCTCTCCCACCCTTACCGCCTGATTATCAAGGTTCGGAAGTTTCCGTAACTTGGGATTTTCCCGAGCAACACAGGTAATGCCGTTGGTAGCAAAGCGACGAGAAGTTGATCATCGACTCCTACAGGAGGTTTGCGTGATTCGCGGAACAAAACCGGGACTTTTTGCTTTGATCTTCGCCATGTTGCTGGCGACTGCGGGTTCGGCTCATGCCCAGAACCCTGCGTGGTTCCAAGCCGGCACAGGGCTCGGTGACGTCAGCAAACCGCGCCTAGCCGTCGCGGACTTCGTGCCTCGCGAAGACCCCACCAAGAACCACTCCCAGCTCTTCACCCAGGTCGTGCGCGACGATCTCCAGTTCTCGGGCATCATCGAGCTCGTCAGTCCGAGTTTCTATCCCACGCAGGTTCCCAGTGTCCCTGGCGAGCTAAAGAACCTCGCCTGGACCGACAACCCGGTAAACGCGAATATGGTCGCGTTCGGAAATCTCACCGAGTCTTCTTCAGAAGTCGCCATTCAAGCGTGGCTCTACGACGTCAAGAATCCCAATTCCCAGGCGGTGATTGGCAAAGTCTATCGTGGCGCACCCACCGATCCTCAAGTTCGCAAATTTGCGCATCAGTTTGCCGACGAAATTATCAGCAAGCTTTCCGGCGGTCTCCCAGGCATCGCTTCGACGCAAATCGCCTTCGTCAGTTCCCGCGCCGGCACCAAAGAAATCTGGGTGATGGATTACGACGGAGCGAGCCAGCGCCCGCTCACTTCCCTGCACACCATCTCGCTCACGCCACGTTGGTCGCCGGACGCATCACGTATCGCTTTCACTTGTTTTGCCCCAGCCCATGGGGTCGTAAGCCCGCAAATTTGCATGTACTCCGTAGATGCCAATAAGGTCATCACCTTCCCCCGTTTCCGCGGCACCAACAGCTCGCCAGCCTGGTCGCCCGACGGATCACATCTGATGTTTTCGTCCTCCATGCTCGGCAATCCTGAACTTTTTGTCACTGACGCAAGCGGCGGCACTCCCAAGCGCCTGACCTTCGCCAACGGCGCCAGCACCTCTCCCGCGTGGAATCCCAAGACCGGCCAAAGCGTTGTCTTCGTCAGCGATCGCGGGGGTATACCCAAGCTCTATATGATGAATGCCGACGGCACGAACTCCGCTGAAATCGACCTGCCTGACAAGGGCTATCTGATCGATCCGGCCTGGGCACCCAACGGCCAGATCCTGGCCTTTAGCTGGCGCCGCCCCGAAGGCAACTACGACATCTACGTCATGGACGCTACCACTCACCAACTCGTCGAACTCACGCGCGACTCCGCTCGCAACGAGCGCCCCAGTTGGGCTCCCGATGGCCGCCACATCGTCTTCGAATCCACCCGGGGCGGCACCCGCCAGATTTGGACCATGCTCGCCGATGGCTCGCAAGCCCGCCAGTTGACGAGCCAGGGACACAACGAGTCGCCCAATTGGTCGCCGCGTTGATTTTCTTTTCTAACGACTTTGTGCCCGATGTATAACATCGTGGCACGATATGTCTGCGAAAGTCAGCACTCGATGCTAGGATGTTGACTACCGTGGGATCAAACAACTCTGGGATTACACTTTTGAGGAGGATTTGAATGATCGAGGTCTCCCGATCACTGTATCGCGCGAGTCTGGTTGTCGTGCTCGCTGCTTCTGTCTTAACCTTTGGCTGCAGCAAGAAGCCAAAGCAGGTCTCCGCGCCGCCAACTGCAACGCCTCCACCTGCCGCGGCCCAGCCTACCGTCACACTCCAGGCTAGTCCGAGCGCTCTGGAAAAGGGCGACTCGTCAACGTTGAGCTGGACTTCGACCGACGCCACCCAGTTGACCGTCGCTCCTGACGTCGGCTCGGTCAACGCGCAAGGTTCCACGAAAGTTACGCCTTCGACCTCGACGACTTACACGATTACAGCCAGCGGCCCCGGTGGCTCCGCCAGCGCCTCCGCCAGAATCACCGTGGCGACCGCCGCGCCCGCAGCTGAGGAACCTACCGCCGACGAACTGTGGCGCCGCAGCGTATTTGACGCCTACTTCGATTTTAACAAAGCCGACATTCGTTCCGATGCGCGCGACGCGCTTGGCAAGACAGCGGATTACCTTCGCAACAATCCAGCGATTCGCGCCACCATCGAAGGCCACTGTGATGAACGCGGCTCGACGGAATACAACCTCGCACTAGGAGATCGCCGCGCCACCGCCGTCAAGCAATATCTGGTCTCCCTGGGTATTTCCGCCGATCGCCTCACCACCGTCAGCTTCGGCAAGGAAAAGCCTTTCTGCATGCAGTCCACGGAAGAGTGCTATCAGCAGAATCGCCGCGGCCACTTTGTCAGGTCCAAGCAGTAGACCTGACCGGAAACTCATTGCCGTCAACCGCATCCAAGAGCCGGGCGCAGGAGCAAACCGTTGCTCCCGGCTCCCAATGTAGGCGCCGGGCTTTAGCCCGGCGCTGCCGCTTTGTGACTAACGCTAAATCGCCCCGCTCCACGCTATAATGGTGGTCTCTCCCGGCCAGCATCCGTTCGGCGAGGCTGTCGTAAGCTCCTAGGAGGAATTTGCATGCGTCTACGCAACATTGCGATTTTCAGTACCTTCATCTTGATTGCTGCAATCTGTGGGAGCCTCGTCGGTCCGCGGCCCGCGGAAGCCGTCGCGCGCGAAATTATTGAACTGCAGCACGACGTCACCACCCTGCTCCAAGGCCAGAAAGATCTTGCCACCCAGATGACTCAGGATCACACCGTGATGAAGACTCTCGTCGAGCAGACCGGCGACACCGTTGGCAAACTCAACGGCACGATGAGCTCGCTGCAGAAGTCCGTCCAGGACGTTCAGGCAAATTCCGGCGCGCGTCTCGACACCATGTCCACACAAGTCCAGGGCCTCTCCGACAATCTGGAAGAAATCAAGTCGCGCCTCGGCAAACTGAATCAGCAGTTAGTCGATCTGCAGAATACCGTGCAGAGTTTGGATGCGAAAATCTCCGGCACTGCGCCCCCGTCAACTTCACCAACCTCCAACAATAATTTCCCTCCGTCCTCGTCCAGCGTTCCTGTCAGCGCTGCGCCGGCTGGCCCCGCCCCATCCGCTGACACTCTCTATTCGAACGGTCTCCGCGACATCACGGGCGGCAAATATGATCTCGCCCGCCAGGAATTCCAGGACTACCTGAAATTTTACGGAGACACCGACCTGGCTTCCAACGCGCAGTTCTATCTCGGCGAAATCGCCTATTCCCAGCGCAATTACGATCAAGCCGTCACCGAATACGATCGCGTTCTCACCAACTACCCGAAAAGTTTCAAGCTCGCTCCCGCCCGCCTCAAAAAAGGCATGTCCCTCCTCGAACTCGGTCAAAAGAACACCGGCATCCGCGAACTCCGCGAAGTCGTTAAGCGCTATCCCGGAACCGAAGAAGAGCGCCGCGCTCGCGCGAAGCTCAAGGAACTCGGAGTCACCACGTCAGCAGTCGCAGCCCAATAGCTTTTTCGCATACGTACCCGCCTCCGTTCCCTCCACTCTGACCTCGGTTCGTCTGTTCCTACCGCTTCTTCCCCGACTAGCCCTGGGGCTGGACACAGCCTCACCTATGGCGGAATATTGTCTTTATCCGTGCCAATACCTGGGCACCACGATCTACTGAGGAGGGGTATCATGTCCGAGTCCCGACGCCATCTGCTGATCACTCTTGCCGGTACAGCCGGTATTCTCGCGGCGAGCCCGCTTTTTCTTTCCTCGCAAACCATCCGCCCGGTTCCGTCTCCCAATGCACCGAACCCGAGCTCCCCGCACCGCATTGGCGACCCCGACCCGACCGTCGGAGACGACCCGAAAGCGATCAACAAGCAAAACCAGGCCGAGATCAAACTCGAAGTTCAAAAATTGTATGACTTAGTTGCCGAACTAAAAGACCAAGTCGACCATACCGACGCAAACTCCACCCTCTCCATCTCCTTCGTAAAAAAAGCCCAACAAATCGAAAAGCTCGCCAAGCAAATCAAAGATCGCGCCAAGAGCTGACCGCGCAAAGTCCTTCGCCAACCTCCAATTCCACCGGGACCGACTCTGGCGATCACCCCGATCACACTGTGCCCGTATCCAATTTCTTTCGGCGCCCCCTCCGATTCCGCTGGCGGCCGCCTGCGAATCAACCGTCGATCGTGTCCGATTCACCGCCGACACCTCCGATTCACCTGGCAAGCGTCCCCAAATGCGTTTGTAGGGGAGGGGCTTTGTTTACCCTGAGCATCGAAGGGCCCCGCCCGGGGCTGCCCACACCAAGAGCCGCTCCCCGTCAACTAGCCTCCCACCCTCAGCCGTGCTATCGTCGTCGCTACAGGGAGAGATAAATGTCGGTTAATAAAGTAATCCTAGTCGGTCGCTTAGGCCGCGATCCAGAAACACGCTACACCGGCGGCGGACAAGCTGTCGCCAATTTTTCGGTCGCCACCGACGAAACCTACAAAGATCGCAACGGCGAACGCCAAAAGCGCACCGAGTGGCACAAGATCGTCGTCTGGGGAAAGCAAGCTGAAATCGCCCAACAGTATCTCAAAAAGGGATCACTGATCTTCATCGAGGGCCGCATTCAATCCCGCGAGTGGCAAGACAAAGAAGGCCAAAAGCGTACCAGCTTCGAGATTGTAGCCAACAACTTCCGCATGTTGGGTGGTCGAGCTGAAGGTGCCGCGCAGGAGCAGGAGCCGGCGCAGGCGCGACCCGCGGTGGTGCCGACGATTTCGACCATCAGGCAGGCTCCCCCGGAAGAAACCTACGGTGGCGGTAGCGGCGGCGGTCACGCCCCAGCCGGGCCAGAAATCTCCGACGAAGACATTCCCTTCTAATCACCAGGTGCAACAACTCCGTGAATAAATCGGCCGAGCTTTAGTTCCGGCCTCAACCTCAAATGACCGACTTCAACCGCCAGTTCCATCTCGCAGCTCGCCCCAGTGGATTGCTGGCGCCCGGCGATCTGCGGCTCGAGCAGGCCGCGCTTCCGAGCGTCAACGACGGCCAAGCCCTCGCTCGCGTACGCTACCTCTCCATGGACCCCACCATGCGCATGTGGATGGCCGACGTCCAAGGGTACATGCCTCCAGTCGCCATCGGCGACGTGATGCGCTGCTTCGGCCTGGCCGAAGTCATCGAATCCCGCCATCCCCACTACAAAAAAGGCGACAAGATCGTGGGCCTCACGGGTCTCCAGGACTACGTGCTGATCGACGGCACCGAGAAGCGTCCGTTCCAGAAAATTCCTCCGGTTCCGTTTGTCTCCGACACCGCGTTTCTAGGGGTCCTCGGCATCACCGGGCTCACCGCGTACTTCGGAATGATGGACATCGCCAAACCGCAGAAAGGCGAAACCCTCGTAGTCTCGGCGGCAGCCGGCGCCACAGGCAGCATCGCTGGCCAGATCGGCAAAATTCACGGTTGCCGCGTCGTGGGAATCGCTGGCGGCCCCGAAAAGTGCAAGTGGCTATCGGACGATCTCGGCTTCGATGCCGCCGTCGACTACAAGCATCCCGACTGGAAGCAGCATCTCGCCGCCGCTACACCGAAAGGCATCGACATCAATTTCGAAAATGTCGGCGGCGAAATCATGCACGCCGTCATGGATCGCATGAATCACCACGGTCGGATCGTGCTCTGTGGCCTCATTTCCGGCTACACCAAGGAAGATCTGTCGCTGGCCAGCTTCGGCGTGGTTCTAGTCAGGCGGCTGCGAGTCCAGGGTTTCATCGTTATCGACTACGCCGACAGATTTATGGAAGCGGCCACACAGCTCGGCAAATGGAAGATGTTCGGAAAACTAAAAGACCGCGAAACCCTTTTGCAAGGTCTGGAGAAAGTCCCCGAAGCAATCAACATGCTCTTCACGGGCGGGAATATCGGCAAGTTGATTGTAAAATTATGAGGGTACAAAACCTCAACTCGTTAGAAGGTGTGTTGCCGCACCTCTGAAATCTCCTACCGGTCCGGCGGCGGCGCGTTCCGTTTCCTCTCTTCATCCATCTTCTTCAGGAATTCTTCAAATTTCGGCCTCTGTTCCGGCGTCAGTATCGCGCGAATCTGGTTACGCCCTTTTTGCCTGGCCTGATCGATCTGCGCATCCCTCTGTTCTCGCACCGCCTTGATATTCGCTATGTACTTGCGTCAGGATCGCATCCAATTGCTGCTGCTGCTCCGGCGTGAGGCCTGCAACCCGCGTCAGCTCTTCGACCTTATGCGCCCGCCGTTCTGCAGCGGTCATCTGAGCGTTCGCCGACACCGAGCGATGCGCAAAGATATACCCCACTACGCCGCCCAGGGACACCCCCAGCAAGAACACTACGGCAACCCAGAGGGCCGCGCGCTGTTTTGCGGTGGTCTCGTTCATGATCCTTTCTCCGCCAGACTTAGCAAGAGTTCGTCGTTGTTCACCGGAGCCGCATTTTCATAAACCGGCTCGCCCGTAATGTCCGTCGACACAGGGCTTGAAGGCGTGGACGCGGGTCGGCCAAATAACCACGTGCCCGCCAGTACCAGCGCCAACGCGGACACCCAACTGAGCCTTCGCGCCAGCTTCGGCACAATTACCCAGGTGTCGACGGATCGCCGCAATTCTGACTCACGCGCCGCGATCGCTGCCATCACACGTGGCACGAACCACGGCCCCACTTCCGCCCGCCTTGGCAAAGCACTCAACAGCGCTCGGCTGGCCATCAGTTCGTCCACAGCGTCTTCGCAGTCTCGACACTCCGACACATGCTTTCGCAGTTCTTCGGGCAAAGCTCCGCCGTCGCTAATCTCCTCCAGCGATTCCCGGAGTCCATCGCACTCAGCGTCACTTTTCTTGAGAGGGTTCCACATTCTTGGTCTCCTCACTCCTTCACCGCATCCCGTATTCTTCAATCGCCAGTTCTTCAATCGCCGCGTTTCCGCGCTTCACTCACGATCCTTCGCCGCGCTCGAAATAACCGAACCTTTACCGTATTCGCATTTATATCCAGAATCTCGGCGATCTCCTCAACCGCGAATCCCTCAACTTCTTTCAAAATCAGCATCATCCTGTCGCGTTCATCCAGGCACTCCAGCAGTTTCTCCACCCTTTGTCTCGCTACCAGTTTGTCACTGACGTCGGGCGCGGGCGCCGAACGCTCTTCCGGCGCTCCATACAGCCTCGCCTGCTCCTCGCTCAAGTCCGACTCGTAAACCAGCGGTCGAACCTTCCTCTTTCGCAACAGGTCCCAACACTCGTTCACCGTAATCTTGTAGAGCCATGTGCTGAACGCTGCCCTTTGGTCAAATCGCTTCAGCGAAAAGTACGCTTTCACGAATACCTGTTGTGCAATATCCTCAACATCCTCCCGCTGCCGCAGAATCCCTCCGGCCACTGCCGTAACCCGTTGCTGGTGCCGCCGGACAAGCTCCTCAAACGCCGCCTGATCTTCCGCTTGCGCGCGTCGTACTAGTTCCCGGTCGTCGACACTGACAGCTCTTCCGGCCGTCGCTCTCGCCGCTGCCGGGGTTGCCAACGCGGTAGCCACTGCTTTTGGGACGCGCGCCATGCTCGTTAGGTTACGCCTAACCCTGCTCGGGTTGCCATCCCTGTTCGATGCCTCTTGCCTCCGCGCTGCAGCATGTGTTTCACTTAGGCATCCCCAAACTTTGTACTTGCCAGCCTCTTACCTAGATGCCATAATGCCTGCATGATTATTGGTGACCGCCTCCGCGCACTGCGTGAGGAAAAGAAACTCTCCCAGGGCGACATCGAAAAGCGTACCGGGTTACTTCGTTGCTATATTTCCCGCGTCGAGAATGGCCATACAGTACCGGCCATCGAAACGTTGGAAAAACTCGCGCGCGCTCTAGAATGCCCACTCTATCAACTCTTCTACGACGGTGAAGAACCGCCTCAATTGCCGAACCTTCCCAAGCGCAAGTCGTCCGACGACATCGCCTGGGGCAGCACCGGCAAGGAAGCGCGTTTCCTCAATAAGCTTCGCCGTCTGTTGAGCAAGGCCGACGAGGAAGATCGCAAGCTGATTCTGTACATGGCCCAGAAAATGGCCAATCGGTAAATTGCGGTTTTTTCTGGTTGGAATTGCCAGTCTAGATCACTCCATGGGCCGCCCTGCCCCGCTGTGCGGCCCCTTTTCCATGAAGCGCTGAAGCTTCTCCCTACGCGCCGTAGTGCGTTCGGTTACCCGTGCTGGAGCCGATTGCTCCCATTCACGATTATTCCCATTCAATTGTGCTTGGTGGCTTCGAGCTGATGTCGTATACCACCCGCGTCACCCCGGGAACCTCGTTCACAATCCTGGTCGATATTCGTTCTAGTACTTCCCCCGGCAACCTCGCCCAATCCGCCGTCATAGCGTCGTCCGACTCCACCACCCGCACCGCCACCGTTAACCCGTAGGTGCGCCCGTCGCCCATAACCCCAACGCTACGTACCGGTAACAGTACCGCGAATGCCTGCCAGACTCTCTGATAGATCCCTGCCCGCCGGATCTCCTCGACCACCACCGCGTCAGCCTCTCGGAGCGTTACCAGATGTTCACGGGTGATCTCGCCGAGCAGCCGCACCGCCAGCCCAGGCCCCGGAAACGGATGTTTCAAAAGGATTTCCTCGGGCAATCCGAGCTCTTTTCCGATCCGCCGCACCTCATCCTTGAACAGGTCCCGAAGCGGCTCAATCAACCCAAAGGGCATGTTTTCAGGCAGTCCGCCGACGTTGTGGTGCGATTTGATCGTAGCCGAGGGTCCCTTCACCGACACCGACTCAATCACATCCGGGTACAACGTCCCCTGCACCAGGTACTCGATCTCTCCCTGTGCCTCGCCGTGTTGCAGC
Source organism: uncultured Acidobacteriota bacterium (assembly GCA_963729285.1). GTDB lineage: Bacteria > Acidobacteriota > Terriglobia > Acidiferrales > UBA7541 > Acidiferrum. The sequence continues at coordinate 49,687 of CAVSNL010000068.1, forward strand.
TTCAGTGCTTCCTCGGCGAACACCGAAATGAACTCATTCCCGATGATCTTCCGCTTCCGCTCCGGGTCCGTAACTCCCTTCAATTGCGTCAAAAATCGCTCCGACGCATCCACGCCGATCACTTTTAGCCCCAGCCGCTCACGCAACATCTCCAGCGTGTCTTCAAACTCATTCTTCCGCAGCAGGCCGGTATTCACGAAAATGTTCGTTAACCGGTCGCCAATCGCCCGGTGCACCAACACCGCTGCCACCGTCGAATCCACCCCGCCGCTGAGCGCGCAAATGACTCGCCCAGTTCCCGCCTTCTTCCGAATGGCCTCGGTCGTCTCCTCGATAAACGCCGCCCCGCTCCATTTCGGCTCGGCCTTGCACACCCGAAACAAGAAATTCCTCAGTATCTCCGTCCCCTGGTCCGTGTGCTTCACCTCCGGATGAAACTCCACGGTATAAATCTTGCGAACAGGGTCTTCCGTAGCTGCCACGGCATTGTCGGTGTGTCCCGTAGCGTGGAATCCCGCCGGCAACTCCACCACGTGATCCCCATGACTATTCCAAATCCGCACGCTCTTCGGTATTCCCGCGAACAAATCCGACTCCCCGTATCCATTCAACAGTCCGTTCGCCACATTCAGCAACGCGCTCCCATATTCCCGCCGTCCCGCTTTTTCGACCTTCCCGCCCAATGTCCGAGTGATCCAATGCATCCCGTAGCAGATCCCCAGTACCGGAACGCCTATAGCCAGCACCGCGTGATCGCAAGTCGGCGCATCCGCGTCATACGCCGAGCTAGGCCCACCCGACAAAATCAAACCCGAGGGCTCATACTTGCGGATGTCCGCAATGGATGCCGTGCACGGCAACACCGCCGAAAACACTTGCTGCTCCCGCACCCGCCGCGCAATCAACTGCGTATACTGCCCGCCAAAATCCAACACCACCACGCCGCCGCGCTCCGAATTCGGCCTCATCGTCTCTTCCTGCATCTTGACCACGCTACTCATACCACCCCGATTCCACCGTTTCCTGCATCTTGACCGACGCTACTTATATACATCCCCGATTCCTTGTAGGGGCGGGGCTTGCCCCGCCCGGCGTAAGCACCCCGGCCTCGGTCATTGCCCGCAAGCACCCCGCCGTCATTTCCAAGCAACCGCCATTCCGAGCAACACGCCGTGATGTCCAATCAACACACCGTCATTCCGAGCGAAACGGGCGGACTTTTTCCTCCGCGTTCAGTTCCTCTGAACGCGTCCGCCCGTGCAGTCGAGGAATCTCTCCCCGATCTCAGATCACCGTGCCATTCTCGGCATCCGACGCCAACGTTGCGTTCCTGTCGTTACTTCATTACGTCGTTACATCGTTACTTCACGACGTCACTTCACAACTAAATTCACCAATTTATCCGGCACCACAATCCTCTTCACCACTTCTTTCCCATTCAAATGATGCGCCACCGCGGGATCCGCAAGCGCCTTCGAAACCACGCCAGCCTCGCTCAACCCCGCCGCAACCACCAATTTCCCGCGCACCCGCCCATTCACCTGCACCACAATCTCAACTTCATCTTCCTTAGCCAATTCCGCGTTAAACGCCGGCCATTTCACAATCCACAACCCGCCCGTATGCCCCAGCATCTCCCACAACTCTTCCGCCAGATGCGGCGTCATCGGCGCCAGCATCAAGGTCAGCAATTCCAGGACTTCTTTTCGCACCTCGGGCCGCACTCCCTCACTCAGCGGCTCCGCGGCATGAATCTCGTTATGCAATTCCATGATCAAAGCAATCGCCGAATTAAAATGCCAGCGCGCATCGAAATCCTGGGTAACCCGCCGCAGCGTCTCGTGCGTCTTCCGCAGCAACTTCCGTTCTTTTTCGGTGGCCCCCGCCAAATCCGCCACCGCCTGCGCATCCACGCCGCGCAATTCCGCCGCGTGCCGCTCCACCAGCCGGTAAACCTTGTTCACAAACCTCCACGCACCCTCAATGCTGTCCTCGCTCCACTCCAAATCCTTCTCCGGTTGGTTCGCGAACAGCATATAAAGCCGCCCGGTATCCGCCCCATACTTCTCGGCCATGTCGATCGCGCCCACAATGTTGCCTTTGGACTTCGACATCGCCGTCCCGCCCTTCAACACCATCCCCTGCGTAAACAACCGCGCAATCGGCTCGCTGTGAGTAACTAGACCCAAATCCCGCATCACCTTGCACCAAAACCTGCGAATACAGCAGGTGCAAAATCGCGTGCGTAATCCCACCAATGTACTGGTCGATCGGAAACCAATACCCAACCTTCCCCGAATCAAACGGCGCCTGATCATTGTGTGGATCGCAATACCGGTAGAAATACCACGACGAATCCACAAACGTATCCATCGTGTCCGTCTCGCGCCGAGCAGGTCCCCCGCACTTCGGGCAAGTCGTATTCACAAACTCCGGCGTCGCCGCCAGAGGCGAACCACCCTCCCCGGTCAACGCCACATCCGCAGGCAGAATCACCGGCAAATCTTTGTCCGGCACCGCCACAATCCCATCCTTCTCGCAATACACCACCGGAATCGGCGTGCCCCAATACCTCTGCCGCGAAATTCCCCAATCCTTCAGCCGGTACGTCGTCTCGCGCTTCCCAAATCCCTTCGCCGTAGCGTGCGCAGCCATCGCATCAATCGCAGTCGTCCACAGTCAGCCCGTTGTAAGGACCCGAGTTCACCAGCGTCCCATTCTCATGCTCGTCGAACGGCGCCGTCATCGTTTCGCCCGACAAAATCTCACCATTCGTCGGCTGAACTACCACCCGCACCGGCAATCCATACTTCCGGCAAAACTCAAAATCTCTCTCATCATGAGCAGGCACCGCCATAATCGCACCGGTGCCATACTCCATCAGCACGAAGTTCCCCACCCAGATCGGAATCTTCTCCCCGCTAAACGGATTCGTAGCATACCGGCCGGTAAAAAATCCGACCTTCTCCGCCGTCTCCAAATCTTCTGCCTTCACCGAAGCCGACCGCATCTTCCTCAATTGCTCTTCAGCTTCCCCTCGAGCAGGCGAACCCTCCAGCAGCTTCGCCACCAGCGGATGCCCCGGCGCCAAAATAATCGCCGTAGCCCCATAAATCGTATCGATCCGCGTAGTAAAAACTTCGATCGCCCCGGCCCCCGCAACATCCGCCACCGCAAACTTCACCCGCGCGCCCACCGACTTCCCAATCCAATTCCGCTGCATGGTAATAACGCGGTCCGGCCAAGACCCCTCAAGCAATTTCAAATCATCAATCAACTGCTCCGCATAAGCCGTAGTCTTCAGAAACCACTGCTCCAGCTCGCGCACCTCGACCAAAGTATCCTCATGCCGCCAGCAATACCCGTTAATCACCTGCTCGTTCGCCAAGACCGTGCAACACTTCGGACACCAATTCACCCGGCTCTTCTTCCGATAAGCCAACCCGCGCTCCAGCATCCGCAGAAAAAACCACTGGTTCCACCGGTAATATTCCGGCTCGCAAGTAGAAATCTCCCGCCGCCAGTCATAGCTGAACCCAAAGCGCCGAAGCGTCCGCTGAAACTCCGCAATGTTGTTATTAGTCCAGGTCCGAGGGTGAGTATTGATTCTTGATCGCCGCGTTTTCCGCCGGCAAACCAAACGCATCCCAACCCATGGGATGCAAAACATTAAATCCCCGCATCCGCTTTACGCGCGCAACCACATCCCCAATCGCATAGTTGCGCATGTGCCCCATATGCATGGTCCCGGAAGGATAGGGCAACATCTCCAGCACATAATATTTTGGCTTGGAAGGGTCCGCCTCCACCTCAAATACGCGCTCCTCTTCCCACCGCCGCTGCCACTTAGCCTCAATCGCCCAAGGATCGTACTTCGCCCGTCTCAACCCCTGCCCCGCTCGCACTGCGTAGCCCCCGCACCCTTCCGCTCCCTCGCACCCTGACTCCGCCGCATCCCTGAATGCTCGTCAACCGCGCCCCAAGTCCTCTCTCGCCAGCCTAACTCTCTGCCTCGTCTGTTTCCGCCTCTGTGCCCTCAGCGAACTCTGTGTTAATCCTCTTCCCCGTTTTCCTCTCAGCGAATCTCAGGCACCTCAGCGTCTCTGCGTTATCTTTCCTCCGCTTTCGACTTTCAACTGTCGACTGTCAACTTGCCCCCTCACTTCTTCCTCTTCTTCTCCGCCTTCTGAATCTCCGCAGCCCTCTTCTTCCCAGCAGCCGTAAGCATAGAAAAACCCTTCTCCGCCGCCGGCGCCACGTCCTTCAACCCCGCCAATTCCCAAAGCGCAGCCACATTCTTCCGGTCATCTCCCGGATCCTCAATCGGCGTCTCCGCCAAAAACGCCCGCCCAGGCAATCCCTCAGGCAAACGCAGCCCCCAACCGAGGATGCGTCAAAATCCGCCGAAACGCCTCTGCCCCAATCTTTCCCTTCCCGATATGCTCATGCCGGTCCACGCGCCCACCCAAAGCAATCTTCGAATCATTCACATGAAACACCGGAACATGCTCCAACCCAATCGTGCTCTCAATCAAATCCAAAGTAGATTCCAATCCGCTCTCGCTCCGGATGTCATATCCCGCGGCAAACAAATGCGCGGTATCCAAACAAGCTCCGACATATAGTCCCGCAAGCGCCCCAACGATCTCGCCCAACTCTTCCAACCGCGAACCAATAGCCGTCCCCATTCCCGCGGTGTTCTCGACCAAAATCCGCATCCCCGAAGGCGGCAACCGCCGCATAGCCTGCTTGATCGAATCAATCGCCATCGCCACAGCCGACGACGGCCGCGAATCCCCATAAGATCCCGGATGCACCACCACAAAATCCGCACCCAAAGCCATCCCGCGCACCAATTCCTCATGAAAAGCCTGGATCGACCGCGTCCGCAACATCGGCTGCGGCGCCGCCAGATTAATCAAGTAGTTCGCATGAATCACCAGCGGCCCCAACCCCAAAGCCTCCCGCCGCTCGCGGAATGCCTTCGCGTCCACCTCGGTAATCCGCCCAGCCGCCACCCCGCCGGCCCACATCCGCGGACTAGCCGAGAAAATCTGCAAAGCATTGCAACCAAGCTTGGACGCCGATTCCAAAGCGTTCAGGTGGCTACCCGCAATGGACGCGTGAATCCCAATGCGTAGTCCCCCGCCCATCCAGGCAGGCGGCACAGGCTCCGGCTCAGGCTCCGGACGATATTCATCTTCAGGATCAAATACGGTAACGTGTGTGAGTGGCTCTTCAGGCATTCCCAATGAAGTTTTTCGCTCCCTCTTAAACTCCCCATTCTACCACACGCGCCAAATTCCCCCGCGAATCTGCTCACCATCAAACTGACAATCACCGCATTCGCAAGCAAACTGACACCGCATTCGCAAGCGCGCCCGTGCCGTTGTAGGGGCAGGGGCTTGCCCCTCCCGGCGTCCAATTCAAGCACAGTGTATGCGTTTCAAGCAGAGAGGATGTGTCGAAGAAGGATCCCACTACCTGTGGGCCCCAACGCTCTAAGGAAGGTGAATTCCAGACAAGAAACGTCAGACGGTGGCGGCGATCGCGACAAGCCCGCGCCGGACCGCGCTACGCTTTTCGCGCGGCAGCCACACGTTTGCGTCGACTGCCACGCTTCGTTTTACCGCCGGCCACGCGTGTCGCCGGCTGTGGCAACCCGCCGCCGGCCGCGCGCGAAATGGAAATCTCCGCAAAGTCCACGGCTTCCAGGATTTCGGCGCGTTTGCGCTCGCGCTCTTGCAACATCGCCAGCGCCTCCCGCACTACATCTTCGGCCTTGCCGTACCTGCCCTTTTCAACCGCCCGGCGGATAAATTCTTCTTGGTCGGGACTTAACCGTAGGTCCATGAATCAAGCCTAGGAGCCAGCCATGCAGGTGTCAAGCACGGGTTTCGCGTGCCCAGGGTTTTCGTGATCGCGGAGTCAATCCTGCGAGCCCAGACTTCCCTCAACTCCATTGAAATTTCAGGAAACATAGTTGAAGTTGAGGAAACATAAATGACCCTGGCTTCGTTTCTATTCCCAGAGTTTCATTCCCAGGGTCCGAAGCAATTCCTGATTCGATCGCGCGAGGAGCAACCATGCAAACCCTCTGGCAAGACATCCGCTTCAGCCTCCGCATGCTCCGCAAGAGCCCCGGCTTCACCTTCATCGCCATCCTCACGCTCGCCCTGGGCATCGGCGCCAACACCGCGATCTTCAGTCTCGCCAACGTTTTCCTCTTCCGTCCTCTCCCGGTCAAGGACGCCGATCGCCTGGTGGCCATCGGCGTCCAAAGCAGCCCCACCTCCGAGCCAGACCAAGCCTCCTATCTCGATTTCCTCGACTATAAGCAAGCTCCCGTCTTCACCGACATGACCGCCTTCGTCCTCGACCTCGTTGGCATCGGCGCCGACGGCCGCGCCGACCGCACCATCGTCGCTGAGGTCCCCAGCAATTTCTTCTCAATGCTCGGCATTCGCCCCGCCATCGGCCGCCTGATCCTCCCCGGTGAGGGCGATCAGCCCAAGACCGGCAACGTCATCGTCCTCGGCTACAGCTACTGGCAAAAACGCTTCGGCGGCGATCCCAAAGTCCTCGGCCGCACGGTCAGCTTCGACGGCCGTGACGTCACCGTGATCGGCGTCGCCGAAAAGCAATTTCACGGCCCCTACGCCGATCGTCGAAATGGACGCCTATGCTCCGATCGGTATGCACGACCTCGCCACAGGCGATCCCGCTTTCTTCACCGAGCGCGGCCAGCGCGACATGCACGTCCTCGCCACTCTTAAGCCCGGCGTCACCGTCGCTCAGGCTCAAGTCGCCGCTTCAGGTCATCGCCACACGCCTCTCCGACCAGTATCCCCAGACCAACAAAGGTCAGGTCGTCCGCGTCTTCCCCGAACGCGTCGCCCGTCCTGATCCCGGCTCCGCCGATTCTCTGCCGCTGGTCGTTACCATCTTTCTCGTGCTCGTTGGCCTGGTGCTGATGGTCGCGTGCATCAATGTCGCCAACCTGCTGCTGGCTCGTTCCGCGGCGCGCCAAAAAGAAATTGCCGTGCGCGCCTCCATGGGCGCGACTCGCTTTCGCCTCGTCCGCCAGATGCTCACCGAAAGCATCATCCTCGCCGTTGCTGGCGGTGCCGCGGGTGCGCTGCTCGGCATGTGGGTCTGCGCCGCACTCGAACAAATGCGCCCCCTGGGCGACTTCCCTATTCGCTTCGGTTTTACCTTTGACTGGCGCGTTTTCGGCTACGTCGCCGCGGTTGCCTCGGCATCTGGCATCTTGGCAGGCTTGGCGCCCGCGCTTCGCACCTCTCGCGCGAATCTCAACGAAACCTTACGCGAGTCCGGCCGCGGCCTCATTGGCGAAGGTGGCCGCCGCCATATCCTGCGCAACTCCTTGGTGGTCGCGCAGGTCGCCGGTTCCATCATCGTGTTGGTCGCCGCAGGCCTGTTTGCTCGCAGCCTAAACAAAGCCGAGTCCATCGATCTCGGCTACGATCCCCACAACGTCCTCAACATTGGCCTCAACCCCGATCTTCAGAGCTACAAACGACCCCAACTGAAGCCTTTTATCGCGAACTGCTGCGCCGCGCCAAGAGCTCTGCCTGGCGTCGAGTCCGCTTCGCTCGCCTATTCCGTTCCCCTCAGCTACTACGCCACCGGCGGCGCCATCCATGCCGAAGGCCAGGTCCTCAACAAAGACGAACGCGCTCCCGGCGGGCAGCACAACATGGTCAGCCCCGAATATTTCGCCAACATGCGCATCCCCATTCATCTCCGGCCGCGCATTCACCGACGCGGATACCAGCACGTCCCAACTTGTCGCCATCGTGAACCAGACCATGGCTCGCCGCTTGTGGCCCAACCAGGATCCCATCGGCCGCAAATTCACTTATGACGGCCAAGAGAAAAAGGGCGAACCCGTCACCGTCGTTGGCGTAGCCCGCAACGCCAGGAACAGCGACATGATGAACGATCAGCGAATCTACTTCTACGTGCCCCTGACCCAGAACTACAACGCCACCCAGGTTCTCCAGTTGCGCACTTCTGTGCCTCCGGAGAACCTCATCCCCGTCGTCGAAGGCCAAATCCACGAACTCGATCCCAGCCTGCCGGTCTACGACGTCATGACCATGGATAAATCGCTCATGGGCGCCAACGGCTTCTTCCTTTACAAGATGGGCGCCGCGTTCGCCGGCACGCTCGGCGCGCTGGGCCTGCTCCTGGCAGTAGTCGGCGTGTACGGTGTTGTCTCCCACAACGCCGCCAGCCGCACCCACGAAATCGGCGTGCGCATGGCGCTGGGCGCCCAGCCCGGCAGCGTCTTCAGCCTGGTCCTGCGCCACGCCGCCATTCTCGTTGGCGCAGGCATCGTCGCAGGCCTGGTCGCCGCCCTCGCCGTAACCAAATTCCTATCCAGCTTCCTGGTCGGCGTAACCTCCTACGACCCCATCACCTTCCTCACCGTCGCCGTCCTCCTGCTCCTCTCCGCCTTCATCGCCTGCTACATTCCAGCCCACCGCGCCATGCGCGTGGACCCGATGGAGGCCCTCCGCTACGAATAGCCGACTAGCTGCGGAGCCATTTCTAGTTAACAATTTACCTCCTCTCCCCCGCCCTTTTCTGTAAGTGCGGATTCTAAAGGATTTTAAGGCTAGTGTTTCTGGATCTGCGGATTGTAAAGGAGTTATGCTGCGATTTTCGGAAGTGCGGATTCTAAAGAGTTTAAGGTTGAATTTGCGTTTTGACGTGAGACGTCGAGGGCGTCGAGGTGAACGGCAAAGGTTCGAATTATTATGTGAGTTAACACGGATTAGAGTAGCATACTGGTAACCTTTTGTCAAGGACCAATTTGGGACGAGAGTGTTAGACGTGAACGCCATGAGCTGGTCGATTCTGATGCGGAGGGAGAGGATAAGTCGACCAAGAGCTCACCTTTACAAAAACGGCAAGGATGGCGCCACCTGTTTAGATTTCGTTTCGCATGGAGAATTTAATCGATCAACGCTACCTTTTTGGAGCGGCGCAGGCTTTGATCCATACCACATCCAGTTTCGCATGTTCATTTGTTATATTTGGATTTGCGTGACAGAAACCCAGTTGCCTTGTGGCCTTTAATATTAGGCATTCGTTTGACGAGTTGCGGTACGCTACGAGAGGACGCGGACGCGCCAACCATTAAGTAAACGTTGAATTTGTGGTCCTCAGGACTACCATCTCAAGCTGAGTCCTCATTGATGCCTTTCTCCCAGCCCAAAGAAAGGAGGCGACTGTGTCCCCAAACTATGAATGGATGAAATTGTACGAAGCCGCTGTACTCGAAACAAATCCCAACATACTGTCTAGCCGCATCGAAGATGCAAAAGACGCAATCGGACAACGTGTAGTCAGAGGTGCAATCGAAGATGCAAAAGACGCAATCGGACAACGTGTAGTCAGAGGTGCAATCGATGAAGCCGAGAGACGTGCGGTAGTTAAGACGCTGAACGCGATCGCGGTCCTCAAGCGTGAACGATCCGTTTCCAGAAATCTCGCTCTGCTATCAATGCAAAGACACGCAGGATCTTGTAACTCCCATGAACGGCAAGATATTCTTTAAGCAGAACTGGTGCCGGGGAGATTTGCGTATCGTTGCACACGCGATGCGTGGTCAATTGGGCGGACGCAAACAGTTTTCAGGCCCTTGTTCCATTGCGAAAAACGCGCGCCGCGGGCCTTTAAGCCCAGTACTTTTAAGCGCGGTACAACAGGTCGGTTCGCAGGTACAGAGCGCTGTGCCCGCAATTTGGGCAGACGCATTCGTGGCCAGTTGCGGGACCATCGGTTTTGGGGGATAGCGTACAAACTGGCTATTCCGACGTCACTAATTTGAGAACGCTGGAAAGCTGCCTTACACTTCCGGCAAATAAGAATCCATGCGGCCATTTTGTCACCTCAGCGGGTGACAGCCAAAAAGCTGGAGAGCACCTGTACGACTGGGTTAGCGTGCCAAGGACAGTCGCTAAGCCGCAATCGGGTGTTCGATGTAGCCCATTTGTGCCTTGCAGATCACCCCGACAAGCCTTAGCCGTGTCTATTTGCAATACGCTAGCGTACAGTTAGGCCGAACTCGGAACGCTGAAAGAAGGTTCTATGAGCGATATTTCCTCGTCCGTTTGGCGAACCGCGTACCTTGCTGCCCTTTTTGAAACAGACCCCGCTAAAATGAGTCTCAAGATTGCAGGTGCGCGGGCGGCAATCACAGAACGGCTTAACAGTGGGATCGAAATCGGCAGGCTTGAGCACGAGGGTATTGAAGCTGCTCGAGAAAGACTCGCTACTCTAAAAGCCATGCCGGTTGAAGTCGTTAAGGTGGCCCTGACCACTGGGGACACGCCAGTTTAGTTGGGCTCGTGCCATCCTGCCGTCCCGTTTCCTCTCCGATCCAGGGCGGACTGTTGGCGGTCAGCCTCGCTCGGTTTGGTACCTTTGCACCAATGCAGTAAACTCAGGTTCTCGCATCCATTTCAGGGGAACCAGCAATGCTGGTCGTTATGCAGTCCCATGCCACCGAGGAGCAAGTGCGCGCCGTGTGCGCGCGCATCGAGAGCCTCGGCCTCAAGGCGCATCCCAATCCCTGGAGCTGCTCGCACGGCCATCGGCATCACCGGGAACGACGGGGCCATTGATCTCGGCGTCCTCGAATCCCTGCCCGGCGTGATCGAGTGCATCCCGGTCAGCAAACCCTACAAGTTGGTGAGTCGCGACGCCAAGCAAGAAGACACGGTGTTGCGCATCCCTACACCGCGCGGTGATGTCCTGGTTGGCGGCGGCAACGTCGCTATGGTCGCCGGGCCATGTGCTGTGGAAACCGAAGCGCAATGCATGGCTATCGCGGAGCAGGTTGCGAAGTCTGGTTGCCGCCTCTTCCGCGGCGGAGCCTACAAACCCCGCACTTCCCCCTACAGCTTTCAAGGATTAGGTGAAGCTGGGTTAAAGATCCTCGCGAAGGTTCGCGAGGTGCACGGTTTCGGCATCATTACTGAGGCCATCGACAACGAAACCCTCGATCTCGTCGAGCAGTATGCTGATGTCATTCAGATCGGCGCGCGCAATATGCAGAACTTCTCGCTGCTCAAGCGCGCCGGCCGCGCCAGGAAGCCTGTCCTGCTGAAGCGCGGGATGTCCGCCACCCTCGACGAGTTCTTGATGGCTGCCGAATATATTCTTTCCGAAGGAAACTACAACGTAATGCTCTGCGAGCGTGGCGTGCGAACGTTCTCGGACTTCTCAAGGAACACTTTAGATCTTGCGGTCGTGCCCGCCGTCAAGAAACGAAGTCATCTTCCTATTCTGGTCGACCCGTCTCATGGCACTGGTAAACGACATAAGGTTTTGCCGCTCTCTTTAGCCGCCGTTGCCGTGGGAGCTGATGGACTCTTAGTTGAAGTACATCATGAACCCGAGAAGGCGCTGTCCGACGGTGTGCAATCCATCCTCCCGGATGAGTTCGCCCAACTCAGCATCGAAGTTCGCCAGATTGCGGAAGTCCTCCACCGCCATGTCAATTGAGTTTCCCAATCCATGACTCGGCGGCGCAAGAATCCGCGCGCCATCATCCTAGCTGTTGGGCTCCTCGTGGGCGCCATCGCTCTCCTCGCGCGCGAGCATCGGCCGTCTTTTCTGCGGCCGGGCCTCCGACTCAACGCCTACATCACTACGGCTGACGGTAATGTCAGCGTCGTTGACCTCGTAAGACTTCGCGCCGTGGCGCGCATCCCGGTCGGGCCAGCACTCTCCGGCCTCCGCGAGCATCCCACGCGACCCGAGGTATGGGGAGTCAGCACGCAAGGCGGCTACGTCTTCGTTCTGGACTCGCGTTCCAATCAGGTTACGGCACGTATACCGGTGGGTGCAGCGCCGTTTGCGGTGGAATTTTCCGCCGACGGCAACCGCATCTATACGACTTCGTCGGGCACCGACACACTTCTGGCTATCGACTGCCGTTCGCATGCTTTCCTGGGCAGCGCCCAAACCGGGCGTGAACCGGTGCTGGCGCGCAAGACACCGAATGGCAAGGCCATCCTGGTTGTCAATCACGGCGATGCGTCGCTTGGGATTCATGACGCCGCCACACTCGCGCAGCACGCTAAGATTCCGGTTGTGCCGCAGCCCGATGACGTCGCCATCCTGCCAGACGGTTCCCTCGCTTTTGTTTTGAGCCGCAGCCAGCCGCGGCTGTCGGTTGTGGATTTGCGGCGCAATGTCTTGCTGGCGAATCTACAGCTTGCGGGAACACCGTCGGACATGCTGCTGAAACCTGACGGCGGAGAACTCTACGTAATCTCGCCCGATTCGCACGGGCTGCAAGCCATCAACACCTGGACACACGAGGTTGGCGACTACGTAATGCTCGGCTATGCACCAACACGAGGAATCCTCAGCGCCGACTCCAGCCTGCTCTACGTCACCGATGTTTCGGCGAGCCGCGTCACCGCCGTGGACATCAACAACCGCCGCGTCATTCGCACCGTCAACGGCCGCGAACTGCTCATTTCGGTGGGGCAGTCTCCCGACGCGATTCGCTTCGATCCCGCCGAAAACCTGCTGCTCGTGGTGAACCGCGGTTCCGGCGACCTCTCCGTGATCCGCGCGCGGCTGGAGAACCAGAGCCTGCTGACGATGATCCCGGTCGGCGATCATCCGCAGGAACTCGCGGTTAAATTGTTTTGAGCATTATTTTGGATTTGAATCGAGCCTGTAAGCGCCGGTAATGAAACGACAACGCGCAAAGTTTTTCTCCGCTAGGAGTTTTCGATCGGCCAGGAGGCTTGCTCGTCGCCGAGCGCAATTTCCAGAAATCCTTCGGCGGGCAGGACGTCCACTGGCAGTCCACCGTGCCACAACGCGACCCCGAGCCGCAACGACTTCTGCCCTTTCAAATTGATCTCTTCGCGTCTCACGGAGACTTCGAGCATGCGGTCGAAAGCCGCGCTGGCCACGTTGTTGGGATTGAGCAGACACACGCGACCTTTCTCCACGGCGAACTCCACGAGGCGTCCGCGGTCCAACCGCACGACTACCGTCAATTCCTCCGCGCCGCCGATGGTGAGCCGAAATTCCGGATCATCCATTTCGCATAACGCCGCAAGGAAGGGATCCACGCACACGCTGAGCCGGTCGGTTTCAAATCCGTAACGCAAATCGCGCAAATAAAACACACGGCCGTGCATCGCGCCGCCGCGCCGCTCCGGCGAATACAAGCCGGCGCCCAGCCACTCGAAATAGGAAGTTTCGCGACCGTCGATGGTGGTCTTCAGAAAGCCGGTCGGCGCCACTTGCAATGCGTGTTCCGGCTTGCGCTTAATGGGTTTCGCCAAATCCGATGGCGCCACCTGGCCGAGGGCCAGATAAATTCCTGTGAGATGCTTCCGGAACAATGCATCGAACTCGGCATCGTTTGCGGTGCTATGCTCCGGGCCGAACCACCAGCACCAGTCGCTGCCCTCCGCTGCGAGCAGGGATTCCTGCGCTTCCTTCAAGGCGGTTTCGGTCGGTGCGTCGCCGCGGGATTGCGCACGCGCTTCCACCGCCCGGGCGTAAATCTGGCGCGCGTCCCACAGCAACTCCCACGCGGCGACGTCTTCAGCGTGACCGATCCAGACGTCAAAATTCGCGTTGATCCAGGACGCGGGGAAAATTCCGCCGGTCGCCGGAATATTTCTTGCGGCGGCGATGGCTTCGCTGCAGGTGAGCGCGCGAAAATCCTGATCGCTTTCAATGCGCTTGTAGAACTGGCGCAGAAAGTCGCGGCCATTTCCCGGGTAGTATTCCCAGGCGTTCTCGCCATCCAGAAAAATGCAAACCGTCAGCGGGTCCGCACTCTGCACGTGATCGCCAAGATGACGCAAGCGGCCGTGCAAATCGGCAGCCGCGGCGCTCGCGTCCATGCGGCTGTAGACAAAACCGATCAAGTCGGAAAGTTGGTGATCGCGGAACAGTCCAGTGATTCCATTGCCGCCGATCTGAAAGCGCCACGGTTTGTACAAGCGATCCGCATTCGCGGCTATGCCGTTCGAGTCGCGGAAGAAACCCACGTTGAGGGTGCGGCCGAGGACTCCTTCATCCGTGCCGAACCATTGGAAACCTTCTTCTATGGCGATGGTGAGCGCCTGGTCGGAAACGGATCCTTCGGACGGCCAAAGACCGGCAGGTTTCGAACCGAAGACGCGTTCGTGATATGCGCGCGCCCGGCGGAGTTGCTCGCGCGCGTCTTCGGGATAGCGGTAGGCACGGCGCGGCAGTGGGGTGCCGGGATTCGCGACGCGCGCAATGTCGGAATCGCAGAGCAGCGGAAGAATCGGATGATAAAAAGGAGTAGTGCTGATTTCGATTTGGCCGGTTTGCGCGGCTTGGCGATAAATGGGTAGGACCAGGTTCAACAACTCCATCTGCTTCGCTTGCAGATCTGTCTTGTCGCGCTCGGTGAAATCTTTTCCCTTCGTTGCGAGGCGGTTGACCACTTCATCTTTCGAGAACCATTCTTCGTCCATCCAGGCAAGTTGAGAAAGTACTTGAAGATCGCGCCAGTCGCGCGGCGTGAAGGTCACCAGCGCCTGAGCGCCGCCGGCGGGCCGCGACCATTCAAAAAGCTCCACGAAGCGCGCCCATCGCGTCAAGAGGTGCTCATGATTGAGCTGAAACGCACGCGCGAGAATCTCCACTTTGTCTTCCCGCGTAAGGTCATCGGTCTTTTTAAACGCCAGCGCGTACCAGGGCTCGTCGAATTTCCCACTCGCGTATTCCTCGATCTGCATGCCGAGCGAGGGGACCACGTTGAAAGTGGCGTGAAAACCGGGCGCGTCCTGAAGCACGCGCACCATGCCCCAGTAATCTTTCACGGCGTGCAAACGCGTCCACGGGAGTACGTAGCGGCCGGTTTCGGGATCGCGATACTGCGGCTGATGCATGTGCCATAGCACGACCAGGTGGATGCGATTCATTGCGGGCGCCTCCGCAGCGGCTGCGTGGGCGTCCTTGGAGAAGGCACAGCTAGAGGCGGGGTTGAGGGCGGCCAACTGCGGGCGGGGCAAGCGCCGCCCCTACTAGGGATTATTCGGGATGCATCGGCCGCATGTGCGTCTGGAGCGCCCATGTTACACTCACCGTTCTCATTATGCGCATCCTGGACCGCTATATTGTCCGCGAAGTTTTTCGTCATGCGTTCCTTGGACTGGTCGTTTTTACCTTTGTCTTTTTCGTTCCGCAACTGGTTCGTCTGACGGCGTTGTTCGTGAGGCATACCGGGTCGGGCGCGCAGATCGCGGAACTGTTTCTGTGCATTTTTCCCGGCGTCCTTGCATTCACTACTCCGATGGCCATCCTGATCGGTGTGCTCCTGGGATTGGGGCGCATGTCGGCGGACAGTGAAATCATTGCGCTTTCCGCGCTGGGCATTGGCCGGCGGCGCATCCTGGTGCCGGTCGGGGTACTAGCAACGACCGGGGCGATCGTGACGCTGGCGATGACTTTGTGGTTGGCGCCGCTCGCACTAAAGACACTCCGTAGCCTAGAAGCGGAACTCACTGCGTCGCAAATCAACTTCGCCGTGCAGCCGCGGGTATTCGATGAACGCTTCCCTCATGAGGTGCTTTACGTAAACGATATCTCCGCCAGCGGCACGCAATGGCGGGGCGTATTTTTAGCGGAGACGGGCGGAGAAAACGGATCGCGCCTGACCCTCGCGGAGAGCGCAATTGTAGTCGCAGAACCCAAGTACGGCAAGTTAGAGCTTCACTTGAAGGGTGGAACCACGCACGATTTCGACCGTGCTGATCCCGATCACTACTCGGTGACGGCCTTCGGCCAGAGCGACTGGCCGATTGAAGTGACCGGACTGGTGCCTGCGCAACAGGCGCGACAGATCAAGAACGACGAGCGATCCATCCGCGAACTCGCCGCGGACGCAGGCCCGGATTGGCGGGAAGCGCGCGTGGAGCTGCAGCGGCGCTTCGCGTTCCCTGCGGCGTGCTTTGCATTTGCGCTGATCGCCGTACCGATAGGGGCGCAACCTCGACGCGGCGGACGCGCGGCTGGATCGTTGATCGCGGTGTTGCTGATTGCCGGATATTACCTATTGCTGATTTTCGGCAGCGGGCTGGCGCGCGAAGGTACACTCCCGCCAGTGGTGGGCTTATGGATGGCGAACGCGCTGCTGATGGTCTCCGGACTAGCGCTGCTGCCGCGGATGGAACAGTTTCACGGTGAGGTGCGGTGGTTTCAGTGGATGGGGAGGTTCCGGGCTTGGCTGCGACTCCGCCGGCTGCGCAGATCGCGTGCGCGAGCAGCCGCGGCGGCGAGGTCGGCGAATGGCGCGCGTTCGCAAGGCGAAGGGGGCACGCAGTCCGGGGGAAGCTTTCCGCGATTGATGGATCTTTATTTGCTGCGGCGTTTTTTCTGGTACTTTGTGCTGCTGATGGGGGCGTTTGTTTTTCTTTTCGAGGCATTCACCTTTTTTGAACTGCTTGACGATATTGCCCGTCACCACGTGGCGTTTTTAACGGTGGTGGACTACTTCGGCAGCCTGACGCCGTATCTTCTATATCAGCTTGCGCCGCTGGCGGCGTTGGTAGCGACGCTGGTGACCGTCGGTGTGATGAGCAAGAACAATGAGATCGTGGCTTGCAAGGCGAGCGGGATCAGTCTCTATCGCCTCGCGGGTCCCCTGCTCCTCGCCGGCATCGTGTTGGCCTCCGCGATGATCCTGGTCGACGACACCTATCTCCCCTATGCGAATCAGAGGCAAGATGCATTGCGGAACCAGATCAAGGGGCGGCCTCCGCAGACGTATCGACAGCCGGAACGCTGGATCTTCGGCGAAAACGCGAAGATTTATAATTATGATCTGTTCGATCCCAACCAAAGTCTATTTGGAGGGCTCAGCGTCGTAGAGATCGACCCCACGACCTTCCAAGTCCTGCGACGAGTATTCGCATCGCGGGCACAGTGGTCGGAAGCACAGAACCTGTGGGTGTTGGAGTCAGGGTGGGTTCGGGATTTTTCCGATGGCGTGATCAAGCGGTACGAGCGGTTCAATGTTAAAGATTTACCTGAACTTACCGAGCCACCGAGTTATTTTCATCGCGAGGTGCGCCAGGCGTTTCAAATGAACTGGAGCGAGCTGCGGAGATACATTGACGGGCTGCATCGGGCGGGCTTCGACGTGGCCACACTGACTGTGCAGTTGCACCGGAAGCTGGCGTTCCCTCTGATCGCCCCGATCAGTATGTTGCTGGCATTTCCTTTCGCATTCCTGGTGGGAACCCGCGGGGCCGTTGGTGGGGTGGCGATCGGCGTTGCGATTGGGATTTTGTATTGGCTTGGGGCGGAGTTACTGACGGCGATGGGGGGAGTCGGGCAATTGCCGCCGCTTTTGGCGGGGTGGGCGCCGGATATTATTTTCTTCTTCTTGGGGTTGTATTTCTTTTTTAGGATGCCGACTTAGTTTTCCACACATTGTCCTGTTTTTTTTCGACCCACTGATATTGAGTTCGTGATCCGTCGGCGACGATTGCCGCGATCTTACACGGTGGCCGTCCGAGCACAGACAGGAGTGTCTGTTCTACTTGTTGTCGGCGCGGGAACTGTCGCCGCGCCGACAACTTAGGTTTTCGTTTAGATTTACAGAACCGTTGTGATGATTTCTTCGCGAACTACTTGCGTTTTTTCTTGCCGCTCGCTCGTTCCTCAATTGCTGCCTGAGCTGCGCCTAACCGTGAAATGGGCACTCGGTATGGGGACGCACTCACGTAGTCCATGCCTACCGTGTGGCAGAACTTTACGCTGTCCAGGTCGCCGCCGTGTTCTCCACAGATTCCGACTTTTAGCTTCGGGCGGCTGTCGCGCCCCTTCTCGATGCCCCACCGGATGAGCATGCCGACGCCTTTCGTGTCGAGCGATTGGAACGGGTCGGAGGTGAAGACGCCCGCCTTTTTCTCGTCCACGTAGTCAGGAAGAAAGCGGCCCGCGTCGTCGCGCGATAGACCCATCGTCGTCTGGGTCAGGTCGTTAGTGCCGAAGGAGAAGAACTCGGCAAGTTCCGCGATCTCATTGGCGAGCAATGCGGCGCGCGGGAGTTCGATCATGGTGCCAACGAGATATTCAAGTTTTACTCCAGATTTCTTGATCAATTCGTCGGCGACTCGCCGCGTGGCTTGCTCAAGGATGGAGAACTCTTTTTTGTCCAGAGTGAGTGGGTGCATGATCTCAGGTAATACTTTAACTCCCGCTTTCTTGCACTCGATGCCGGCTTCGATAATCGCTCGGACTTGCATCTCAAGAATTTCCGGATACGTGATGCACAGACGACAACCGCGGTGTCCGAGCATCGGGTTCGATTCATGGAGTTGCTCTACGCGACGGGCAACTACGTCCGGGCTAAGACCAAGTTCCTTCGCAAGCTCTTCCTGCTTCTTCCGCTCGTGCGGAACGAATTCATGCAGAGGCGGGTCGATGAGACGGATGGTCACCGGAAAGCCGTCCATGGCTTTAAAGATCCCGATGAAGTCGCGGCGCTGGAATGGCAAAAGCTTATCTAACGCTTTAACTCTGGCCTCCTTCGTGTCCGCGAGAATCATTTCCTGGATGGCTCGCTGGCGTTCCTGGCCCTTCTCGGGGTGCTCGAAATCAGTAAAGAACATGTGTTCTGTGCGGCAGAGGCCGATGCCTTCCGCGCCAAAATCGCGGGCCTTGCGCGCGTCCTGCGGCGTGTCGGCGTTGGTGCGGATGCCGAGGCGGCGCATGCCATCGCCCCATTTCATCAGCGTTTCGTAGGTTGGCGGAAATTGCGGAGTTACCAGATCCATCTGGCCGGAGTAAACCACGCCTTCCCCGCCGTCCAGCGTGATCCACTCGCCTTCCTTCACGCTCTTGCCGCCTGCGGTCATCGTCTTGGATTTGTAGTCAATATTGAATTTTTCCGCGCCGACGATACAGCACTTCCCCCAACCGCGGGCAACTACGGCGGCGTGGCTGGTCTTACCGCCCGTTGCTGTGAGGATTCCCTGCGCGACGGCCATGCCTCCGACATCTTCGGGGCTGGTTTCGCGGCGAACGAGGATGACTTTGTCACCCTTCCTGGCCCAGTCTTCGGCGTCGTGGGCGGAAAAGACGA
Source organism: uncultured Acidobacteriota bacterium (assembly GCA_963729285.1). Lineage (GTDB taxonomy): Bacteria > Acidobacteriota > Terriglobia > Acidiferrales > UBA7541 > Acidiferrum. Next base: position 68,828 of record CAVSNL010000068.1, read on the forward strand.
CTTTGCCCACGGCGGCGCCGGGGACGGCGTTGATCCCGGTGCCGAGTATTCTGGACTCCAAGGATTTTCTGTCCAATTTCGTGTCGATGACCGGGTAGAAGAGGCGCTCGATGTCTTCGGGCTTGATGCGCATGACGGCTTCTTCTTTGGTGATGAGCTTCTCGTTGGCCATGTCGACGGCCATGCGGAATGCGGCGGAGGGAGTGCGCTTGCCCGTGCGGGTCTGCAACATATATAAGGTACCGTCTTCGACGGTGAACTCCATGTCCTGCATGTCGCGGAAGTGTTTCTCAAGTTTTTCTCGAACTTTTTCGAGCTGCCCGTAGACCTTGGGCATGATCTTCTTCATTTCGGTGAGATGCATGGGCGTGCGGATTCCGGCTACGACGTCTTCGCCCTGCGCGTTGACGAGATAGTCGCCGTAGAACACCTTTTCGCCGGAACTGGGGTTACGCGTGAAGCAGACCCCGGTGCCGGAATTGTCGCCGGTATTTCCAAAAACCATTTGCACGACGTTGACGGCAGTGCCCAAAAGGCCGGTGATTTTCTCCACGCGGCGGTAGGTGACCGCCTTCTCTGCCATCCAGGAACCGAACACCGCACCAACGGCGCCCCAGAGCTGCTCGATCGGGTCTTCGGGGAATTCTTTGCCGGTTTTCTGCCGAAAGAATGCTTTGTACTCAGCGACAAGCTCTTTCCAACCGCTGGCGGGTACGGCGGTGTCTTCTTTCACACCGACCCGTTGCTTCATGGCGTGGAGGCGGTCTTCTAGGTCGCCCTTAGGAAGTTCCATGACGACGCTGGAATACATTTGTACGAAACGGCGATAGGCATCGTAGGCAAAGCGTTCGTTATTGACGCTGGCGGCGAGTCCCTGCACGGAGCGGTCGTTGAGGCCCAGATTGAGAATGGTCTCCATCATGCCGGGCATGGAGCGCGCGGAGCCAGAGCGGACGCTGACGAGGAGCGGGCTCTTGGGATCGCCAAGTCTCTTCTTGGTGACTTTCTCCAACCGAGATACGTTCTCCGCGACTTGCCTCTTGAGTTCCGCGGGATACTTCTTGCCGTTTTTGTAATAATAATCGCAAGCTTCAGTGGAGATGGTAAAGCCCGCAGGCACAGGGAGGCCAATTTTGGTCATCTCGGCGAGGCCTGCGCCTTTGCCGCCGAGCAGATCGCGCCAGGAACTGTCGCCTTCCGCTTTACCTGCTCCGAAGAAATAAACCCATTTAGTCACTGTATCCCTCGCATTTGATTTGTTGTGAAGCGAAAGCCTTTGTTAATGAGCATTACAATCGCGCTGTCGCCGGCAGCGATCGCGTTGTACGGACCGGTCGGGCGGGGCAAGCCCCGCCCCTACAGCTGCCTTCGGTGGGTACGCCGACAATTAAAGTTGCTCTTCCTTTGTCGGCGTGTCGACGTGTTTGAGCGCTACGGGCGCCCATGATTTGAACAAACGCTTTACGTTTCAACGGCGTTCGTCTCCACCGATTTCAGAAAAGTCCGCGATGGTCGTAAACTCCCGAAGTTGTTCCGACAGCAGCGCGAGTCGGTTCTTGCGCACCGCCTCATCTTCGGCCATCACCATGACCTCTTCAAAAAAACGATCCACGGACTTCCGTAGGCCGGCGATGCGATCCAGAGCTTGCTCGTAGCGGCCAGCCCTTTTCTCAGCTTGTACTTTAACTGCTGCCTCCCTACCCGCGGCAAAGAGTTCCCTCTCGGCGTCGCTCTCAAACAACTCCGGGTTAACGACCGCACCGTCCTTCAAATTGGCCTTCTCGAGGATCTTGCGAATGCGTTTAAAGGAGACCGTCAGCGGCTCAAAGTTTTTGGATTTGCGGATGGCGCGCAAAGCGAGCAAGCGCTTCTGTGCGTCTACCAGATCGTCGGCGCCGGCGCGGAACACGGCGTTGACTTCGTCATAGCTAAAGCCTGCACGTTCACGGAACACAAATTTTGCGCGGTCCAGAAGGAACTCCATGATCTGTGATTCCTGTGCGGGAGTGACGGCGCGTTTGGGCGCATAGGTGTGCAGGGCTTTCGCGGCAGCGGCAATCGCAAGAGAAAGTGATAGCGGCAGTTTTTTATCAAGTATGACTTTAACTATGCCCAGTGCTGCGCGGCGCAAAGCGTAAGCATCACTTGAACCAGTGGGGATGATGCCGACCGCAAAGCAGCCTACGATGGAGTCGAGCTTGTCAGCCAAGGCCACGCCACACCCAATGAGGTTGCGTGGGATAGGATCATCCAAGCCGACGGGGCGGTAGTGATCGTAAACGGCATCGGCGACATCGTCGGGTTCACCTTGGGCACGCGCGTAGAGTCCGCCGACGATGCCTTGGAGTTCCGGGAACTCGCGAACCATTTCGGTGGCTAGGTCGCACTTGGCGAGTTCGGCGGCACGGTCGGCATCAGCGACGGAAGCTTGCGAGATTCCCAGGTTGAACCATTGCTCCATGAGCCAGCGGGAGATGGCGCGGACGCGTTCGACCTTGTCGGCATAGCTGCCGAGGCGAGACTCGTAGGTGACTTTGGCGAGTTTCGGGAGATAGTCGGCGAGCCGACATTTCTGATCGGCGGTCCAGAAGAATTGCGCATCGGCAAAACGAGCACGGAGGACGCTTTCGTGACCGGCGCGGACGAGACCCTTGGAATCTTTCGCGAGATTGATTACGGCGAGAAAATTGGGGGCGAGCTCCGCGTTCCGCTTCTCGATCGCGAAGTATTTCTGATGGTCGCGCATCACGGTAATCAGAATCTCATCCGGTAGACTTAGAAACTTTTGATCGAACCCGCCTTCGATGACGGTCGGGTATTCATTCAAATAGGCCACCAGGTTGAGCAGCGAGGGGTCGTTGTGGAGGCGGTAGTCCGCCCCTCTTTGTGTGCGCGGCGAGTTCGCGCTCAATCTTTTCGCGGCGCTCGGAAGGGCGCAGAATCACGCCGTTGGCGCGAAGCTTTTTCTCGTAGTCGGCGAAGTCGCGCACGCGGATTTCGGAAGCACCCAGAAACCGATGACCGCGGGTCACGTCGCCAGCAGGGATTCCGCCGAAAGTGAACTTGAGGGTCTTGCCCCCTAGCAGGGCCACGATCCAACGGATAGGACGAATGAACCGCGCGCCATCAAGGCCGGTCCAGGTCATGGTTCGAGGCCAGGAAAGGTCGTGAATGGCGCGGGGCAGAATCTCGCTCAGAATCTGCTCAGAGGTGCGGCCGCGCTTGGTTTGTTTGGCCGCCAGGTATTCGCCCTTAGGAGTATGGACGATGAAGATGTCGACCAGTCGGATTCCCTGCTTTTCGGCAAAGCTCACAGCGGCGCGTGTCGGCTCGCCGACTTGATCGTAGCCGACCGACTTCGGTGGGCCGGTGACGTCATTAACGACGTCTGCCTGCTTTACCGGGAAGCCGGTGACATGGGCGGTCAGGCGGCGAGGACCGCTAAAGGTCTCGACGTGGATTCCTTCGATGAGGTTCTCGGCCGTGAGTAATTTCTCAAGATTTACTTTTAAGTTCTTCCTCAGCTCGCGGGAGCATCCCGGCAGGGATCTCTTCGCAGCCGATTTCGAAGAGAAGGTCTAATTTCTTTTCGGAAGTATCACTTGAAGATTTCCGCGCCTGCTTGGTCATGCCCGCACCTCACGGCGCACGGTGGGGCCACCGATCTGTTGGAGGTACGCCGCAGCCGTCCGACACGCGACGGTTCGGACGCGACCCATCAATGCGGCGCGCTCGGTGGTCGAGATCACACCTCGGGCGTCCAGCAGGTTGAACAGGTGTGAACACTTCAAGCAATGGTCGTAGGCTGCGAGAACTGGAAACTTCGAGTTATTCTTTCCTTCCAAAGATGAGAAGCCTTCGAGTAATTCTTTAGCTTGCTTCTCGTGTAACTCGAACTCTGCGCGAATCGCCGACGCATCGCTGCGGTCGAAGCTGTATGCGGAGAATTGCTGCTCTTCCATTAGACGAATGTCACCGTAGGTTTTGTCTGCCGACCAGCGCATGTCATAGACGCTGTCGACACCTTGCAGGAATGCGCAGATGCGTTCGAGTCCGTAGGTGAGTTCGACGGAGATGGGATCCAGGTCGAGTCCGCCACTTTGCTGGAAGTACGTGAACTGTGTAATCTCAAGTCCATCTAGAAGAACTTGCCAGCCGATTCCCCACGCGCCGAGCGTGGGCGACTCCCAGTTGTCTTCCTCGAAGCGAACGTCGTGCTCCTTCAGCTCGATGCCGATGGAAGCTAGGCTTTTCAGATAAAGATCCTGGACGTCGACTGGCGCAGGTTTAAGTATTACTTGAAATTGCAGGTGCTTATAGAGACGCTTTGGGATTTTCTCCGTAGCGACCGTCGGCGGGCCGACGACTCGGTTGCACGTAGGCCACGCGGTACGGAGCCGGACCAAGCACGCGAAGAAATGTTTCAGGGTGCATCGTTCCGGCGCCCATTTCGACGTCATATGGCTGTTGAAGCACGCATCCCTGGCGAACCCAAAAATGTGACAGTTTCAGGATGAGATCCTGGAGCGTAAGGCCGGTGCGATCGTGTTCAGGTTTTACTTTAGCTTTCAAGTCGTCTCCAGCAAGGTCCGGGTTCCCAATCTTCTTTCCGTATGATGCTCGATCCAATCCAGCGCTGCCTCGCGCAACTCCTTTGCGGCGGCCCGCAGAGGCTCCGTGCTTTCGATGCGATCCAACCGCTGGGTCGCGAAAGTTTCGGCGAGATGACGCGCAGGCAAGTGCAGCATCCGCATCCCCTGTCGCCGATGCTTCTCGCAGACGAGACCAGGCTCCCAAGGCGCGTGGAATGCCGCCTGGCTTCCGAACACCTCGCCGCATAGCGCGCACCGATCAAACAGCGGCAGAAATCCGCCGAGCCGGACGGTCCAAAACGCAAAGTAACTCAGCGGAAGGACCCAGTCAGCCGTTCGTTCAATCTCGCGAGCCGCCAGGAGAATGAGCCGGAACATGGGCTCCGCCACTTCATGTTCCGGCAAAATCAGTTCAGAGATCTCACTGACGACCGCCAGCCCGGTGCTCAGGCCATAGTCGCTTTGCGCCTTGTTAAAGGACTCGATCAGCTCGCATTGCTGAATTCGTACGAGATCGCGCGTTTCCTTTTCGACGTACCAAATCTGCACGTGAGAAAGAATTTCGAGCGTGGAACCGTAACGGTTCTTGATGCGCCGGGCGCCCCCTGCAACGCCGCGAATGCGACCGGAGGTTCGTCCCAGAAAACTGACGAGGCGGTCGGCCTCGCCCAGAGGGAACGTCTTTAAGATGATGGCTTCCGTTTCCCGGGCGGGCATTCGTTGTCGGCGCGCCGACGATGCGTCGAACGCGTAGCAAACCTGTCCGAACCGCACGCACACGCAGAACTATTTTACTTATCATAGGCGCGAGCGTGGCGCAATTCTTTCCGACAAAAAAATCGCTGCAGCCGAAAAAGTCTCCGAACGATCTCGCTTCGACATATCTCTGAAATGATACGTCCTCCACGTTCTGTTAACCACGGCGCGGAGCGCCAATAATTATCGGACGCGACGCAAAAGGGGTGTTTGCAATCTTCTTCTCTTTCGCTACTCTGCACTTCGACGCATGTTCATTCCTCTCAAAGACCTGAATCCTCGCCGAACCTTTCCCCTTGTTAACACGGCACTGATACTCGCCAACGTTGCGGTGTTCATCTATCAACTCACGCTCCCCGCGCACGCCTTCAAGGTGTTTGTAATGGCCAATGCCACGATTCCAGCCCGTTTCCCTGCTGCTCTTGCGGGTCATGCACCGCTTGAGGCCGCGTTCGTTCCGCTCATAACGAGCATGTTTTTACATGCCGGCATCGCGCACATTCTCGGGAACATGCTGTTTTTGTGGATCTTTGGCGACAATGTGGAAGATTTCTACGGTCATTTCACCTATCTCTTGTTCTATTTGGCGTGCGGAATCGGGGCGGGATTGCTGCACATCCTCTTCAACTGGAATTCAACGTTGCCGTCCCTGGGCGCCAGCGGAGCGATCTCGGGGGTAATGGGTGCCTATCTGATCCTATATCCTCGGTCGCGCATTCTGACTCTGGTGTTCATATTCCTTATCCCGATTCCGGCTGTAATCATCCTGGCGCTTTGGTTCGTGATGCAATTCGTATCTGGAGTTTCTTCTTTAGGTATGGCCGCAACGCGGCGGAGTCGCTTGGTGGGCTCACATCGGAGGGTTTCTGTTAGGAATGGGAATCACGAATCTGGCGCGACGTAGCCCTTGAATCGGAGGTGTAGGTTGAAATCTCCGAATCGTAGCATCAAGTACAACTTGACGTTATTCGATGGGCTTACTCACGAACTCGGCGAGCCAGGACCCGACTTCTGTCGTGCCTTTGTCTCCGCCCAAATCCGATGTCAAGTAGTTCTTGAACAATGCTGCCTTCACAGCTTTGCGTAGGATCGAAGCTTCACGGTTCCATCCCAGGAATTCAAGCATCATCGCAGATGCCAGCACCGATCCCAGTGGGTTGGCAATTCCCTTGCCCGCGATGTTCGGGGCAGATCCATGAACCGGCTCAAAGAGCGACGTCTGACCCGGATGAATGTTCCCCGAAGGCGCCACGCCTAGTCCGCCAACCAACTGAGCACTGAGGTCGCTGATGATGTCGCCGAAGAGGTTGCAGGTCACGATGACATCAAACTGCGACGGGTCTCGGACGACTTCCATGGCCAGGGTGTCGATGTATAGGTGGCGGGAGTCGATCTCGGGATATTCCTTACGGACTTCCTTGAAGACCCGCTGCCACAGATCGTGCGCGAAGGTCATGGCGTTGGACTTGTCGCTCATGCAGACGCGCTTGAGTTTATGGTGCCGGGCGTAGTCAAAGGCGTACCGGATGATGCGCTCGACACCCTTCCGGCTGTTGACGTCCTCTTGAATGGCAATTTCGTCCGCGGTGCCTTTCTTAAAGAAACCTCCGACCCCAACGTAGAGCCCTTCGGTGTTTTCCCGGAAGACTACCATGCGGATATCGCGCTCGGTTCGATCGCGGAGTGGGGTGAGGCGGTCGTGGAGTAACTCCGCAGGCCGCGCGTTGACGTAGAGATCCAATTTGAACCGCAGCCCCAGGAGAATGTCGGCGGCGTGCTGGTTCGAGGGAACGCGCGGGTCGCCCAGCGCGCCGAACAGGATGGCGTCAAATTCATCGCGAAGCATCTCTACGGCGCCCGGCGGCAAGGAGACCCCTTCGCCAAGATATTTATCCGCGCCCCAGTCGAACTCGACGAATTCAATGCTTCGGCCGCCGGCGGACGTGACCGCACGCAAAACCTTCACGGCCTCCGGCGTGACTTCCTTGCCGATCCCGTCGCCGGGAATTACCGCGATCCGGGCGGCGGGGCCTCCCTGGCGCAACGGTGTCTTTGGCACGGTCGTCTCCTAACGGTTCGCTTTTGGGGTTGAGCCCAACTAATTCGGGCAGACTACGGTAGCACAGGCGGCCATCCCGGATTTAGGGCCCTTGGCTTGGGTGTGTACTGCCTGGCGCGAATATTCGCAGGCTCAAGGCCTGTGCCACATTGTATCGCGGCGCGTCAGTCCAGCTGTTCGGTTCGCACGGTGAGTTTATCGATGCGGTCGAGCCGAGGCTGGAAGCCGATGCCCGGCCCGCTAGGCGCCCGAATGGTGCCTTGCGGCGAAACGACCACTTCCGGCTCGACGATGTCCTGGACCCAGTAGCGACGACTGGCGGATACATCGCCCGGTAGAGTGAAATTCGGCAGGGTTGAGAGCGCGATGTTATGCGCGCGGCCGATGCCAGATTCGAGCATGCCACCGCACCACACAGGGATACCGTTTTCCTGGCACAGGTCGTGGATGCGGCGCGCGACGGTGTAACCTCCCACGCGACCAAGCTTGATGTTGATGATTTTGCAGGCTCCCAGTGCAATCGCGGCGCGCGCTTGCTCCAAAGTGTGCACGGTTTCGTCCAAGCAGATCGGCGTTGTCAGTTTCCTCTGGAGCTCGGCGTGACTGTAGATGTCGTCCCAGCCGAGCGGCTGCTCGATCATCATCAAATAGAAGGCGTCCAATTGCTTTAGCAGCGGCCAGTCTTCCATGCGGTACGCGGAATTGGCGTCCACCATCAACTTGATCGCGGGAAAATCCTGACGCAATCGCTGCACCGGTTCCAAGTCTTTGCCGGGCTTGATTTTGATCTTGATGCGCTGGTATCCGGCGTCGAGTTCTTTCTTGACGGCGGCGGCCAGGTCGTCCAGCGATGGTTTTATCCCGATAGAAACGCCGCAGGCGATTTCCTCGCGCGTGCCGCCGAGAAGCTTCCACAGCGGCATACCTTTGTGCTTGGCTTCGGCGTCCCAGACCGCAGCTTCCAGGCTTCCCTTGGCCATGTTGTGCCCGCGAACGGGTTCCAGCATCGCGGAGACATCTGCGGCAGCGACGAACTCTTTCCCTTTCATGACGGACCAAAGATGATCCCGCAAGATGTGCCAGGCGGTCTCCACGGTTTCGGGGCTGTACTGGGGATTTTCGCCGGCCACGCATTCCGCCCAACCGGTGACGCCATCGACGTCGGCTTCCACCAACAGGATGCGGCGATCGTAGCTCACGCCATTGCTAATCTCGAATGGCGCGATCAGCTGCATCGCTAATTCCCGCAGAGTGACCCGACGAATCCGCATGCGTGAAGATCTCCCTTAATTCTGGTCTTGCGAATTTGATTCTAAAAATCGCTCCATGGGGCCAAGAGATAAGCGGTTCCTGCGGGAGTTTCCCGCATGGCGATCGCGGCGTAACCCCGCGCGAACCAATGCGCGAATTCCGCGCGGATGCGATCTTGCACGAGCTTTACTTGCTCCGAATCGCTCTGTTTCCAGCGCACCAGATCGGCAGGCAATGCAATCTCCGCGGGCGCGCTGGCCGGCACCTTGACAAGGTTACCGATCGAGGCAATGACGCGCGGAGAGTCTAGCCGCCATTCCGCGAGAAGGCGATCGGTTTCGAGACCCCGGTGGAGCGGGCTGGTGGTCACCCCGTAGAGATTCGGCTTGTATTGACGGCAAATCGCTCCCAGACGATTCAGGTTGAAGTGCGCGTTGCGCAATTCCAGCGGGTCAAAGGTCCATTGAATAAAACGAATTTCGCGGCCCAAAGCCTCTTCGCGCTGAAAAAGTTTCAGCATGCGGCCGACGCCGCGATCGCGGTAGTGCTGGTGAACGCCGGTATGGTGCGAATGCAAATAAACGACGCCGTCGCGAAAGCCGACGAGGGCGAGCGTGTAGCCGACCAGCCTGGTACCGTCGAAGGCGCCGAGAACTTGCCCCCCAGTCTCGCTAGCGACGACGAAGCTTGTCACCGGCTCAACTTCCAAGTCCGATTCGCCCCAGACTTCGCGTTGCAGCGCCACGCAGGCCTGAAATTCCTGCAGCGCCGCGCACTTGCGCACGACGACGCCAGTGCTCATCGAGGCTGACCCGCCTTGCGTGCGGCGGGGGCTTGTCGTGCAGCAGCGGTGGTGGATTCTTTACGCGGAGGCTCGGACAGCTTCGCCGCGTTCCAGAGCGCTTCCTTCTCGGGCCGCGGCACGTCCTCAAATTTGCGCCCGCTATTCGCAGCCCGCCGCTCCATTTCGTGAAAACGCCGTACGAACTTGGCATTGGCATTTTTCAAGGCGATCTCAGGATCGACGTGGAGAAAGCGCGCCAGATTGACTGCCGCGAACAGCAGATCGCCCAGCTCTTCTTCGAGCTTCCGTTGATTGCCGGCTTTCAACGCGTGCTGGATCTCGCCGGTTTCTTCCCGCAGTTTGTCGAAAATGCCTTCGGCGTTGTCCCAATCGAAGCCGGTGCGGGCGGCCTTCTTTGTGAGTTGCAAGCCTTCGAGCGTGGCCGGAATGGCGCGAGGGACACCGTCCAGCGCGGATTCCGGTTTTCGTTCCGCTGCGCCGGATGGATCAGTTGACTCCTTGGCCTGGCGCTCCTGCGCTTTAATTCTGTGCCAGTGCTTCAGCACCTCCGCGGAGTCTTTTGCGCGTTTCTCGCCAAAGACATGAGGATGCCGCCGAATCATTTTTTCGTGCACCGCGCGAATCACGTCGGAAACCTCGAAGCGGCCCGCTTCCGCGGCGATTTGCGAATGAAAGGTCACCTGGAGCAAGAGATCGCCCAGCTCTTCGACAAATTTTTCGTCGTCGCCGCTCTCGAGCGCGTCCAGCACCTCGTAGGCTTCTTCGATGAGATATGTTCTTAGCGTGTGATGGGTCTGTTCGCGGTCCCAGGGACAGCCGCCGGGATCGCGCAAGCGCTTCTGAATCGCGACGAGTTTCTCGAACCAATCACCCGGAGATAGATGGTTGGTATGAGATTGTTTTCGAGAAGAGGGGTTCGTTTTCCGGAGTGCTTTCGAGGGCTTTTTGCGCGAGGCCATGTCCCGTCCGTAGAAAGTATTGAGTGTAGCAAACCGCCGACTGTATGACGTGACGAGTGGTTTGGCAAGCGATGCGCGAGGCGGCTTCGAGCAGGGCGCTACCCAAAAGATGCAGTGCGATGCTAAACTTTAGGTGAATACAAGATATAGAGGAATGTCATTGGCTGATCATAAGCAGGAAGATTCGTTTCGTGTTATCGACCGCCGCCCGTTTACCGCGGAAGGCGAACTTCGCAAAGAAGTAGTGGAGCAGGAAGAGCGAGAAGCGGAGCGCGAGGCTGCGGTTCGCCCGCCAAGTCCGCCGGCCGCGGTGAACGAAGCCGTTGCCGCGCCCGCGCCGCCTGCGGACGCGCCAAAACGCTCGCCCGCATTCGAGAATCTGGTGCGGATGCTTGGGAGCAACGCCGCGATGGTGCTGGGCGCGTACGCTGACCCGCGAACCGGGCAGCCGATGATCGACCCGGATGCCGCACGCGAGTTGATCGACATGCTCGACGCCCTTCGCGAGAAGACCCACGGAAACCTGGCGCCAGAAGAGGATAGTTTGCTGCTGGATTTGCTGGGAAAGCTGAAAATGACCTATCTGGAAGTCAACCAGGCCGTTGCCGCGCAAGCGCAAGCCGCCCAGGTCAAAGCGAAAACGCGTTCCTAACTATGTCTCGTGGGGCCCGGTTCACTCGCGGCTTTTACCCAACCTGATCGCGCCATGCCTTCCGAACCAATAAAAGTGACCGTTCTGGGTTCCGGCACGTCGATGGGCGTTCCGTCGCTCGGCTGCCACTGCCGCGTGTGCACTTCCCACGACCCGCATGACAACCGCTTGCGGCCATCCTTGCTGCTTTCCCGCAACGGGCAGAACGTGGTGATCGATACCACTCCGGACTTTCGGCAGCAGGCTTTGCGCGTGGGTCTCGACCGCCTGGATGCGATTGTTCTTACGCACGGCCATGCCGATCACATCCTCGGCTTTGACGATATTCGCCCGTTCAACATCCGCCAGAATGCGTCGCTGCCAGTGTACGGCTCGGAGGAAACGTTTGAGGTCATCCGGCGAGCGTTCGCCTACGTCTTTGACGGCCGGCCGACCTTCAGCACGATCCCGAGCGTGACCCTGCATGAAGTTAACGGTCCTTTCGAGCTGATGGGTGTGCAATTTGTGCCGGTGCCGTTGCTGCACGGAGACCTGGAGGTGCTGGGTTTTCGCTTCGGACGCGCCGCGTATTTGACGGATTTCGGCTCGCTGCCGGACTCTTCATTTGCGTTGCTCGAGGATTTGGATGTACTGATTCTTGATGCGCTTCGCGACATACCGCATCCGATGCATCTGACCGTTGAACAGGCATTGACGCTGATCGAGCGTGTGAAGCCGCGGCAAGCGTGGTTCACGCACATCGCGCACGATTTGTCGCACGAGGAAACCAACGAGCGCCTCCGCAAAATGGGATTGACAAGTGTTGCGCTGGCGTACGACGGATTGCAGTTTGACGTGCGGGTCGACGAGCCTGCTGGCGATTCTCGATCCCGCACCCCCTACAGCGCAAAGCCTGCTCAAGCGGCTGAGTTCGCAAGCCCGCAGGCATGGTCCGCGCACTACGGCGCATTAGGGCGCGGCAGCGTGCTGGCCATCGGGAATTTCGATGGCATGCACCTCGGCCATCAAGCCATTTTGCGAGCGGTTGCCCAGCGGGCCGCGGAGAGCGGCGCCGTGGCCACCGCGTTAACGTTCGATCCGCCGCCGCGAAAGGTGCTCAGGCCGGAGTCAGCACCTCAGCGTCTTTCCACCAATGTCCAACGAATGGAATGGTTCGGCGTCGCGGGGCTTGAGGCTGCGGTCGTGATGCCCTTTACGATGGAACTCGCGCGACTATCGCCGGAAGATTTCGTCGTCGAGATTCTGCTGCGCGATCTTCACGTCCGTGCGGTACTGGTGGGCGAGAATTTTCGCTTTGGCCACCGTCAGGCGGGCGATGTAAAGCTTCTACGCGAACTAGGCATGCGGTACGGATTCGATGTGGTGGTAATCCCGCCGGTAATTTATCGAGGCGAGGTCGTGTCCAGCACCGCGATACGAAAAGCCATCTCCACGGGCAGTGCCACCCACGCAGCGCGTCTCCTGGGCCGCCCGTTCGTGCTGACCGGCGAAGTCGTCAGCGGCAGCGGCACGGGCCGACGCTTTACGTTCCCGACATTGAATCTAGTGCCCGAACAAGAACTGCTGCCCGCGCGAGGTGTCTACATCACACGAACGCTGCTGGAAGGCGAAACGAAGAGCCACCGGTCGGTCACCAACGTAGGCATGCGCCCGACATTCAACGGTTCGGCGCTAACGGTCGAAACTCATTTGTTGGATTACTCCGGAGACGTCCACGCCAAACGCATCGAGGTTCGCTTCTGGAAGCGCCTGCGCGAGGAAAAAAAGTTCAGCGGCCCGGAAGAATTGCGCGCGCAGATCGCCAAAGACATCGCCGCCGGCGGCCGCTTCTTCTCGCGGCTGCGTCGTTTTCGTTCCCTCCGCCATGCAGTTGATTTCAGGCCAAGGCCGCAGGGCTCGGGACTTATCCCGAAACCTTAGGCAAGCACTCGGCGCAATAACCGCCAACTTCGGTGCGGGAGACGGTCACCTTCATGTGAAAATCGCGCGCGATTTGTTCCTTCAATTGCTCGTACAGGCGGCTCTCGAACTCGCGTACTTTCCCGCACCGCAGACAGGCGACATGGATATGATCCCGCGGGCCATGCGTCTCGTAATAGTGGCGGTCTCCGCGCAAGTGCAGCAGGTCCAACTCGTCAATCAAGCCATGTTTCTTGAGCAACTCGATGGTGCGATAAACGGTGACCAGGTGCACGCCCTGATCGATCTTCTGGGCGCGCTCCAGGATCTGGTCCACATCCAGATGCTGCTCGGCGTCATCCATAACTTGCAAAATGACGCGCCGCTGCCGCGTCAGGCGAATTCCCTTCGCGACCAGCGTCTGCTGCAAGCTGCCAGTGGTTTCTGCGGTGTTGAGTCGTTCACCGGTAGAAACCCGGTGCTGTGGGGATGCGGGCATACTGCGGTCTCCGAAGGCGCGCTGCAGGGCCAGCTAGGAGTGGCCGCCTAAGAGTCGCGCGAGGTCATTGTACATAACGATGGCGAAGAGCACCAAGAGGAACACCAAGCCCACCTGCACAAATCGCTCTTTGAACGCCATGCTGAGATCGCGCCGCAAACCGCCCTCGATGGCGAGCAACAGAATGTTGCCGCCGTCCAGAATGGGGATCGGCAAAAGATTCAGGATCCCCAAGTTGACGCTGATCAGCACCATCAGCGAGATCACCGCCTGCGCGCCCTTGTGAACCGCCTGCCCCGCAGCGCGAGAGATGCCCACCACGCTCTGCAATTGCCGCACGGAAACGCGCCCGCTGAATAGCTTGCCAACCACGCCGATCGTATCCCCAATCATCTCGTAAGTCTTTACCGATGCCTCACGCACAGCTTCCACGATAGCCACGCGCTTATATGCGGTTTCCTCATGCGGCAAAACACCGATCTGGTAGACGCGATCGCCACGTTCATTGTTGCCGAGCTGTGGCGTGACCACCAAATGCAAAGGCTGGCCATTGCGCTCGAGATCCAACGACAAGGGCCGCCCTCCGGCCCCTCGCACGCGCTCGGTGAATTGTCCCCACCACTGAATCGGCTGACCGTCTACTGCCACGATTGCGTCGCCTTCTTTCAAACCCGCTCGCGCGGCGGGCATCCCGGCCTCGACAGCCTCCAGAACCGGCTTGATCGGCAAAAAGCCCAAAACTTGCTCGGGTTGCTCGATATCCTTCGTGTGGACGGGAATCTCCAGCGTGCGCCTCCCGCCGGCATTTTCTACGTCCATGGAGAGGTTGGTATTTGGTTCGGCGGTGCTGACGATCTTGGTGGCCACGATCCAGTCTGGATTCTGCTCACCGTTCAGGGCGATCACTTTGTCGCCCTGATGCAATCCTGCGGCCGCTGACGTCGAGTTTGCAGGCACGGTCGTCACGACCACCGGCTTCTCCTCGAAGACCGCGTAGGGAACGCCAATCGCCGCAAAATAGACGGTTAACAACAAGATCGGAAAAACCAGATTCACGGCGGGGCCTGCCGCCGAAATGACCGCGCGCTGCCAGCGCGGCTTGCTCATCAACTCGTCCGGCGCTCCAGTTCCGAATCCACCGAACTGTTCAGCACCGTGCAAATGGCCGTCTTTGGAGGCTTCCTGCATCGGGGGCGACAGCTTCTCTTCACTGGTCTGGTCGCTGGGTTTCTTAACCGTCCAATTGCGGCCCGGCGAGTCGATATCCGTCGGGTCCTGCCCGGCCATTCGCACATAGCCACCCAGCGGAATGATGCTGACGCGATAATCCGTGTTCCCGCTCTTCCATCCAAACAACCGCGGACCAAAGCCAATCGAGAAGACATCCACGCGAACGCCAAACAGCCGCGCCGCGATAAAATGTCCCCATTCGTGCACGAGAATCATGACTCCCAGCACGAGGCTGACGCCAATTAACAAATCCATACGCTTGCGCTTCCCTTTTCTGCCCGACCCAATCGCTTCTGAATGGGGCCGCACCTGGCTAATTTTCACGACGCAGCCGCTGCCGTCATCGCCAACCGTTCCACTTCTTCCTTCGCCATTCGACGTGCTTCGGCATCCGCCGTAAGCACGTCATCCATCTTCTCGAAGCGCATGCGCGGTGTCCGCTCCAGCACCCGCTCGATCACTTCAGGTATTCCCAGAAATGGCAGCCGACGTTCCAAGAATGCCGCGACGGCGATTTCATCTGCTGCATTCAGCGCGCACGGCAGCGCCCCGCCCTTCTTCATCGCTTCTCTTGCCAACCGTAAGCACGGGAACCGCCTCGTCGAAACGCGCGCAAAATCAAGGCGGCGTAGCTTGGACCAATCAAGAGCTATTTGCTTGGATGCTACCCGCTCCGGATAGGTTAACGCATACTGGATCGGCATGCGCATGTCCGTTGGTCCAAGTTGTGCCAAAACAGAACCATCCACAAATTCCACCATGGAGTGGATCGTGGACTGCAGATGGATCACGACGTCAATCTGATCGGGCCGCATTCCGAACAACCAGCGCGCTTCGATCACCTCAAAACCCTTGTTCATCATCGTGGCGGAATCAATCGTGATGCGATTGCCCATGCGCCAATTCGGATGCGCCAGCGCTTGTTCCGGGGTTACATCCTTGAGCGCGGCCAGCGGGGATTTCCGAAACGGCCCCCCCGAAGCCGTCAGCACCAATCGCCGAACCTCTTCGTGTTGGCCGCCGCGCAAACACTGGTGCACTGCATTGTGCTCGCTATCGACAGGCAGCAATTCGCGACCTGCTTTTTTCGCCGCGGCAATGACCAACTCGCCTGCGGCGACCAGCACCTCCTTGTTCGATAGCGCCACGGTCTTCCCTAGCTTTACGGCTTCGTAAGTCGCCTCTAGCCCAACGACTCCGACCGCGGCAGACACAACGATATCCGCAGCCGCATGCGTTCCGACTGCCAGCATGCCTTCGCGCCCATGGTGAATTGCTGGCAGCGGAGAAATACCCTTCGCGCTCAGCCGTCCTACAAGATCGTCAACTTTCGCCGCATCCCCAACCGAAACAATCTCCGGGCGGTAGCGTTCGATCTGCCCGACCAGTTCGTCAAGATTGCTTCCCGCCGCCAGCGCGACCACCGCAAATCGCTCCGGGAATGCATCCACCACCGAAAGACACTGCTTCCCAATCGAGCCTGTAGATCCCAAGATGGACAATTTCCGGAAGGTTGGTGTCACAATTACGTTCTTTCTGATTCCCTTAGCCAAAAGATGTGCCGGCTAATTTCCAGGCGAGTAAATTAAAATCCAATAATACCAGACTGCCGGGATCGCTAAGATTAAAGCGTCAATACGGTCCAAAATCCCGCCATGGCCCGGCAACAATGCACCCGAATCTTTTACTCCCGCGCTGCGCTTATAGGCCGATTCCAGCAGGTCGCCGGCCTGGCCCGCCACGTTGCCCACACCCGCCATCGCCAGCAGATGCGGCACCGGAGCGCTTAGCCACCACGAAAACGCATAGCCTACCAGCAGCGAGCCCGCAAAACTCGCTATCGCCCCTTCCCAAGTCTTCTTCGGGCTCAAGTGCGGCGCAAAAGGATGCTTCCCGAGCGCGCGCCCCACGAAATACGCGACCGTGTCACCCGCCCACGTGATCACCAATGCGAACAGCAGCAGCCGCGGGCCTTCGCGTTCCCATCCATGCAGCCGTACCGCAAAACTCAAGCGGGAATGCCACCAGCAAGCAGCGCGCTCGAAGCTGATGCCCGCCGCGGGCAGCGCTTCCACCAAGGGTCGCTTCGTCCACAGGGTCAGCACGGCGACGCCCGAGCAAAAACAACGAAAAAACGTCTTGCGTCGTGCCGAGGCCGTTCGCAAAACGCGCGATCTGGCGATGAATAGACAAACCCCAGCCCAGCGGATACGAAGCTTGGAGCGTGCACGCACCCACTGGGCGTAAACCAGCAAAATCGCGCAGGCTGTCGTCCAAATCCGGTACGCGCGATGGCCTATCGCATCTCCCAGCCCGAAATATTCCCGAAGCGCCAGGACGATAATGAGCGCGGTCCCCACTGCCACCCAGGCCGTCGAGCCGAATAAAACCAGGCCCACAACAAACGGAATCAGCACAGCGGCCGTCGCCACTCGCTTCCAGGTCATAAGACGGAGATCCCCTGACGGATGATTGTTCCCATAACATCATATCGGAGGAAGGAAATCACGAAGAAGGGGAGCAAATGTAGGGGCGTCGCTTCAGCGCGGCCCGGCGCAATCTACAAGCAGGATGAAAACGAGGATCATTCTCCAGCCACACGCGCAGACACTTCGGCGTCCGAGCCACCTTCGCGGATACCGCCATAGCGCCGCTCGCGCTTCTGAAACTCCACAAAAGACTCCAGCAACCGCGCGCGATTGAAGTCCGGCCACAAGGTCTCGGTCACGAAAATCTCCGCATAAGCAATCTGCCACAGCAGAAAATTGCTCACGCGCATTTCTCCGCTCGTCCGAATCAGCAGGTCGGGATCGGGCAGCCCGTTGGTGTACAGCCGCCGCGATAGGTCCTCTTCCGTGATCGGAGCGCTATTCCCCTGCCCGCTTCGTTCGGCCAGAACGTCGTTCACCGCGTCCACAATCTCCGCCCGGCCGCCATAATTCAGCGCCAGGCACAGAACCATGCCCCCATTTCCTGCGGTCTTCTCCTCCGCGTTCTTCATGTCGTGCTGCACGCCGGCGGGCAACTCACTGGCGCGGCCCAGAAATCGCATGCGGATATTGTTCCGTTGGATCAGGGGCATTTCGGTGCGGAGGTATTCCCGCAATAGCTGCATCAAGAAGTCGGTTTCCGTCTTCGGGCGCCGCCAGTTCTCCACCGAAAACGCGTACAGCGTTAGCGCTTCGATTTTCAGCCGCGCGCAGGTCTCAATGGTCGAACGCGCCGTCTGCGTCCCCACTCGATGCCCCGCCACCCGGGGCAGGTGTTTGCGCTGCGCCCAGCGGCCGTTGCCATCCATGATCACCGCGACATGCCGCGGCAGCCGCGCCAAATCAAGCTTGGCGAGCAGTTCCGCCTCTTCTGACGTGACCGAGCCGAGCGCGGCGGGCGCAGCGACTTGAAGTGTGACATGCGGTTTCATCGGCGGCAGAGCGCTTTCGGCAATTCCTCTTTACGCCGCAAAGTTAACACACCCCTTAGCGGTGGCGCAACGCAGGAGTGCGACGTATTACATCGTAGGCGGCAACAGTATTTCCCTTTAGGGAGAGGGCGGCGAAGCCGCAGGGAAGATCGCCGTATACGACAGAACCAGCGTCAATAGGATCATCGCAATCGCGGTAACCCACGCTATGACGTTGAATGTAAGGGTGTTGACATACTCTCCCATCAGGTCGCGGCGATTTACCAGCAACAAGATGAAGATCACCACTACCGGCAGCCAAATACCGTTGCCTACCTGAGAGAAAATCAAGATTTTCCACAGCGGCGCGTTGGGAAGCAGCACGATGCCCGCCCCGACGCCGATCAGGATCGTATACAGCCAGTAGAAAATCGGTGCCTCGTTGAATTTGTGGTCGATGCCCGCCTCGAATCCCAGCCCTTCGCATATCACGTGCGCCGTCGACAGCGGCAGGATCGAAGCAGCGAACAGCGAAGCATTCAGCAGGCCGAACGCAAACAGCGTGCCCGCCCATTTTCCGGCCAGGGGAATCAGCGCCTTGGCGGCTTCCGCGGCGTCGGTAATATTTCGTTGGCCATGGGCGTACAGCGTCGCGGCCGTGCAGACGATGATGAAAAACACGATGGCCATGCAACTGATGCTGCCTATCAGCACGTCCGCCCGCGCCTGAGGATACTGCCGCGCAGACACTTTCTTCTCCACGAATCCCGCCTGCAAATAAAAGAACTGCCACGGCGCAATCGTCGTTCCGACCAGTCCCGTGAGCATCACCAAATAGCCGGCGTTAAAATGCATGGTCGGGAATGACCGTTTGTCGCGCGGCGTCCAGCCAGTCGGGCCTCGCGATGATCGCCGAAACCACGTAAGACAAATACAAGACGCAAGCCGCCAGAAAAATCACCTCCACCTGCCGGTATGTTCCGCGCAGCACCAATACCCACACCAGTACCGCCGCGATAGGCACGGAGATGTATTTGCTGATGTGGAAGATCTGCATGGCCGCGGCGACGCCGGCAAATTCCGCGACAACGTTGGCAAGGTCGACGAAAAAGCCGGTAACCATCACGAAGAACGTCGGCCGGAATCCGAACTCCTCGCGAATCAGGTCCGACAGCCCCTTGCCGGTGACCACGCCCATGCGCGCGCACATCTCTTCCGTGACGTACAGCGCGATGGTCATCGGAATCAGCGACCACAGCAGGGCGTAGCCGTACTGGGCTCCTGCCTGCGTGTATACCGAGATTCCGCCGGCGTCGTTGTCCACGTTGGAGGTGATCAGCCCGGGCCCAACGACCGCCAGCAGCAGCGTCAACCGCCGGCGCAGGCCGCGGATACGCTTCTGCAAATCGCGTTCCGCGGGTCCGCAGCCCGTCCACTCTCGTCGATATGGCTTCCCAGTTCATCCGTATTTTCCGGCTCGCACTTCTGCTTATTTCGCTACCAGCCGTGACACCACGTCATCCACCGCAATGGTGCCGATCGGCCGCTGATGCTCATCCACGACGGTCAGAGTTCGCAGGTTGTACTTGTCGAAGAGTTCGAAGACCTCCGACTCATCAGCGTTCGCCGCCACGCTCAAAAGCGGTTCCAGCTTCAGGTCCATCAAGGATTGCTCCGGCGCAGACAGCAAGAGCCTGGCGACGGGAACGATCCCGGAGAACTGCGCTGAGGTGTCCAGCAGCACAATGGTATCCAGCGCATCGAAATTCAGGTCCTGCGTGCGCATCCACTCCAGCACTTCCTCGCGCGTCGCGCTTTCGCCGATAAACACGAAATCCGTGTTCATCATTCCGCCGGCCGTGGATCGGTCGAACGCCAGCAACTCGCGGACATCCTCGGCCTCCTGCCCGGGCATCTCCTCCAGCAGCTCCTCCGAGGTTTCCTTCGGCAATTCCGCCAGCAGGTCGGCCGCAGCGTCCGGCGCCATCTCCTCCAAAATGTCCGCGGCCTTCTCCGGATCCAGCTTTTCGACGATCTGGGTGGTCAAGCCGCTCGTCCAGTTCCGCAAGAACCTTGCCCGCCATCTCCTCGTCGAGCGAAGCAATAATTCCCTGGCGCTCGGCAGCCGAGAGCGACTCCATGATTTCGGCAAGGTCGGCGGGATGTAGATCTTCCAGCTTTTCGTGCGTGATCCGCAGCTTGACGCGGCGCAGAGGATCCGGCTCGATCAAATTCACGAATTCCCAAAGAATCGTACGTTGTGGCAACTTCCTCTGCAGCTTGCGAACCATCGAGGCCGAGACCACTCCTTGCAAAAGCCGCCGAACCGCACCCGGAAGCCCCACATCCACCTGCGTAAGCCGCAGCTCGACGCTACCGTTATTGCGCTGTTCGGTCAGGTCGACATCGTTCACGCGCACGACCTTCCGGCCTTTCGTGTCGATAATCTGCTGGTCGAGCAAATCTTTGCGAACCGCGAGCCACCCTTCGTTCGGCTGATACAACTCCAGTGCCCGCTCGCTGCAGTTCAGCCGGATCGTTCCGGGCGCTACCGTCGCGACCTGGTCGTACCGCGCCAGCAAGGGTTGAAATCGCCCGCGCGACAGCAAGAACCGCGCGATCCGGTTGGACTGGTCCGCGGGCTCGATGAAAAACTCGCGCACGCGTCCGACGAAATTCCCTTGGTCGTCGTACGTTTCCGCACCCATCAATTCCGTAGCGTACAGTTGCATGTGCCGCCTCTTCGTGACTCATCGGCCGCGCGGACGTTCCGCCGAAGTCGTCCAAGAAACAAAAAACCCGCGAGCCGGTACAATCTCCGGCCGCGGGCAAGTGCCTCAACACAATGGACTTACCTTTAGCCGGTCGTGAACCCTCCCCGCCCGTCCGCCTGCGCACGCAAACCCTTTTCGCGCGACGTTCTGCTCACACCCAACGTTGGCTGCACCCTCAAGCCCACCACTGGTCGTACCCGGCTAGGCCCAGGCTCGAGTTCGCTAGACGCGGACATCGGTAGAAAATTCACTCCAAAGGTTTGATAAGCCCTCATGCATCGTACTGTCAAGAAAATACTGACGTTCCCGGAAATTTTCCCATCGAAATAGCGCCGCGTCGCCGTCACTTCCGCTTTTGGAACACCATGTCGCCCATTTTTTGGCCGCGACCGCCGGCAATCTTCGGCAAACAGACTCACATAATTCGTCAGAATATAATCTCTCTTTGAAAATCCGAGTTCCTTTGCGGCCCGGTCGATGGCTCTGGGCGGTCCTTCCAGCTCCATGAATGTTCCGATCGGCGTCTCATCCAGTTCGATTAACAGGCCCTTTGCCCAAGGCTTGGTTGCCGGCAACTGAAACGTCGTCCGGTACTTCTCGTAGTGAAAGCTTGGGCGCATGCCCAACCTTTCGAGAATCTTCGCTACGCCCGCCGCGTCTCCCAATCTGGAACTCAATCTCCTCACGGACTTTGTGGCCTCCGCCGATTTTCGATCCGCCGCCTCGTGGTCGCCCGCCGACAACGGGTCCCTTGAACGTCAAGAGTGCGGGCTGGCCACCGTTTTTCTTACCCCGCGAGACGTATCCGTCTGGGGTCTCGACGCGAGTTCGCAGCAATTGCTGGCGTTTCCGCAGATCCTGCTGTGCTGTGTCGAACAGGGTGTTCCATTCATGGATGCGCCCGTTTCCGCGAAAAAGCAGCCGCGCCCCCATCTTCTTCAGCGTCGCTTTCAAGGCATCTATATCCTCTACCCGCAATTTGATTTCGATTTCTTGCGCCATTTGCGTTTTAAACCTGCCGTCTCCTCGCCTTTTTCTCGCAGCACGTTTCCGTTGTAGTATAGCGGAGGTACGCGATCCACCTTCGCCGGTCACCCGAAACCCGCCGCGCGCGTCGAGCAGCATCAAAAAAGGACCCATGACCTCCGACACGAATACAGCCACGCCGAGGCGTTCCCACATCCCAAGAGTCACCCAGCATAGGCGCGTCGCACGCTCAACCGCCGGTCGCTCGCCGCCATCCCGTCGAGCACGTCATCCACAGCGACCACCGCATCGACAACTATGCCTGGCTCCGGGAAAAGCAGAATCCCGAGGTAATCGCGTACCTCAATGCCGAGAACGCTTACACCGATGCCGTCCTTCACGGCACAGGAGCCTTCCAGGAGAAGCTCTATCAGGAGATGTTGGCGAAAATCCTGCAGACCGACCTGTCCGTTCCTTACCTGTTGCGCGGCTATCTATATTTCACTCGCACCGAAGAAGGCAAACAGTATCCGGTTTATTGCCGGAGCGTCGAAGGAAAGGGCTTGCCTGAAGAACTCCTGCTCGACCTGAACGCTTTAGCGGAAGGCCACTCCTTCTTGGGTCTCGGCTCGTTCGACGTCAGTGACGACAATCGCTTGTTGGCGTACTCGCTCGACACCACCGGGTTCCGTCAATACACGCTGCAAATCAAAGATCTGCGCTCCGGCGAAACGCTTCCCGGACGCATCGAGCGCGTTACCAGCGCCGCCTGGGCCGCCGACAACCGCACTATCTTCTACACCGTGGAGGATGAGACCACCAAGCGCTCCCACCGCCTCTATCGCCACGCACTGAACTCTGCCGAACCCGACGATCTCCTCTACGAAGAGCGCGACGAACGCTTCCGTGTCCAGATCGAGCGCACGCGCAGCGGTGCCTTTCTTCTTCTCACGAGTGCCAGCCACACCACCAGCGAGGTCCGCTACCTGCCCGCCGATCAACCGCAGGCGGAATTCCAGTTGATCGATCCTCGCGAAGACACGCACGAGTATTACGCCGACCATCATCCCGGCCTCGAAGGTGGGCCTCGCGGAGGCGTCTTCTACATTCGTACCAACTCTACTGGCCGGACCTTCCGCTTGATGACTGTCTCGGTGGAAGATCCACGCCGCAAATTCTGGCGCGAGGTCATCCCCACCCGTCCTAACGTAATGCTCGCATCGTCGGACGTCTTCCAGACCCACCTGGCTCTGTTCGAACGCGAGGACGGCCTCCCATATTTGCGCATTGTCGATCTTCCTACCGCGACTCCCGACGCGCTCGCGGCCTCGCACCGCATCGAATTCACCGAGCCCGCCTACAATGCGTCTCTCGGTGCCAACCCCGAATTTGTCACCAGTCATCTGCGTTTTCAGTACGAGTCTTTCGTCACTCCGCGCTCAGTCTTCGACTACGAAGTGAAGACTCGCGAGCGCATTCTCCGCAAACAACAACCCGTCCTGGGCGGCTATGATCCGGCGCAATATGTCAGCGAGCGTCTCCACGCCACCGCGCAAGACGGCACGCGCGTTCCGCTATCCGTTGTGTATCGCCGCGACACCCCGCGTAATTCCTCTGCCCCGCTTCTTCTGTACGGCTACGGCAGCTACGGCATCTCCATGCCCGTGGCCTTCAATTCGAATCGCCTTAGCCTTCTCGACCGCGGCGTGACCTTCGCTATCGCCCACATCCGCGGCGGCGGTGAACTCGGCAAACCCTGGCACGACGCCGGCCGCATGCATCACAAACTCAACACCTTCACCGATTTCATCGACTCGGCCGAGCATCTCATCGCTGAAAAATACACTTCAGCGCAAAGACTCATCGTCGAAGGCGGCAGTGCCGGCGGTCTCCTGATGGGCGCGGTAGCCAATCTGCGCCCCGACCTTTTTCGTATCGTCATCAGCCACGTTCCCTTCGTCGATGTCCTCAACACCATGCTCGACGCCTCTCTGCCGTTAACCGTCGGCGAGTACGAAGAGTGGGGCAACCCTCACATCGAAGCCGACTATTTCTGCATGAAGAGCTATTGCCCGTACACGAACCTCGAACGCCAAGCGTACCCGGCGATGCTGGTTAAGACTTCACTCAACGACAGTCAGGTTATGTACTGGGAGCCCGCAAAATATGTGGCGAAGCTTCGCACGTTGAAGACCGACTCGAATCCACTCCTACTGAAGACGAACATGGGCGCGGGCCACGGCGGCGCTTCTGGCCGCTACGACTACCTCCGCGAGGTCGCGCTCAACTACGCCTTCCTCCTAACCCACCTCGGCATAAACACCTGACGCGACTCCCCATCGACGCGATTTGCGCCAGGCCTTTGCCATTTGCCAAATCGCACGCAGCCGACTAATCTTTCGGCACCCGCTGAAACCAGATCGCGAACCAACAACAGAATGTCGGACCCCACCACACCGTTGATGCAGCAGTACCAGGCAATCAAAGCGCGCTATCCTCACGCGCTCCTGCTTTTCCGCCTAGGCGATTTCTACGAACTGTTCTACGAAGACGCCATGCTCGCCTCCCGAGAGTTGCAAATCACGCTGACCTCGCGCAACCGCGAAAAAGGCCAGCCGATTCCGATGTGCGGCGTTCCGTATCATGCCGCTGACGGCTATGTGGCCCGCCTGATCCGCGCTGGCTTCAAAATCGCCATTTGCGATCAGATGGAGCAGCCCGGCCCCGGCAAAAAAATTGTTCGACGCGAAGTGGTCCGCGTTATCACGCCGGGCACGGCCACTGATGTCGCCGTCCTCGACGCCCGCGAAAACAATTTTCTCGCGGCGGTCGCAACGCATCCCTCGGGCTCGCCCGTCGGCCTGGCTTTCGTCGATCTTTCCACCGGCGAATTTCAAGCCACGGAATTTTCCGGGCCGCGCGCAGCCGAAGACCTACGTGACGAACTGCAACTCCTTCGTCCGCGCGAAACTCTGCTTCCCCGCCCGCAGCAACTGTTCGACACGGCCAAGGATTCTTTGCCCGACGGTGTTGGTGGTGTCGAGTCCCGGCTGGAAGATTGGATTTTTCAGTACGACTACGCGTCGCGCCTTTTGCGCGAGCAATTCGGGGTGGCCGAACTCACCGGCTTTGGCCTCGACGATCATCATCAATCACTGGCCGCTGCAGGCGCGATCATTCACTACTTACGGGAAAACGCCGCACGCGGCGTCGACCGCTCCACAATCACCAGTGCGCAGGTTCGGTCGGCGGTCGCGGGCGCGGACAGCCACACAACCGTGACCGGCTCAGATGCCGGCACCGCCAATGCCAACGCGCCAGCCATCGACGAAGCCGCCAGCCTCGACGCTCTCCGCCACCTCGACCGCATTCGTTACTATGAGCAACACGACTCGCTCGTTCTCGACCCTGTGTCCGTCCGCAATCTCGAACTCATCAGTCCCATCTTTACCGAGGAAACCGGGCGCAGCGGACCAACCACACTCCTCGCCGCGCTCGACGTAACCGTCACCGGGATGGGCGCACGTCTACTCCGCTCCTGGATTCTACGTCCGCTGATCGAGCGCGAATCCATCGACGCGCGGCTGAACGCGGTCGCGCAGCTCGTCCAACAAACGGTCGTCCGCGGCGAAATCCGCAAGGAGCTCCGCGGCATTCTCGACTTGGAGCGCCTTACGAGCCGCATCACCCTGGGCCTCGCGACGCCGCGCGAATTGGTCGCGCTGCGCCGCTCTTTGGCGCAACTCCCGATCCTGAAGAACTTCCTCACCGCGCCGCCCAAAGGCGGCAGCGATCTGCTGCGCCATCTGCATCACGAAATTGACGAACTCATTGACGTCCGCGAACGTCTCGACCGCGCCATTGCCGATGAGCCGCCGGCCCTCGCCACCGATCCCGGTGTCATTCGGAGCGGCTACCACGCTGAGCTCGACGAACTGCGCAACCTCAGCCAGCACAGCAAGCAAATCATTGCCGCAATGGAAGATCGCGAACGCAAGCGCACCGGCATCAACTCGCTAAAAATCCGCTTTAACAGCGTTTTCGGCTATTACATCGAAATTTCGAAGCCCAATTTGCATCTCGTGCCCGCCGACTACGAGCGCAAACAAACCCTCGTCAACGCGGAGCGCTTCACCGCGCCCGAACTGAAGGAATACGAGCGCAAAATTCTTGCTGCCGACGAGCGCATCGCCGAAATCGAACGCCAATTGTTCATCGACATTCGCAACGGTATCGCCGCGCACGCCGTCCGCCTGCGCAAGACCGCGGCCGCGATCGCGCAGATGGACGTGCTCACGACATTTGCGAAGCTGGCCGCCGACCGCGGCTACGTACGCCCCGAGTTCACCTCCAGCGGCGAACTCCTGATCATCGGCGGGCGGCATCCGGTGATCGAAGAACTCTTACGCCAACGCGGCGAACGCTTCGTCCCGAATGATCTCTATTTCGAGCCTCACAGCCAGCAACTTCTACTCATCACCGGACCGAACATGGGTGGCAAGTCCACATATCTGCGCCAGGCGGCGTTGATTGCGCTGATGGCGCAAGCTGGCTCGTTTGTTCCGGCGCGCCAGGCCAAACTCCCCATCATCGATCGAATCTTCACGCGCATTGGCGCCAGCGATAATCTCGCCCGCGGTCGGTCCACCTTCCTCGTGGAAATGAGTGAAGTTGCCTCGATCCTGAATCACGCCACGCCCGCGAGCCTGGTCCTGCTCGACGAAGTCGGCCGCGGCACAGCTACCTTCGACGGCCTCTCGATCGCCTGGGCGGTCGTCGAACATCTCCAAAAACACACTCGAGCCCGCACGCTGTTCGCCACGCACTATCACGAGCTAACGGAACTAGCCGACCTCTTGCCCACCGTCAAAAATGTTCATGTCTCCGTGAAAGAAACGCCAAATGAAATCATCTTCCTGCGCCACGTCGAACCCGGCAGCGCCAACAAAAGCTACGGCATCGAGGTCGCCCGCCTGGCCGGCCTTCCCCGCAGCGTCATCGAACGCGCCCGCGAAGTCCTGAAAAAACACGAACAGAGCGAGCATCAACTTAGCGAAAAACTCTCCCCAGGCGCAGCCGAAGCCGCCGCCAACGGCCACGCCGCCCAATCGATCCTCTTCACCCCGTTAGATCGCGCGGTCCTCGACAAACTCCGCGACGCTGACCTCGACCAACTCAAGCCCCTCGACGCCTTGAATCTACTCGCCGAACTAAAAAAGCAAGTCTCCTAGTTGGCGACGGACACAGCCAGGAATGGCTGTGCCACAAGGGCGGACTTCCGTTGTCTTTTCGACTCTCGCAACCTTTCTTCTCTGTGTTCTCTGTGCCCTCTGTGGTGAAATCTTCCTGACACCTTCAAATGAAATCCAGCCCGCTCCTCGTCCTCGGCCTGATGTCCGGCACCTCCGCCGATGCCATTGACGTCGCCCTGGCGAAAATTTCCGGCGCGCCTCCGCACTTAAGCGCCCAGCTTCTCAAACACACCTCGATCAACTTTCCCCAGGCAATAAGAAAAGAAATCCTCCGCGTTGCGGAGCAGCAACCCATCTCCGCCGGTGAACTAAGCCAGCTGAATTTTCGTCTCGGAGAAATCTTCGCCGAAGCGGCATTAACCGCCTGCAAACGCTTCCACATCGCCGCAAAAAAAATCGCGCTGATCGGCAGCCACGGCCAAACGATCTTCCATCAAGGGAAGCCGGTGCCATATCTCGGTCGCCCAACCGCTTCGACGCTCCAAATCGGCGAGGCCAGCATCATCGCCGCCCGCACCAACATCACCACCGTCGCTGACTTCCGCCCCGCCGACATCGCCCAAGGCGGCCAAGGCGCCCCGCTCGTTCCCTACGCCGACTATCTCCTCTACCGCCACGCCAGACTAGGCCGCGTCTCCCTGAACCTCGGTGGCATCGCAAACATCACCGTTCTTCCCGCAAACGCCAAGCCGTCGCAAGTGTTTGCCTTCGACACCGGCCCCGCCAACATGCTGATCGACGCATTCGTCCACCATTTCAGCCACGGCCGCCAGCGCTACGACAAGAACGCCGCCCTAGCCCAAACTGGCCGCGCCATCCCCGCTCTCGTCAACGAATTAATGAAGGATCCATACCTCAGACTCGCGCCGCCAAAAAGTACCGGCCGCGAATACTACGGCCGTGCCTACGTAAAAAATCTGCTGTCCGCGGGCCGCCGCCATCATGCCAAGCCCGCCGACCTGATCCGCGCCGCCACAATTTTCACGGCGCTCTCAATAGTCGACGCGCTGCATCGCTTCGTTCTTCCCAAACACAAAATCCACCAACTCATCGTCTCTGGTGGCGGCGCTCGCAACCCGCTGGTCATCGCCCAACTCGCCGCGGCACTGCCCCAAATGGAGATCGTACCCTCAGCGCAACTCGGCGTTCCCGAAGAGGCCAAAGAAGCATTTGCCTTCGCGCTGATGGCCTACGAAACCTTCCACCAACGCCCTGCGAATCTTCCCTCAGCCACAGGCGCGCAAGGTCATGCGATCCTAGGTAAAATCTCCTATGCCCCGCCCCGCTGACACCCGTCCGCGAGACTCTCCGCGATCTCTGTGCTCCGGCCTCTGTGCCCTCTGTGTTAGATCTTTTTCTTTCCTTCTCCTGACATTCGCAAGCACCGTCGTAATTTCAGGTTGCTCGCACACAGCTGCCTCCGATCCCTCGACGCTAACGTTTCTCCTGGAATCCAACCCCACAAATCTCGACCCCCGCTACGCCACCGACGCACAATCGCAACACATCGACGGTCTACTTTTCTCGAGCCTTCTCGAACGCGACGCCCAAATGAAGCTCCACGGCGATCTGGCGGAATCCTGGGATATCCCCGATCCGCTAACCTACGTCTTCCACCTGCGCTCCGGCGTCCACTTTCAAGACGGGCGAAAGCTCACCTCCGCCGACGTGAAATCGACCTTCGAATTCATCATGAATCCCGCCAACAAGTCTCCCAAACGCGGCGCCTTCCGGCTGGTGACCTCCATCGAAGCGCCCGATCCGGCCACGGTGATCTTCCACCTGAAAGAGCCCTACGCCTCGTTTACGATCAACCTGATCCGGCCGACCACCGGAATCGTTCCGGCGGCAGCGGGAGCCGATTTTTCGCGGCACCCCGTCGGCTCCGGCCCGTTTCGCTTCGTTAGCCAGGCGCAAGATGACGAAGTGATCGTCGAACGCAACGCCGACGATCTTCATTCGACCGGCAGCGACGGCAGAGTCGGCGGCGCCAATTTCTCGCATTCGCTTCCGTGTGGTTCCTGACGCTATCGTGCGAGCGTTGGAGCTTCGCAAGGGTTCCGCCGACATCGAAGTCAGCTCGCTCACGCCAGACATTATTCCTGTGCTGGCGAAGCAAGCGTCGCTTGCGGTCACCGAGCGGCCGGGAACCAATTTCACTTATCTGGGCGTCAACCTCGAGGATCCGATCCTGAAACACCGCGAAGTTCGCCAGGCGCTTGCGTATGCCACCGACCGCGAATCGCTAATCCGCTACTTGGTTCACGGGCAGGCGCGAATCGCGAGCGGCATCCTGCCGCCCAACCACTGGGCTTACGAACCGAACGTCACGCAGTACACACTGGATACCGCTCGTGCCGAGCAGTTGCTGGACTCCGCCGGATTCCCGCGCGGCACGGACGGGTTGCGATTTCACATCACGCTGAAGACTTCTACCGACGAGCAATTTCGTGTGCTTGGAGCGGCGTTGCAGGAGCAGTGGCGGCGCGTCGGTGTTGACCTGGAATTGCGGCCGCTGGAATTCGCCACCGTTCTGTCGGATGCGGTCAAGGGCAACTTCCAGCTCAACCTGCTCCGCTGGGTCGGCGCGAACAATGATCCCGACATCTTTGAGTTTGTGTTCTCATCCAAGCGCTTTCCGCCTGATGGAGCTAATCGGGGGCACTATCGCAATCCGCGTATGGATGCGCTGACCGACCAGATTCGCACCGAAATGGATCAGGAGAAGAGGAAGACGCTTTGCAGCGAGGCCCAGAAGATCCTGGCAGACGATTTGCCTTACTTGCCGTTGTGGTTTACGGACGCTATCTCCGTACATCGCAAGAGCTTAGGTGATTTGCCGCTTAGCCCGACTGGCGATTTCGACTTTCTGAATTCACTCCGAGTAGCTACGCATTCCGAAGGAATTTGAAGAACGGAATGACGCAATCATCCGCTCTTCACTCCTTCCCGCTGGTTCCGACGGCGCTTAGCGGAGGACGGCTTCGATTTCGGAGACCGGGATGGCACCTTCGCGCAAGACTTCCCAGTTTTCGTCGCGCAGTCCAATGATGGTGGAGGGTAGACCCATTCCTGTTTCGCCGGCATCGAGAACCAACGGCAGGCGCAGACCTAGTTGCTTCATGAGCTGTTCGGTGTTGGCGCAGGCCGGGAAGCCGGAAATGTTGGCGCTGGTTCCGGTAATCGGGCCGCCGAACTCGTCAATCAGTTGCTCGACGACCGGACTTTTTGGCCAGCGTAGCGCCACCTTGCCCGTATTAGCCGTAACCTTCAGGGGAACGCGGTTCGAAGCGTCGACCACCAGCGTCAGCCCGCCAGGCCAGAACGCCTCCGCCAGCTTCTGAAAATTCCAAGGTGCGTGGTCCACGCCAGAGACCTCTTCTTCAGGCTCGCGCATCAGCACCAGCGCTTGGTCCAGCGAGTTGACCAGAATCGGCAGGGCCCGCGTTTCAGGTCGGCCCTTTACTCGATAGAGCTCGTCCACAGCCGCAAGATTGAACGGATCGGTGGCTAGCCCGTAAAAGGTATCGGTGGGAATCCCAATTACACAGCCTCGCACGAGGAAGTGCGCCGCATATCGCAGTGCATCGGCTTCGGGGGCTTGCGCATTGACGCGCAACAGTTCTGCCGGCAACTTTTTGGCCTTTGGCGAAATCGTAATGCTACCCCATGCAGCGGTCCGCCCGCGCTGCCATTATTTGGGCGACGCTACCACACACCCGCCGACCGTGCAATGGCCCTCCGAGGTAGCACTGGCACTCCCGCCTGTGTCAGCGTCACATCCCAACTGGGACCAAACGCTTCAGAGGCTTCAGCGTCCGACCACTCCGTAGGCGGCTCGTTAGCTCCAGCGACCTCTCCCGCCCGCGCCCGCGCATCCGACGAATTGGCCTATTTGACGCGAAATTTGCTACGCTCCGGGTGATGGCTACGCCCGTCAAAGCTGCTCGGAACGCCCGTGCCACCAGTGCCGGCGCGGCTCCGATTACCAGCCGGGACAACCGCTGGCTTAAGGAATTTCGCATGGCTTTGCGCGGCGGATTACAGACGGAATCCGGTTGCGTCGGCGTCGAAGGAGTCCGGCTGGTCGAGGAAGCTTTGCGCTCCGGCTGCCGGATTGAAGCCGTGCTTTTCAGCGAGTCGGGTGAGCGGCATCACGAGCGCCTCGCGCCGGTCATCGACCGGCCGGAGATGGCAATTCCGGTCTTGCGGACTACGGATCGATTGTTTGAGGGAATTGCCGACACCGAGCATCCTCAGGGCGTGGCCGCGCTGGTTGCACCGCGGGCGGCCACGCTGGACGATATTCTTCGAGTGCATGGGGAAGCTTGCTCCCCACTGCTGGTCGTTCTTGCGGGCGTGCAGGATCCGGGCAACGTAGGGACGATCTTGCGTACCGCGTCAGCATTCGGCGCGACCGGCGCGGTCACCACGGCTTCGGGTCAAAGTGGAACTGCCAGCCCGTTTTCGCCGAAGGCGTTGCGCG
Organism: uncultured Acidobacteriota bacterium; assembly: GCA_963729285.1. GTDB lineage: Bacteria > Acidobacteriota > Terriglobia > Acidiferrales > UBA7541 > Acidiferrum. Next base: position 100,408 of record CAVSNL010000068.1, read on the forward strand.
CTTCTGCTGGGGCTGCATTGCATTTGCCGATACTCGCCGGGATGTCTTTGCCAATTTTGCTGACGCAGCTTCGCGTTGCGGATGTGCGGACACTTGCTTCCAGCGTGCATAATCCGCGGGAGGGTGACTCGCCGCTGCTCGCGCCTTGGGAGGTGAATTGGTGCGAGCCGGTGGCTCTTCTCGTTGGGAACGAAGGAGCCGGCTTGCCGGAAGAAGTGGAGCGCAGCGCGGACGCGCGCATACGGATTCCCATGGCCAGCGGCATCGAATCATTAAACGCGGCCGCTGCGGCGGCGGTACTGTTCTACGAGGCGGCGCGACAGCGGAAATCACTTCCCGCCGGGAACGAACAAAAGTGAGTCTCTTCTCGAAATTGCCGCAGCCGGTGGAACCCGATGTACCTCTGGCGCATCAGCCGCTGGCCGAGCGCATGCGTCCCCGGACCTTGGACGAATTCATTGGACAGGAGAAATTGCTGGGTCCCGGCAAGCCGCTGCGAGTGCAAATCGAAAACGACGATCTTGGCTCAATGTTGTTTTGGGGCCCGCCAGGTTGCGGTAAGACTACCCTCGCTCGGCTGATTGCCCGGTTGACCAGCTCGGAATTCGTTTCGTTCAGCGCCGTGCTTGCCGGCATCAAGGAAATCAAGGACGTGATGGCTGCCGCCGAGCGCAAGGCCCGCTCCGGGCCGCGTACGATTGTCTTCGTCGACGAAGTCCATCGCTTCAACAAGGCGCAGCAGGACGCCTTTCTTCCTTACGTCGAAGCGGGACACATCACTTTCATCGGGGCGACCACGGAAAACCCTTCGTTCGAAGTGATTTCGCCGCTTCTTTCGCGGACCAAGGTCTACATTCTCGATCCCTTGCCGACGCCCCTGATCGCCGAACTCTTGCGCCGGGCGCTCGCCGACAAGGAACGTGGCCTCGGCAATGAAAATGTTGAAGCGGGCGACGACGTGCTCTTCCGGATCGCCTCCTACGCGAATGGCGACGCGCGATCGGCTTACAACACGCTGGAGCTCGCTGTGCGCGGCGCCGAGCCAGACAGCGCCGGTGTGCGCCACGTGACCGCTGAGCTTCTTGAGGATGTGCTGCAGCGCAAACTCCTGCGCTACGACAAGGCCGGCGAAGAACACTTCAACCTCATTTCAGCTCTGCACAAGTCCGTCCGCAATTCCGATCCAGACGCTGCACTCTATTGGCTTGCGCGCATGCTCGAATCTGGGGAAGACCCGCTCTATCTCGCGCGCCGCATGGTGCGCATGGCCAGCGAGGACATCGGTCTCGCTGAGCCGGGAGCGCTCGCGGTCACACTCGCGGCCAAGGAAGCGTTCGATTTCATCGGCCCGCCGGAAGGCAATCTGGCGCTGGCGCAAGCCGCTGTGTATCTGGCGCTCGCGCCGAAATCCAACGCGCTCTACACTGCCTACGGCGAAGTTATGGAAGATGTCCACAAAACGGAAGCCGATCCGGTGCCGTTGCATCTCCGGAATGCGGTGACCGGTCTAATGAAGAATGTGGGCTACGGCCAGGGCTACAAGTACGCGCACAATTTCGACGAGAAAGTCACCGACATGACTTGCTTGCCGGATAATCTAGCCGGCCGCACCTACTACAAGCCCACCGACCAGGGCTTCGAGCAACGTCTTCGCCAGCGGCTGGAAGACATTCGTAAGATAAAATCACGATCATCTGAATCTTGAGGTACACCATGCGATTTGTACGCCATCTTGCATTGTTGTGGATCGTTGCGCTACCGGTCGGCGTCATCGCCGCTCCAGAGCGGCCGGAGATTACCGGCATCGCGCTGGTCAGGCTCCGCGTCACCAACATGGACGCTTCGCGGGCCTTCTATGCCAAAACGCTGGGGTTGCCAGAGGTCTCGCAGGGATGTTTCAGCCCGGCGTCAGCCGCGGCATGTTTTTCGATTAATTCCTTGCAGAAGCTGGAATTGATTCCGAGCGATCCAGCTGAAAGCAAGAACGCGGTGGAAGCGATTGGCTACCACGTGCGGGACGCGAACACCATGCGCGAGTATCTGCTTTCGCGCGGCGTAAAGTGCAGCGAGGTCAAGCGTAGCACCGCGGGCGACAAGTATATTGAAGTCCGCGATCCCGAAGATCATCGAATTGTGTTTCTTTCTCCCGGTAACGGCACGATGAGCACCGTAGCAATCTCACCGCTGAGCAATCAGATCATTCATGCTGGATTCGTTGTTCGCGATCGCGCCGCGGAAGATGCGTTCTACAAGGACATTCTGGGATTTCCGATTGTATTGGCACGGCGGAATGAAAGATGACGAGACCAGTTGGGTAGCTATGGAAGTGCCCAACGGCACGACCTGGCTTGAATACATGCTCAACATTTCTCCGACTGCGGATCACCACACGCTTGGCGTGATGAACCACATTTCGCTGGGTGTGGTCGATATCAAAGCGGCGGACGCGCGGCTGATCAAGAATGGCTGGAAGCCTACCGAGGAACCGAAGCTGGGGCGCGACGGCAAGTGGCAGCTGAACGTGTACGATCCCGATGACACGCGCGTGGAATACATGGAGTTCAAGCCCGCGCAGAAACCATGTTGCAGCGAGTTCACCGGCCCTCACCCTGGACCTCAATGATGAATTGGCTTTTTCCCTGCTGCCAGATTCGCAGTCGACACCTTCTGTTCGTGCTTATCGTTTTGGCCTGGAGTGGCCGCGCTGCGCCGCTTCACGCGCAAGAGCTCGACAAGCCCGTCCTGAACATCGACGAGGACATCACTGCCTTCGGCTATGCGCCTGACGGACGAATCGCCTACGCGGTCAATCGGCCATTCAAGACGAAACAGTACGATCTGGAACACGACGATATCTGGATTCAGGACGCCAACGGCAAGCGCCGGCGACTTTTTGTCGGCGAGAAATTTCAGAGGGGCGCTGCTCCTTTCACCTACAGCGTGAATTCCTTTCGCTGGTCGCCGAACGGGCATTTGCTTCTTGCCGAATTGTTTACCGCTACTGTGGACGAGACCGGCAAGACCGTGGATTCCACGATGACGCTGGTACTCGATGAAAGCGGGAAAGAAGTTCACCTGGGCGGCAACGATAATGTGATTAAGGATGCGGCCGACGCATCCTGGTTGCTGGACAACGCCACGATCATCTACCTTTCGGAAGTTGTGAAACCCAAGGTCTTGTTTTCCTTTCATTACCTCAATCGCACCGGCGGACCGCCGGGCCCCGTGTTTGAGGGGCGCACATTCCTGGGTTTCGTCCCCGTGCCGGGCAGCAACTTGGCTTTCGCCGTGGAACGCGATCGCAATCTTTCCGGGCCGCCGCGCCTGCAGCGGCTCGAACTTCTCGCCCAGGACGATCACGAAGTGGCCACGCTCGATGACTACGAAGGCGGGATTTCTTTATCGCCGAGCGGGACCAAGATCGCGTACTACATCGATCGAGAAGTGATTGAAATTCGCGACGTCGCGAATCCCGATCGGACTGCGCGGGTACGCGCAGGTTTCGGTGTGTTTCGCTGGGGACCAGACGAGACTCGTATCCTTCTCAAGCGCTCCGTGGAGAAGAAGTCCGGCGATCTGGTATGGATCAATCTTCCGCCGCTCGCGGCGCGATCTCCCGCAGACAAGGATGCGCCAGCCGTCACGCAGCCTACTCCGATCCCAGTGCTCCACGGACTGACGTTCCGGGAATTTGCGATTTCTCCCGACGGCAAGTCCCTGGCCGTCATCGCGCCAGGCAGGCGGAACTTGGCGGTCTATCCGCTGCCTCGCTAGAGAGTAGCTCTCATATTCGGGCCGGCGGCCAGCCCACGATGGCCCTACATCTTCTTCGACGCTTTCACGTTACGCCTGCAGGGACGAACGGCGGCGCTTGTGTTCGACGAGGATGCAAGCATCCATCACAACGATTAGGCCGGCGGCGCGCGCTCTTTCTGCGGATGCCTGGTGCTCGATGCCCAGTTGCATCCAGACGACTCTGGCGCCGACGCGGATTGCGGATTCGACCGCGGGCGGGACTTCTTCAGGGCGGCGGAAGATATCCACGATTTCGATTTTTTCGGGTACGTCCTCTAAGCGCGCGTAGCTCTTCTCCCCTAAGACTTCCCTTTCGTTCGGATTGACGGGAATGATGCGGTAGCCGGCGGACTGCATGTATTCGCTAACGCCGTAACTCGGACGGGCTGGGTTTGACGATAGGCCTACGACCCCGATGGTGTGGTAGCTCCTTAGAATCTCGGCGATGGGGTCGTGGCCCGGGTCCACGCCATCGGGAAGAAGGATCTTCATTCGTGAATCATCTCATTTCTTGTGAAACAGCTATCGAGGTCACAAAGCCCTCAATTGCTCCACTTCCTTGCGCGTTAGCGGGCGAAATTTGCCCGGAGGCACATCGAGAAACAATGCGCCCAGCTTCACCCGGCGGATTTTTTCCACGTGGTAGCCGACGCGGTCAAACATCCGCCGGATCTGGCGGTTGCGGCCTTCGATGAGCACGACCTCGTACCAGGGGTTGGCCGCGTCTTCCGCGAGGCGGATGGAGGCAGGCGAAGTTTTGACGCGACGCCCGTCCTCGAGCTCGATCATGACTCCGGCGCGGAGACGCGTTAGCGCTTTCTCGTCAGGTCGGCCGCTGATCTTAACCAGATAGGTTTTCGGGACGTGCGAGCCGGCTTTGGTGAGCTTTTGCGCGAGTGCGCCGTCGTTGGTCATCAGCAGCAATCCTTCACTTGCGTAGTCGAGACGCCCTACTGGATAAACCCGCTCGCGAACACCCTTTATCAGATCCATGACCGTGGGACGCCCTTGCGGATCATCCACGGTGGTGACATAACCCTTCGGCTTGTGCAGCGCGAAATAAAGAAACTGTTCGCGGCTCGGAAGAGGAGTGCCGTCGATGGAGATTTTGTCGCGATCGGGATCAGCTTTGGTGCCGAGTTCGGTGACGACTTCACCATTCAGCGTGACGCGATGCGCGGCGATCAACTCCTCGGCTTTGCGGCGTGAGGCTACGCCCGAAGCGGCGATGATTTTTTGCAATCGTTCGAGAGCCATCGGTTGAGCCGCGGTATCGGCTGTCAGGAGGCTCGCGCCGCAGCTTTAGCCTTGCGCACCGGGCCGGCGGCTTTGCGCAGCGCTTCGAGTTCAGATTTCTTTAGCTCACGGTAGCGGCCGCGCGGAATGCCCTCGACCTGGATCGGACCAACGGAGATGCGAATCCATTTCTCGATGGGATGCTGAGCCTTCATAAGCACGCGGCGCAATTCTTCTTTTCGCGTATCGCGCATGCGGACCTCGTACCAATAGTTGGCGGCGCGGCCACGCGTCGAGTCGGGCTGTCGAAGCGTCTTCATGCGGACGCCCGCTTCCTTGCCCAGATGATCGAGATCGTGCAGCGTGAGCATGCCTTTGACTTTGATGTGGTAGGCCTGTTCGAGATGCTCCCAGTTCTTGAGCACTTGCGCGGCCAGGTCGCCGTCGTTGGTGAGCAGGATCACGCCCGAAGCGGCGTATTCGAGATTGCCGACCGGGTAGACGCGCTCGGGAAAACCACGGAGCGAATTTCGCAGCGTCTTGCGGCCTTCGGGGTCGGACATGGTGGCCACGATCTCGGAAGGCTTGTTCATCGCGATGTAAACCAGGCGCTGGGGCGTGGTGATGAGTTTGCCTGCCGCTTCAATGCGGTCGGTAGCTAGGATCGGCTTTGCTGCCCAGTTCCGTGACCGCGCGTCCATTCACGCGGACCTGGCCGCTGAGAATGAGTTGCTCGGCGTGGCGCCGCGAGGCGATTCCCGCGCGCGCAATTATTTTTTGTAGGCGTTCTTGCATTTTCGTGGTCTTGGTCGCGTATCTCTTGAGTGACGGTGAGTCCTGCTGTAGGGACGTCGCTCCAGCGCGTCCTCTTCGATCTCGAAAACCGCTTGCCAACTACTCTCTATTCGCCCGCCACAGCCTTGCGAGACTTCTCTTCATCGCCTTCACCAGCAGTCGTTTCCGGCGCTGCTTCACTCGTCGTCTCGGAGCTTTCCGCTGCAGTCTCCTGTTGAGCCTCGCCGTAAACCGGAGATTCTACAACTGGTGTTTCCTCGACTGGCTCGGACACCTGCTCCTTGGCCGCCTGAGTTTCTTCTGTGGACATCACCTCATCGGATTGCCCCTCTCGAGCCGCGGCCCCTTCCACCATCCCGTCGAGGACGCTCTCGTCGCCTATGCCGGGTGTGGCGATGCCTTCATCCGTGCCGAGCGCCTCGCGAGCCAGCGCTTCAAATTCCTTCAGGCTGGGGAGTTCCTGCAGATCGCTGAGGCCGAAGCGCATCAAGAATTCCTTCGAGGTGCGATACAGGATTGGGCGGCCGATGACTTCCTTACGTCCGGCGGTGGTAATCAGGCGCTTATCGAGCAACGTTTTCAATACGCCAGAGGTGTTGACACCGCGAATCTCCTGAATTTCCGGGGCGGTGACCGGCTGCTTGTAGGAGATCACCGCGAGGGTTTCCAGCGCTGGCATCGTGAGGCGCAGCGGTGGGCGCAGGCTCTTGATGAACCGGCGCACCACGTCGTGATGCTGCGGCTTGGTGTACATCTTGTAGCCGCCGGCAACCGCGCGGACTTCAATGCCGCGGTCCTCGGAAGCATAGCTGGCCACCAGTTCATCAAGCGACGATTGAACTGCCAACTTCTCGGCGCCGAGCGCCGCGGCCAGTTGCTCGATCGTGGCCGGTTCGTCTGCTGCGTAAATGATCGCTTCAAGGGCCGCTTTTCGTTCTTCGTTGCTCATAAGGCCGCGAGACTCCTCAGCTTCCAATTCCGCTCTTCCAATCTCGAACTTCCAGCTTCGAATGTCTACCTATACTCTTCGTCGATCTGGCGAACCCCTCCGCTTTCGTCAAACACCACATCGAAGGACTTGCCTTTTTTCACTACGATCTCGCCGAACTGCTTTTCCTGCGCAAGCACCACTGCTTGCATCTTGACCATTTCCAGGACAGCGAGAAACGCAACGATCATGGCATGCCGCGAGGGGCACGCCTCAAAGAATTCGATCAGCCTGACCGAGTTGTCGTCGCTGGCTAGGATTTGCGCGCGCAACTGCGCCATCATCTGCGCCACCGTGAATTGCTCGTGCTGCAAATCGATGCGCGAGATTTCCTTGCGTCGCTCCAGGACCTGCTGGAAGACCTTGACGAGATCGACCAGGGAAACAACCAGTTCGCCTTCCGTACCTTCGTCGTTGTACAGCGACTTGTCCGGCTTCGACCAGACGTTTTCCTCGATCTGCTGTTTTTGGTAGAGCAACTGCGCTGCGTTTTTGAATTTCTCGTGTTCGACCAGGCGCTGCACCAGTTCAGCGCGCGGATCGCTAGCCTGCTCTTCCGGCGACGCGAGCGGGTCAGGCGGGAGCAGCATCTTCGATTTGATGTAGATCAGCGTCGCCGCCATGTAGATGAAATCGGCAGACACATCGACGTTCAACTCTTCAAGCTTGTGCAGGTAGTCGAGATATTGCGAGGTGATCTTGGCGATCTGGATGTCATGGATGCTCATCTCCTGCTTCTTGATGAGATCCAGCAGCAGGTCCAGAGGCCCCTCGTACATCGGGATATTGATCTTGTAAGGTGTCGCCATATCGTTGTAGCGGCCGCCGACCGTGGCGGGCGCCTTTAGTTTATCGTCAACTCAAACCGCTCCGCATTCCCTTCGCAACTCAACATAAACAGAAACTCGCCGCTAAAAATCTCAGCCAGCGTTGGCCGCGTCACCGCTGCCATCAATTTCCTTACGCTTCCGATCCCAGCCGAAAACGGCCTCGCGCACACGCGCCATGGTCTGTTGAGCATGCCCCCGCGCCGCTTTCGAGCCAGCCTCAACAATCTCCAGCACGCGCCCCGGATGCTTCTCGTATTCCAAACGTCGTTCTCGAATGGGCGCAATCCACTGGATCAAGTGATCAGCCATTTTCGCCTTGCACTCAATGCAGCCAATCCCTGCCGTACGGCAACCCTGCGCCGCCCACTCCAGCGTCTCCCTCGGCGAGAACAGTTTATGCCAGTCGTACACCGGACACACGTCCGGATTTCCAGGATCAGTCCGCCTCTTCCGCGCCGGGTCGGTGACCATGACTTTGGTCTTCTTGCGAATGTCGTCGTCAGACTCACTCAGAGTGATCGCATTGCCATAGCTCTTGGACATCTTGCGCCCATCGAGCCCAGGGATCCGCGGGCGTCTTGGTGAGCATCACTTGGGGTTCGATAGATCGGCGGTGTGTACGGAAACAGGTTCGCGAGGTCGCCCAGCTTCTGGTGAGAGATTGTCTACGCCAATCTCGACGGCCGAGTCTTCGCACCTCGCCGCGGAATAGGTCTGGGTCGTGAGCGGTTCCACGGCTCGAGATGCCTAGGACGTCGTGCAGGCCGCCGAGTTGCATTATTCGTCGGCGTAGGCCTGCGAGCTCACGTCGGAGCCCATAGAATACGGAAAACCGACGAACGATTTCCCGACTTACCTCAACGTGGGAAACCTGGTCTTCTCCCACGGGTACGAGAAGCGCGGTCGCCTCTGCGCTGTAGATGACGATGTCGGCGGTTTGCAGGCAGGGATAACCGAGAAACCCGTAAGTGTGCAGGTCTTTATCTTTGACGTTCTCGAAGGCTTCCTTATAGGTTGGGACGCGTTCGAGCCAGCTGAGCGGCGTGACCATCGAGAGGAGCAAATGCAGCTCCGCGTGTTCGGGGATCAGCGATTGCTGGAAGATCACCGATTTCTCGGATCAAGGCCGGCAGCCAGATAGTCCGTTACGATTTCGATGGTGTTCTGCGCTACCGCGCTGGTATCAGCATAGTCGCTGGTCAGCGCGTGCCAGTCAGCGATGAAGTAGAAGCAATCATATTCAGGATCATTTTGGAGTCGGACCCAGTTCTGGAGCGCCCCGAAATAGTGTCCGATGTGCAGGCGGCCCGTAGGGCGCATGCCGCTTACCACGCGCTTCTTTTTTGTGACTGCGTTAGCCGCCAATCCGATGTTCCTTTCGTTACCCCCGCCGAGAATCGTCATCCTGAAGCCATCAGGATGACAGTAATTCGCGTCACGCCAAATTCCTCCGAGGTAGCACAGACATTCCTGTTTACCCTGAGCCCGAAGGGCCTGTGCACCTAAGCCGACCACGAATGCCCGCGGAGCAAAAAATGTAGCCAGTCACATTTACCTTGACAACTTATGTCAAGTATGCTACTATCACCGCAAGCAATTGCGCACGTCAACGGAAATCCAATTCGCCGAATCTTCACAATGAATGGCCGTGAAACGTAGCTCTCGCAGGTTTCGCCAGCAAGACAGAAGCAACTACCCTCGTAAGCTCTTTACCTGCACACTCTTACGAAAGCCGCTACAATCCCAAATCCCGCGCAATGATCATCCGCTGGACCTCGCTGGTCCCCTCGTAGATGGTGATCACCCGCGCGTCACGGTACATGCGCTCGACATCGGTCTCCCGCGAATAGCCGACGCTGCCGTGGATCTGCACCGCCTTGGCCGCAACACGATTCACCATTTCGCTGGCGTAAAGCTTGGCCTTCGATGCGGCCGCACCCATACGTCCGCCGGAATCCTTTAGCCACGCCGCGTGGTAGACCAGGCCGCGCGCCGCCTCGATTTCAGTCTGCATGTCGGCCAGCATCCACTGGATCGCCTGAAATTCGCCGATGTTTTTGCCAAACGCCCGGCGCTGCTTCGCGTAAGTCGCCGCAGCCTCTAACGCCCCCTGCGCCAGGCCCACCGCTTGCGCCGCGATACCGATGCGGCCGCCATCGAGCGCGCCCAGTGCGATTTTCAGGCCTTCGCCTTCTTCGCCTAGACGATTTTCGGCCGGGACTTCGCATTCGTTCAAGATAATTTCGACGGACGGCGAAGAAAGCTGCCCCATTTTTTCTTCATGCCGCCCCACGCGAAACCCTTTGAAGCTCGGCTCGACCAGAAACGCGGTGATACCCTTTCCGCCCGCATCCGGATCGGTCTTCGCGAAAACGATGAATACGCGGGCCACGCTGCCGTTCGAGACCCACGTTTTCGTGCCGTTCAGGCGGTAGCCACCCGCATTTGACCCAGCACTCGATCGAGTAGCCCGCGCCTGAATGCCCGCAGCGTCAGAGCCGGCTTGAGGTTCCGTCAGGCAGAACGCGCCCAAGATTTCGCCGGTTGCCAGGCAGCGCAGATATTTTTTCTTCTGGTCGTCGCGTGCCGAAGGCCAGCAGCGGGACTTGCACCGCGGAATTGGTCACGCCCAGCGACGTAGCCATGGCCGCGTCCACGCGCGCGACCTCTTCCAGCATCAGCACGTAGGAAATAGTATCGAGGCCCGGGCCGCCCCACTCTTCCGGGACGAGCATCCCGCAGCAGCCGATCTCAGCCAGTTTCTTGATCTCTTCAGCCGCAAAGCGCCCTTCGCGGTCGCGCTGCCGCACCGACGGCCGCACCTCATTTTCCATGAATTGCCGGACGGTATCGCGAGTCAGTTTTTGGTGGTCGTTGAGCGAAAAATCCATCGTGTCTGATGTACGAGCAATACGAGTGATGCTAACACACGCAAACATGCCGGACTAGCGCGTTCCATTTCCGGCGCCACCGCTACCTCGCCTGCGATTTTCCAGAAAGGCGCGCAAAGAAGGAAAACATGGCGACCGCGGCCAAGGCCCAAATACCGGCACTGATGCTCCATGAGAGGCCGGGGGGCAGCCAGCGAACAAGCGTTCGATCAATACCAAGCACTATGGTAGTGAGGATCAAGAGCGCCGCGACGCGGGCCAGTGGACCATACTTCCATTCTCGTTGCGTTTGAGATTCCATAAAATGATTCTTCAGAGCTTGAACAATTCCCGCAGTCGTTTGGTCTGCACACGGCTCACAGGTATTTCGGTCTGCTTCTTGTCCGCCATTTTTAGCATGTAGCCGGACTTGAACCAGGGGATAACTTCCTTGATGTGGTGGATGTTCACCAGGTACGAGCGGTGCGGGCGCCAGAACGATTCCGAGTCCAGCGCCGCGTGCAATTCTTCTAGCGTGCGATAGTTTGAGGTGCCTTCGGCGTCGCGAGCCACCACCGAAATCATGCCATCATCGATGGAAGCGAAAAACAGGTCTTCGGCATCCACCAGCAGCATGCGTTGCTGCGATTTCACAAGGAGCTTGGCAGGTGGGCGGCTAGCTTGCCGCACCGAGCTGGTTGACCAGTTGTTCGAGTCGCTCGGTCGTCGGTGGTCTGCGTTCTCCATCACTTTGCGGGCGCGCTGGATTGCTTTCGCGATACGCGCCTTGTCGAACGGTTTCAGGACATAGTCCACCGCATTTACTTCAAAGGCTTGCACCGCGTAGTGGTCAAAAGCCGTGGCGAAAACCACGTGGGGAACTTTCATTTTGCGCTCGACTAGTTTTCTCAGCACGCCAAAGCCATCCAGACCGGGCATCTGCACGTCGAGAAACACCAGATCCGGGGCGTGCTCTTTGATCAGCGTCATGGCCTCGACGCCGTTCTTGCCTTGCCCGATGACATTGATCTCCGGAAAGCCTTTGAGCAAAAAGACCAGTTCGTCCCGGGCGGGCTTTTCGTCGTCGACGATAATGGTATTAATGGGCATGGGTCGCACATTGAGTATAGGCATGGCTGCGTCGCGCAGGCAATGAATTGGACAGCTGGATCCCGGTTCGTGCGATGCGCCGAGCAATGGCTTGGCGCATGCCTCGCCGCCCCTGATAAGATACCCGCGGGAGAAACTCCGCGATTCATCCGCGAAAGAAATCGAGCAAGGCACGCAACAAGAAATCAATCGCAATAAGGCGACCGGAAAAATTCTCAGCAGCAAAATCATCTACAAGGGGCCCATCTTCGGCGTGCGGCGCGACGAGGTGCTGGAGCCGACCGGCTTGCGTACCACGCGCGAAGTCATCACCCACCCGGGTTCCGTCGTGGTCATGCCGGTGCTGCCCGATCGCCGCATCATCCTGATCCGCCAGTACCGTCACGCGACGCGGCAGTATCTGTGGGAGCTGGTGGCGGGCCGCATCGACCCCGGCGAGAGTGTGCGGCAAGGCGGCCGCCCGCGAGCTGATCGAAGAGACCGGTTACCGCGCGAAAAGATTGCGGGTGTTTCCTCGACGTCTTCCCTACTCCGGGCTTTCTCGAGGAGCGCATGTACATTTTGCTGGCGGAAGGCTTGACCGCCGGGCGAGGCCGAGCCGGAAGAAGACGAAAAGATCGTCGCCAAGGCCTTCACGCGCGCCGAGCTCGAGAAAATGATCCGGCGCGGCGTGCTTCGCGACGCAAAATCGATCGCCGGGCTCCTTTACTACTTCCGGTTTCTGGCCTAGCGCCGGCTCCGAAAATGTAAGGGCGACCTTTCAGCGCGTCCCCTTTTCAAGCCTTTTTCAATGACGAAGCGAAGCTCAAAGCTCATCTCCGCGAGAAATAATTCAAGAAACGAACAGAGACCGCGAAGGTTTCACGGAGCAGACAGAGAAGAAATGCCACCGGTTCCCGCCAGAGTCCAATCCGAACGAGTTGCGACAGACGAGGTCCAATTTCCGTCCGCTCCTGTCGCCAGTCGCGGCTGCAATTCCTGCTGCCCGTGACCGTTTTCCTCGGCGCATTTCTCCTTTTCCTGCTCGAGCCGCTGTTCGCCAAACTGATTCTTCCGCGCTTCGGAGGCTCCGCGGCGGTCTGGGCCACTTGCCTGGTGTTCTTCCAATCGCGCATTGCTGCTCGGCTATTGGTACGCCGATGTTACCACCCGCCGCCTGCGTCTGGCGCGGCAATCGGGCCTGCATGTCGCGCTGCTGTTGGCGAGTCTTTGTTTCCTGCCGATCGCTCCTCGCGAGCTCTTTCCGTCGCTCGCCGCAAGCGATCCGGCCGCTCATATTCTCGTCGTGCTGACAGTTTCCATCGGCTTGCCGTTCATCCTGCTCAGCGCCACCAGCCCGCTCGTGCAAAGTTGGCACGCGCGCGTGAGCGCGTAGCGCCGAGCCGTATCATCTTTTTGCGCTATCGAACCTCGCTTCTCTGCTCGCGCTTCTGAGCTTTCCCTTTCTGATCGAGCCGCGTCTTTCGTCGCACCGCAAGTGATGCTGTGGACCGGCCTCTTTGTTGTTTTCGTGGTGCATGTGCGCTTGACGGCGTGGATCGCCAGCCGTGACGCCCTTGCATCGTCGCCGGCCACGTCAGCAGATCCCGCGCCCACGATCACCGCGCCCCGCCAACAGTTCGCGAAAGACTGCTGTGGCTGGGCCTCTCGGCTTGCGGCTCGATGTTATTGCTTTCCATCACCAATCACATTACCGAGAACGTCGCGCCGGTGCCGTTGTTGTGGGTGGTGCCTCTTGCGTTGTATCTGCTGACTTTCGCGCTCGCCTTCCATCGCCGCGTCTATATTCCCGCTGGCTGATGGTGCGGCTTCTGGCGGTCGCGCTTGGCAGCCTGGGTTACGCGATCTACGATCCATCGTTCACCGAATCGGTGCAGGTGAGCGTGCCGCTGTTCTGCGCCGGCCTTTTTCTGTGCTGCTTGTTCTGCCACGGCGAACTCGCCCATCGCCGACCCGCTCCCCGCTATCTCACATCCTTCTATCTGATGATTTCTCTGGGCGGAGCGCTCGGCGCGATCTTTGTGGGCATCCTGGCGCCGTACTTTTTCACTGGTGTCTACGAATTCCCGCTGACGCTGTGCCTCACGGCTTTGCTCGCGGTCATCGTCGTATGGCCGGAAGGCTGGCTGGTTCGCGTTTTTTGGGGCATTCGCGACCTTATGCATGGCTGCCGTGCTGGTCTGCAACGCTCGTGCCTACAAAAAAGACTCCATCTTCGCGGTTCGCAATTTCTACGGTGGCCTTCGTGTGGAGTTGCATCGCGACTGGCTCAAGCAGCCTTACCGCACTCTGTATCATGGCAAGATCGAGCACGGCGCGCAGTTCCTGGACCCGCCGAAGAGCCTTCTGGCCACCACCTACTACGGCCGAGAATTCCGGGGTGGGCATGGCATTGGACCACTTCACCGGAGCGCCGAAACGCGTTGGCGTCATAGGACTCGGTGCGGGAACCCTGGCAGCCTACGGCAATGCCGGCGATTACTTCCGTTTCTACGAAATCAATCCGCTGGTCGTCGTCCATCGCCCAGACCTGGTTCAGCTATCTCCGCGACTCTCGCGCCAAGGTCGATATCGCCATGGGAGACGCGCGCTTTCGTTGGCCCAGGAGCCCGATCAGCAGTTCGACGTGCTGGCGGTGGATGCCTTCTCCGGCGACGCCATTCCCGTCCATCTCTTGACCAGGGAGGCCTTCGCGCTATACCTGCGTCACCTGAAGCCCGACGGGATCCTGGCCATCCACACATCCAACACCTACTTGAATCTCAACCCGGTCGTTCAGTTGCTCGCCAACGATGCGCATCGTCCGGCACGATTGATCTCCAACGACGACGATCTCCGCAAGCTGATCGACGCTTCGGACTGGGTGCTGGTGACACGCAACGATCGATTCTTAAACGATCTGGACGACGCGACCCTCCCGGAGCCCATCGAGGTTCCGCCAAGGCTTCGGCTCTGGACCGACGACTACAACAACGTGTTCCAAATCTTTCGCCCGGTCCAATTCCACAAAGCAGGCTCCGAATAGTAGCCGCGTTCCTGAATGCGGCCGGTGCAGTTGCACTTCGCGCGCAGTAGGGCAGCGTAACAAATGTTTCTTCTTTCGTAAATTACCCGCAATACAACATTCAATCTGCAGTTGCACTGTTCGGCAATGCTGGATTAAATCGATTTATATAGATCTAATAAGGTCTTGCTTGCTTTAACAACCGCGACGTATGTTCTATTGACTGCGATTTCCGTTCTGCTACACTCCGCGCAATTTAATTTTCCTGGCTGCAGTGGCGCGTGCTTTTTGCTCGCGGGCCGCAGTGGTGTAAATCTCGGTTGTAGTTATGGGAGGGGAATCTCGGTGCGAGGAACGGTTAAATGGTTCAATAATTCAAAAGGTTACGGCTTCATCGGGCGCGAGGATGGCCCCGATGTTTTCGTCCATTATTCCGCAATCATCGGCGACGGCTACCGCACGTTGCAGGAAGGAGATCCGGTCGAGTTTGAGATCGTCCAGGGACCGAAAGGTCCTCAAGCGGCCAACGTGCAGAAAGCAAGCTGAAGTCGATTACCCGGCAATTATTGGGGCCGGCCGGGACGCTCCCCTCGCCGGCCCTTTTATTTTTCTCGCCAACTCGCGAATTCGCCTGGCTTCCTCTTATAATCCCCGCATGGACAACAAGACCGTAGCCCGCATTCTCCGCGAAACCGCCCAGCTTCTAGAAATCGATGGTGCGATCATCGGCCGCTACCGCACCTACGAAAAAGCCGCCGAGCTAATTGCCGGTATGCACGAATCCATCGAGCAGCTCGCCAAAGAGCCGGACAAACTGGAGGAGCTGCCGGGAATCGGCGAGCGCATGGTCGAACACATCCAGGAAATCATCGCTACCGGCGACTACAGCCTCCGCCAGAAGCTACTCAAGAAGTTCCCGGTCACCTTGCTCGACATTCTCAATCTGCAATCGCTTGGGCCCAAGAAAGTCGCCTTTCTATGGTCCAACTTCAAGGCCGCCACGGTAGCCGACGTGGAAAAGCTTGCGCGCGAAGGAAAGCTCCGCGACCTTCCGGGCTTCGGCGAAAAGAGCGAGCAGAACATTCTGAAAGCGGTGGAGACTCACAAGCGCTCGACCGGCCGATTCCGTCTGGACACTGCCGAAGCGGCCGCGGCGTCGATCATCGCGCACATCGAAAAGTATCCCAAAGGCCATCGCTTCGGTCACCCCTGCGGGGTCACTGCGCCGTGGCAGGGAAACTGTCGGCGATCTCGATCTGCTCCTGACCTTGGCCGACGGCTACACCTCGCAAAAACACATCGACGCCATCGCCGAACACATCCTGAAATATCCCCGCATCGATCAGGTTCTGGCGCATGGCGAGAACAAGGTGAGCTTTACCCTCGACAGCGGCCTCCAGGTGGACGTGCGTCTGCTCGACAAGGAAAGCTTCGGCGCGGCGCTCCTCTATTTCACCGGATCCAAGGAGCACAACGTCGCTCTGCGTGGCCGGGCCAACGATATGGGCTATACGCTGAACGAATATGCCTTGGCGACGCTGAAGGGTGAACGCCGCGTCGCCGGTCGCACCGAAGAGGAAATTTACGCCAAGTTGAAGCTCGACTTCGTCCCGCCCGAACTTCGCGAGAACACCGGCGAGATCGCCGCCGCCGAACAGCACAGGCTACCCAAACTGATCGAGCTCGCCGACATCAAGGGCGACCTGCAGATGCACTCGACCGCCAGCGACGGCAAGCACACCGTTGAAGAAATGGCGGAAGCCGCCCGGCAGCTAGGCCACGAATACATCGCCATGACCGACCACTCGAAGTCGGTGACCATCGCCAACGGTCTGGACGAAAAGCGCGTGCTGGCCCACATCAAGAAGTTGCGCGCGATCGACAAGAAAGGGCCTGGGCATACGCGTCCTGGCGGGCTCCGAGGTGGACATCCTCAAGGATGGCGCGCTGGACTACTCCGACGAAATCCTCGCGCAGCTCGACGTCGTCGTCTGCTCCATCCACTCGTACATGCAACTGGATCGCCAGGCAATGACCGACCGCATGCTCGCCTGCATCGAGAACCCCTACACCCAGATCATCGGCCATCCCACCGGCCGCCGGCTGCTGGCGCGCGATTCCTTCGACTACGACATGGAGAAGGTCCTGGACGCCTGCGCCAAGCACGGCGTGGCCATGGAGTGCAACTCCTACCCGGAGCGCCTCGATCTGCGCGATGTTTATTTGCGCATGTGCAAGGAGCGCGGCGTCAAGGTCGTCATCTCCACCGATTCCCACAACACCCTGCACCTGCCCTTCATCCGCTACGGCGTGACCATGGCCCGTCGAGGCTGGCTAGAGAAAGCCAACGTCATCAATACCCTTCCGGTCGACCGATTCCTGGCCGCCCTGCGCCCAAAGCCCGGCGCCGCGTCCAAAAAGCACCCTGCCGCGACGGCTCGCGCCAACCAAAGTTAATCGCCAGCAACGTTGGCAAGTCCAATGGAACCTTTTTCCGGCACCTGACGTATCTTCTGCTATACAAGGGCGGCGGCTATACAAAGGACGGCCGCTGGCGCTGTCCTGCCCTGGAACGACGGACGGCAGACACTGGCCGGTTCCGAACGGCAGTTCCCAATGGCACGACGGAGGCTCACCGAGATGAACGTGTTTTCCTATAAGCTGACTGGCAAACTGGCAGTCGCACTCACCCTTATGTTGTCTATGTTGTCGCTCGCGGCCCTCGCCCCGCGCGCCCAAGCGGAAGATTGGACGAAATCCTACACGATCTCCGGCCGCGCCCAAGTCAGGGTAGACACCAACGACGGCGCTGTCCAGATCTACACCGGCGACACCAAGCAAGTCGATTTCCGCGTCCTCTACGATGGCTACGAGATGAACAAAACTCTCCATGTCGATTCGCGGCAGGACGGCGACTCCGTCCAGATCAACGCTCGCGTCAACGGTCATTGGGGCTTCTCCTGGGGCAACAACCACCGCAATATCCGCATCGAGGTCCACATGCCCAAAGATGCCGATCTCCAGATCGACACCGGCGATGGCTCCGTCGACCACACAATCCGTCAACGGCAAAGTGAAGATTCACACCGGCGACGGTTCCGTACGCGCCCAGGAAGTCAGCGGCGATGTAGATATCGATACCGGCGACGGCAGCATCACCGTCGATGGCGCCAAAGGCGACATCCGCCTGCGCACCGGCGACGGACACATCGACGCCCGCAATCTCGACGGTAAAGTGGATGCCTTGTCTGGCGACGGCCACATCAAGCTGGATGGCCGCCTGGACGCCCTGAGCGTCAAGACCGGCGACGGAAGCATCGATGCCCGCCTGCAGCCCGGCTCCAAAGTAAACTCCAGCTGGAGCATCCGCACCGGCGACGGCAGCGTCGATATCGTGCTGCCCGCCGATCTTCAGGCCAACATCGACGCCAGCACCAACGACGGACACATCAGCCTGGGCATTCCCGTCACTGTCGAGGGCACCTTCAGCAATTCCCAAATTCACGGCAAGATGAACGGCGGCGGGCAACCGCTAGTGATTCACACCGGCGACGGCTCAATCCGCCTAAGCAAAAGCTAATCCAGCCTGGCACTAGCAGACTTTAGCGCAGCGTCTCCACGCACCTCCGCGATCTCGGCGTCTCTGCGTTATCCGTTCCTTCGCCCTCTTCAATGTCGGCGCTTAGTAATGAGTCCTTTGCCTGTTCTACCTCGAATGACGCTCGGATGGACTCTGGAGTTGGTGGTGGCCAACCGTCCAGTTCCTGTCCCGGCCTCCTACGACCCGAGTCCTATTAGCCCTTGTCACTTAGGTACCAGTACTGGAAAATATGTCAGGTTCAGCCTCTAATCTGACCTACCTTTATGTACAGGATTGTGCTAGCGCTCATCTAAGTATATGAATCTTAAGGCTCGAGCTTTGGGCCTGTACTTGCGGTTAAGAAAGCGAAATTGAGGGAGCTCTCATGATCATCTTCATCATCACGTTCGCCATCGTCGCACTGTTCGCCCTGACCTTGACCGGCTCCATCGCCACCACCTCTCGCCGCCGCTCCTAACCAGACTTTGTAGGGGAGGGGCTTGCCCCTCCCGGCATCACAACCACCCGGCCTAACCTCGAAGCTCCCAAAGCGAAGCAATCTAAGACTTCATTTCCCTGCAAGCCAAAACCTCCACCACTCCAATCTATTCATATCGCAATGCCACCAAAGGACTGACGTGGGTTGCTCGCCGCGCCGGCAACCAGCAGGCCAGCAAAGCGACCGCCGCCAAGGTCACCGCGACAATGACGAAGGTCGCCGGATCGCTGGAGCTTACGCCCACCAAAAGGCTCCCCAGCAGTCGGGTCCCCGCGAAAGCGGCTCCGAGCCCGATCACAATCCCGACGCCGATCACCATCAGGCTTTGCCCCAGAACCATCGTTAGAATGTCCTGAGGTTTCGCGCCGAGCGCCATGCGAATACCGATTTCGTGGGTCCGCTGCACCGCGGCGTAGGACACCACGCTGTAAACCCCTACGACCGCCAAGATGAGTCCAAGCAGCCCGATCGCGGTCGTAAGCTGCGCTCCCAGGCGGAAGAACAGGTAGCCGTTGATGCCTTCCAAATCCGCTCTCAGCGTTCTCATGCCCGATATCGGCAATCCAGGCGCCAGTTCCTGCAATTGTGCCGCGATCTGCTGTTCCATGCTTTCGGGCGGCACCGATGTGCGGACGTGAATCGTTCGCAGCGGCATATAGCTCTGTTCCACCGGCACATAGAAGGCGGGCAAGGGGTCCTCAACGACGCCCCGGTATTTTCCGTTCTGTACCACGCCCACTACTTCGATGAGACTCTGGTCCTCCTTGGCTGGTCCCTTCGCCCTGAACCGTTTTCCAAGGACTTCCTCGCCGGGCCAGAATTTCTTGGCCATCGCTTCGTTGACGATAGCCACCTTCGCGGCCTTCTCCGAATCCGCTTTGGTGAAAATGCGGCCGCGGTGCAGCGCAATCCGCAGCGTCTCGAAATAGTCAGGACTAACCATGTTGTAGTAGACAACCGGCTCGGGCTGGCCGGCTTCCAGGGGATGCTCTTCAACGATGATTCGTTCGCTTGCGCTCATTAGTCCCAACGGAACGGAAAACGCCTGGCTGACCGACACTACTCCAGGCAAACTCCGCAGCCGCTCTTCCGCGTCCCGGTAGAATGCCCTTCCCTGCTGCTCCGTATAGCCCAGTTGCTGCACGTCGACCGGCACGTCAATGACATGATCCGGGTTCAAGCCCAGATCGATTTCCCGCGCTTTTCCCGCGCTGCGGATAAACAGCCCCGCGACGATCAGCAGCAACAGCGAACCAGCGACCTGCGCCATCACCAGCGTATTCCGCACCAGGTGGCGTCGCGGGCCCTCCGACGATCCTCGCCCGCCCTCGCGCAGCATCGAATTGACGTCGGTGCGCGCCACCCGCAGCGCCGGCATGATCCCCACGACCGCGCCCGTCACTACAACCGCGGCCAAGGTGAAAAGGTAAACACGCAAATCGGGCTGAAAATTAAACGTAATCGGCAGGTCTGTGCCTAGCGGCAAAGAACTTAAAAATCCAGACGCCCACCCACCAAACAGCAGACCGGCGCCCCCACCCAGAATCGCCAGCACCAGACTCTCCGTCAGGTGCTGGCGCACTAATCGCGCCCGGCCCGCCCCGATCGCGGCGCGAATGGCCATCTCCCGCTGCCGCACGGTCGCCCGCACCAACAACACGTTCGCGATGTTGAAACACGCCACCAGCAAAACGAGCCCCGCTAGCACCGTGAACGCCAGCGACACATTCGGGATGGTATTGTCGGGATCAGGCTCGGGCCTCGCCAACCGCTCGGGGAAAATCTGGTAAGTGATTCCCTTGTCGGCTTCTGGATGCTGCTCGCCAATGCGTCTTGCGATTACGTCGAGCGTGGCCTTCGCTTGTTTCAGATCGACACCCGGCTTCAGCCGTTCCATCAGCGTGAGCGACCGCCGCTCGCGATGCGTCCAAATTTCCTGCACGGATTCGATGCCGCCGGGCCCCGCAATTGCGCTCAGCGGCATGTAGCCGTCCATATTCAAGAACCCGTAGGTGCCTTGAAAATCTTTCGGCGTCACACCAACAATGGTTACCGGGTGATCGTCCACTTGGACTTGCTTCCCGATCACACTCTTGTCGCCGCCAAATCGCTTTTGCCAATACCCGTAACCCAGCACTAAGACTGGATCAGCCCCAGGGGTTTGCCCCTCGGTCGGAAGAATCAGCCGACCCAATGCCGGCTTAATCCCGAGCGCCGAAAAATAGTTGCCGGTCACCCGGCTCATCACGCAGTGATCGCCCTTGCGATCGGCGATCAGGCCGACCAATGTCGTGCGGTAGCCGAACACCTCGCCCGACGCCTCCGCTTGGCTCCGAATATCCTGGAAATCCGGATAGGAGAACGACTGAAAGCCTTCCGCGCCGGGTTGCTTCATCGCCAGTACGGTGATCTGTTCTGCGTGCGGCACCGGAAGCGAGCGCAGCAGCAGTCCGTTGATAACGCTGAACACCGTCGTGTTAACAGCCATCCCCAGTCCCAGCGTCACGACCGCGATGATCGCGAATCCCGGCGAATTGCGCAGCGAGCGCATCGCGTACTTCATGTCCTGCCAAAAGCTTCGCATCGTCCGTACCTCGCCTCTCAAATCGAGACTCTATCCATCAGAATTGCAAGCCACGCACCTCCCAGGCACGGCTCTAAACACGGTAGAATCAACTTGTTCGTTCGACCAGGGCAAAACTTCTACACTCGCCAATGCGCGATTCTGGGACGCTCTGTCCGCATTCGGACAAACTCGCACTAGCCTTCCTGTTCATGTCCGCGTCGTCCGCCCTCTCTCCCCGAGCAGTTGTAGCGGCCGCTTTCCGTTTACCCTGAGCCTCGAAGCGAAGTGGCTGCCTTTGGAAAATCCGCCCGCCGCGACTAATTCTTCTCCCATTCCGCGGAAAGGAGTATTATCCCAGACACTCAGTTCACGCAGACCTTTTGCTAATTGCAGGAGGATCACCATGGCAACCGCAATCCCAATGCCGGCCCCCGACCGAGATCGCGTTGCCGCCCTTCAGAAATACGCCATCCTCGACACCGAACCCGAGCAAGCCTTCGACGACCTCACGCTCCTGGCCTCGTTCGTTTGCAAGACGCCCATCGCGTTGATCTCCCTCGTGGATGAAGACCGCCAATGGTTCAAGTCCAAAATCGGGATGGATGCCTGCCAGACCTCCCGCGACATCGCCTTCTGCTCCGTCGCGATTCAGCAAACCGATGTGATGGTTGTTCCGGACACGCTGCAGGACGAACGCTTCCGCAATAATCCGCTGGTAGTCTCTGGACCGCAGAATCCGCTTTTACGCCGGCGCGCCGCTGATCAACGATGAAGGCTACGCCCTCGGAACGTTGTGTGTCGTCGATCGCACCCCTCGCGAATTTGGCGCGGACCAAAAAGAAGCGCTTCAAGCTCTCGGACGTCTGGTCCTGGCCCAACTGGAATTTCGCCGCAACCTGCAACTCCTCAAGGAAGCGCTAACCGACCGCACGCAAGCCGAACACGATCGCGAGCGCGAACTCCTCAAAGTGCAACAAACGCTGACCCGCGTACTCGGCTTGAGAATAGTTCCAAACGGAGTCTAACTCCAGTGGCACAGCCATTCCTGGCAGCGCGCGTCAGCCAACCCAGGTGGTTTCAGCATCCGTAGTACAAGCTCGCAGTCAGACTCATTCTCTGTGAACTCTGTGCTCCTATCTCTGAGCCCTCTGTGTTAAGTTTTTCCGCTCTTCGCCTCACTCCGCAGCCGGAACCCGAGCCACCGCCCCCACTCCCCGCCGAGTCACGCCCCAAGCGATCGCGAAACTCCCGACCATCAGCCCCGCCGCCAGCCAATAAGGCGCCCCCGGAAAATGCAACCCCCACCGCGGCGAAATCGCCACCGCAAACACCTGCGTAAACACCAAGGGAGCAATCATCCCCGCCACCCCAAACAAACTCATCAGCGCCCCTTGCAACTGCCCCTGTTCCGAAACTCCCACGCGCCGGCTCATCAACGATTGCATCGGCGGGCTAGTCAATCCCCAAAGCGAAAGCAGCGGTATGCCAATCACGAAGATCGCCGTGCTTGGCGCGAAAGCAAACGTCGCAAAACCGGCCATTCCGCAGACCATGCCGGTAAACAATGTGCGCAGCTCCCCAAGCTTCCTGACCGCCAGCGAAATCAGCAGCGCCGACACAATCGTCGAGCCCACCCCCACGCCCGCAAGCGCCCAACCGGTAAGTTGCGTTCCCCAGTGATAGCGATAGTCGGTATAAATCACGAACATGCTCGGCAAAGCCTCGTGCGCGTTGTAATACAGAAACATCGCACTGGCCAAGCCGAGCAATTCCGGGTGCGAACTCAGCAATTTCAGCGCCCCCAGAGGATTTGCCTTGCGAAGATTGAACGCCGCTCGCCGTTCTTTCGGCAGCGACTCCGGCAAAATGAAGAATCCGTACAGCGCATTCGTCAGGCTCAGCGCCGCCGCCGCCCAGAACGGATACCGCAGCCCCATCCCACCCAGCATTCCGCCCAGCGCCGGTCCCACGATAAATCCCAACCCAAACGCCGCGCCCAACATCCCGAATTTCGCCGCCCGTTTCTCCGGCGGCGTCACATCCGCGATGTACGCGTTCGCCGTAGGAAAGCTCGCCGCGGTAATCCCCGAAATCACGCGCCCGACGAACAACCAGCTCAACGTCGGCGCCACCGCCATCAACAGGTAGTCGCATCCCAACCCAAAATTCGACAGCAGCACCACCGGCCGCCGCCCAAACCGGTCCGACAGCGCCCCCATCACTGGCGCGAACACAAACTGCATCGCCGCCCACACAAACGCGAAAATCCCCGTCTGCGTGGCCGCCATCGACATATCCCCATGCTCGAACCGGATAATCAGCTTCGGCAATACCGGGACGATGATCCCCAGCGCCAGCATGTCCAGCAACACCGTGATGAAAATAAAGGCGAAAGCCGCGCGCCCATGGCCCGCGCCTTGCTCTTCGGGAATCGGTGGGCCTTCGGTTATAGGATTTGGCTCAGTAGACATCGCGTGCCTCCGTGGCGTTCGGTGATCTTATGGCATCGCCAGTCTGCCCCAAACAAAACCCCCAGTATTGTAAGAAATTGACCCACCCAAAATGAACCCAGTATCCTCTGAGTCCTCTGTGCTCCTATCTCCATGCCCTCTGTGTTAAGTCTTTTTCCCGCGTTTTCCCTACCTACCTGCCCAAAGTAACAAACAATCCGATCGACGCCACCAGCATCACCACCGTCGCGATCCATCCGACGATTCGCAACCGCAGCGGCAAAGTAAATTGCCCCATAACCTTCGGATTAGCCCCCATGTACATGGTAACCACCATGAGCGGCACCGAAACTACCCCATTGATCACCGCTGACCAAAACAGCGCCCGAATGGGATTGATACCCACGAAATTCAACACCAGTCCAATCAGCGTAGCGACCGCCAACACTCCATAAAACTGCTTGGCCTGCGCAGGCCTTTGTTCCAGGCTAGCCCGCCATTTGAACGCCTCAGCGACTCCGTACGCCGCCGATCCCGCGAGTACCGGCACCGCCAGCAAACCCGTTCCCACGATGCCGAGCGCAAACAACTCGAACGCAAATCGACCCGCCAACGGCTCAAGTGCCTTGGCCGCCTGGGCCGAAGTCTGAATGTCGGTGATTCCCGCCGCGTGCAAAGTCGCCGCCGTCGTCAAAATAATGAACAAGCGAAACCACGTTCGAGAATCCCATCCCCACAACCGTATCCACCTTGATGCGCTCGAATTGTTTCCGCGCCTGCCACGGCGCCCACTTCAGAGGATGCTCCTTGCGATTATCCCGGACGTCCTCGGCCTCCTCCGACGCCTGCCAAAAGAAAAGATAAGGGCTAATGGTGGTGCCCAGCACAGCCACAAGAGCCGTGAAGTAGGCGACGTTAAACGTCACCGAAGGCACCAGGGTCGAGCGCAACGCGTGACCCCAAGCCACCCGCGCCACGAACGGAGTCAGCACGTACGCGAACAGCGCGAGCGTCAGCCACTTCAGATACTTCACGTACTGCGTGTAGCGGATATACACCTGCAAAAGCAACGAAACGACGGCAAAGCCGATCACGTAAGGGATCAAGCCGCCCCCGAACAGCATCTGAGCCGCCGCTCCCATCGCCCCAATGTCCGCCCCAAGATTAAAAATGTTCGCCAGGCAAAGCAGCGACACAATGGCAAACATCAGCGGCGCCGGATAATGCTTCCGCATGTTGGCCGCAATTCCCACACCGGTAACCCGGCCGATCCGCGCGCAAACCTCCTGAATCGCAATCATCAGCGGCAGCGAGAACAGCATCACCCACATCATGCCGTACCCAAACATCGCTCCCACCTGCGAATAGGTGGCGATGCCGCTGGGATCGTCGTCAGCAGCCCCGGTGATCAGCCCCGGCCCAAGCTTCTGCAGCCAAGTCTTCACGCGAGGCTTAGCGCCGACGTCAGGCGCAGCGTTTACGCCGGGCTTAGCGCTAGCAATGGGGTTGGCGGTATCCAAGGGGGTTTTGTTCTACTCTGAGGCTATTGGCAATCTACCTGGAAACGGACGCTGCGGCTACGCGAAATGCCCGCGGCTCTTGGCCGAAGGCCCGTGTCGCTACCGCGCTTGATGCAGCGGCAAGTTCACTAGCTGAGCGAACCGCGAAAAGTTTTTATCGAGGGTAAATAGGCGAGCCCTGTGCTCCAGCGCGAGCGCCACAATCAACGCATCGATCGTCGACAAACTCATGCCTTTCGCCCGCGCCCGTCGAAAAACATCCGCGGCTTCACGATAAGTTGAATAACCCGCTGGTTCGAGAATCTCCCACATCGCAAGATACCGCTCGATCTCACCAACGTTCCGTCGCAGTCCCTGGAGAACCTCCGTGATAACCACTCCCGCTAGAGCGAGCGGCTCCGCTTCGCTGATCATCCGGTACAGCTCCTTGCCCGCAGGCCCAGGCGACGCACCAAAAAAATCGATCCAGACCGAGCTATCCACTAGGATCAAACGCGGTTTCTCCGCGCCGCCTTTAAGTCACCCTGCCAGATGCCGCTCCCATAGTAGCGAAGGATTCCCTTACGGGTCTCCGACCGCACCAGCAACTCCAAAGCCTTCTGTACGATTTGGCGTTTCGTCTTAAGCCGAGTCAGCCTGCGTGCTTTACGCACCAAGCTCTCATCAATCTCAATGTTTGTTCTGCCCATTTGAACACTATACACCATTTGAGCTAAAGTAGGTGTATGCCCTTGCGCTAAAAGTCTTAATCGAAGAGCTGATCGGGTTAACCAGCGTCCCTGCCTCGGGAATGCTGCCAAACACTACTTCTGCAGGAACGCGGCCACCGCCGCACTGACCTTGGCGTCCTCACAACTCGGCCCCAAATGTCCACAGTCCGAGTCCAGCTCCAAAATGGGAGCATGCAACAGCCCCGCAAACTTCCGCGCTGGTTCCGGCGTCACCACATGGTCGTACGTATCACAATCACGAAGACCTTGGCCTTGACGGACGCCGCCGCCCGCTCCATCGACCCGCCGAAGCGGTCCGACACATCGAGTCCCATCATCGCTTCCACTTGACGGATCTTGTTGTTCGCGTCCGTCGTGACGGCAGTCCTTGGCCTTCGCCAGCGACTCAAACACCTGCTCTCGCGTATGCGTCCGGTTATACTGCGTGGGCGTGTTCAACAACATCTCGCCATATTCAAATTCCAGCAGCCGCGAAGGATTCTCCATGTACTCGCCATGATTCCACGCCGGATTGGTCTCGATAGCATCGATCTCCGCCCGCCAATGCAGCAGATCGTAAGGCGCCAGCCGCGGTGATCCCACAATCGGCACCGCCTTATCCATAAATTCCGGATACGACACCATCCACTGAAACGTCTGCATCCCGCCCATGGACGTGCCAACCACGGCCTTCAGGTGCTTCAGCCCCAGCGTGCCAGTCGCAACCTGGTACTGGCTGTTAACCATGTCGCGCACCGTGATCTTCGGAAACTTCATCCGCGGCTGCGCGGCGCTGTTGGATGGCGAAGACGACACGCCGTTGGCCAGCGCATCGATCAGGATCACAAAATAATCGGCGTAATCGACCACCCCGGTACGCGGTCCGATGGTGTGCTGCAATTGGTCGGTAGTCCCATTCGCCCAGGTAGGAAACAAAATGGCGTTCGAGCCCATCCGCGTTCAACTTCCCGAACGTGCGATAGCCGACGCGGCAATCATGAATCACTTCCCCGCTTTCAAGCTTGAACTCGCCAAGACTGGCGAATTTCTGTTCCTGTGCGTGAACCGGGATGGAGAAAAACAACCACGAAGCGAAAGAGCAAGTCAAACACGCGCAATCAGTCGCATAACGCGCGGGATCGTACCACGCAAACGACCAGCCGCAATCCCTACCTTATCGTGATGTGCTGCTCGTACGCCGCGTCCGTGGAGCTTCTGCGTCGGGGCGCCTACGTCCCTTGTAGGGGCGGGGCTTGCCCCGCCCGGCGTCAACACGACCTGCAGCGTCAACCCGCCGCTACACATCGCACAAATCGACAGCCTGCCGCAACGAAGTAAGCGGATCACGAGTCGGCACAAACTCATGCGCCACATAACCCTTAAAATTGGTCGCCGCAATCCCCCGCATCACGCCATCCCACTGCACTTCCTGCGTCCCATCAAGCTCATGCCGCCCAGGAACGCCGCCAGTATGGAAGTGCGCGATCCAGTCGATATTTTTCTGTATCGTGCGAACCAAATCCCCTTCCATGATCTGCATATGGTAAATGTCGTAAAGCAATTTCACCCGCGGCGAGTTCACCGCCTTCACCACTTCCAAACCCCATGCGGAGTGATCGCACATGTAATCGTGATGATCGACTTTGCTGTTCAGCAGCTCGATACAAATCGTGACGCCGTTATCTTCCCCGATTTTCTTCACGCGATTGAGCCCGACGATGGTGTTCTTGGCGCCTTCTTCGTCCGACATGCCTTCGCGGTTCCCCGAAAACGTGATCACGTTGACCACGCCGGCCTTCGCCGCCAGCGGAATATACTGTCGAAAAGCTTCCTCGATGCGCGCGTGATTTTCCACGCGGTTCATGGCGCTCTTGATCTCGCCGCCATGCGCATAACCCATCGCGCACACCAGCCCGTACTTCGCCGGCACATCCCATTCTTCCGGCCCCAGCAGATCGATCGCCTTGCAGCCAATCTCCGCCGAATACGCGCACAGCTTGTCGAGCGCAATGTCCTTGTAGCACCAGCGCGACACCGATTGCTTAATGTTCCCTTTGCGCTTGATCGGCGTGCTCTGCTGCGGCCAAGCCGCCGCCGCTTCCGCTGCCGAAGGAAGAGAGGCCATGGTGACTCCCGAAAGCCCGGTCTTGAGCAGGTCGCGCCGCGATACTTTAGTCATAGTGAGACGAGAGTGTACCGAAGAATCTTGAATCTGGGTACTCTGCTGATTCTCCGCAGGGAAATGCATCTAGCTAGACCCACGGCGCCCAATGTTGGAAAAAGGAAGCCCTTCGGTCTCGGTTCTCCGAAGGGCTTCGCAGTGCAAGCGGTTTAGGTTTCGCTCGTGGTCGCCGTCAATTGCCGAAGATGCTCGGCGCGAAGCTGATTCCGCGAAGCACTTCCCCGGCTTTGGCGGAGCGAATGGTGACGAATTTGCCGATTATGATCGCCGTCGCCGGTTGGCATCGTCGTGGCCTTCAGGAGGTCGATCACCTTCACGAGCTTGTTCGGATCGGCGCCCTGGTCACCGCTCGCGCTCACCGTTGAGGTCACCGCGTAAATGGTAACCGTTCCGTCGAAGTTGACTCGGCCGGTAATATTGCGGCAGCCGTCGGTTGCGGGATTGAGCGCCGACGGAAGGTTGGGAACGTTATAGGGCACGCCAATGTTGAGCCCATTTTGCAACACGTAGTCCATGTGCCACGCGCCGTTCGACAAGGTCCACTTCTGCACGCCGGCGGTGGCCAGCGTCGCGGCGTCCGCCACGTTGCCGTTGACTGCTGGCGTCACCAGTGTGCCGTCGCCCTCGTCGCAAACATACAGCGTCGTTGCATTCGCGAACCAGATGCCGAACGGGAAAGCAACCGGAGTGGGATTGCCGGTGGTCGATACGCCGCTGGCAAGCGTGATCGGAAATCCTGGAAGCACGGTGATGGGCACCGTGGCCAGGGTCGCTGTATCGCCGCTCGGCAGCACGCCCGGATTGCCAACCTGATAGACGGTGTTCATGCCGTTTCCACCGCTGCCTTTGGTGACATACAAGAGTGTTGTTGAAGATCGTGACCCCGCGGAAATTATTGTCCTTCCCTGCTTTGTCGGCCTTCGCGTAAGGCTTCCCCGTCGATGGATCGATCACCTGGGTGATTTCAAAGTCGCCGATCTTGTTGATGTTGGGAGGAACCGGTGGCGCTTGGCCTGGGACCAGAAGTTCGGCGCCGGTGGAAGTGATGAGATTGACGCCCACTTGCGTCCCGGTCAGTTGGCTAGAGGACAATCCGCCGTTGTTGTCATTTCCGGTCAAGTAGTACAGCGAGTGCGACTTAATCGCCGCGCGGCCGTTGTTGCCGCTGTAGGCGTTACCTTCGGTAATCTGCAGGTGCCCGAAGGCATCCACTTCCGCCACCGAGCGGTAATACTGCGATACGACCGGATTCGTCGGATCGACAACACCAGGGGTGTTGGAGTTGGACACGTCAAGCTGGTTCGGCCCCGTGACGAATCCCGGACCGCCGCGGTAGCCCATGAACGTGATCGACTTCCCATCGGTCGACCGGTTCAGCGCCAATTCTGATTTCGAGCTGAAGCTGGTCACGATCTGGTCGCTCGGAATCGGCAGCGTGCCCAGCAAAAATCCATCGCTCGTAATACTGTCGAGGAAGATCGGCGAAGTGACTCCGAAACTGCCGTCGGGCGCGTCGTTGTTAAACACAGTTGGGTACGTGCCATTAGCGACTGCAGTGCCGCAGGTCACCTTCACATTCACCGTGCCGCCAGCCAACAGCGTTACCGGAACAGTCCCCGCGACGCAACCCGGCGGCAAGGTTTGGCCCACCGTAACGGTAGCCGCGTCCCCGGCGTATACGCTCCGGCTCAGCACCAGCGTATCGGGGATAAATAGGAAGAAATCGTCGTCGGCCGCCACTCCGGGAGCGAAGATTCCCGCGGTCAACATGGACAATGCGGTTGTTGCAAGAACTCCTGCTGTGAACGTTGTTTTCAATTGGATGGCCTCCTAGGGCAGCGAAAATAGTCCTACGCTCACCGAACCGGCGGCTTACGTTAACGTTAAAAGTTTGTGAAGATCGCTCCAAAAGATTTTCAGCGAAATCAGGTTCATCAATGGCGTGCTAGCACTTCGAGTGCTGCCGAGAGTTTGCAAATCACGGATGCTTCGCGCATCATTACTGGTTTGTTTGGGTGAATTGGACCGATCTTGGGCCTGCATTAACCGCTCTGCGCTGAAGGAGAGTAATGGATAAGCCTCGAAAGATTGAGCCCGCTAAGGGAAAACTAGGAGTCTTGTTGCCCGGAATGGGCGCGGTGAGCACCACGTTCATGGCCGGAGTGGAGCTTGTCCGCAAGGGCGAATCGAATCCGGTGGGCTCGCTGACCCAGCTTGGGACGATCCGCCTCGGAAAGCGTACCGATGGAAACTCCCCGCAGATCAAGAAATTTGTCCCGCTCGGAGAACTGAACGATCTGGTGTTCGCGGGCTGGGATATTTACAAGGACAACGCCTTCCAGTCAGCCGCCAACGCAGGCGTGTTGAGCCTCGAGGACCTGGCGAAGGTGAAGCCCTTCCTTTCCGGCATCAAGCCCATGAAAGCAGCGTTCGACCCCGAATATGTGAAGAAGTTGAACGGCCCGAACGTTAAAAAAGGCAAGAACAAGTTCGAACTCGCGCTGCAAATCAAGGAAGACATCGCGAACTTCCGGAAGACCAGCAAGGTTTCGCGGCTGGTTACTTGCTGGTGCGGTTCGACCGAGATTTTTCTGAAGCCGGAAGAAGTCCACTCGACGCCGGAGAAATTTGTGGAGGCCATGAAGGCGAATCACCCTTCGATTGCGCCGTCGATGTTGTATGCATGGGCGTCGATCACCAGTGGCGTGCCGTTTGCCAATGGCGCGCCGAACCTGACAGTGGATTTTCCAGCGATGCAGCAACTGGCGCTGGAACACAACGTGGCCATTTGCGGTAAGGACTTCAAGACCGGGCAAACCCTGATGAAGACAGTGCTCGCGCCTGCCTTCAAAGCGCGCATGTTGGGCCTGAGCGGATGGTTCTCCACCAACATTCTCGGCAATCGCGATGGAGAGGTGCTCGAAGATCCCGGCTCGTTCAAAACCAAAGAGGAATCGAAGCTGGGGGCGCTGGAATATATTTTGCAACCGGACTTGTATCCCGAGCTCTACGGGAAGATGTTTCACAAGGTCCGCATCAACTACTATCCACCGCGAGGAGACAACAAAGAGGGCTGGGACAACATCGACATTTTCGGGTGGCTCGGCTATCCGATGCAGATCAAAGTGGATTTCCTTTGCCGGGATTCGATCCTGGCGGCGCCGATTGTGTTGGATTTAGTTTTGTTCCTGGATCTCGCACAGCGCGCGGGCTTACGAGGGATTCAGGAGTGGTTGAGTTTTTACTTCAAGTCCCCGATGACAGCCCCAAAGCTGTATCCCGAGCATGACCTCTTCATCCAGCTGATGAAACTGAAAAACACGCTGCGTTGGATGATGGGCGAAGACCTAATCACGCACCTAGGCCAAGAGTATTACGACTAGAAGTCATCTAGTCATCTCATAAATGCATCTAGGGGTCGGAGCTTTAGCTCCGACATTGAAAACACGGAAAATCGGGCTTCAGCCCCTGAGGAAATTCTTCTCTTTGCGTCGCGGCCATTTATGAGATGGCCTGTAGAGCCTATGTAGGCGCTGGGCTTCAGCCCGGCGCTCGATGACTCGAAGCTGCAGCCCACAATTTGATTTCCAGATTCGCGCTATCGATATTTCGCGTGCTTGCGGTTGGGTTTTTCGATTTGACCGCCGCGAGAATGCCGGGGTACCCTACGATGTTTATGGCTTGTCTTTTTTCCGCTCCCATTTCCGCCCGTGCATTCACAAACAACTTATTTCGAGGAGAGTCATGTCGAACGAACTGCGTAATTTCCTGGCCCTTTCATACGACGAGCTGGAAGAACTGAACCTCAAGGCGAAAAAACAGCGGCTCGATCGTGTCGCGGCGCACAAGATTCAGGAAGAGCGGATTAAGTACCTGACCGACGAGAAGCGCATCAAGGCCCTTACCGTGATCTTCAGCGACCTCGAAGGCCGCCTGCACATGCTCGACTACGACAAGAAATTTCTGGTGAAGAGTTATGACAATTTGACGTTCGATGGCTCGTCCATCCGCGGATTTACAGCCCAGCGGGAAAGCGATTTGCGCTTGGGGATCGACTGGAGCGCCTTTTACTGGGGGCCCGCAGACGTTTTCGGCTCCGGCAAGGTGCTGGTATTCGGAGAAGTGATCGACAAGGACGGCTCTCCTTATAAGGCCGACGTCCGCGGACTTTTGAAGACTTTTGCCCAGGAGCAGTTCGACGCCGAAGGCTACACGCTGAATGCGGCCAACGAGATCGAGGGATTCTTGTTCAATGGCGTGGATGCCGAGGCTCGCTACCACGAAACCGGAAAGTTTGAGTACGTCAATACCGGCGGCTACTACCACTCGTTGCCCAGCGACCCGCTGCGCTCGTTCATTGACACGACCGCCGAAGTGCAGCGTGCGATGGGCTTCCAGAACGAAAAGGACCACCCCGAAGTCGCGCCTTCGCAATTCGAGATCAACTATGGATACGGCGAAGTCGTCGCGGCGGCGGATCAGATTCAACTTTACAAACTCATCTGTCGTCAAGTGGCCACCAAGATGGGTCTGACCGCATGCTTCTTGCCTAAGCCGGTGGTCGGCGTAAACGGCAACGGCATGCACACAAACGTGTCCGTGAGCCAAAAAGGCAAAAATCTTTGTTGGGATCCCAAAGGAGAAGAGAAACTCAGTAAATTTGGATGGGAGTTTGTTGACCGCGTCCTGACTCATGGAAATGACATTTGCCTGATACTGAATTCCAGCGTGAACGCTTACCGGCGGCTCGATCCTCACTTTGAGGCGCCGAATCAGCTCAAGGCTTCGGCGGTGGATCGCGGGTCGATGGTGCGCATCCCAATCGGCAATGAAAAGAGCATGCGTGTGGAGGTGCGAGCGGTAGCGCCGGACGCGAATCCGTACATGGTGATGTACTCGATTTTCAAGACGGGAATCGAAGGCGACATCGCCAAGACCAAGAACCTGCGGCAGGCGGAGCGGTATTTGCCGGACAACATTTACACAGCTATTGATGATTTCCGGACGGCGAAGTGGACAACGGAACTGTTCGGAGACGACGTGAAAGGCCGGTATGCGGATTTGAAGCAGGCTGCGGCGGATCGCTGCGCACGGCAACTGGGGACGTTTGTGAAGGTGCCGGAAGTGCAGTTCCACCACGAGGTTTACAACCAGTTTTTGTGGAATATGTTTTAGCCGCGCCGGGGTTCGCACTCGGGGACCTCGCCAGGAGCAAACATGAATTCCGGAACGAGCGCCGTGTTCGCGCCTTCGATCGCACCCTGGCTGACGGTTCGAGACGGTGCACGAGCTGTCGCGTTTTACAAATCCGCATTCGAGGCCATTGAGGTCTATCGGTTCGAAGACCCCAGTGGAGGCTTGGTTGTGAGGCTCTCCGTTGCTGGCGCGGAATTCTGGATCAGCGGCGAGCCACCGATAGACGGTGCCGCCAGCGCCGAGCCCGTAGGCGGAGGTTCGGTAAGAATGATCCTGACCGTCGCCGATCCCGACCGCGTTTTCGCGCAGGCCTTGGCGGCCGGCGCTTCCGAAGTATTTTCGGTCGGCGAAGGACACGGCTGGAGGTTAGGCCGCCTGGTCGATCCCTTCGGCCTCCATTGGGAGATCGGCCACCAACTCGCACCCTAGAAGTGTCTATGTAAGAACTCCAGTTTTCGCCAGGCCACGCCTTTCGTCAGGGCACGCTTCAGCCGTGCCACTCGTTCGGTTCCTAGTCCCCTGTAGGGGCGGGGCAAGCCCCAAGCTTGTCCAAATTAGGTTTTCGGGAAAGGGCGGAAAGACCTGTTACTTTGGGTTGGGTTCCGTGACAAGAACCAACTCTAAGGACAGGAGATTCCGCCTTGAACCGAGTATGCAGCATTTTTTCTCAGTTGTTGCAGCTCTTTCCCCGCCTGGAATTTGAACATGCCGTTCGCGAGACCCGCGCCGAGCGTCATGCCCGTGGATTCACTTGCTGGGGCCAATTCGTGGCCATGCTGTTCTGTCACCTAGGGCAAGCGCGTTCGCTGCGCGAGATTTGCGGCGGGCTAGCGGGTTGCGAAGGCAAGCTGAAACATCTTGGCGTGCCCCAGGCACCCAACAAGTCCACGCTCGCCTATGCCAATGAGCATCGTCCCTGGCCGTTGTATCAAAAGGTCTTTGACCTTTTGTTGGCGCGTTGCCAACAGGCAGCCAGCCCACTCCACCGTTTCCGTTTTCGCAACCCGCTGCTGAGCATCGACGGCACGATTATCGATCTCTGCGCCAGCATGTTTGACTGGGCCCACTACCAACAAGCCAAAGGCGCGGCCAAGCTACACCTGGTTTTGGATCATGATGGCCATCTGCCGCGCTACGCGGTCATTACCGAAGGAAAGGCTTCGGAAGTCAACATAGCTCGTGAATGGCAGTTTGCTCCCGGCACCATCCTGGTCTTCGACCGCGGTTATGTGGACTACCGTTGGTATCAAAGGCTCACCAATGAGGGTGTGTTTTTTGTGACGCGCCTCCGCCACGATGCGCATTATGGGGTTCAGAAACAACTCCCCGTCCCGAAAAATCGCCACATCCTCAAGGATGAAATTATCTCGCTGGGCAGTCCGCACTATCGGGCAACGGGGCCGTTCCGCCGCGTCGAAGTGTGGGTCCAGGAACGTCAGGAAATCCTGGTGCTGCTCAGCAACCACCTCAGCTTTGGCCCCACCACCATCGCGCAAATCTATCGAGAGCGCTGGCAGATCGAAGTCTTCTTCCGCTATTTGAAGCAGAACCTGCGCATCAAAACCTTTGTGGGTACCAGCGCCAACGCACTGCACATCCAGATTTGGACAGCACTGATCGCCATGCTGCTGCTGAAATATTTGCAACTGCGCGCACGCTACGGCTGGTCGCTATCGAATTTGGTGGCCCTACTGCGCCAACAACTCTTTGTTTACCGTGATCTGCAAGCCTGGCTGGATACCCCGTTTGAAGCGCCGCCCGCCTTGGCCGGCCTGCACGACGGTCAACTGGGGCTGCCCTTCTAGCGTGCTAGCTTGGACAGCATCTACCCAACCTGCATCGTAAATGATGTAGCCACCACTCAAATTCGCAATCTTTTCGGCATTTACCCCACCGCCGCCCGTCTAATTGGGACAGCCTTGGGGCTTGCCCCGCCCGGCGTCAATGCAGGCACGCCTTCACACGCTGCGGAAAAATTCTTTCTCTTTAGGAGGTCGGTGCTTCAGCGCCGACGTAAACTGCGTGCTCTTAACGGGCTTCAGCCCCTGAAGGGAGCTTTTGCTCCGCCGCCTGTTGAACCGTGCCGTAACGTAAGCCGCATCAACAAGGCTTTAGCCGCTGAGGGCTTCTTCTCTCCGTTCTCACACAGAAGCCCCGACGGCCACCTCTACTTCGCCGACTTAGCCGCAACTGCGTCCAATACCCGCGTCGAATAAATCAGCGCCGCTCCGGCATTCATCGCAACCGCCACGCCCAACGCTTCGGCAATTTCTTCCCTGCTAGCTCCCGCCTTCAATGCGGCATCGGTGTGCACGGTGA
Source organism: uncultured Acidobacteriota bacterium (assembly GCA_963729285.1). GTDB lineage: Bacteria > Acidobacteriota > Terriglobia > Acidiferrales > UBA7541 > Acidiferrum. The sequence goes on from CAVSNL010000068.1 coordinate 136,058, forward strand.
TGCAGCCGTCGCAGCGGGTCGTTACCGCCACCGCGAGGGAAATGAGTTGACGCGTTTTCTCGTCGAGCTTGCCGGTTTTGGAGTTGGCTGCGCTCAGCGTCTGGTAGCCGCGGACGGTGTCCGGGCTCAGCTTCATCAGTTCGCCGAGGGTGGCGCCGATCTGTTTCTGATATTCGTTCCAGTCAATCATCATACGGTTTTCCTCCGTCGAACCCGCACAGGGCGGTTTTTTGTCTAGCGAGTATACATCGGCTAATTTCGGTCTTTCCTGTCGTTGTGGTATGTTTTCAGGTTCGCGCACCAATCGCAAAATCATCAGTGCGCGTAACGCAAGGCAAAGGAGCCACCCAAGTATTGAGTGGCACAGGCTCCGAGGCTGCGGAAAAAGTCTTTTTCTTCAGGAGGTCGGTGCTTTAGTTCATCCTGAGCCTCGAAGGGCGCCGACGTAAACTGCGTGTTCTCAACGGGCTTCAGTTTATCCTGAGGAACGAAGGGC
>CAVSNL010000069.1:0-39621 GCA_963729285.1 uncultured Acidobacteriota bacterium
ATTTCGCCAGGCCCGCGCGGATCAGCTCCGCGGGAACGTTCAGGTAGAGCGCGACGGCCGCTGCGGCGGCGGCATTGCGGACGTTGTGGATGCCGGGCGGATGCGGCAACTGGAACAGGCCCAGGTCGTCGCCTCGATAGGTGAGGCGAAACTCGCTGCCCAGGCCCTCCAATTTCACGTCGCTGATGACCAGGTCGGCTTGCGTGGAGATGCCGTAGGTGATGATCGGGCGCTTGACGTTGGGGATGATGGCTTGGACGTTGGATTCGTCCAGGCAAAGCACGGCGGCGCCGTAGAACGGAACGCGATTCACGAATTCGGTGAAGCAGTCTTGGATATCGTCCAGGGAGGCGTACTGATCGAGATGCTCGCGGTCGATGGTGGTGACCACGGCGACGACGGGGGCGAGCAGCAGGAAGCTGCGGTCGCTCTCGTCGGCTTCCACGACGAAAAATTCACCTTTGCCGAGCCTTGCGTTGGTGCCGGCCTGGTTCACGCGGCCGCCGATGACGAAGGTCGGATCGAGGTGGGCGGCGGCGAGAACGGAAGCGACGATGGAAGTCGTGGTGGTCTTGCCATGCGCGCCGGCGACGGCGATGCCGTATTTCAGGCGCATGAGTTCCGCCAGCATCTCGGCGCGCGGGATCACCGGAATTTTGTGCTTGTGCGCTTCCTCAACTTCGGGATTGTCCGATTTGATCGCAGAGGAGGTTACCACCACATGGGCGTCAGCGACGTTGCTGGCCCGGTGGCCGTCAAAGATCGTGGCGCCGAGATTTTGCAGGCGTTCTGTGATCGGCGAAGGCTTGGTATCGGAACCCGAGATGGAATAGCCCAGCGTCAGCAGTACTTCGGCGATGCCGCTCATGCCTATCCCGCCGATGCCGACCAGATGAATGCGCTGAAAATTGCGGAACGACACCATCATTGGTTTCCTCGGGAACCTGTGACCGACGACCCTGACCGGTTCGATGTCGCCTCCGACCCTGAGTGCGTCAACGCGACTTCTTCCACCAGATTGACGATGTCGCGCGCAGCATTGGGTGTGGCCAAGCTTCGCGCAGCCATCGATATGCGTTCAATCTCCCGGGGCTGGTCGAGGAGGGAGAAAATTTCACTGCACAGACGATCGGCGGTGAGCTCCGATTCCGGAATCACGCGGCCCGCTCCTGCGGCGACCATGGCCTGCGCGTTGCGCAGTTGATGGCTGTCGGTGGCGGCGCCGAAAGGGATAAAGATGGCGGCGCGGCCCGCGGCTGCAACTTCCGAGGCGGTAATCGCTCCGGCCCGGCAGACAATCATGTCCGCCCAGGCAAAGCGCTCCGCCATATTCGTCAGGAACGGCACGACCTCTGCTGCATACTCACGTCGAGCGTAAGCAGTGCGTACAGCATTATAGTCACGTTCACCAGTCTGGTGCACGATGGCCAGTTCACTCTTACGTACAGCCAGACGATCCATGGCATCGACGAAGGCACGATTGACCGGAAGGGCGCCCTGGCTGCCGCCGGTGACGAGCAGGCGAAACGGTTTTTGCAGAATGCGCGGCTTAATCGCGAAAAACTCTTCGCGCACGGGGCAGCCGGTGACCACGGCTTTGGGACCGAGGGCTTTGGCGGAACGTTCGTAACCTGCGGCGATGCGCTTGGACATTCTTGCGAGGACGCGATTGGTAAAGCCGGGCTCCGCATTCGGCTCGAAGATCACGTTGGGCACGCGATGGAGCCAGGTGGCCAGCATCATGGGTCCCGCGGCGTAGCCGCCGACGCCGAACGCGGCGACCGGCTGGTGTTTGCGAAGAATGCGCATCGCGTCCAGCAGACCGGGTCCAAGGATGGCGAGGTTTTTCAGCAGCGTGGCTCCGCCTTTGCCTTTCAGGCCGGCCGCGCGCAGCGTCTCCAGCGGCAGTCCTGCCTGAGGCACCAGCTTCATCTCCATTCCGCGTTGCGTTCCTACCAGCACGACTTCCCTTTCCTGCCCTCTCGACAACCATTCGCGTGCTATGGCGATCGCCGGAAAAACGTGGCCGCCGGTGCCACCGCCTGCGATCAGCAGCTTCACGCCGTTATGCTTCTTCCGCTTGCTGGCTGATGTTCAGGAGCACGCCGGTAGCCAGCAGCATCACCAGCAAACTCGATCCGCCGTAGCTTACAAAAGGCAGCGGGATTCCTTTCGTCGGAACCATGCCCAGCACGACCACAAAATTGATGAGCGCCTGGCTGAGAACCATCGCGGTGATTCCCAGTGCGAGCAGGCGGCCGAATCCATCCGGCGCTGCAAATGCCGCGCGGAGACCACGCCATGCGTAAACGCCGAAGAGGGCGATCACGAGGATGGCGCCGATGAAACCGAGTTCTTCGCAGATCACGGCGTATATGAAATCGGTGTGCGCCTCGGGAAGATAGAAGAGTTTTTGCTTGCTCTCCATCAAGCCTACGCCGGTGAAGCCTCCGGAACCCACGGCGATCAGCGATTGCAGCAATTGAAAACCCGAGCCGAGCGGGTCGGAATCAGGATTGAGAAATGCCATCAGCCTGGCCTGACGATAAGACACGTGCGAAATCAGCAGATAGAGGACCGGAAGCGCCGCCGCGCCGCCGACGACAAGCCACTTCCACGAAAGACCCGCGACAAAAAGCACGGCCGTGGCGATGAGCACGATGTCCACTGACGTGCCCAGGTCCGGTTGAAGCACAATCAGCATCACGAACAGGAGAATCGGAGCGACCGCAGGGAGAATGGTATGCAGAAGGTCGTCCTTGTTGAATTCCATCTCCGCAGCGGCGCGCCGCTTCAAATCCAGGAACCAAGCGAGGTACAGGATGATTGCCAGCTTGGCGAGTTCCGACGGCTGAATGCCGATCGGGGCCGAACTTGATCCAGCGGTGCGTGGCGTGCGACTTGTCGAGGAAAAACGTTCCGACGAGCATGAGCAGCACAACGCAAACGGCGGTGCACACTACGGCAGGCTCGCGAAGACGGCGATAATCGGTGCGCATCAGGGCAAACATGCCGAAAATGCCGAGAACGAGCCAGGCCGCCTGGCGCACCAGAAAAATATATGGGCGGCCGTATTGATGGTCGGCGGTTACCGCCGACGCGCTGAAGATCATTACCGCGCCCAGCAGGCATAGCGCGAGCGTTACGCCGAATAGCCAGCGGTCATTTTCGAGTGGTCTTGGCAATTGCTAACCTCCTGATCCTGATGAGCGGCCCGACGCGTTCGGGTCCGAATTCCCGCCAATGGACGCGGCAGCATGCGGCGCGAGCTGCCGTACCAAATCCTTGAAGACGCGCCCTCGATGTTCGTAATTCTCGAATTGATCGAAACTGGCGCATGCGGGAGCGAGGAGCACGACGTCGCCTGGCCGCGCCGAGTGTGACGCGATTTCGACGGCGCGTTCGAGCGTGCCCGCTCGTTCGACGGGCACGCTGCGGGCAAGCTGTTTTTCGATCTTTTCAGACGCGGCACCGATTAACAGCGCGAGAATGGCTTTTTCGTGAAGCGGTTTTTGCAACACGGTGTAGTCGCTGCCTTTATCTTTGCCGCCCAGGATGACCAGAATGTGCCCGGGAAATGCGTCCAGGGCTTTCAGGGTGGCATCGACATTGGTAGCCTTCGAATCATTGAAATAGCGTACACCGCCGATTTCGGAGACAAATTCCAGGCGATGTTCGACGCCTGCGAACGACCGGACGCCGTTGGCAATCGCAGAGGCGTTCGCGCCAGCCAGTCGGGTAGCAACAACCGCCGCCAAAACATTTTCCAAATTGTGCGCTCCGACCAGCGGAATCTCGCCGCGGGTCAAGACTATTTCTTCCGTGCCTTCGTGGCGAAATACGATGTCGTCGCCTCGGAGATAGGCGCCCTCCGCGACGCGCTGTTTGCGGCTGAACCAGTAAACCCGAGGCGTTGCTGGCGCATACGGCGTGACCGCTGGGTCGTCGGCATTCAGGATTGCGAAATCTTCTTCGGTCTGGTTTTCGAAAATACGCGCTTTCGCGGCACCGTAGATCTTCATGCTGCCGTGGCGGTCGAGGTGATCGGGCGTGAGATTAAGGAACAAACTGATATTAGGGCGGAACGTTTCGATCAGCTCGAGTTGAAAGCTGCTCAACTCGACGACGGTCACGGTGTTCCTTCTAGTGTCGGCGACGCAGGAGATCAACGGCGTGCCGATGTTGCCGGCGAGCATCGTCGGAAAACCCGCGGCCTTCAAAATGTGTTCGACCAGCGCTGTCGTCGTCGTTTTTCCGTTCGAGCCTGTGATGCCGATCAGCGTTCCCTGCAGGAAACGGTACGCCAGCTCGATTTCGCTCCAAATGGTGATGCCGTTGGCCTGGGCCGCCAGCAACAAGCGGAAAATCCGCCGGTACGCCGGGACTTGGGATAATGAGGTCCTGCGCCAGGAAGGTTTTCTGGTGGTGGCCACCCAGTTCGAGCGACACGCCCGCGCCGCGAAGTTGCGCGACGCTCTCGCCGATCTCCGCTTCGGTGCGCGATTCGGTGGCGGTGACGATTGCACCGCGAGCCGCACAGAACAGAGCGGTCGCGACACCTGTCCGCGCTAGTCCGACAACGAGCACGCGTTTGTTCTTCAGCTCCATCGAGTTGCCGCTACCTCAATTTCAGGGTCGTTAACGCAAACAGCGCAAAAATCAGCGCGATGATCCAGAAGCGCACGATGACTTTCGACTCGCTCCAGCCAATCAATTCGAAATGATGGTGGATCGGCGCCATGCGGAAAATGCGCTTGCCGCGCAGCTTGAACGAGCCAACCTGCAAGATCACCGAAAGCGCTTCAATCACAAATATCCCGCCAACGAAAAACAGCAGAATCTCTTGTTTGATGACTACCGCGATGACACCCAGCGTCCCACCCAGCGATAAGGAACCCACATCGCCCATGAACACTTCCGCGGGATGCGCGTTGTACCAGAGAAAACCGAGCGACGCACCGACCAGCGCTCCGCAAAATATGGTGAGCTCGGCCACGCGCGGGATGTATCCGAATGTCGAGGTAGGTGGCCCAGCGATAATTGCTGCTGACGTAGGTAAGCACAGTCAGCGCGCCCGCCGCAATCACGGTGCAGCCGATCGCGAGGCCATCGAGTCCGTCGGTCAGGTTTACCGCGTTTGATGACCCGGCAATGACAACGGAAACAAAGATCAAGAAAGGAACGAACGCGAGCGGCCACAGATGTGGCGACGACAGCAGCGAATGAATGACCAGGTCCGGATGAACTTTCTTCAGAAATGGAACAATCAGCACGGTGGAATACGCGCTACGGGTCGCTAACGCAAGTAGCCCAGTGCCGATAATGAAGCTGACCAGGATTTGCAGCAGGAACTTTTTCCTGCTGGTGAGCCCCAGATTTCGTTGTTTCGAAACTTTAGCGTAGTCGTCGATAAATCCGATGGTGGCAAACGCCAACAGAGAAAAAATCGCCAGCAGCACGAAACCGTTGGTGAGGTCCGCCCACAGCAGCGTGGGCACCAGAGTGGAAATCACGATCAGCACACCGCCCATCGTGGGCGTTCCTGCTTTCTTTTGATGAGCTTGCGGGCCTTCTTCGCGGATGAATTGACCGATCTGCAGTTCGCGCAGCTTGCGGATCAGCCACGGACCAAACACGAAGGCTAGAAACATCGCCGTCAGGCTCGCATACACCGTGCGCACCGTGATGTAGCGAAAAACATTGAATGGGCTGAAATACCGCTGCAAAACCTGATAGAGAAGGAAGTAGAGCATCTAGTGCGGCACCTTCTCGGCAAGCGGCGTGCCGGCGGCGTGTTTGGTCACCAGTGCTTCCACGATGCGTTCCATTTTCACGCCGCGCGATCCCTTCACCAGCAGCAAGTCTCCGGCTGCCACGAAATCCAAGAGAAAGTTCGCGGCTTCTTCCGAGGACGCAAAGAACTTGGTCTGCGACCTTGGCACGCCCGCAGCCACGGCGCCCTCGACGATTTGCGCAGCGTCTCCCGCAACGCCGACGACCCAATCGATCTTTCCCGTTTTCGCCGCAAAATCCCCCGCTTCGCGATGAAGCTGAGGCGAGGTTTTACCGAGTTCGCGCATTTCGCCGGCCGCCAGAATGCGGCGGCGATAGTCCGGGGTCGCCGCGAGCACCGAAATCATAGCGTGCAGCGCCGCGGGGCTGGAGTTGTAGCTGTCGTTGATCAGCGCCGCTCCATTCGTGAACCGCAGCAATTCTCCGCGCATGGCGGGCGCACGAAGACCGCGCAGACACGTCCTGCGCTTCCGCCGCGCCGATGCCCCAGACGCTAGCTGCCGCCAGCGCCGCAAGCGCATTCGAAATGACATGGCGGCCGGCGAGCGCCAATTCCAGCCGCACGCGCTTGCCGCCCTGCGACCAGGACAAACGTCGAACCCATCGCGCCGCGATCTTCGATGGCTTCCGCACGGAAATCCGCCGCGTTCGCGATTCCGTACGTCAGCACGCGGCCCGGGGCGTGCGACGCAAACCCCGCTACCAGTGGATCGTCGGCGTTCAACACCGCTACCGAATCGCGGCCATTCAGCCCCTCGATCAACTCGCGCTTGGCGAGCGCAATTTCTTCCACGGACGCAAAAAATTCCAAGTGCGCCGGCGCTACGCGCGTCACCACGCCCACATCCGGCCGCGCAATTTCCGCCAGCCGCGACAGTTCGCCGCTGCGCGACATCCCCATCTCCAGCACCGCAGCCTGATGCGTCTTGTCCAAGTGAAACAGCGTCAGCGGCAAACCGTACTCGTTATTGAAATTGCCCTCGGACTTCAGGACGCGAAACCGCGCGCCCAACAATGCCGCCAGGATCTCTTTGGTAGTGGTCTTGCCGACGCTGCCGGTGACCCCGGCAATTTTCCCGCCCCAGGCTTCGCGAACGGCGCGCGCCAGTCCTTTGAGCGCGACGAACGTGTCGGCCACGACGACGCACTTGGCGCGTACTTCGTCGGCATAACGACCGAGTTGCGCTTCCGCCACCATCGCCGCGAGCGCTCCGCGCTCCAGCGCACCCTCCACGTGATCGTGTCCATCATGACGCGGTCCGTGGATGGCGATGAACAGTTCTCCAGCACGTACCGTGCGAGAATCAATCGAGACACCGGCCACCCGGGCCATGGGGTCGAGTCCTGCCCCCGTCCGAGCACCCACCGCGCCAGCCACCTGTGCAATCGTCCACTGCATAACCGCCTCAAAGGATTCCGCTTACGCAAGTACCACACGGGCCGGTCAGTTTTCACGATTTTGAGGGCTCCTCCTGACTAAAGGTAACTATGCATCTGAGCGCCTCGTCACCGCTATTGTCAAAGCGCGTCAGGTGCCAAACCCTTGGCCGCTCGGCGCTCGGTCGTACCCGCGCTCGCTCAGGACGCGTCGCGCCTGTTCGCGATCGTCAAACTCCAGAGTACGGTCAGCCAGAATCTGATAGTTCTCGTGGCCTTTGCCCGCCAACAAAACGATGTCTCCTGGGAGCGCTTGATCCATTGCCAGGGCGATGGCTTTCTCACGATCGGGTTCGATCAAGTATTTGCCGTTTGTTTTCTGCAGGCCGACCACGATGTCACTGATGATCTTCAGCGGGTCTTCCGTTTTTGGATTGTCGTTGGACAAGATAGTCAGGTCGCTCAGCCGTCCGGCGGCTTCGCCCATCACTGGGCGCTTGGTGCGGTCTTTCCCGCCGCCACAGCCGAACAGCGTAATGATGCGCCCTTTGGGGTTGAGTTCGCGCGCGGTGCGAATCAGGCTTTCCAGCGCATCATCGGTGTGCGCGTAGTCCACCACCACGAAAAACGGCTGGCCCAAATCGATGCGCTGGAACCGCCCGGAAACACTCTCCAGGCTTCGAATGCCCGCCTCGATGACCTCGTTCGACAGATCGAGCGCCTGCGCTGCGCCAATCGCCGCAAGAATATTGTAGACGTTGATGCGGCCGACCAGCCGCGACGATACTTGAACTTTGCCTTTCGGCGTCTGCGCGCGTAAACGACAAGCCCGAAAACGTAAGCTGAAATTTCTTCGTGGTAATGTCCGCGGCCGATTCCAGACCGTAGGTTACCGTCGTTTTCGCAAAGCCCGCCAAACGCTTCCCATATTCGTCGTCCGTGTTGATCACGGCCACGTCCGGCACTCCCGCGCCCGTACCGATAAACAATCGCCGCTTGGCCGCGAAGTAATCGTCAAAGGTTTTGTGATAATCCATGTGCTCGCGCGTGAGGTTGGTGAACACCGCCGCGGCGAAATGGCAGCCCCACAACCGGTCCATGGAGAGCGCGTGCGAACTGGCTTCGAGGACCGCATAACGGCCGCCCGCGTCACGAGTCTCGGCCAGAAATCCCTGCAAATCGACCGATTCCGGTGTGGTGTTGGGCGCCGGATAGTCGCCTGCGGGGGTGTGATAGGCGATCGTGCCGAACAGTCCGGTCTTGGCTCCCGAAACCTTGATGATGGAATCGATGATCGACGTCGTGGTGGTCTTGCCGTTCGTTCCCGTCACCGCAACCAGTTGCAGCCCCTTGCCGGGTGCCCGAAGAAATTTGCGGCGGTGATCGCCAGCGCTTTCCGGGCTTCCCGCACGCGAATCCATGGCACGCCTTCGGGCAACGCCGGCGGCGGATTTTCTTCGCTGGCAATCGCCACCGCGCCCTTGGCAATCGCATCGCGCACGAACGCGTTGCCATCAACCTTGGCGCCGTGCAGCGCAAAAAATAGTGTGCCCGCCTCCACTTTGCGCGAGTCACATGCCACTTGCCGAATTTCGATCTCCGCCGCGCTGGGCAGCAAGTCTGCTTCGACGTCTTTCAGCAGTGCCCCCAGTTTCATGTCTCCGCCTTGCGCGCGCCCCGACACACCAAAATTACGTTGCCGGACAACATCGTTTGTAACCGCTTTGCGTTCTGCCTCTTGAAGTAAACTCAATGGAATCCACGGCCAACATCAGCCGACCTCGCTTTCTTTCTAGTGCTTCGAACTCTTGCGCGGTTTCGCCGAACTCGCCGGTTTCTGCGGAGGCGGCGTTCCGAATTGAACGGTTACCCGTGCCCCTCGCTTCACGGTCGAGCCTTCGGCCGGCGTTTGATCCGTAGCAAGATTGCTGCCAACCAGCACCGGGTCGAGTCCCAGCTGCAAACACATGGCCGTTACCTCGCGCATGGTTTTTCCGGAAAAATCCGGCACCGTGATGTCGCCGCCCTCGTCCACTCCCATCATGACTTCGGCCGATCGAGGTTTTGGTTCTGCGCCCTTCGCCGGCGCCGCGTCCCTCGCAAGGTCCTCGGGCTGCCCACTAAAATCGGCGGGCGTGAAATCTTCGAGCGAGTTCTCTTCCGCGCCGTCCTGCCGTTTGTAGGCCGCCTGGATCAGTCGCGGATTCAGCGGGACATCGCGCGGCACCTCCAGATACGGTAGCACCTGCTCGGCGATGCGCTTGAAGACCGGCGCGGCGACGAATCCACCCTCGTGCGGACCTACTGGCGAATCCAGCGAAACCAGAATAGTCACCGCGGGGTTATTGATGGGCGCAAAGCCCGTAAACGAGGCAATCAGTTGCGTCGGCGAATAGCGGCCAGTATTCGGATCGATCTTCTGAGCGGAACCTGTTTTGCCTGCAGCGGTCCAGCCATCCAAACGCGCGAGGGTTCCCGTTCCGCCCGTCAAGACCACGCCTTCCATTAACCGTCGCAGCGTCGCGGCGGTTTCCGGCCGGATCACTTGTCGTGGCTCAACCGTCGCTAATAGTCCCGTCGCCGGCAACAGCTTTTGAACCTCGGCGTACCTCGGCGATAACGTGTGGCCGGTAGAGCGTTCCGCCATTCGCGATTGCCGAGACCGCCGTAGCCAACTGAATCGGCGTCACACCCACCTCTTGGCCCATCGAGATCGAGGCCATGGAGATTCCGCTCCAGTTCTCCACTTTGCGTAACAATCCACGGCTCTCGCCGGGCATGTCCACGCCAGTTGGCGTTCCAAACCCAAAACCACGGATGTAGTCGTAGAATTTTGTCTCGCCCACGAGTCCCGCGATCTTGATTGCTCCAACGTCGCTGGACTTCGCAAGAATGTCGGCCACTGTCAGCAGCCCAAACGGTTTGTGATCGTGAATGCGATGACCAGAGACGATGATCGACCCGTGTTCGCAATCGAAGATCTCCTCGGACCTCACCAGGTTCTGGTCGAACGCCGCAGCCAGCGTAATCAGCTTGAACGTTGAGCCCGGCTCGTACACCGCGCTCACCGAGCGATTCATGCGCGCTTCCGCGGGGACGTTGGTCGCCGCATTGGGATTGAATCCCGGCCAATTCGCCAGCGCCAGAATTTCTCCGTTGTTCGGATTCATCACGATGACGCTGCCTGCCATCGCGTGGGTCGTGGCGATCGCGGCGTTCAGTTCACGTTGCGCGATATATTGAATCTTTTCATCCAGCGTCAGAATCACGTTTGCGCCGCGTTCGCGCCGCGCTTCGCTGCCGTCGAACCAGCGCTGTCGCGCGTCGGCCATCACCACAATCTTTTCGCTCTTGCCGCGAATCAGGCTGTCCAGTTCGGATTCGATTCCTCCCAGGCCTCGTTCATCGGGATCGACAAATCCCAGCACATGCGCGGCAAGGTCACGCTTGGGATAAAACCTCTGGTTTTCGTCCTGGAAATAAATGCCCTTCAGATTCAGTGCGGTAACCGCTTCCACTTTTTCAGGAGGCAGTTTGCGCGACACCCAGGCAAACGAGCGCGAAGCCTGAAATCGTTGCTCCAGCACATCCTGAGGCACATTCACAATCCCCGACAACAAATGCGCCACCATCGACTCATCCGCGATCTCGGCAGGCACCGCAAACGCCGATTTCACCGGCACACTCATGGCCAGCGGATGCATGTCGCGATCAAAGATGACTCCGCGCTGCGGAGTAATTTCAATGGTGCGCTGCTGCTGCCTCTGCGCGCGCGCCAGGTAATCGCTGTGCCGGATGAGCTGCAGGTAGCCAAGCCGCCCGAAGATCGCCAGGGCCCACAACATCGCCACTCCCGCGACGATCAGCAAGCGTTTGGCCGCTACGCGGTCACTACTGACGCCGTGGGCTCGATTCTTGTACATAGGAACTCAGGTCGGCTGACACTCGGGTTGATAGTTGATCTGAACAACGAATGAAAGAACGCACGACTCGGTTGTCAGTAAGCGCCGGATGGCCAGTGAGACCCCGACCGGGTCAGGGTCCACGGGGAGCCGCGCGGGGATGGTGGAAAACCTATTCGTGATTCGACCGCACATACCGGGCCGCCGCCACTTCCGCGCCGCTGGGCGCGTCGTATTCTTGTACCTGTGTCGGCATCGGTTGGGTCAAGCCAAGCTGTCGGCGCGCGATCACGTCAATCCGCCGCGGATCGCGCAGTCCTTCAATCTCCAGGCGCAGTTCGGAGTTCAGCGCCATCGACTGGGTCTGCTTCGCCTTCAAATCCTCAAGCTGAAAACTGAGATCGATACATCTGAAGTGCTGGTAGATGTACATCATCAAGCACGCCGCCACGATCGCTCCCAATCCCGCGGTGCGATAGTAGCTCCGCAAGCGCACCGGCTCGACGTTGCGCACCAGCCGCGAGTTATCGATTCGCTTTACGGTATGAAACTGCGTTGCCACCACTTGCTTCTTCCTCGACTTCATCCGACCACACTTTCCGCGCACCGCAGCTTCGCACTTCGCGATCTAGGGTTCGCCGAAATCTCTCGCTCATTCGGCTGGATCACGTGTCTGGTCAGCACCCTCAGCGTTCCTGCTCGTTCGCCCTCTTGGAACGCGTGCTTCACCAATCGGTCTTCGCCTGAGTGATAACTCAACACCACCAGGCGTCCTCCAGAATTTAATGTGGCGGGGGTCCGAGAAAGAAACTGCCCGAGTGCCTCCATCTCTCGATTCACCGCTATCCGCAGCGCCAGAAACGTTTTTGTTGCGGGATGCAGTCTCTGCCTTCCCCATTGCTTTCGGGCCCCTGCCACAACCGTTGCCAGGTGCGCGGTGTCCCGTATAGGTCGCGCTCGTACGATCGCCCTGGCGATCCTTCTGGAATCGTGTTCTTCCGCTCCCTGATAGAGCGTGTCGGCTATCTCTTCCTCCGACCAGCGATTCACAATTTCGTCTGCCGTCAACTCGTCCTCGGCACTCATCCGCATGTCCAGCGGACCCGCCTCGCGAAACGAAAATCCTCGCGCGGCTTGATCAAGCTGCATGCTCGAAACCCCCAAGTCGGCCAAGACCCCGTCCACCCCGGGAATCCCCAACTCGTGCACGACCTCCGCAATCCTCGAGAACGACGACTCCACCAGCTTCACTCTCGTTCCAAAACTCTTCAGTCGCTCCGCTGCCAGCGCGAGTGCCTGTGCGTCCCGGTCCAGGCTGATCAACGTGCCGGATGACAGCTTTGCCGCTATGGCCGCCGAGTGGCCGCCGGCTCCCAGCGTTGCGTCGATGTAGATTCCATCCGGCTTTACGTCCAGCCATTCCAGCACCTCGTCCAGCATTACCGGCGTGTGTGGTTCCGCCCCGCTTCCCACCAGCGCCTCACCAATTCGAGAACACACTTCTTCCGGGCACACTTCGGCCGTGACGCCAAAAACTCGTTTGCGCCTGTCCCACAGCTCAAGTTGAGTTACTTGGCCCCGACCTTACTTGCCCGACTTTTCCACTTCGCGACCTGGCCCGAATTACTTTCTCGACGTATATGCCCCGACTTATATATTCAACGACTCAAAGTCTTCGTCCGTAAACGGCTCATTCTTAAGGCTATCGACGACCCGCGTATGGTTCATAACCTCCAGATAATTGAGGCTTCCGAACACATCCACTTCGCCCTTCATTTGAGCCGATTCCCGGAGCACCCCAGGCAACAGCAGCCTGCCCTGCCCATCCAACTCCACCGTTTGCCCGAAATAACTGGTCCGCAGTAAGAATTTTCGCTTGCCTTGGTGCTGCGATGGCAACGCCGCGAGCTTGTCTTCGATCTCCGACCAAACCCGCAAAGGATAAATTCGCGCGTCTTCCCCAGAAATACTCGTGATATAAAACTGCGTGCCGTATTCCTTCAACTCTTCGAGAAACTGGGCAGGCACCTTCAGACGACCCTTCTCGTCGACCTTCGCCGGACAGTTTCCCCGCAGCTTCATACGCCCCGTTTACCTCGACCCTCTTTGCGATACTTCGTACAAAGACCGACTTCGGGTCGCCGTTGAAGAAGAAGTGGTATCGAATGCCCCGTTGCACCACAGCCCTCAAATCTGGTCTTGCCTTCGATCTGTTTTGGTCTGTCCTGCTCTACCGCGATCTACTTTGCTCTACTGCCGACCACTTTGCTCCACTTGAGGCCACATAATATTCGCATCTGAAAACATGTCAAGCGAAAACTGTACTTTTCAAAAAAATTTCTTGAGGAAATTTTGTGGATTGGTAATGTGCTCAGCCGACTCCACAAATTGTGTGCAAATGCCCAATGAATCTCTATATTTTGTGGTGTCGTTTGTTGTCCCGATTCGGGACAAATCAAAGACAGCTTGACGACGCCACTTCAGTTACCACTCCGACACGAACACAAACTAGTTTCGTCTCCTGTTCGCCGCAAAAAGTAGCACAGGCGACTCCTGCCTGTGCAGGCATCGCCCACACCTCGATCAATCCGCCAAGTCCCACCCGTGCTCTAGTTCTTCTCCACATCCATCCAAATTTGCCGTTTTCTTGCAGCCTAAACCGTGCTATTCTTTCTTGCGTAGCACGTTGCCGATTTCAAGGAGCCACCCATGGAATGGACCACGCCGCAACACGAAGAAATCGACCTGAACTGCGAAATCAGCTCGTACGCCAACGCCGAACTCTAGTCTCTAGCATCATCCAAGCTCCCGCTTTCAGAAGCGATGTAGCGGCCGCGATCTGAGGCGGGCGCTTTTGTGTTCAGCGCCATAAAATCCCAATCTTTGCATTCCTGCTTCGTCGTACTCTTTCGCCAGGCAATCCATGCGCGTGAAAATCCTAGGCTCCGCAGCCGGAGGCGGCTTCCCACAATGGAATTGCTCCTGCAACAACTGCCGCCGCGTCCGCCAAGGCAAATTCCAAGGCAAGCCCCGCACCCAAACCCAAATCGCCTTCTCCCCAGACTCAAAGCTCTGGTTCTTGGTAGGAGCCTCCCCTGATCTAAGAACGCAAATCCTAGCCACCCCAGAACTGTCCCCAAACAATCAAGACGCCACCCACTCCCCAATCGCCGGCGTCTTCCTCCAATCCGCCGACGTCGACTCCGTTATGGGCCTCCTCCATCTCCGCGAATTCCAAACCTTCTTCATCTTCGCAACCGCCTCGCTACAGAAAATCCTGAAGAAAGAAAACAAAATCTTCTCCGTCCTCGACCGTGCCGACCCTCCCGTCCAATGGCAAACCCTCTCCAGCAAAGGCCGCCTAGGCTGCCACCTATCCGAAAGTCCCGGCGAAGCCCCCGCATTCGTCTGCGCCACAATTCCACTAGGCGATTCGTATCCAGACTATGTAAGCGAAGAACTAAAGCGCACGCTGTCCCCCGACGAAGCCACCATAGGCTGCACCTTCGAGCAAAACGGAAAAAGCGTCTTCATCGCTCCTTCCCTCTCCGGCCGCAACCCCGAATGGGCCAAACAAGCCGCCGCCAGCGACCTAGCCCTGATCGACGGCACGTTCTGGAGCGACGACGAGCTAATCCGCACCGGTCGCAGCAAGAAAACCGCCCGCGACATGGGCCACCTGCCGTTCTCAGGCCCAGGCGGCCTGCTCGAGCAATTCCCCCAAGGCGCCAAGTGCCGCCGCGTCCTGATCCACATCAACAACACCAACCCCATCCTCGACGAAGACAGCCCCGAGCATCGGCAGGCACTGGATGCCGGCTTCGAAATCGCCTACGATGGCATGGAGTTCGAACTTAGTGTACAAGGGGTTCGCTTGTCGGACCTTATAAAGGGGGGCGGATTGTAAAGGGGGTCGGACCTTTAGGTCCGACATTGTTCTAGTCCAGAGCGATGGGCTTCAGCCCCTGAGGAATTGGGTTCAACTATTTCATGGCCACAGAAACAATTCCCGAAAAGCCGCCGCTCTCCGAAGCCGAATTCATCGCCGGCTTTCACGCCATAGGCGAAGAGCGCTACCACCACAAACACCCATTTCACTTACTGATGCACGAAGGCAAACTTACCCGCGGCCAATTGCAAGCCTGGGCCCTCAATCGCTACTACTACCAGAGCCGCATCCCCATCAAGGACGCCGCCATCCTGGCCCGCAGCGAAGATCCCGCCTTCCGCCTAGCCTGGCGCAAACGCATCCTCGACCACGACGGCGACGGCACAAAGCCCGGCGGCATCGAGAAGTGGCTGCGCCTGGTCGAAGCCACCGGCCTCTCGCGCGAGCAAGCCCTAAATGGCGACGGCATTCTCCCCGCGACGCGCTACGCAGTTCAAGCCTACGTAGACTTCGTCTCCACGCGCTCGCATCTCGAAGCGGTAGCCTCTTCGCTCACCGAGATGTTCTCCAAAAAATTGATCACCCTGCGCGTCGACCGCCTGCGCCAACATTACCCGTGGCTCTCCGGCGGCCTGGACTATTTCACCGGCCGCCTGACGCAAGCCCCCGAAGACGCCGATTTCGCCCTAGCCTGGGTCGTCAAGCACGCCCACAACGCGCGAACAACAAGACCAAGCCCACGCCGCCCTGCGCGCCAAATGCGACATCCTCTGGGCCCAGCTCGACGCCCTCCACTTCGCCTACGTAAATCCCGGCTGGCCCCCTCCCGGCGCCTTCGTCCCACAGACATCCTGCATGACCCGGCGAAGTGCAGTGACCGAGTCTCCGCGCGATGCAGCGCTCCTATGACCCCAATCCAATCCCGCCCCCGCCTGGCCCCAGGCGTCCGCCTAGGCGAAAACAACAACCAGCACGTCCTCCTGATGCCCGAACGCGCTCTACGCCTAAACGGCCCCAGCCTCGAAATCGTCCAACGCTGCGACGGCACCCACACCGTCCAGCAAATCATCACCGAACTCCAAAAAATCTATTCCCAAGCCGACCCCAAAAAAGTAGAAACCGACATCCTGGGCTATCTCCCGCTCCTAAACGACCAACGCGCCCTAGACTTTCCACGCATAGTGACGGGCGCACCGCTGTGCCAGCTTTGATGAACCGTAACGGTCCGATGCAATCTCGGCATCCGGACACGCATTTGGCCGAGCGGCCACTTTTCTTCCCGTCCGCTCCTGCGAAGTGTCGGCCTGCGCAGAGAGAAATCTCTCTTCGATCGATCCGCCAACCTCGAAATAATCAGCGCCGCTCCTCGCCGCAGCCGCGACTCAGGTAAACTAATCCTTCACAACTCCGACGGCATCGATACCAATCCCCTAGCCCTGATCGCCGAACTAACCCACCGCTGCCCCCTCCACTGCGTCTATTGCTCCAATCCGCTGGAACTAACCAACCGCGCCGAAGAACTCCCCACCGAAGTCTGGTCCCGCGTCTTCCACGAAGCCGCGCAACTAGGCGTCCTGCAAGCCGACTTCACCGGAGGCGAACCGCTAGCCCGCACAGACATCCTCGAACTCATCCGCGCCGCCCGCGCCGCCGGCCTCTACGTAAACCTGATCACCTCAGGCATGCCGCTAGACGAAGCCCGCCTAGCACAACTAATCGAAGCCGGCCTGGACCACCTCCAACTCAGCTTCCAAGCCGCCCGCGAAGAAACCGCCCAGGAAATCTCCAACACAAAATCCCACGCGCAAAAACTCCGCGTCCTCGAATGGCTGAAAAAAGTCCGCGTCGCGGTAACGCTGAATTTCGTAATCCACCGCCGCAACATCGACCAAATCGAAGAAATGCTGCAAATCGCCGAATCCTCGAGCGCCACCCGCATCGAATTCGCGAACGTGCAGTATTACGGCTGGGCCTTCGCCAATCGCGAAAGCCTGCTCCCCACAAAAGCCCAACTAGATCGTTCTCTGGAAGTAATCAAAAGCGCGGAAGCGCGCCTGCGCGGAAAAATCCGCATCGAATCGGTAGTCCCCGATTACTACGCGAAATATCCCAAACCCTGCATGGGCGGCTGGGGCCGCAAACTCATGCTCATCACGCCAAACGGCGACGCACTCCCCTGCCACGCCGCTAAAGTGATTCCCGGCCTGCGAATTCGCCAATGTGAAAGAAAGCAGTCTGCGCGAAATCTGGGAGACTTCGCCGGCGTTCCAAAAATTTCGCGGCGAAGACTGGATGCAAGCCCCCTGCAAGACCTGCGACCGCCGCACCCTCGACTTCGGCGGCTGCCGCTGCCAAGCCCTCCTGCTAGCCGGCGATGCCGCCGCCACAGATCCGGTCTGCTCGCTGTCCCCCAACCGTCCCAAAGTCGACGCCATCCTATCCACCCTCAACGGGCCTGTAGGGGCGGGGCTTGTTTACGCTGAGCCTCGAAGCGCCCCGCCCGCTGATGCAACACTGACCAAGCCCAATTGGCTCTATCGCCCAAACCCCGCCTAATCCGTCTGCGTGACCGCAACTTCGGCGGCGCGCAATCTCATCACCACCCGAAACACAAAAACCAAACTTGCCATCAGCACGATCACACCAAATACCGTCAACGTTCGCGGCGCACCGATATGCTTCGCGAAGCCCCCCGCGATCAGCGACCCGATCGGCTGCACGCCCATAAACATCGTCGCGTACACCGCCATCACCCGCCCGCGCAACTCATCCGGCACCCGATTCTGCACGGTCGTGTTGGTCGCCGCCATTAGTGACGTCGCCGCAAATCCCACTACAAACAAAACCCCCGCCGACAGCCAAAATAAGTGAGACTCCGAAAACACGATCAAGCACACCGAGCAAATCACCGCCATCGCCGCAATCCACCGCGCTAGACCCCTAAAACTAGTCCGCGTCGCAAAATGCAGAGCGCCCAGCGCCGCGCCAATCCCCGCGGTGCTCAAAAGCACCGAGAATCCGAGGGCCCCGTGATGCAAAACGTCCCGCGCAAAAACCGGCAGAAACACCGAATACTGCAATCCAAACAAGCTCAACACGCTCAGCAGCAGCAGCGCCGAGCGGGTTGGCATATCTCTCATGGCGTAGCGAAAGCCCTCCAGAAAATTTCGCATCGGCGAACCCTGCACCGGCCGCGGCTCAAATTTAGGAATGCGCATAGCCAACAACGCGATAATCACCGCCACGAAGCTCAACCCATTCAGAAAGAAACACCATCCTTCATGGACGTACGCAATCACAAATCCTGCGATCGGCGGTCCAATCACACGTGCGCTGTTGAACATCGACGAATTCAAAGCGATCGCGTTGCCCAAGTCCTCCTTACCAACCATCTGCACAAGGAATGCCTGCCGGATCGGCACATCAAACGCATTGACGATGCCCACCAGGAACGCGATCAAAATCAGGTGCCACACTTGAAGTAAATGCGTAAACGTCAGCGCCGCCAGCGTAAACGCCAGAATCATCGAAGCCGTCTGCGTCCAGATCACCCCCAGATGCCGGTTGTACCGGTCGCCGATGTACCCGCCGACCGAAGCCAGCACCAGAATCGGAATCTGGTTCGCAAATCCGAAAACGCCCAGCAACGCCGCCGAATTCGTAAGCTTATATACGAGCCAAAGCTGCGCCGTGGACTGCATCCATGTCCCGATCAACGAGACCAGCTGCCCCGCGATAAACAGTTGAAAATTTCGATGTCGCAAGGCGCCAAAGCGCGTGGACACGAGCAGGTGCCCCTTCAGTCGTGGAATGCACACAACACGAATTAATTACGATGACCTGCGGCAGGAAAAGTGTCAATGAAACGAAGCAGAAAGACAAAACCAAATTGTACCGATGATCAAAAATGTTCGCGATTACTTGTAGGGGCGCAGCACTGCTGCGCCCATCTCGGCAAGATGTCCACTACTTAGAGGGTTTTAGGTTCTTTGCCTGGGTGCCGCACCCTTGGTTTTCAAAGGGTGCGGTTTTTGCCGTTTCAGTGCAGGCGAGACTTCATCACACTCGCGTCCGGGTCTGACTTTCGACTTTCGACTGTCGACTGTCAACTTCCTCCCCTGCTACTCATTCGGCGGCTCCATCGCCCCGCCCACATGCAAGTGGCTCAAATCCCGCAGCGTCGACCGATCTTCCTCGCTCATCCCGCGCGTAAAATTCGGATCGTTCAGCCGCTGGTTCCTCGCATACTCCGGCATATTCTGCAGCACACGCAATCTCTGCCGGATCGCCTGCTTACGATCGGGCGGCATTTGTCTCCAACGCGGCAACACATCCGTCCGGATGTGCTCGCGCTGCTCCGGTGTCATCCGGTTCCACACCTGCGCGCGATCCCGCAGCACTTGCTGCTGAGCCGGCGGCAAACGCCGCAGACGCTCCTCGTTCTGCAGCACTCTCTGCCGCTCCTGCGGAGTCATGTTCCGCCAGCGCTCTTGCACGTTCGGCGGTGTCGTCGCGCCATGCGCTCCATTCTCATTTCCGTTGTTGTGCGGAACATTCTGCGCATTGCCCGCGTTCGGCGGACGATCGTTCCTCGCGTTGTTATGCCCCGCGTTACCGGCAGGTGCAGGATGCGCCGGCGGTGTCTGAGGGCGGACGGTGCTGCGCCGCCGCGGCCGGCAAGGCCATCGCCACGGTGAGCCCAGCCCACACCACCATCCACCGAGTTTGCCCCTGCATTTCATAATAAAAAGTTCATCACACCTACATCTGTGTGTTCGTATCCTGCTGGCTCGCTCCCGCGTCGTCACTCTGCACCGGCTGCGGCAAATCACTCAGCGCATCGAAGTTCGACAGCACGTCGAAATTCTCCAGCACCGGCAAATCACCCACCACCTGCGCTTCTTGATCCGGACCCGCATTCGGCCCCATCACTAAATCATTCGGCCGCAATCCAAGCCAAACCGTCGCCAACAGCAGCATCGACGCCGCAAACACCACCCGCAGCGACGGCGCAAACGCCTCCCACCAAGCGTGCTTCACCGGCTCCGCCGCCACCCGCGCCCGCACCCGCGCGTCAAACGCGCCCGAAGGCTCGATCTGCGGCAATTCATCCAGCAAGCCCGTCAACGCGCGAAACTCATTCACACGCAGAAGGCACGCCGCGCAAGTCTTCAGATGCGTCTCCACTTCGCGCATCTCGCTCGCTTTCAAGCGCCCATCCACGTACGGCAGAATCCGGTTTTCCATTCGATTGCAACTCATAACGCCCATCCTTCTTCCATCTGGTCTACTGCAAACTCTTTTCCTTCATTACCTCTTTACTTCATTACTTCTTTGCTTCGTCGCTCCATTACTTCGTCTGCCCTGCAACCAACGGCGCCAACTCCACTCGCAAATTCTCATACGCCCGAAACAACAACGACTTCAACGCACTCTCCGAACACTCCAAAATCTTCGCAATCTCGTTGTAATCCAGCTCCTGATACTTGTGCAGCAGCACCGCCGCCCGCTGCTTCTCCGGCAACTTCTCAATCGCATGCCGGATCATCTTCTTCCGCGCTTCCTCCACCAGATGCTGCTCGATGTCCGGATGTTTATCCGCAACATCCAGCGGCCGCTCGTCGCCATCCTCGGCATCCGCGGTCAACGGCGCATCCAGAGAAATCTCCATCCGCTGATGCCGCGTGTCCCGCACCGAATTCAACGCCAGGTTCGTAGCGATCCGGAACAACCAGGTCGTGAATTTCGCGCTAGGCACGTAATCCGCCCGTGCCCGATACACCCGAACGAAAACTTCCTGCGCCAGATCCTCCGCCTGCTCCCGGTTCCGCACCATGCGGTACAGGAAGTTAATCAGCGGCCCGCGATACCGATGCAACAGAAGCGCGAACGACTGTTCGTCGCCCGCCTTCACGTCCAGCATCAGCTGTACGTCCGACCTGGCCATGGCCGCCACACTCTATCAAACACATGTATTCTCAGGAAGTTGCAAGTAGAAAGGACCGCCCAAGTTGTTGTAGTGGCGGGTCTTTAGACCCGTCACTCCGATCCCCAAATCCGCAAGCTAAGACGAATGTAAAGCGAAAGTCAAACGTGGAACAACCGCTCCATTATCAATAGGCTGACTACACCCACGAACACCAACAGCGCCATCCGCCAGTTCGGCTCCCGGTTCACCTCCGGCAGCAAGTCCGTAGCCGCCACATACAGCGTCACCCCGCCGGAAAGCGGCAAAGCATATTTGAGCTGCCCCTGCAGCGCACTCGTCAGCAAGACTCCCAACAGCGTCGCCACTCCTAGTAACCCGGCCGCCAGAATAGCGTTGCGCTTACCCATCCCGCTGGCGAGCACCACGGAAGCCACCGTAAATCCCTCCGGCAGCTTGTGCAAAAACACCGCCACAAAAATCACCACGCCCAGCCACGTCGAAACCAAAAATCCAGCCGCAATCGCTACGCCATCAAAAAAAGTGTGAATTCCCAACCCCAGCAGCACGGTAGAACGCACATGGTGATGGCGGACCTCCTCGCTATGCGTCTCTTCCCCAAAATGAAAATGAGGCGCAATCGTGTGCTCGAATAAATGTACGAGGAAAAATCCGATCAGGACATAAAGAAGAGCCCGCTCACCAGAAAGCCGCACCGACTCCGGGATCACCTCAACAAACGCCACCGCCAACATATACCCAGCGCCTAGCGCCAGAAAATACTGCAAATACTTCCGCGACCAATCCTTGCGAACGACAAAGTACCCGCCAATCAAATTCCCCGCCGCCGCCATCAACCCCAGCAGCGCCGCCAACCCAGTCCGGAATGCCAGGCTCATGCCCCATAAAATGTAGGCGCCGGGCTTAAGCCCGGCGCCTCTGAAGTAGCACAGGCACTCCTGCCTGCGCACCCACAAAACCACTTCCACCCGTATCCGCCAACCGCGATCACAAACAAGCCCAACTCCGTCTCCGTGCCCTCTGTGCTCCGACCTCCGTGCCCTCTGTGTTAAATCTTTCTCGTTCTCTCTTTTCTTCTTCGTCTTTTTTCGTTACGTCATTACGTCTTTACTTCATTACTTCATTTAACTCATCCACTATGCCGGAACAAAATCACATCCCCTTCCTGCACAACATATTCCTTCCCCTCCAACCGCACCTGCGCCTTCTCCCGCGCCGCCGCAATACTCCCCGCCGCCAGCAAATCGCTCCACTTCACCACTTCCGCCCGAATAAATCCCTTCTCAATATCGCTATGAATCGCCCCCGCAGCCTTCACCGCGGTCGCACCCTTGCGTATCGTCCAAGCCCGCACCTCCGGCTCCCCAGCCGTAAAAAACTGAATCAATCCCATCAAGTCATAAGTCGCCCGAATCAGCCGGTTCAACCCCGGCTCCTTCAATCCATACGAAGCCAGCAACTCCGCCGCTTCCTTCTCATCCATCTCCGCCAATTCGGCCTCTAGTCTTCCGCAAATCGCCACCACCGCCGAATTTGGCTTCCCCGCCAGCGCCCCCAACTTGTGCCGCTCCACAGCGGTATCGAGCTTATCGGCCTCGTCATCCCCAACATTCAACACATACAGCACCGGCCGCGCCGACAAAAACAGAAATCCCCCAATCGGCTTGCGCTCATCCGCGGTCAACTCCAACTCCCGCAAAGGCTTCTCCGCCTCCAAATGAGCTTTGCACTTCTCCAAAACATTCTTCTCCAGCACCAGCAAAGGCTCGCTCTTCTTCTTCAGATCCTTATCCACGCGTTCCAACCGCCGCGTAATCTGGTCATGATCCGAAAGGATCAGCTCCAACTCCAGATTCGTAGCATCCCGCAAAGGATCAATACTTCCCTCGGCATGCGGCACCGAAGGATCATCAAAAACCCGAATCACGTGCGCAATCGTGTCCACCTCGCGCAAAGGCGCCAAAGCATCGCGGTTGCGCTCTTTCTGCATCCCGCCCAAATCCACATACTGCACCGTCGCGTAGGTTATCTTCTTAGGGTTGTACAGCTTGGCCAATTCCAGCAGCCGCGGCTCCGGCACCTTAGCGACGCCAACATGCGTCCCTTGCGACCCAGCCTTCCCCTCCACGCTGGCTTTCGTGAGGATCCGGAACAACGTAGTCTTCCCAACCTGTGGTAGTCCAATAATTCCTGTCTGCATAAACCCGAAAGTTTAGCACACACCGTTCGCCAAAATTTCCATCCGCCAACACAGACGCTCCTGTCTGTGTCTCCGTAATCCACGCAATAAAGTGTCGACCAACTATCCTTTGTAACAACAGGCAACGCACCCGTCATTCCGACCGAAGTGAGCCGACTTTTTCTTCCCGCGTTCACTTCCCGCCTGCCCCGGATGTTTCTGCGGGGTGAACGCGTCGGCTCGCGCAGTGGAGGAATCTCTCCCGGGTTTCTCAACCGAGCACCCGAACTAATGTATCTTGTCGAGTAAAGGAGAAATCATGCAGGGCAGCAGCGTCCACGCCGTCGAACTCGTCTTTCTCCTCCTGCTGCTCTTCGTCGTCGTCTTCGCCTCCGTCGCCCGTAAACTGCAACTTCCCTACCCGATCGTCCTCGTAATCGCCGGCCTATTCCTCAGCTTCATTCCCGGCATCCCCAAAATCACCATGAGCCCGGACATCATCTTTCTCGCCGTCCTGCCTCCTCTTCTCTACGCAGGCGCCTGGTTCACCTCGTGGCGCGATTTTTCCTACAACATCGTCAGCATCCTTTTTCTGGCCTTTGGACTGGTCGGCTTCACGGCTCTAGGCGTTGCCGAAGCCGCCCACTATTCGTTCGCCCACTTCGATCTTCGGCTTGGCTTTGTCCTTGGCGCGGTAGTCGCTACCACCGACACCCTCGCCGCTACCTCCATCGCCAGGCGCGTCGGTCTGCCTTCACGAATCGTCGACATCCTGGAAGGCGAAAGCCTGGTCAATGACGCCACCGGTCTCCTCGCTCTCGAATTCGGCGTCGCCATGGTCGTCCAGGGAGTCACTCCAACGGTGATCGGGGGTTTTCTTCGCTTAACCTACCTCATCGCCGCCGGCATCGCCATTGGCTTGCTCATCGCCTTAGTCGTTCAACGCATCGAGCGCTATCTCGACGACGGCCCCATCGAAATCGTCCTCAGCATCATGGTCCCGTACGTCGCCTATTTGGCTGCGCAAGCCGCCAACGCTTCCGCCGTTCTCTCCGTCGTAGCGTGTGGTCTTTACCTCGGCCGCAGAGAGTCACAATTGTTTTCTCCCAGCGTGCGTCTGCAAGCGATCTGCTTTTGGAGTGCGCTCACTTTTGCGATGAACGGGCTGGTGTTCGTCCTGATCGGCTTGCAACTCCCCTTCGTGCTCGCAGGTATCCACGACTATCCGATGCGCACCTTGCTCCTCTACGGCGGTGCGTTCAGCGTCCTCGTTATCGCGCTTCGTTTGGCGTGGGTCTATCCGGGTGCGTACACCGGCTACTGGATTCGCCGCCACATCTTTCACCAGCAAACCGAATATCCGCCTCCGCGCGCGGTCTTTATCGTCGGGTGGGCGGGCATGCGCGGCGTCATCGCCCTCGCCGCAGCATTGGCGTTACCGGAGGTCATCGCCGATGGTAGCCCTTTCCCTCAACGCAATCTGCTGATCTTTCTGACGTTCTGCGTCATCCTCGTCACACTCGTCCTGCAAGGCTTGACGTTGCCTCCGTTAATCCGCGTTTTCGG
The DNA here is from genome assembly GCA_963729285.1 of uncultured Acidobacteriota bacterium. Lineage (GTDB taxonomy): Bacteria > Acidobacteriota > Terriglobia > Acidiferrales > UBA7541 > Acidiferrum. Next base: position 24,654 of record CAVSNL010000069.1, read on the forward strand.
CCTCGCGGGTGTGGACGGGCCCAATCTGGAAGAAAAAGAAGCCCGTAGAGCGATGGTCATTGCCGCGCTCGAACACATCAAGAGCAGCCAGGCCTCAGAGGACACCCATCACCTTGCCGCCGCCTATCAAGATGCCCTCATTCGCTACAAGCGCCGCCTCGCCGCCATCACCGGTCAAGCCTACGCCGCCCATGGCATCGACGCCGACGATCACGCCCAATTCGTCGAACTCTCTCGCCAACTTCTGCGCATCGAACGCAACACCGCGCTCCGCTTCCGCGACGAAGGCCGCATCAACGACGCGGTTCTCCGCCAACTCGAGCGTGAGCTGGACCTGAACGAAACTCGCCTCGATTCCGCCGCCCGCACTTAGCATTGCATCCGTAATCATCAAAGTCGCTCGGGCCCGTCCTCCAGCCCGGCCCCCGCCCCTATGTAGGCGCCGGGCTTCAGCCCGGCGAACCCGTTGGCCCCTTCATTCGTGACTTCAAGCAACCAACCGTCATTCCGAACGGAGCAGGCCGACGCCTCTTCTTCGCGTTCACTTCCTGTGAACGCGTCGGCCTGCGCAGAGAGGAATCCCTCTTCGCTCCGGCGACGTCCACGCCCGTGTGCCACCGAATATCTTGGGTTTCCCAGTTCAGTGGGATCATCCCCCTCGAGCGTCGTCCGTGCCAGTCCTACTCTCTACGCTATAGCAACTGCCTTAACCTGAGCAGGCGCCTTCTTCACGAAAATCTTAAACAGCGTCGCGTTCGCTAAAATCGTCACCAGCGACGCCACCAGCGTCGCGTTGTAGATCGCCGGAGTAATCAACCCCGCTCGCAGCGACACCTGCGCCAGGATGAACGAAAACTCCCCAATCTGCGTCAACCCCAGCGCCACGCGTCCCGCCGTCGATGTCGGATACCTGAAAAGCCGCACCACGCCAAACCATGCCGCGAACTTCCCCGCCAAAATCAATCCCACCAGCACCAGAATAATTTGCCAGGACGCAGCCCAGGTGCGCGGATCGATCAGCATCCCCACCGACACAAAAAACACCGCCACAAAAGCGTCCCGCAGCGACAACGTCTGATGCTCCAGCTTCTTCGCAAAGTCCGAACTCCCCAGAAACATCCCGCCGAGAAAGGCCCCCAAAGCCAGCGACAACCCAACCGCTTCGGTCAGCGCCGCAATGACCAGGCATATCGTCAACGCCAGCAGCAGCGATATCTCGTCGTTGCATGTCCGTTCCACCCGCGCCAGCAGCTTCGGCATCAACTTCCAGGCAGCCGCCACAATGGGAATCAGCAAAAGCAATGCCTTGCAGATTTTCCACGCGACCAGTCCATAATCCGCCCCGCCCTCCGTCCCCAGGCCCGGCAACAACACCGTGAGAATCACCACCACCAGGTCTTCCACCAAAGTCAGCGCGATCATCACGCGCCCAGCCTCGGTCCCCATCTCGCCACGGTCCATCAGCATCCGCATCAACACCATCGTGCTGGCCACCGAAACGATGCACCCCACCGCCAAACCCTGCAGCAAGGGCCAACCCATCAGCCAGCCGACACCGATGCCAAGCCCCACCGACAGCAATACACCCAGCGGCGACCCCACCAAAGCCACCCACTTCACCCGCAAAAGATCCGGAATCGAAAACTCGATCCCCACCGAAAACATCAGCAGCACAACTCCGACTTCCGCCATCAGCTCAAATACGTGAACATCATGCACATGCGGCCCAGGCGTCAGCGGGCTAAGAATCAACCCCGCCACCACATACCCCAACAAAATCGGCTGCCCCATCCGCCAAGCCAGGAATCCGCAAGCCAGCGCAGCCGCAAAAACCATGGCGATATCGCGAAAAATCAATGTGCTCTCAGCCAAGAAGGCAACTCCAATAGGCGATTTTCGCCGCAGAGTATATCACCCGCGCAATTTCTATCTTCTCCGTCGAGTTCCCCGAAGGCCCGAAGCTCTTCCGACTCTCAAAACTCTCCGTGATCTCTGTGCTCCAATCTCTGTGCCCTCTGTGTTAAGCCTTTCTCTTCTCTGCGAATCTCAGCGCCCTCTGCGTCTCTGCGTTAGATTCGATTTCTCGTTCGGTTACTCTCTTCCCACCTCTTTTCTCCACGCCCAACCTGCGCTATCGTTTTCGTTCCATGTCCTCGCCCACGCCGACCCTTCCCTTCGACCTGGCCGCCGCCATGGCGCACCTCTCCGCGAAAGACGAAAAACTAGCCCCGCTCATCGCCGAAATGGCGAAATTCGAAATCGACATGGAAGCCGCCCAATCCCCCTACGAAGCCTTAATGGAATCCATAGCCTACCAATCCATCTCCGGCAAAGCCGCAGCCACCATCTTTGCCCGCGTCAAAGCCCTGGGCACCAACGGTCACCCGCCCACGCCACAGCAAATGCTAAAGCTCCGTAAACAAACGCTCCGCAAAGCAGGCCTCTCCGGCGCAAAGGTCTTAGCAATGAAAGACCTGGCCGCGAAAACGATCGAAGGCATCGTCCCCACCCGCGAAGACGCCTGCAAAATGTCCGACGAAGAGCTAGTCGAGCGCCTGGTTTCCGTCCGAGGCATAGGCGCCTGGACCGTAGAAATGTTCCTGATCTTCAATTTGGGCCGCCCCGACGTTCTACCGATCCATGACCTGGGCGTAAAGAAGGGCTGGTCCGTCACCTACGGCAAGAAACACATGCCCAAGCCGAAAGAACTGTTAGCCTTCGGCGAACAATGGCGCCCCTACCGCACCATAGCCAGCTGGTACATGTGGCGAGCGTTCGAGCGCGCCGGCTACGCCATAACCAACAAAATCCGCCCCCCAAAGGTCCGCCGCAAACCCCAGAAGACCAAGCCGGCCAAACAACGTCGGAAGCGCGTATAGGTTGGCAAGGTTTGCGCGTTCCGCGAGCAAGACCTCAGTCTGCCGGACCTCCGCATAGACGCGGCGTCGGGTGCCGCACCCTTGAGGTTTTCAAGGGTGCGGGTTTAGACTCCACAGAACCGGGCCTACCCAAGGGCATCAGGATCGTAGTTTCCCTTGACAATTGAGTACCTTATGGTATAATAGATCTCAGGTAATATTGCAGTCAGACTCTACCCATAGGAGTCTCGCACCAACAGAATGCAACCTCCTTTAAAATGAACACTTCCACAAGTGTTGATTCCAAACGACTTTAACTATCTCTAGAATGAATACTTACGAAAAACCGGGGGAGGGGGGTGCCTCGAAAGGTACTGCCACAGCTACCGCTCAAGCCCTCTGCGCTAAGCGCCAAATTCTCTGACCATAAAATACAGTGCCAAAAATCCAGCCAGCAAAACGCCACTCTCCAGCGACACAGAGACCCGATGCCACCGGCTGAACTCCGCCAGCAACGGACTATCCGCCGCCGTAGCCTGAATCGACCCCATCTGCACCCGCAGCGCCGCCATCCTGGGGCTAACCGCATGCTGCGACACAACGGTCAACCCAATCATGACCAAAACGCAGAGCCCCGCAGGCGCCACCAACCCCGAAAACGCCCGCGTCCGGGTAAGCCGCGACACCAGGATCGCAATCCCGCAAACCACCCCAATCATGTGCATCCACCAAAGCCCATACCCCACCATAGCCCCAGCCTGATCCCGGCTAGCCAGGATCCGAAACGCCCCCGGCGCCACCACAAAACTAAGAAACACATCACTCCCCAGCCACAAACCAAGAGCAAGAAATTCAATGGTGCGCAAAATGGTAGACATAAAATGGCTCGCGACCGCCTTGAAACGCGGCTCCAGCAGTCTACAACAGTCCGAGATTCCCCAACTGGCGGGCGATGCCACTTACTGCCGACTGCCAGCCACGCGCAGAAACCAAACAAATTCCGCGTTCGTCTCATGGGAGGCGCCGGCCGAAACTCCCCGAGCGCCCCCGCAGCAACCGGAACAACAGACACGATGAAGGATGTACCCAACTTTGGCTCGGAATCCGCTGCGCAAATGCGCAAACGCCGGTGGGCCCCGATTGTCTGGTTGCTAGGCGGTTTCCTGGTGGCCTATGCGTACACCTTCATCTCGGCGACCGCCAGCGATAGCGAGAATCTGTCGGGGTGCCAGGCAGTCGTGTCCGCCGTGACCTCAGACACCGGCTTCCGCCGTCGGTCTCCGAACCAGGCAGTCCAGCAGTTTCCTGTGACTTGGGCGTTCATTTTCCGTTGCTCAGGACCTACTACACGCGTCTTCATCTACGGGGTGCTCGACAAAGGCGAGCAAGACGCAATCGTCGTCGACCTCCGAACCTTCCATCGCGCGTCGCAGACCCCAAGGATCCTCGTGCAGTTCTTTGAAAAGGAAAACTGGAGGACCTGGTCCGACCCAAAGTCAGGCAGAAGCGGCGGCTCCCGAGGCCCAGAAACGCCGATCTTCAAGGCATGGGTCAACTAAGCAAACACTGATTAGACACACTGACTAGACACAGATGGCCGGGGTTCTCCGCTCGCCGGCATTCGGGAGAGCAACACAAATCGAGCTAGCTCAGGAGTTGAACACAGCGCGCTCGGCGTTGACGGCGGCACCGATGACACCGACCTCGTCGCTGGTGGGAATGACCTCGAAGCGGCTGCCTTGCAGCGGGCTCATCTTCACCATTTCGTGCACAAAGCGGTCGAGCAAACCGATGTCGATGAACTTGGAGTTGGGGCCCGTGATGTAGAACTGCCCCGGACCCTCCATGTGGATGCTGGTAGCGGTGGCCGCGGCCAACGCGCGGTGGCACAGGGTCAGAAATTCGGAGCAACGCGCGTCCCCGTCGGCGGCGTTCGCGAAAACCTCTTCGGGCTCCAGATCCAGAAAGCGCATCCGCATAGAGCGGTGCCCGAGGATGCCCTCCAGGTGGCCACGGCCGCCGCAGCCACAGAGATTTTCTTTGGGGTCCAGCGTCACCACGGAGTGGCCGCCTTCCCAAACTCCTTCGGTCCAAGGATAGCGGCCGAAGCCAATGCCGTTGCCGAGGGTCCACACACGAATGAGTCTATGAAGCTTGTAACGCGCCGCCGCTATGCCCGCGGCCATGGCGTCGGCGTCGTTGAAAATCCGAACCGGCACCGATGCGTGACCCGAATTGGCAGCGGAAGACAACGCCGCCTGGAGATGGAAGCCTTTCACTTGCTGGAGATTGGGAGAGTCCTCCACCACGCCGTGGCGGATGACCCCCGGGAAACCCAAGCCGATGGCGTCGATCTTTTCTCCCTTGGCGACGATCTCGATTTGCTCCTTGATGCAGTCCCCGATGCTCTCCGCAGGCATCCCGGCGAGGACATCGAGCGCCCCTTGCGGATACACGCCAAGCGGGCCGACAACCTTGTTGTCTTCGACGAGCCCCACCGCGATGTGTTCCATCACCAGTACGCCGATTGTCCTGCGCATTCTTTACCTCAGTTTGTTCAAGCCGTTGAAGGCGGCGGCCTTATAGCATTCGGCGAGCGTCGGATAATTGAAAACGGCTTCGGCGAAATACTCGACGGTGCCTTTGGACGCAAAGATTGCCTGACCGATATGAATAAGTTCGCAAGCGCCTTCTCCAACGATGTGCACGCCGAGAAGCTCTTTTGAGTCCGGATTGAAAATGAGTTTCAGCCGGCCGGTGGTGTCGCCGCGAATCTGGCCGCGGGCGATCTCGCGGAAAAAGGCGATGCCGACTTCATAGGGCACGCCTCTCGGTAAGCTGCTCTACGGTTTTGCCGACACACTGATTAGACAGAAAGGCCGGGGTTCTCCGCTCGCTGGCGTTCGGGGGAGCAACACGAATCGAGATGGCTCAGGAGTTGAACACAGCGCGCTCGGCGTTGACGGCAGCACCGATGACACCGACCTCGTCGCTGGTGGGAATGACTTCGAAGCGGCTGCCTTGCAGCGGGCTCATCTTCACCATTTCGTGGACAAAGCGGTCGAGCAAACCGATGTCGATGAACTTAGCGTTGGGGCCGGTGATGTAGAACTGCCCCGGACCCTCCATGTGGATGCTGGTAGCGGTGGCCGCGGCCAGCGCGCGGTGGCAGAGGGTCAGAAATTCGGAGCAACGCGCGTCCCCCTCCGCGGCGTTCGCGAAAACCTCTTCGGGCTCGAGATCCAGAAAGCGCATCCGCATAGAGCGGTGCCCGAGAATGCCCTCAAGGTGGCCACGGCCGCCGCAGCCACAGAGATTTTCTTTGGGATCCAGCGTCACCACGGAGTGGCCACCTTCCCAAACTCCTTCGGTCCAAGGATAGCGACCGAAGCCGATGCCGTTGCCGAGGGTCCACACACGAATGAGTCTATGAAGCTTGTAACGCGCCGCCGCGATGCCCGCAGCCATGGCGTCGGCGTCGTTGAAAATCCGAACCGGTACCGATGCGTGCCCCGAACCAGCAGCGGAAGACAATGCCGCCTGGAGATGGAAGCCTTTCACTTGCTGGAGATTGGGGAGAATCCTCCACCACGCCGTGGCGGATGACCCCCGGGAAACCCAAGCCGATGGCGTCGATCTTTTCCCCCTTGGCGACGCTTTCGATTTGCTCCTTGATGCAGTCCCCGATGCTCTCCGCAGGCATCCCGGCGAGGACATCCAGCACCCCTTGCGGATACACGGCAAGCGGGCCGACAACCTTGTTGTCTTCGACGAGCCCCACCGCGATGTGCTCCATCACCAGTACGCCGATTGTCCTGCGCATTCTTTACCTCAGTTTGTTCAATCCGTTGAAGGCGGCGGCCTTATAGCATTCGGCGAGCGTCGGATAATTGAAAACGGCTTCGGCGAAATACTCGACGGTGCCTTTCGACGCAAAGATTGCTTGACCGATATGAATAAGTTCGCAAGCGCCTTCTCCAACGATGTGTACGCCGAGAAGCTCTTTTGAGTCCGGATTGAAAATGAGTTTCAGCCGGCCGGTGGTGTCCCCGCGAATCTGGCCGCGGGCGATCTCGCGGAAAAAGGCGATGCCGACTTCATACGGCACGCCCTCCTCGGTAAGCTGTTTGGTTTTGCCGAGGAGTTGAACACAGCGCGCTCGGCGTTGACGGCGGCACCGATGACACCGACCTCGTCGCTGGTGGGAATGACCTCGAAGCGGCTGCCTTGCAGCGGGCTCATCTTCACCATTTCGTGCACAAAGCGGTCGAGCAAACCGATGTCGATGAACTTGGCGTTGGGGCCCGTGATGTAGAACTGCCCCGGTCCCTCCATGTGGATGCTGGTAGCGGTGGCCGCAGCCAATGCGCGGTGGCACAAGGTCAGAAATTCGGAGCAACGCGCGTCCCCGTCGGCGGCGTTCGCGAAAACCTCTTCGGGCTCCAGATCCAGAAAGCGCATCCGCATAGAGCGATGCCCGAGGATGCCCTCCAGGTGGCCACGGCCGCCGCAGCCACAGAGATTTTCTTTGGGGTCCAGCGTCACCACGGAGTGGCCGCCTTCCCAAACTCCTTCGGTCCAAGGATAGCGGCCGAAGCCAATGCCGTTGCCGAGGGTCCACACACGAATGAGTCTATGAAGCTTGTAACGCGCCGCCGCTATGCCCGCGCCATGGCGTCGGCGTCGTTGAAAATCCGAACCGGCACAGATGCGTGACTCGAGCCAGCAGCGGAAGATAACGCCGCCTCGAGATGGAAGCCTTTCACTTGCTGGAGATTGGGAGAGTCTTCCACCACGCCGTGGCGGATGACCCCCGGGAAACCCAAGCCGATCGCGTCGATCTTTTCTCCCTTGGCGACGCTTTCGATTTGCTCCTTGATGCAGTCCCCGATGCTCTCCGCAGGCATCCCGGCGAGGACATCCAGCGCCCCTTGCGGATAGACGCCAAGCGGGCCGACAACCTTGTTGTCTTCGACGAGCCCCACCGCGATGTGTTCCATCACCAGTACGCCGATTGTCCTGCGCATTCTTTACCTCAGTTTGTTCAAGCCGTTGAAGGCGGCGGCCTTATAGCATTCGGCGAGCGTCGGATAATTGAAAACGGCCTCGGCGAAATACTCGACGGTGCCTTTCGACGCAAAGATTGCTTGACCGATATGAATAAGTTCGCAAGCGCCTTCTCCGACGATGTGCACGCCGAGAAGCTCTTTTGAGTCCGGATTGAAAATGAGTTTCAGCCGGCCGGTGGTGTCCCCGCGAATCTGGCCGCGGGCGATCTCGCGGAAAAAGGCGATGCCGACTTCATACGGCACGCCCTCCTCGGTAAGCTGCTCTTCGGTTTTGCCGACGAACGAGATCTCCGGGATCGTGTAGATGCCGTAGGGATAGTTCGCGCGATTGGAATGGATGGGAATGCCGAACGCATTGGCGGCGGCCATGCGGCCTTGCTCCATGGAAACGGAGCCGAGACTGGGGAACCCGATGACGTCGCCGACGGCGAAGATGTGCGGCTGCTGCGTGCGATAGTGGTCATCGACGGGGATGCGGCCTCGCGCGTCGGCGGTGAGGCCCGCGGCGGCGAGGTTAAGGTCCTCGATGTTTCCCTGGCGGCCCACGGAGTAGAGCAGCGCGTCGCCGGAAACTTTCTTCTTACTCTTGAGAACGGCGGCAACGCCGTTTTCCGGGGTTTCTTCGACGCTCTCGACTTCTTCGTTAAGGCGCAGGGTGACTCTGCGGTCGCGCAGGTGGTAGCAGAGCGCCTCGACCATCTCGGAATCGGCGAACTCCAGCAGGCGCGGGCGCTTTTCGATGAGCGTGACGCGAACACCGAGGGTGGCAAACATGCAGGTATATTCGAGGCCGATGACTCCGCCTCCGACGACGATGAGGGTCTTGGGAATCTGTGGCATGCCGAGAATTTGATCGCTATTGATGATGGTGCGGTTGTTGAAGGGCACCAGCGCGGAAGTGGCGGCCTTGGTTCCCGTGGCGATGATGGTGTTGGCGGCTTCGTACTCGGATTGGTTGCGCGAGCCGACCACGCGGATGTGACACGGATCGAGAAAGCTGGCGGTTCCGGTAAAGATTTCGATGCCGTTGCGCGAAAGCTGCGCGCGAATGACGTCGATTTCGGTCTTAATGACATGCTGCGCGCGAAAGGAAAGATCGGCCATGGTGATCTGTTCCTTCACGCGATAGTTGACGCCGTAAATGTTCTGGTAGTAAAAGCCGGACAGATGCAGGACCGCTTCGCGGATCGTCTTGCTGGGGATCGTTCCGGTGTTGATGGCGACTCCGCCGACGACCTCCAGCTTCTCGACCAGTGCTACATGTTTGCCGAATTTCGCTGCCTGGATGGCGGCGCGCTGGCCCGCGGGGCCGGAGCCGATGACGATGAGATCGTACTTTTCCATGGCGAGCCGCTAAACTGCTGCCTGACGGTGCCGGGGGAGCGGCGGAAGTATATCACTGTCATCAGGCGTGCGGTCCGCGACACACGGTTGTACCGGAGTGTCCGCGCGGGTCCGACACAAAAGGCTTTTTGAACACAGCTAACCCGCATTTCTTTCAGGCATATACGGAGTTAATGAGAGACTTGGTTGGGGATGGTGGCCCATCCAGTGCCACTTTTGAACACTTGAGGACCATCACTGCTTTTCCAAGGCGTTTTGCTGCCCCCTCAAGTGGCAAGTCAAGGAACGCGTCCCAATGACTGTTCGGGCTATGAGTAAGACCGACCGCCGAAGGCTCTGGGCATTGTGGGGCGGCGCTGGCCTGTATTTCCTGATCCTTCTAAATGGCCTGCGCTACGTTGGAGAACTTCCTGTACTGACGATAGTGTTGGGCACTCTCCTCAACGGAGCTATATTTACGACCTTCGTTGTGGCCATCAGGCGAGTCTACAAGAGACTAGAAAGCCGAGCCCAAGTGGACGCCGTCGTGGTCAGCGCAAGCGTATCGCCTGATGCTGACCAGAAGAGCACCCGTGTCCTGTGGCTAGGAGCAGGCTTGTATTTCGTCGCGATGCTGATTGCGGTTCAGTATGCCCGAAAACTACCGCCCCAGTATCTCGCGCCTGCGGGAATTCTAAACATGGCGATCGTATTGACCTTTGTGGTGAAGTTAAGAAAGACATATCTGCCGAAAAAACGGTCAGCGAAGTCGAACTGAAAGGGTTGCGTTGAGCACAACCAGACTTTAGCTTCGCGACATCCAGAGAGAAACGATGCCAAAATGGATGGTGGGCGACAAAGGACTTGAACCTTTGACCTCTCCCGTGTGAGGGGAGCGCTCTAACCAACTGAGCTAGTCGCCCGTATTTTTCGCTTTCGGCTGCGAGTTTGGGGAACTCGCGCCTTAGGCGAGGCGTCGAACTAGTTGTAGCAGGAAGGGCCCGGGTTTTCAACCATGACGGCGGTTACCTCTCAAATCGTAACGCAGCTGCAACGCTCCATCGCGCGCGCCATTTACGGCAAGGAAGAAGCGATCCAGTTGTCGCTGATCACTTTGCTGGCGCGCGGACACTTGTTGATCGAGGATGTGCCTGGCGTCGGCAAGACCACGCTGGCCCAGGCTCTCGCCAAATCGTTTCACTGCACGTTTCAGCGCATCCAGTTCACTTCCGACCTGCTGCCCAGCGATGTGCTCGGTGTGAGTGTCTACAACCCGGAAACGCGCGAGTTTGAATTTCGCTCCGGTCCGATTTTCGCCAATGTCGTGCTGGCCGATGAAATCAATCGCACCACGCCGCGCACGCAGTCCGCTCTTCTGGAAGCCATGAACGAAGCGCAAGTGACCGTAGACGGCAAAACCCTGCCCCTGCCGCAGCCTTTCCTGGTGATCGCCACGCAAAATCCCGTTGAGCATCACGGCACCTATCCTCTGCCGGAATCACAGCTCGACCGCTTTCTGATGCGCATCCGCATGGGCTATCCATCGCACGAAACGGAGCGCGAAATTTTGCGCAAGCGCGTTGGCGAAGACCCGGTGCAGTCGCTTGAGCCGGTCGCCGACGTCGAAGACGTGTTGGCCATGCAGAACTCGGTGGCGCAGGTGAAAGTCGATTCCAGTCTGCACGACTACGCGCTGGAGATCGTCACGCGCACGCGCCACAGCGAACAACTTTCTCTGGGCGTTTCTCCCCGCGGCACGTTGATGTTGCAACGCGCGGCGCAGGCCCGCGCGTTTCTCGATGGACGCGACTTCTGTCTGCCCGACGACTTCAAGCAGCTCGCGGTGGCGGTGTTTTCACACCGCGTGGTGGCCAGTTCGCGGCACGCCTCGCTGCAAAAGAAATCGGAAACAACCGAAGCAGTGCTGCGCGACATCGTTGAATCCGTGCGCATCCCCCTATGAACAAACTATGAAGAACGGCGAGAGTAGCGCGAGCGCACAGCCAGGAATGGCTGTGCCACCGGAATCAACAAACTCAAAGCCAGCACAATTCCCTCAGACGCGGAAGCCCTCCGGGAACAGGCTCGTCCCGCATTCCGCCAGCTGCGAAACTTCGTGCGCGTAAACTCCACCATCGCGCAGCTCTGGGCTAAAGCCGACCGCCCCGGCGTGCGCGCTTTCTTTCTCTCGATTGCCGCCTTAGGCGTGGCGCTCATGCTCGCTCTGTACTCCGGAGCTGCGGCGGAAGTCGGCCACTCGGGCTTATCCATCGCGGCCGCAGTTGCTGCGCTCCTGGTCGCCGGCTGGGTCGCTATTACGCTGGTGCCGATCCTCGCGAAACGCACGCCGCTGCGCTGGATCGGTTACAAGATGGAGTACAAGATCACGCGCGAAGGCTGGATCTACATCGGCGGCATTATCATCGTGGCGCTGGCCGCGCTCAACACCGGCAACAACCTGCTGTTTTTGATTCTCGCCAGCCTGATCGCCATCATTCTGATGTCCGGCATCTTGTCCACCATCACGCTGACAGGCATCGGGATGCGCCTGCAATTGCCCGAGCACATCTTCGCGGGCCAGGCGGTGCGCGCCCAGGTCGAGCTGGAAAATGAAAAATTGACGTTGCCGTCGTTTTCGCTGCGCGTGGAAGCTGTAACCACCAAGAAATCGCCGGCCGCCGCACTGCTCGAAACACCAGTCTACTTTCCCTACGTGCCAAAGCGCGAGCGCATGCAGCAAAGCGTCCCGATAACGTTTGCGCGCCGAGGAGCGTATCGTCAGGACGCCTTCCGCATCGTCACGCGTTTTCCATTTGGCTTCTTGCAGAAAGCGCGGCGCGTGGAGTTGCGCACCGAAGCAATCGTCTATCCCTCCGTCGAGCCATCGCAGGATCTCTTTGAAATATTACCCGCGCTGCAGGGAGCCCTCGAAAGTTTGAGCAAAGGCGGCGGCCACGATTTGTATGCATTGCGAGGTTACGTGCCCACCGACAGCGCCCGCCACGTGCACTGGAAAGCGTCGGCCCGGTCGGGATCGCTGATGGTGCGGGAGTTCACGCGCGAAGACGACTGCCGGGTTTTGCTGGTGCTGGATCCTCACGTTTCCGATCCCATCAGCGGCGTGAATGCGGCCGCATCCGCCAGCGCTTCGGAACGTTTCGAGCGTGCCGTGACTTTGTGCGCCAGCATCGCGTGGCATTTTTTCGAGCGCAACGCGCAGTTGCAATTCCGCAGCGCTGGGCTGGAAACTTCTTTGGCGACCGCGGAAGAAAATATTTTCGCCATCCTGCGCCACCTCGCACTGGCCCAGCCGTTGCCGCCCGATCCCGAGCACGAACTACTCCGTGATCTCGCCGCGTCGCCGGATCTGTTCAAGGTGATCGTGACCAGCCAGCCGCGCGGCTCCATTCCCGCGACGTTGTGGCATTCCTCGTACGTTGTGTTCCTCGACGACTTGCTTGCGTAGAGGTGAGGAAAGCACGCGCGCTTCAGACAACGTATTTGGTTGAACTGGATTTCTTGCAATGAAAACCCGCTAAGGTCGTTCTTCGGAGCTCAAGTCAAAAACGCCCGCTTCGGAAAGCGGCCGCTACAACGGCACCTCGCATCGGCAGGGCTACGCGGAATTCGCCTTGCGCTAGACGATTCTGCGGGGCGCATTCGTGCGAGAATAGCGCGTCGCGATGCCTGAAAGCCGTGATCTCGCCGAAATTCGGAAACGACTGCTGGGCTGGTTCCGCAAATATCGGCGCGAGCTGCCTTGGCGGCTCAACAAAGATCCGTATCGCATCTGGCTGTCGGAAATCATGTTGCAGCAGACGCGCGTTGCGGCCGTAATTCCCTACTACGAGCGCTTTCTTGAACGATTCCCGGATATTCGTGCGCTTGCGGAAGCGCCGGAGGAGGAAGTGCTGCGGCTGTGGTCGGGCCTCGGTTACTACAGCCGCGCGCGGAATTTGCAGCGGGCAGCGCAGCAGATCATTGCGAGACACGGCGGCCAGTTTCCGCGAACCGTAGACGAAGCGCTGGCGCTGCCGGGCATCGGAAGCTATACCGCGGCTGCGATTTTGAGCATCGCGTTCGGGGCGAAACACGCCGTGCTGGATGGAAACGTGGCGCGCGTGCTCGCGCGGTTGGATGCGATACAGGGAGATTTGCGCGAGAACGGACGTTGGCAGAAGTCTGCAGAAATCCGCGGACAAGCTGCTCGATCCGAAATCACCGAGTGATTGGAACGAGGCCATGATGGAGCTTGGGGCGATGGTCTGCACGCCGCGCGCGCCGCAATGCTTACTGTGTCCGGTTGCGGAGTTTTGCCGCGCGCGGCGCCTCGGTTTGGCTGACATTATTCCGGAAAAACGCAAGAAGCGCGCGACCGTGGAGGTCACGCTCGCCGCCGCGGTGTTGCTGGATGGGCACGGTCGAACGCTGTTGCTTCCGCCGCCGCAAACGCCGAGGAAGCACGGGACGCCGAAAATCGGCGCTCACGAAGATGTTGCCGCGCTGGTGTCGAAGATGTGGCATTTCCCCACAGTCTCGGTGCGGAACGATGCCGCCTTGGAATTGCGGGAGTTCCTGGTTGAGCTAGGCGTTCGCGCGGCGCGGAACTCCAAGCTGCGCTTTGAACCGTTGTCGCGTGCGCGCCACACGGTTACTTATCGAGCGATCAAGATTTTGCCGTATCGGGTGGTTCTCTCCCGGCTGCCGCGAATTGCGGGGACAAAGGTCGTGCTGCTCTCGGAATTGGTTGCGCGTTCGACTCTGGCGGTCTCGAATCTCACGCGAAAGATCGCGCAGGTGGCTGGCTAGCGAAGGCAGTCAAAGGCGCCCGCTTCGGAAAGCGGCCGCTACAACAGCCCGCATTGGACGGGTCGATCGGTTTGGAGTTTACCTGTAACGGCATTATCGTTTCGGGCAGACCTTCCCGGAGGACGCGCGAGCGGGTGGTAACATGGAGGTTCCACGATGGCCTCCGTAGCCACATCGGTGCGCGTTCCGGCGTTGCCCGCTGAGCGATTTTTTCAGGGATCGTTGCTGCTGTTCGTTGGCAGCTCGATCGCAACGCTGATCGCGACTGGCAAGCTCGATCCTTTGAGCTGCGTTGCTGCGACCCTGGCGATGACTTACAAAGGGTTTCGCTGGTGGCGGCGGAAACCGATCGAGTTGTCGCATCGCACCGCCACGGTGCTGGTGGTCTCTTACCTGGTTATTTTCCCCTTCGACATTCTTTTCTTCTCGCGCGCGTTCGTCGCGACCTCAACAAACCCCTCGCTTTTTGCGGCGCTGCTGGGCGCGGTGCATTTTCTGCTGTTCGTGATGCTGGTGCGCTTGTACAGCGCGGCCACCGACCGCGACGCCTTTTTTCTTGCCATTTTGGCGTTCTCCGCAATTCTGGCGGCGGCGATTTTGACCGTCGATACCTCGTTCCTGGTTCTCTTCTTCATTTTTCTGTTGTTCGGCGTGGCCACATTTGTGGGCATGGAGATGCGGCGAGGCGGAAAAGGCGCGGTGGTGCCGCCGTTTGCGCAGCCCGCGCAGGAACGCCAGCTAGCGCGCGCACTGATTCTTGCGGCGCTGAGCGTCGCGGCGGGCGCCATCCTCATGGGCGGCGCGTTGTTTTTTTTTTTCCCGCGATTCAGCGCCGGATACCTCGGGCGCACGAGCATGCAGCCCTCGCTGATGACGGGTTTCACCGACGACATCGAGTTGGGGCAGATC